>NZ_JBVIAH010000010.1:220173-243749 GCF_055574035.1 Streptomyces sp. NPDC030021
CGTTGTTTCTCCCAAATGTGCCCTTTCTTCTTTTTTGGCTTCGTCTCCTCCACCCCCCCCCCCCCCCCCCCCACCTCCGATTCCACACCGGCCGTGGCGCCGGTAGACAGGGAAGGACCCATGCGACAGGTACTGAGCCGACAGGTACTGGGCAAGGGGATGCTCACGGCGGCAGCCGCGTCGAGTCTGCTGTCGATCGCGACCGGCGCGGCCTACGCGCACACCGGAGCGAGCGCCGAGGCCTCGCATTCGCCGGGCGTGCTGGCCGGCAACAGCGTCTCGGTACCGATCACCTTCGCACCGAACGTGTGCGGCAACAGCGTGGACGGCGGTGCGGCGCTCAACCCTGCGATGGGGAACACGTGCGTCACCGACACCGGCTCGCACACGGACGACGGCTACGACTACGGGCGCTACCTCAGCCCCGAGCACGCCGAGGCCTTCGAGCGCTACCTCGACGAGCGCGAGGGCCGGCACGCGGTGCCGGAGCAGCGCCACGGGTCGCCGCGCCACGCGGGCGGGTACGAGCAGCCCCACCAGGAGCAGGCCCGGCTGGAGCAGCCCCGGCAGGACGGACCCCGGCACGCGAAGCCGCGCCAGGAGGAGCCGCGCCACGAGGGCGGCTACGGCGGCCCGGGTGAGCAGCAGGGCAAGGAGGAGTGCGACGACCACCCCGAGTCGACGCCGCCGCCCCCGCCGGCGCACCACGCTCCCCCCGCGCCCGAGCGGCCGCACCCCAAGCCGGAACCGGTGGAGGAGCACCCGGCCCCGCTGCCCACCCCGGAACCGGTCCAGGAGGCGCCCGCGCCGGTGCCGGAGGCTCCGCCGGCACCCCCCGCGCCGCAGCCTCCGGCCGAGGAGGCGCCGCACACGCTCCCCGCCCCGGAGCCCGTCCCGGCACCGGCCGAGGAGGCGCCGCACACGCTGCCGGCCCCCGCGCCGGGACCTGCTCCCGTGGTGGAGGAGGGGCCCGCACCCGGGCCGCCGCACGGCAGCCTGCCCGTGGAGCACCCGGCCCCGGCCCCCGCGCCCGAGGCCGTACCGCCCGCGGACCAGCCGCCGGCCGCCCCCGGCGGTGACACCCCGGTCACCCTCCCCCCGGTGACCACACCCGCCCCGGCCCCCGCGCCCGCACAGCCGCCGGCTCCGGCCCCCGCTCCGGCTCCGGCTCCGGCTCCGGCTCCGGCGCACATGACCGGGCCCATGCTGGCCCAGACCGGCGCGGGTCAGCCCGCGGCCGCGGCGGTCCTCGCCAGCGCCCTGATCCTGGGCGGCGCCATTCTGTACCGGCGGTCGCGCGTCTCCTGACGGGCAATACCGGTAATCGGAATAAATATCGGCCGGAGAATCTTCGTCGGATTCTCCGGCCGCTGCCATGCCCTGCCCCTTAACCGCGTGCGTTCGCGTTTCCGCAGCGATGGGGAATCGTTACCCAGGGCGAAAGCGGCGCGACGGTCGCCGCTGACGCCTCTGTCCACGAAAGAAGAGGATTTCGATAATGAAGCTCACGAAGGTCGCCGCTGTCGTCGTCGGCTCCGTCGCCGCCCTCGGCGCCTCCGCCACCGCCTTCGCCGCCGAGCCCGCGGCCGCGATGCCCCCCATGAGCCTGACCGGCGGGGTGACCGAGACGCTGAACGCCGTCGGGCCCGTCTCCGAGTCCCTGCCGCAGACCGTGGGCAACGGACTGGCCGAGCAGGGCGACACCGTCAACAAGGTCGTGGGTACCGCGCAGAGGGTCAACAAGGTCCGCAACGACGTGCCCGGCACCGTACTCGGCCTCGCGAACGGCGCCACCCAGGCGTCCCCCATGCTCGGCGGCGTGAAGCTCAACGGCGGCCAGGGCTGAACCGTCCCGGCTGACCACCCGCCGACACGACTGTGGGCGCCATCGGCAAGGCCGCGGCGCCCACAGTCGGTTGTTCGGCAGACGTCAGTGGTTGAGGCAGACGTTGCCGAACGCGGGGTTCAGCAGGCCGACGATGTTCACGGTGTTGCCGCAGACGTTGACCGGGACGTGCACCGGCACCTGGAGCAGGTTGCCGGACAGGACGCCGGGGGAACCCACGGCCGCGCCCTCAGCCGACGAGTCGGCGGCGGCGGAGCCGGCGGCACCGGCCGCAGCGAGACCAGCGGTGGCCAGGACCAGGGCGGCCTTCTTGGCAGAGTTCATGGGAAGTGCACCTTCTGTTCGATGTTCTGCCCCGAACCGGGGCTCACATCGAGCGAAACGGTCCAGCTTCCCAGACGACACGGTCACGCGCACGATGAGACCTGTTCGGCTCAATTGTCGTAACCATCCGAGGAGTCAGTGTCCGACACCGCCCTACGGGAGGGCCGGCATCGCCGGGAGAGCGGGGATCGCCGGGAGGGCCGGGGCGGCCGGCACCGCAGGCAGGGCGTCCACCGGGGAAACCACCCCGTCGATCGGCGGGAGCCCCACCGGCGGCAGCTCGGGGATGAGGCCGGACAGGTCGGGAAGCTCGGGGAGCTTGATGTCCGGCAGCATCGGCAGCTCGATCGGCGGCAGCTTCACCCCGTCGGGCAGCAGACCTCCGACCGTCGCGAGAAGCCCCTCAAGGGTCTTGGTGAGGCTCGCCAGAAGGTCGTCGATGGGACCGGCGGCCGCCGCGCGCCGCTCGATCTTCTCGACCTGCTGCTTCACCGAGGCCACGCGCCCGGTGAGGGCCGCGGAGCCGTCACCCTCCGCGGCGCCCGCGGGGGCAGCCGCGCCGGACAGTATGACGACGGCGAGGGCCGACGGGACGAGGAGGCGGGCGCGGGACGGCTTCGTGCGGTGCATGGATGTTCCTTCGCGGTGGGGACACGAAAGTGGACTCAAATGGTCCGCTTCTTCACCCACCGTGCGAACACCTCACACGGAGCGCAACCGGAGCCCCGGCGGATGCTGGCTGCGTACGGGCTTCGCGCAGGCGTCCGGAGGCCACTCACCCGGGCCGGGGAAAACCTCGGCACGCGCAGGCCGTTTGAGTGAAGCAGCGGAACCAACTCCCTGGTCGGGCAGTTGACCAGGGCGCTCCATCAGCGGGCACTCGTGCGACAGAAGGAACAAGATGTTCAAGAAGTTCATGACCGCCGCCGCGGTCTCCGCCGTTGCGATCGGCGCGGGCGCTGCAGCCGCGGCCCCGGCCATGGCCATCGGCAACGACAACGGGGTCAACACCGTCAACGGCAACGGTGCCCAGCAGATCTACGGCAACCAGAAGACCCACGGCGACATGAGCCCGCAGCTCAGCCTGGTCCAGGGCACCCTCAACAAGCCCTGCATCGGCCTGCCGGCGAAGGTCAACGCCCAGTCGATCCTCGCCGCGCTCAACATCGGCGTCCAGGACATCAACGTCCTGTCCAACCCGCAGAACCAGCAGTGCACCGAGAACTCCACCCAGGCCAAGGGCGACGAGCCGCTCTCGCACATCCTGGACAACATCCCGGTCCTGTCGGGCAACCTCTCGAACGGCAGCTGATCTCCGGCTCCTCCGCCCTTCGGGTGATCGCGGGCCGCTGAGCCTGTGGAGTGAATGAAGAGGGCCCCGGCGGCGTCCAGCCGCCGGGGCCCTCTTCGCGTTCCGCCCCCGGCGGTCAGCCGGTCCAGAAGTCCCACCAGCGGGTGAGGACCAGCATGCCGATCACTCCGATGTGCAGGGCGGGCGGGGCCCAGCCGAATTCGGTGAAGAAACCCCGCAGCGGGCCGGGGGCGGGCAGGGCGCGCGTACGGACGTTGTGCGCGGTGACCGCCCAGAACATCAGCAGGGTCGCGACCCAGGCCAGGCAGCACCACAGGCAGAGCGCGTTGATCTCGTAGAGCGACTGGACCATCAGCCAGCTGCAGAAGCCGACGCCGAAGAGCGTGCCGGCGTTCAGTCCGAGCCAGAACCAGCCGCGGTAGCGGGCGCCGGCCAGCAGGCCCACGCCGACGCAGACCACGACGGCGTACGAGACGAGCCCCAGCATCGGATTGGGGAAGCCGAAGGCCGCCGCCTGCTCGCTCGCCATCACGCTGCCGCAGGAGACGACCGGGTTGAGACTGCACGCGGGCTTGAAGTCCGGGTCCTCCAGCAGGAGGAACTTGTCGAGGGTGATCACCCACGAGGCCAGCAGCCCGGCCGCCCCGGTGACGGCCAGCAGCCAGGCCAACCCCCTCGGCGCGGCGCCGTGTTCGCCCTCGTGTCCGCTGCGGGGCCGTACCTGCTGACGCGGGAGGCCCACTGTATTCGTTGCCATGTGACCCATAGTCCCGCGCTTCCCCTCAGATCGGGCCCAACCGTGCGCACCCGTACGCAAGTTGACCTGAAGGTGTGGCGGGAACCTCCGATGCTTCCCGGACGTTTTACCGAACCCCGGACGTGATGTCAGAACCAGGGGTTACGTTGAGCTTCCGCGAAGTGACAAGCTGCGACGGCCTGGAGACCCACCTTGAGCGATCCGTACGAGACAACCGAGGCGCACCTCGAACGACTCCTCGGCCGCGCCCTCAACTCCTTCGACCTGCCGGACAGGCTGGTCGAGCGCCTCGGCACGGCGCTCGCCCACAGCTCTTCGCTCTACACCACCCACCACAGCCCGGAGGCGGGCATCTGGCGGGAGACCCACCGGCACACCTATCTGCTGACCGACGGTGGTTCGGTCTCGCTGTGGGAGCTGGCCTACCGGCTGGAGGGCGACCGGGCCGTCCGGCACGAGGTCTTCGCGAGCAAGGCGGAGACCTGCCTGGCCGTGACCCGGCTGTTCGGCGAGGCGTCGGCCGGGGCGTCAGCGGATCCGGTGCTGGTGCCGGGCGAGGACGAGCCGGAGGGCGGCGTGGCGCTGCTGAGCGCGCTGTACGCGGCCCCGTCCCCGGCCCCGGTGCGGCGGCACCGGGAGTACGCGGTGGAGGACTCCGCCGACCACGCCCGGCGGGTGCTGCGCCGCGCGGAGAACGCCGACCGGCCGGGCGAGCGGGTGGCGACGCTGCTGCGGTCGGCGTACGCGCACCAGATCACGCAGGCGTTCGGCGCGCGGCACTGCCTCGCCGACGGGCGGGGCGCCGGTTTCAGCCTGTACGAGCACGCCTTCGTCCTGCTGGACGGGAGCGAGGTCAGCCTGTGGGAGGTCGAGCACACGGCGACGCCCGACGGGCGGCACATGTGCGAGGTGTACGAGAGCGAGGCGGCCGCGCGCGGAGCGATGGAACTGCGCGCCCGCGTACGGTGATCCGGACCGATCGGCAAGACACCCCGCAGGACACCCCCTAAGGCGTGCCGGGGTCGGCGAGCTGGAGGTCCGGGGGCGGGTCCTCGGTGATGCGGACCCGGTCGGGGCGCAAGTCCGCCGGGGTCGGCATGGCACTGCCCGGCAGCTGGACGGCGGCCGCGCCGTGGGCCGGTGCCGAAGCAAGGGCGCCCGGGCCGGTGCCGCCCGCGATCAGGAAACCGGCCGGCGAGGCGTCACCCGCCCCCACGTTGCTGCGCACGTCCGGGGCCGGGGCCGTGCCGTGGTAGGTACCCTCCGCCGAGACCAGGAGGAGGGCGGATTCCTCCGGGGAGAGCGCCGGACCGGGCGAGTTGGGATTCGCACCACTGCATGCAGGCCTACGGAGGGAAACAGAAAAGAACGGACATGCCCGCCCGGGAGGGCGGGCATGTCCGTTCGATGGTGCGTGGGGGCCGGCTCAGGCGACCGGGACCTTCTCCACGGTGCGGCCGGCGTGCTCGGCGGCACCCTCGCGCTCCTCCATCGGGAGCGCCCGGCGCGGCAGCACGAACATCACCGCGAAGATCACGACGAGTACGGCCACGACCCACCAGAGCGCGCCGCGGAAGGCCTCCACGTACGGCGGACCGAAGACCATGTCGTCGTCGATCAGGCCGAAGAAGACGACGGAGGTCAGGGCGAGGCCCAGCGCGTTGCCCATCTGACCGGTGGTGTTGATCAGACCCGAGGCGGATCCGGCGTGCTCGCGCGGCACCTCGGAGAGCACGGTGTCGTTCAGCGGGGCCACGATCAGGCCCATGCCGACGCCCATGACGATCAGCGGGGCGGCCATCTGCCAGGAGGCGATCTCCATGCCGTAGTGCTGCGACTCCCAGATGTAGAGGAGCAGACCGGCGGCCATGACCAGCGCGCCGGCCTGGAGCACCTTGCGGCCGAAGCGGGGGACGAGCTTCTCGACCGAGAGACCGGCCGCGACCGAGACCGCGATGGAGAACGGGATGCCGGTGAGACCCGCGCGCAGCACGCTCCAGCCGAGGCCCATCTGCATGTACATCGTCCAGACCAGGAAGAAGATGCCGGTGGCGATGCCGAAGGTCAGCTGGACGGCGATACCGCCGGCGAAGCTCTTGACCTTGAAGAGGGAGAGCTCGACGAGCGGGGAGCCATCCTTCTTGATCTTGTACTTCTCGTACGCGATGAAGGCGGCGAAGACGAAGGGCGCCGCGCCCATGCAGACGAAGCCCCACAGCGGCCAGTCGTTCTCGTGGCCGTGGGTCAGCGGGAAGATCAGCAGGACCAGGGCGAGGGTGGCGAGGACGACGCCGGCCAGGTCCAGGCGCAGCGCCTTGGGGGCCTTGGACTCGGCGATGAACTTGCGGCCCAGGATCACGCCCATGATGCCCACGGGCAGGTTGATCAGGAAGATCGGGCGCCATCCGAGACCGAAGAGGTCCCACTCGATGAGCAGCGCGCCGAGCAGCGGACCCGAGACGGCGGCGAGGCCCACGATCGCGCCGAACATGCCGAAGACCTTGCCGCGCTCCTGCGGCGGGAAGGTGACGTGGATGATCGCCAGGACCTGCGGCACCATCAGGGCGGCCATAGCGCCCTGCAGCAGGCGGGCCGCGACGAGCACGTCCGGGTTGGCGGCGATGCCGCAGAGCAGCGAGGCCGCGGTGAACCCGGCGATGCCGATGAGGAAGACGCGCTTGCGGCCGTAGATGTCACCGAGACGGCCGCCGGTGATCAGGCCGGCGGCGAAGGCGAGGGCATAGCCCGCGGTGATCCACTGGATCGCGCTGGTGGAGGCGCCGAAGTCCTCCCGCATGGTGCGGATGGCTATGTTGACGATCGTGACGTCGACCAGGTCCATGAAGGCCGCGGTCATCACGATGGCGAGCGCCAGCCAGCGGCGGCGGTCGGCGGGCGAGCTGGGTGCGTCGTGGGCTGCGTCGTTCCGCTCTTCTTGTACGGGCCCGTTCTCTCTTTCGGGCGATGTCTTGGACGTCTCGGTGCTCATGAGGAGAAACTTAGACGGCGTCTAGGTCAGTTCGTGTCCTATTTCGCTGGCAGCCTTGATTCATGACCGACACACCCGCACGACTGCTCTCCCTGCTGTCCCTCCTCCAGACCCCGCGGGAATGGCCCGGGAGCGAGCTGGCCCAGCGGCTGCGGGTGAGCCCGCGGACCATCCGGCGCGACATCGAGCGGCTGCGGGACCTCGGCTACCCGGTGGAGGCCACCCTGGGCGCCGAGGGCGGATACCGGCTGGTGGCGGGGGCGGCGATGCCCCCGCTGCTCCTGGACGACGAGGAGGCCGTGGCGATCGCGGTGGGGCTGCGGGCCGGGGCCGGGCATGCGATCGAGGGGGTCGAGGAGGCCTCCGTACGGGCCCTGGCAAAGCTGGAGCAGGTCCTGCCCTCACGGCTGCGGCACCGGGTGAGCGCGCTCCAGTCGGCCACGATCGCGCTGTCCCGGGGAGACGGGGCGAGCGTGGACCCGCGGACGCTGACCACGATGGCGGCGGCGGTGGCGGGGCCGGAGCGGCTGCGGTTCGCGTACCGGGCGGGGAACGGGGCCGAGACGCGGCGGCTGGTGGAGCCGTACCGGCTGGTGAGCACCGGGAGCCGGTGGTACCTGGTCGCCTACGACCTGGAGCGGGAGGACTGGCGGACCTTCCGGGTGGACCGGGTGGAGGAGCCCTTCGCGACGGGGGCCCGGTTCGCGCGGCGGGACCTGCCGATGGAGGCGGAGGAGTTCGTCCGGCGGGGGCTGCGGGGCGGGGAGAAGCAGCCGTACCGGGTGGAGGTCGACTTCGCGGCCGGCCCGGCGGAGCTGCCGGCCTGGCTGCGGGCGGCGGCCCTGCCGGGTGACGGGACGGGGACCTCGGTGCGCTTCGAGAGCGCGGACGCGCCGGAGTGGACGGTGACGCGGCTCGCCCTGACGGGCCTGCCGTTCACGGTGCGGGAGCCGGCGGCGCTTCGGGATGCGGCCGGTGCGCTAGCCGCGCGGCTGGCCGCGGCTGCGGCGCCGTAGCCGGGGCTACGCCCCGGCCCCCGGGGGCTCCGCCCCCGGACCCCCGCTCCTCAAACGCCGGAGGGGCTGGGTTGTGAAACGCCTGCGGGGCTGGATGGTGCGGGGCAGGAGAGAGCCCCGGCGCCTGGGGGGGATAGGCACCGGGGCTCGTATGGGGGGCTTGGCAGCGGTCCGCTCTAGGCCACCGCGTCGAAGCCGGTGTCGCGCGCCATCCGCTTCAGCTCCAGCAGCGCGTGCTTCTCGATCTGGCGGATCCGCTCACGGGTCAGGCCGTGCTGCTTGCCGACCTCCGTCAGGGTCCGCTCGCGGCCGTCCTCGATGCCGTACCGCATCTTGATGATCGACGCCGTGCGCTGGTCGAGCTTGCCCAGCAGGTCCTCCAGCTCCTCGCTGCGCAGCAGGGAGAGCACGGACTGCTCGGGCGAGATCGCCGAGGTGTCCTCCAGGAGGTCACCGAACTGGGTGTCGCCGTCGTCGTCGACCCCCATGTTGAGGCTGACCGGGTCGCGCGCCCAGTCCAGTACATCGCCCACGCGCTTCTCCGTCGAGTCCAGCTCGGCGGCGATCTCGGCGTGCTCCGGGTCGCGGCCGTTCTCGCGGTTGAATTCACGCTGGATGCGGCGGATCCGGCCGAGCTCCTCGACCAGGTGGACGGGGAGGCGGATGGTGCGGGACTGGTCCGCGATGGACCGGGTGATCGCCTGCCGGATCCACCACGTGGCGTACGTGGAGAACTTGAAGCCCTTGGCGTAGTCGAACTTCTCGACCGCGCGGACCAGGCCCGCGTTGCCCTCCTGGATCAGGTCGAGGAGGGGCAGGCCGCTGCGGGGATAGCGCCGGGCCACGGCCACGACGAGGCGGAGGTTCGAGCGGATGAAGACTTCCTTGGCCCGTTCGCCCTCGGCGGCCAGCGCCTCCAGCTCCTCGCGGGCCGGGGTGTCCCCGTCGCGTTCGATCGCGCCGTCGAGGATCTGCTGGGCGTAGACGCCCGCCTCGATGATCTGGGAGAGCTCCACTTCCTTGGCGGCGTCGAGCAGCGGGGTGCGCGCGATCTCGTCCAGGTACATGCCGACCAGGTCACGGTCTGCGATCTCCCCGCCCACAGCGCGAGCGCTGCTCGTGGACTGACGACGGGCGACGGCGCGGGTTGCCATGCGTGCTCCCTTGCGAAGTGTTCGGTCGCGGTGCGGCTGGTGGACGCCGCCGGGACGGCTGCCAACCGGTCCGGTGCGTCACGGACACTCTCCCGAGTGCCCGCTTCCGAAGGAAACAACGACTGGAATCGGGACAGAATTCCCACGCGGCTCCCTGTTTTTCGAGATCTTGCAGTATCCTGCCCCGCCACCAGAGGGGGAGCTGATGTCACAAGATCTCGAAGAGGTGCAGGTCAGGCCCGGAACGGAGGCCGATCTAATGCCTCTCACGGACCTCTACAACCACTACGTCCGTGAGACTGCCGTCACATTCGACACGGCCGTTTTCACTCCGGAACAGCGCCGCCCTTGGCTGCACTCCCACCCTGAAGACGGGCCGCACCGGCTTCTGGTTGCCTGGACGGGCGATCGAATGGCCGGATACGCCACGAGCAGCGCATTCCGCCCCAAACCGGCCTACGCGACATCGGTGGAGGTGAGCGTCTACCTCGCCCCGCACGCGGTCGGCCGGGGCGTCGGCACCCTCCTCTACGAGGCGCTCTTCGCGGCCCTGGCCGAGGAGCCCGTACACCGCGTCTTCGCCGGGATCGCCCTGCCCAACGAGGCCTCGGTGCGCCTCCACGAGCGCTTCGGCTTCCGCCGGATCGGAGAGTTCACGGAGGCGGGCTGGAAGTTCGGCCGGTACTGGGACGTCCGCTGGTACGAGAAGCGCCTGGGCCACCACCCGTCCGGGTGAGGGGCCAGGACCGGCCAAGGGGTTCGTGATCACCGAAGCAGTCACCGGCGCATTGCGCGGGTCCTAGCCGAACTGGAGGGAGCGCTTCGAGAGGCCCATCCAGAAGCCGTCCACCGGGGTGCGGGCGGCGGTCAGGTCGGATTCGGCCGCGCCGAGGGTGACGAAGAGCGGGGCGAAGTGTTCCGTGCGGGGGTGGGCCAGGCGGCCCGCCGGGGATTTGTGCTCGAAGTCCAGCAGGGCGTCCACGTCGGACGCGGCCAGGGCCTCGCGGCCCCACGCGTCGAACTCCGCCGACCAGGCGGGGACGCCCGGGCCCGTATGGCGCAGCGCCGCCAGGTTGTGCGTGAAGAAGCCGCTGCCCACGATCAGCACGCCCTCGTCGCGCAGCGGGGCCAGCTTGCGGCCGATGTCCATCAGCCCGGCCGGGTCCAGCGTGGGCAGGGAGATCTGGAGGACCGGGATGTCGGCCTCCGGGTACATCTCCACCAGGGGGACGTACGCCCCGTGGTCCAGGCCGCGGTCGGGGATGTCCTGGACCGGGGTGCCGGGGGCGTGCAGCAGCTTGCGGACCGAGGCGGCCAGCTCCGGGGCGCCGGGGGCGTCGTAGCGCACCTGGTAGTAGTGCTCCGGGAAGCCCCAGAAGTCGTACACGAGAGGGACGCGCTCGGTGGCGCCGAGGGCGAGCGGGGCCTCCTCCCAGTGGGCGGAGACCATCAGGATCGCCCGGGGGCGCGGCAGGCCGGCGGACCAGGCGGCCAGCTCGTCCGGCCAGAGGGGGTCGTCGGCCAGCGGGGGTGCGCCGTGGCTCAGGTACAGGGCCGGTATGCGGGTCACGGGGGCGCTCCTCATTGGTTGAAACGCGTACGTAAACAGACTAACCCCGTCTCGTTCAAATTTGAACGAGACGGGGTCGTCAGTCATTCCGCGGGACCCTCGGCCCTGATCAGTGGGCGAGCACCGGCACCTTGAGCTCGGCGTCGTCGCCGGAACCGGAGGCCACCGGGCCGCCGGCGCCCGGACGGCCGGTGTTGATCAGCGTCAGCGCGATGACCGAGCTGGCGACCAGGATGCCGACCGCCCACCAGATGGCGGACGCGTAGCCCTCGACCATGGCCTGCGCCTGGATCAGCTGCCCGGCCGGGCCGCCCGCGGCGGCCTCGGCCGCGTGGTCGGTCAGGTAGGCGGTGGTCGCCGACGCGGCGATGGTGTTCAGCAGCGCGGTGCCGATGGCGCCGCCGACCTGCTGCGAGGTGTTGACCATGGCGGAGGCGACACCGGCGTCGGCCGGGTCCACCCCGTGCGTGGCCAGGGACATCGCCGGCATGAACGCCGTACCCATGCCGAGGCCGAGCAGCACCTGCGCCGGCAGGATCAGCGCCGGGTACGAGGACCCGACCTCCAGCTGGGTCAGCAGCAGCATGCCGAGGCTGGCGACCAGGAAGCCGGGGCCCATCAGCAGGCGCGGCGGGACCCGGGTCATGAGGCGGGCGCCGATCTGGGTGGAGCCCGCGATCATGCCCGCGATCATCGGCAGGAAGGCGAAGCCGGTCTTGACGGGCGAGAAGCCCTTCACGACCTGCAGGTAGTAGGTGAGGAAGAGGAACAGGCCAAACATCGAGATGACGGCGAGGCCGAGCGAGAGGTAGACACCGCCGCGGTTGCGCTCCAGCAGGACGCGCAGCGGCAGCAGCGGGGACTTCACCTTGGACTCGACGAGGACGAAGGCGGCCAGCAGCACCGCCGAGGCGACGAACATGACGACCGTCAGGACGTCCGACCAGCCGGCGGACTCGGCGCGGGTGAAGCCGTACACGAGGGCGACGAGACCGGTGGTGGACAGGACCACGCCCGGGATGTCGAGCGGTGCGCGGTTACGGGAGCCGGCGGACTCACGGATGACCAGCCAGGCACCCACGGCCGCGACGATCGCGAAGGGGATGTTGACGAAGAAGGTCCAGCGCCAGTTGAGGTACTCGGTGAGGAAGCCGCCGAGGATCAGGCCGACGGCGCCGCCGCCGCCCGCGATGGCTCCGTAGATGCCGAAGGCCTTGGCCCGCTCCTTGGCGTCGGTGAACATGACGGCGAGCAGCGACAGGGCCGCCGGGGCGAGCAGCGCGCCGAAGGCACCCTGGAGGGCGCGGGCGCCGAGCATCATGGCCTCGCCGTTCGCGGCGCCGCCGAGCGCGGAGGCCAGGGCGAAGCCGATGAGGCCGACGACGAAGGCGTTCTTACGGCCCCACTTGTCGGCGATGCGGCCGCCGAAGAGGAGCAGTCCGCCGAAGGCCAGCGCGTACGCGGTGATGACCCACTGGCGGTTGCCGTCCGAGATGCCGAGGTCGGTCTGGGCCGAGGGGAGGGCGATGTTCACGATGGTCGCGTCGAGCACGACCATCAGCTGGGCCAGGGCTATGAAGACGAGTGCCTTCCAGCGGCTGGGATCGGCAGCCGGCGCGAGGCTCGCGGCTGTTTTGGACATGGGGGTACCCACTTCACTGTGCGGAATGACTGAAAAAGGATATTTCTTTAGCTTTGTCGCGTCACATGGTTTTCTGCCGCAGGTCGGCCAAGGTCGTTGCCGAACCCGGGAGTTCGGAGCGGGCCGGGGCGCGCAACCCGTCGAGGAAGAGCTGGAGATGGCGGTGGGCGAAGCGGTCGGTGTCGAGGCACGCGGTGCCGGGGAGGGGGCGGCTGAGCTGGGACAGGGCGACCATCAGGTCGCCGACGCCGATGTCCGTGCGGACCAGTCCGGCATCCTGGCCCGCGGTCAGCAGGGTGACGACGGCCTCCTCCAGCGCGGTGCGTGCCGCGAGGAGTTCGGGGTGTTCACCGTCGAAGCCGTCGGCGAGCATCGGGCACAGGGCGCCGATCCGCTCGTCCGCGGCAGCGTGCGTGAACCGGCACAGGGCGGCGAAGGCGTCGGGCTCCTCGGCGAGGGAGGCCTCGGCCGAGGCCGTCACCCGGCCCATCGTGAAGAGAACGACGTGGTGGACGAGGGTGGGACGGTCGGGGAAGTGCCGGTAGAGCGTGGCATTGCCGATGCCGGCCCGGCGGGCGACCTCGTCGAAGGGGGTCGCGGAGCCGGATTCCACGAAGGCCTCGCGGGCCGCCGCCAGGATCCGCTCGCGGTTGCGGACGGCGTCGGCGCGCGGACGCGGGACGCCGGGCGCGGACACCTGCGGCTGCACCTGCGCCGGGTCCGCGTCCGGGGTGGGCCGGGCCGCCGGGGCGATGCTGGTGGAGCTCTTCATTCCGGGGCCTCCCTGGCGCGGATTCACGGACTCACGGTGCGGACTGCGCGACCGCCCCGCCCAAACGGGGAGCCGCTCCCCGCTTAGCGGGACTCCCGTACAAACGGGGATCGGGTCCCCGGTTATTTCACTCCTCCGTGTGACCTGAGTCACGGGCGTGTCCACGTTCGGCCTCTCCCGACGCGCGGGCGCGCCGCGCCCGGCGGAGGGTGATCGAACAGAGCGCAGACCGGGCAGGGCCGGCTGCCGCGGACCCGAAGGCGATCTCCATGTCGCAGACCCGCCACCGGATACGCAGACCACGCCGCACCAGCGCGTACATCGGGCTGACCGCGCTGGCCCTCGGCGTCACGACGACCGCCAGCACGGGCATATCCAGCCGCGGCAACTCGGCGGCCGGAGCGGTGGCCGCGACCGTCGAATCGGCTCTCGCGCCCTGCCGGATCGCGGGCACCATGGGTGTGCAGATGTCCGAGGGCATGCCGACCCCACCCGGGTACTCACGCTCGACCGGCGAGATCCGGGCCCTGAACCTGATGATCGACTTCCCTGACGCCAAGGGCGAGGGCACGGCGGCGGACCGGATGGCGGAGTTCTTCCCCCAGACGGCCGAATGGTTCCGCACCAGTTCCTACGGCCGGCTGGTCTACCGGGCCGAGGCCCCGATAAAGGGCTGGCTGCGGATGCCGATGCCCTTCGCGGCGTACGGGATCGAGCGCGGGTCCGCGTACGAGCCGGGCTACCGGCAGCTCGTCGAGCACATAGCGAAGGCCGCCGACCCCGAGGTGGACTTCACCCGGTACGACCTGATCAACATCCTGGTCACGCCGAACGCCGGGCCGTCCGCCCTGGACACCGTCCTGTCGGTGACCTTCTCGGGCAACGGCGAGGCTCCGGTCGCCGACGGGGTGCCGCTGGCCAACACGTCCTTCGTCTACAGCCGGCAGGACGACGGCTCCGGCACCTACCAGGAGACCGGCTACCGGGTGCTGCCGCACGAGAACGGGCACGTCTTCGGGCTGCCCGACCTCTACACCTCGGACGGCGGGAACACGGTCGGGCACTGGGACATCATGAGCGAGGACTGGGGTGCCAACAACGACCTGATGGGCTGGCACAAGTGGAAGCTGGGCTGGCTGGACAGTACGCAGATCAGCTGCGCGGCCAAGTCGGGCACCAGCGACCACACCCTGTCCCCGCTGGGGATACGGGGCGGCACCAAGCTGGCCTTCGTCCCGCTGTCGGAGAGCACCGGGTACGCGGTGGAGGTGCGGACCCGGGCCGGGAACGACGAGGCCGTCTGCAAACCGGGCGTCCTCATCTACAAGGTGGACTCCGACGTGGACACCGGGCACGGCCCGATCACCGTGTCGGACAGCGCGGGCACGAGCGGCGGCTGCACCCGGCGGCCCAATGTGCACGCGGAGCTCTCGGACGCGCCGTTCCGGCCGGGCGAGACCTTCACCGACGAGAAGGCGGGCATCAGCGTGTCGGTGGTGGGTGAACTGCGCAACGGCAGCTACCAGGTCCGCGTCATCCGGCCGTGACGTCCCGCGGGCCGGGGACGGCCCCCGGGCCGGAGTCACGCGCCACGTGGCTCCGGCCCTTCGACGCGTCCGGGTCAGCCCTCCGTGAGCGCCCGGCGCAGCACGTCCACGACCGTGGGGCGGTGCTCGTCGGCCAGCAGGAAGAAGTGGTCGCCCTCGAACCGGAACACCTCGCACGCTCCGGTCGTGTGGGCGGCCCAGCCGTCCAGCGGCTCGTGCGGGACCAGCGGGTCCGCCGTGCCGCCCAGCGCGTGCAGGGGCACGTCGAGCCGTACGTCCTCGAACCCGGCCGCGGCCTCCCGGCCGAGTTCGATGTCCGCCCGCAGTACGCGCGTCACGTGCGCCAGCATGTCCGGATCGTTCAGCACCCACTCCGGGGTGCCCCCGCCGTCCCGCAGCAGCCGGACCGCGTCCTCGTCGGTGGTGGTGGCGTGAGCCCGGCGCGGGGTCCGGCCGGGGGCCTGCCCGCTGACGACCGCCGCCCGGCAGTGCGGGCCGAGCAGCCGCGCGGCGCGGGTGGCCAGGAGCGCGCCCAGGCTGTGCCCGAAGACCACCGTGGGCAGCGGGTCACGGCCGAGCACCTCGTCGGAGACGGAGTCCAGGACCTGGTCGAGCCGGCAGCCGGGCGGCTCGCCGAACCGGCGCTCCCGTCCGGGCAGCGAGAGCCCGAGCACTTCCACGTGGTCGGGCAGCGGCTCGATCAAGGGGAACAGGGTGTTGGGGCCGGACCCGGAATGCGGGAACACCAGCAGCCGCGCCCGGGGCGCGGTCACCGCCTCCCGCAGCCGCAGCAGCGGCCACCACGGCACGCGCGGGGATGTCATCGCGGTCGGTCCACCGGCCCCGGTCACGGGCAGTTGACGATCTGGCCGGCGTAGGACAGGCCCCCGCCGAAAGCGAAGAGCAGCACGGGCGATCCCTTCTCGATCTCACCCCGCTCGATGAGCTTGGACAGCGCCAGCGGGATGCTCGCGGCCGAGGTGTTGCCCGACTCGACGACGTCCTTGGCGATGACGGCGTTGACCGCACCGATCTTGCGCGCCAGGGGCTCGATGATCCGCAGGTTGGCCTGGTGCAGGACGACCCCGCCCAGCTCCTCGGGCTTCACGTCGGCCCGCTCGCAGACCTGGAGGGCGACCTCCGGGAGCTTCGTGGTGGCCCAGCGGTAGACCGACTGCCCTTCCTGGGCGAAGGTGTTGGACGGCGCCTCGATGCGTACGGCCTGGCTCATCTCGGGTACCGAACCCCACACGACCGGGCCGATCCCCGGTTCCTCGGAGGCCACGACGACGGCCGCGCCCGCACCGTCGCCGACGAGCACGCACGTGGTGCGGTCGGTCCAGTCGACGAAGTCGGTGAGCTTCTCCACGCCTATGACCAGGGCCTTCGTGGCGGAACCCGTCCGTATGCTCTGGTCTGCCAGTGCCATGGCGTGCGGGAATCCGGAGCAGGCCGTGTTCACGTCGATGGCGGCGGGAGCCTGTGCCCCGACCGCGGCTGCCACCCGGGCCGCCATGTTGGGCGAGCGGTCGAGCGCCGTGCAGGTGGCCACGATGACGAAGTCGATGTCCGCACCGGTGAGTCCGGCGTTGGCCAGTGCGTGCTCGGCGGCCTTCGTGGCCATGTCCGAAACGGACTCGTCCTCGGCCGCCACCCGGCGCGTCCTGATCCCGACCCGGCTCCGGATCCACTCGTCGTCGGTGTCGACCATCTGCTCAAGATCGGCATTGGTCAAGACTTTCGGCGGCTGATAGTGCCCGAAGGAAAGGACGCGCGACCCGACCATCAGTGTTTCTCCTCGCTCCGTGGACCCGGATGCGGATCCTGATCGACCGATGATCAGACTATGCAGCGCCCGGCCAGGCCCATCCCTTCGAACAGGCCGTTTCCCGCCAGTGGCGCCCGTGGTTCGGACAGGCTCCGGAACCGCGCCCTTCCCACCTGGTGTCCGCCCCGGCCTTTCGGCCCCCGGCCTTTCGGACCCGGCCTTTGGGACCCGGCCTTTTGGCCCCGGCCTTTTGTATCTGCCGTGTATCGGTGAGCGCTCGGCCGCCGATCGGATCGCGCACCCGGCCCCGACGGCGGCCGCCGCGCCCGGTGCCTCCCGTATCGTTCCTTCCGGGTCGCCGGCGGCGTGTGGTGTCACGCCGGAGCGGCGCTTCGCCCGGCCCGTACGAACAGGAGTCCCGCCCGTGCCCTCACCCGCCCCGGAATCGGAATCTCCGCCTCCGGTCCGCGTGCTGCTGGTCGAGGACGACGAGCTGATGCGCCGGTCCTTCACCGTCGCCCTCGAACGCTACGGCTACCGGGTCACCGCCGCGGCCGACGGACTGACCGGGCTGGAGTCCTTCCGCGACGACGACGGCTTCGACCTGCTGATCCTGGACGTGATGCTGCCCGGCCTCGACGGGATCGGGCTGTGCCGCCGGGTCCGCGAGACCAGCCTGGTGCCGGTGCTGATGATGTCCGCCCGCGGCGACGGCCTCGATGTCGTCGCCGGTCTGGAGGCCGGGGCCGACGACTACGTGGTCAAGCCCGTGGACACGTACGTCCTGGTGGCACGCATCCGCTCACTGCTGCGAAGGGCGGCCTACGCGCCCGCCCCGGGCGGCGAGCCCGCCGCCGGCCGGGAGGACGGCGTACTGGCCTTCGGGGACCTGACCATCGACACCGGCGGGATGGAGGTGTGCCTCTCCGGAAGGCCCGTGGCGCTCACCCCCACCGAGCTGAAGCTGCTGCTGGAGTTCGCCGCCCACCCCGGCATCGTGCTGGAACGGCACACCCTGCTGCGCAACGTCTGGGAGTACGGCTGGGACGGCGACAGCCGCGTGGTGGACCTGGCCGTGCAGCGGCTGCGCAAGAAGCTGGGCCGGGAGCGGATCGAGACGGTCCGCGGCTTCGGCTACAAGCTCAGGCGCTGAGGCCGGTGAACCCCCCGCGCCGGCCGTGGTGGCCGGCCCGCGTGCCCCTGCGCTGGAAGATCGCCGCGCTGGCGGCGGCCACGGCCTGCCTGGTCGCCTTGGCGGTGGGCGTCCTCGTCCACGTGTGGACCGCGATGGACATCCGCAGCCGGGCCGAGATGGAAGCCACCAACACGGTGTACTCCGCCATGGACGTCTACCGGCGCACCGGAACGCTGGCGGGTGGCGCCGAGCTCGATCCGGCCGAACTGCCCACCGCCCTGCGCCATCCGGCCGACGGCGACCGCCGTGTGGCCTACGACGGGCGCGTCGAGGGGAACCTCGGGCCGAGTGTCTGGGGCGCCCAGCGGGTCGGCGGCGCGGGCAGCCCGGTGCTGGCCGTGCGGATCAACATGAGCTCGCAACTCCACGACCTGCGCCGCCTCGACGCGAGCATGGCGGTGGCCTCGCTGCTCTCGCTCGCGGCGGCGCTGCCCCTGGCGGTCTACGGGGCCGGGCTGGTCGCCCGCCGGCTTCGCCGGGTCGCCGAGACCGCGGCCCGGATCTCCGCCGGGGACCTCGACGCCCGCACCGGCCCCGCCCTGGGCCACGCCCGGGGCCGCGACGAGGTGACCGACATCGCCGCCACCGTCGACCTCATGGCCGACAGCCTCGGCCGACGGCTGCGCATCGAGCGGCAGTTCACGGCGGACGTGGCCCACGAGCTGCGCACCCCCGTCGGCGGTCTGCTGGCCGCCACCGGCCTGCTGCCGCCAGGCGAGACGGAGGACCTGCTCCGGGCCCGCGTACGGGACCTGCGCGGCCTGGTCGAGGACCTGCTGGAGATCTCCCGGCTGGACGCGGGCGCGGAGGCGCCGGTACGCGCCCGGGTCCCGCTCGCCGCGGTGGTCGCCGAGGCAGTGGCCCGTACCGGTCTCGACACGGAGGTCGGCGTCACCGAGGCGCCCGACGCCGCGCACGCACCGACCGCGGAGACGGTGGAGACGGTGGAGACCGACCCGCGCCGCCTGGAGCGGATCGTCGGCAACCTCGTCGTCAACGCGCACCGGCACGGCCGGACCCCGGTACGGGTCACCGTCGAGGGCCGGACCGTCGTCGTCCGCGACCACGGCCCCGGCTTCCCCGCCGACCTGCTGCTCGACGGCCCGCGCCGGTTCCGTACGGGCGCCACGGAGCGGGGCGCGGGGCACGGCCTCGGCCTGACCATCGCCCTGGGCCAGGCCCGGGTGCTCGGCGCCGAACTGCGCCTGGACAACGCCCCGGACGGCGGCGCGGTCGCCACCCTCCACCTCCCTCGCTGACCGACCGGCCGCCCCGGCCCTCCCCCGGCCGCCCCCGCACAACTGCTGCGCAACGGCGCGGAAGCCGATACACGGCGGCCCCGGCCCTGATACGTCCCCCCGACACCCTTCGGCATGCAGCCCTTTCGCAACGCACCCGAAGTGGAGTCCCCGTGACCGCCGACCCGTTCACCCCCCGCCCGATGCCCGGTGTCGCGGCTTCCACCACTGACCTGTCGAAGGTCTACGGCAGCGGCGACACCCGCGTGGTGGCCCTGGACCGCGTCAGCGTCTCCTTCCGGGAGGCCGAGTTCACCGCGATCATGGGCCCCTCCGGCTGCGGCAAATCCACCCTCATGCACTGCGCGGCGGGCCTCGACTCCGTCAGCTCCGGCTCCGTCCGCATCGGCACCACCGAGCTGGGCACACTGGGGGACCGGCAGCTCACCGAGCTGCGCCGGGACCGGATCGGCTTCATCTTCCAGGCGTTCAACCTGCTGCCCACCCTGACCGCGCTGGAGAACATCACCCTGCCGCTGTCCATCGCCGGACGCCGCCCCGACCGGCAGTGGCTGGACCGCGTGGTGTCCATGGTCGGCCTCGCCCAGCGGCTGGACCACCGGCCCGGGCAGCTCTCCGGCGGGCAGCAGCAGCGCGTCGCGGTGGCCCGGGCCCTGGTCACCCGGCCCGCGATCGTCTTCGGCGACGAGCCCACCGGCAACCTCGACTCCCGCTCGGGGGCCGAGGTCCTCGGCTTCCTGCGCGACTCCGTGCGCGAGCTGGGCCAGACCGTGGTGATGGTGACCCACGACCCGGTCGCCGCCGGCTTCGCCGACCGCGTCGTCTTCCTCTCCGACGGCCGGCTGGTCGACGAGATGGTGCGCCCCACCCCGGACCGGGTGCTGGACCGGATGAAGCAGTTCGACACCCGCGCACGCAATAGCTGACCCTCCCTCGCCCGCGCCCCTCTCCCGTCCCCGCCCCGGAAGCCACTCACCCATGCTGAAAACAGCCCTGCGCAACGTCCTGGCGCACAAGGCCCGGCTGCTGATGACGGTGCTCGCCGTCACCCTCGGCGTCGCCTTCGTCTCCGGGACCCTCGTCTTCGCGGACTCCTCCACGGCGGCCCACCGGGCCGCCGTGTCGAAGGACTACGCCGACATCGCGGTCACCGTGACCCCGAAGGACCCCCCGCCCGGCGCGCCTGGCGCGGCCGGATCCACCGAGTCCGCCGGGGACGAGCACGCCACCGTGCTCGACGACGGGCTCGCCCGCAAGCTGGCGGGGCTGCCCGGCGTCGCCGCTGTACGCCCGTCCGCGGACGGGCTGGCCACCCTGAACTCCTCGGACGGCACCCCGCTGCGCACCGGCAGGATCTGGGCGCACCGGGCGGCCGCCTACGTCCCCGGCGCCGACGGCAAGGACGACCGCCACCCGCTGACCGGGGGCCGCGCCCCCCGCGACGGCGAGGAGATCGCCGTGGACAGCGGCACCGCGGCCGCCGGCCGGTTCCGTATCGGCCAGGAGATCACCCTGGCCACGGACGGCCCGGTCATGACGAAGCGCCTCGTCGGCATCGTCACCACCCGGGACACCCGGGTGACGGCCGGCGGCACCCTCGTCCTGTTCGACAAGGCCACCGCACAGCAGCTGTTCGCCTCCCCGGGCCGCTACACCTCGATCGACCTGTCCGCCGTACCGGGCACCGACGCGGCCGAACTCGCCCGCCGGGTCTCCGCCCTGCTCCCCGCCGACCGGGCCGAGGCCACCACCGGCGCCGCCCAGGCCGCCCAGCAGGCCGTCCTCGTCGACACGCTCACCCGCGGCAACGAGAAGCTGTCGCTGGTCTTCGCCGGAGTCGCCCTCTTCATCGGGTCGTTCCTGATCGTCAACACCTTCACCATGCTCGTCGCCCGGCGCACCCGTGAGATCGCCCTGCTGCGCGCGATCGGTGCCACGCGCCGCCAGGTCGTGCGCTCCCTCCTCTGGGAGGCCGTCCTCCTCGGCCTCGCCGCCTCGGCCCTCGGTTTCCTGCTGGGCCTCGGGATCGCCTCCGTACTGCCGGAGATCCTGAGCACCGCCGGTGAGCCGCTGCCCCGCGGCCCCCTGGTGATCGGCCCGCTCCCCGTGGCGGCCGCGCTCGCCGTCGGGGTGGGCGTCACCGTGCTCGCCGCATGGCTGCCGTCCCGCAAGGCCGCGCGGATCGCACCGGTCGAGGCCATGCGCGCGGCCGAACAGCCGCCCACCGCCACCGCGTCCCGGGTCCGCGGCGCGGCCGGTGCCCTCCTGCTCGCCCTCGGCGCCGGACTGCTGCTGTCGCTCGCCGGGGCGAAGGACGCCTCCGAGGAGAACCTGCGGAGCGCCATGTCCGGCTGCGCCCTCCTCGTCATCGCCGTGATCGTGCTGGCGCCGCTGCTCGCCGTCCCCGTGCTCCGGCTGAGCGGACGGCTGACCGGCCGCCTCGGAATCACCGGCCACCTCGCCCACCGCAACGCGCTGCGCGACCCGCGGCGTACCGCCGCCACCGCCTCCGCCCTGATGGTCAGCACGGCCCTGGTCGCCGGGCTCGCCGTCATCGGCCACTCCACCGGGCAGGCCCTCGACCGCCAGGCCGCGGCCGGTCTCGCCGCCGACTACGTGATCAGCACCCACACCTCGTCGGCCGGCATCGACCCGGCCGCCGTGCAGCGGGTGACCGCCACCCCCGGTGTGCGGACGGCGACCGCTGTCACCGACTCCACCCTCTTCATCGGCGGTGGCGTCCGCCAGATCTCCGGGGTCGACCCGGCCGCCGCCCTGTCCGTCATGAAGCTGGACTTCGTCAACGGCTCCCTGAAGGACCTCGGACCGGGCCGCATCGCCCTCTCCAGCACCCTCGCCCGCGCGAACGGGGTGCGCACCGGCGACCGGATCGACGCCCGGATCGGCGGCCCCGGCCAGGACCGCACCCCGTACACGGTCGTCGGCGTCTACGAGGACAACCCCACCGCCCAGGACGCCCTGGGCGCCCGCACCGAGGTCCAGCGCAGCAGCCCCGACCCGGGCTCCGTCCAGCGCGTCCTCGTCCGCGCGGACGGCGGCGCCGACGGCGGCGGCGCCACGAAGGACCGGCTGCGTACCGCCACGGGCAACAACCCGCTGCTCCAGGTCCAGGACCGGCAGGAACTCGTCCAGGAGGCCTCCGGTTCCCTGAGCACCCTGCTGGCCCTGACGTACGGCCTGCTCGCCGTCGGCGGTGTGATCGCCGCCCTCGGCATCATGAACACCCTGGCCATGGCGGTGTCGGACCGCACCCGCGAGATCGGCGTCCTGCGCGCCATCGGCATGGACCGCGCCGGCATCCGCCGGACGATCCGCCTCGAATCCCTGGCCGTGTCCGCCTTCGGCACCCTGCTGGGCCTGGTGTCCGGCCTGTTCGGGGCCTGGACGGTCGGCGCCCTGGCCAACGGCGCGCTGAAGGACTACTCCCTCGCCCTTCCCTGGGGCACGCTGCTGCTCATCTGCCTGATCTCCCTCGCCACGGGCGCGGTGGCGGCCGCCCTCCCGGCCCGCCACGCGTCGTCCCTGAGCCCCCTGGAGGCCGTCGCCGAGCTGTAGGGGGTGTCTTGTCGATCAGGCCTGCTCCCAGGGCACGGGATCCGGCCGGCGGTACCACCACCGGCCGAGGCCGTCCCGTCCCGGGGACCGGCCCGTCAGCTCCTCGGCGAGACTCCCCGACGGGTCCTCCTCCGTCGCCCGGACGAACCGTACGTCCAGTCCCGCCACCGCGTCGTCGAGCAGCCGGCGTACCTGGGACGGCAGTCGGGCACCGATGCGGGCGAGCTCGTCACGGGCTTCGAGGCGTTCCCGGTAGAGGTCGGCCGGATACCAGCCCGAGGGCGCCCAGCCGGATTCCAGCTGCACGACGACCCGCTCCCACACGGTCAGGTTGCCCTTCAGGGACGGGTGGGGGCCCTCGTCGGGCCACAGCGGCGCCGCCGACGCCATGAAGGCCTCGGCCACCGGGGACGGCGGCCGCTGCTCGCGGACGATCTCGGCGAACCTCTCCACGACCGCGCGGGGCAGCTGCGGGACCGGCGCCTCCGCGCTGCCGACCGTGTACAGGGGAGGCTCGTCGTCGGACAGTTCGAGCCGGACCCGCGTGAGGAAGCCCTCCGGGGTCGCCGCCCAGTAGGCGCTCGGACAGGCCTCCTCGGCGGGGAACAGGACGGTCGTCCCGGCGGCCCGCGCGAGCCGTGCGGCGACCTCGGCCTCCGGTGGCCGATCGGCGACCTGGTCCTGGGCGTAGAGGTCCAGCGACCGGGCCAGGTCGCCGGAGAGCTCTTCGTACGTGCACAGGACGGGGGCGGCCCAGTTCCGCAGTTCGGGGTCGGGGGGGGGGGGGGGGGGGGGGGGGGGGGGGGGGGGGGGGGGGGGGAGAGAAAAAAAAAAAAAAAAAAAAGAAAG
>NZ_JBVIAH010000010.1:243759-266275 GCF_055574035.1 Streptomyces sp. NPDC030021
GTTGTGGTTGGGGGGGGGGTGGGGTATTGGGTGTGTGCTCGCGGTGTGGGGGCGGGGGCGGGGGGGGGTGGGGGTGTTTTTTTTTTTTTTTTTTTTTTTTTTTTTTTTTTTTTTTCTCCCCCCCCCCCCCCCCCCCCCCCCCCCCCCCCCCACCCCGAAGCACCGGGCCAGCGCGGCGGCCATGGTCTCGGGGGCGAGGGCGTCGACGGTGAGCAGGTCGTAGCCGGTGGGCACGGTCCGGTCAGCTCCTCGTCAGCTCTGCGGGTGCTGTCCCAGCGCGGTGTCCGTGTCCTTGCCGCCCCATCCTTCGGGGCTTCGCCAGATGACGTGGACTCCGAAGACATCGCGGACGGTGTCCGCGGACCAGTCCTCGGCCGGGGGTTCGGAGAGGACCAGATAGAGGCCGTCGGCCCGCGTGGGCAGGGTGTGGTTGATCTCCAGCAGGCGGGTGGCGCCCGAGCGGAGGTCCGCGTACGCCGAGCGGCCGGCGCCCAACGCCTCGTAGAGGAAGAGTCCTTGCCCGGTGACGCAGCTGACGTCGACGACCGGCGAATCGGTCGGCTGGAGGTCGGCCCAGAGGAGGTCCGACTTCAGGGCGTGGCGGACCGCCTCGTGCTTCTTGCACGTCCGGTCGGCTTGGGCCGACGCCTCCAGCGCGCGCAGGAAGCCTTCCTTGGTGGCCGAAGCCGGCGCAGCCGTGTCTTCCACGTCTTCCGCGAGGATCATCTGCTCTACGTCCTTCTGCTCGGGCTGCGGTGGGGCGGGGGCGGGGGAGGCGGCGGCTTCGGTGGTCTCGTCGTCGGGGGCCGGGTCCGGGTCCGGTACCGGGTCTGGGTCCGGGTCGGCGGTGAAGCGGTCCTGGAGCGCCCGGCGCGCCTCGGCCAGGGTGTCCGTCCAGCCCGAGGCCGTCAGGTGTTCCCGGAGCCGGCCGGTGTCCAGGGTGCCTTCCTTGAGCGCGCGGTTGGCGCTCGCGGCGAGGTCGCGCAGAACGCCCAGCCTGTCCCTGTCGGGAGAGCCGAACAGGTGCAGCACATCGACCCAGTCGGCCTGGTCCCTGCGAAGGACGCGGTTGGCCATCCCCTGCAGCTCGGAGAGCCTGCCGCGGGCGTCGGGGACGTCCCCAACGTTCTCGGTCAGCTCGCGGAGCACGTCCAGCGCCGCGAGGTAGCGGCCCGCCATCCTCGGCGAGACGGACGACCGGCCCCGCTGGTCGGAGGTGAGGACCGTCTGGTTCGTCTCGTTGGCGAACACCCAGCAGTCCAGCTTGTCGCCACGTCGCGGGGGAACGGATCCGTGCCGGACGGTGAGGACCAGGGGACGGTCGAAGCCGGGGGTGAGGGCCTTGACCTTGTAGCGGCCGCCGGGGGCCTGGTCCACGACCTCGACCCGTACGTCGGCCCCGATCCGGGGAAGCCGGGTCGCGGCCGCCGCCTCCGCCTCCACCTGTGCCTCCACCTGTGCCTCCGTCTCCGCCTCGACCGTGGCCTCGGCGGCCGGCGCTCCGGAGCCGGTCCCGGGGCTCGTGAGCACGTCCGGCAGCGGGGAGGTGTGCAGGACGGTCAGGCTCTGGGTGCTGCGGGTCAGGGCCACGTACAGCTGTCGCAGGCCCGCGGGACCGCGGTCGGCGATGGTGGCGGGCTCGATGACCAGGACGTGGTCGTACTCCATGCCCTTGGCCTGGGCGGCGGCCAGGACGGACACGGCGGCGCGGTGCCGGTCGCCGATGTCCCCGCCCCCGTCGATCCGGCGGCTGATCGCGTCGAGCCAGTCCGAGTCGTCGGGGACGATGACGGCCACGGAACGGAGGGTGTTCCCGTCGCTGGTGCCCACGAGGCGCGTCACGTGCGCGACGGTGTCGTCCAGGAGCTTCCACGGCTCGGTCTCCACCGTCCGTACGGCGTCCTCGCCCGCCTCGCGCACGGCCTGCGGGTAGGGCAGGTCCGGTGCGATCTCCCGGGCGAGGGGGGCGACGAACTCCATGATCTCGGCGGGCACGCGATAGCTGGTGTTGAGCTCGGCCACCCGCCAGTCGCCGTGGTCGGAGAGGACCGTGCCGAGCAGGTCCCAGCTCGCCGGGATGTGCGGCCCCGTCGCCTGCGCGAGGTCGCCCAGGACGGTCATGGAGCCACCCACGGCGCAGCGCCGCCGCAGGGCACGGGCCTGCATGGGCGTGAGGTCCTGTGCCTCGTCGGCGACGATGTGCCCGTAGCGGCTCGGGGTCTCCCCGCTGATGAGGACCCGGAGCTCTTCGAGGCACACGTGGTCGTCGAGGGTCCAGGGATCGGCGTCGGCGCTGGCGGCCCGGGGCCTGAGCAGGGCCGCCTGCTCCCCCTCGGCGAGAATCCCGTCGGCGCAGGCGTGCAGGACGTCGGGCGAGTCGTAGAGGGTGCGCAGGGCCTCCCTGGCGCCCGGGGACGGCCAGACGCGTTCGATGAGGCGCTCTACCCGGCGGTTGCGCTCCAGGTCGCGGCGGATCGTACCGGCCTGCCCGCGCCGGGGTGCGATGTCGGAGAGCTCTTGCAGGAGACGGTCGACGAGCAGGCCCCGGAACCGGTCGCGGCGCTCCCGGTAGGGGCTGTCGCCCTCGTGCGCCTGGTCGAGGAGGGCGAGGACCTCGGACCGTGGTACGCGCAGCGTCGTACTGCCGGCGGGGACGACGATCGCGGGCTCGTCGCCTTCGAAGGAGGGCGCGACGACGAGGTCGTCGAGGGCTTCGGGGCGGTAGTCGTTCTCCACGCGGCGGCGCAGGACGGCCGCCATGCGCTCGTCGGACTTCACGCGTCGCGCCTGCGGGGAGTCGGCGCCGAGTATCTCGCCGTCCCACAGGCGGTTCAGCTGGACGGCGTTGACGTCCCGGGTGCCGAGCGTGGGCAGGACCTGGCCGACGTACTCCAGGAACCGCTGGTGGGGGCCGATCACCAGGATGTCCTGGGCCTTGAAGTGGTCGTTGTTGACGAGCCAGGTCACGCGGTGCAGACCGACCGCGGACTTGCCGGTGCCCGGGCCTCCCTGCACGACGAGGATGTCGGACGGAGAACCGGTGACCAGCTCCATCTGGTCGCGGCGGATCGTCTCGACGATGTCGCGCATGCGGCCGCTGCGCGACCGCTGGAGCTCGCGCAGCAGGAAGTCGTCCGGCTGGAGCGTCTTGCGGCGCTGGCGGCGGACGATGTCGCCAGGGGTGGCCGGGGACGACGGCCGGGGCTCCGGCACGGTCGCGGGTACGGGAGCGGGAGCGGTCGCGGGTACGGGGGCGGTCGCGGGTACGGGAGCGCTCTCGGGTTCCGGTGCCCGGGCGGCGGCGGCCGGCGGGGCGATGTCGTCGAAATAGCCCTCCACGATCCGCTGGACGCAGCGCAGTTGGCGCCGCAGCGTCACTTCACCGGGGCTCTCGGGCCGGGCGTCCAGCCACTTCCTGGCCAGGGGGCTGGTCCACTGCAGGACCACCGGCTCGTTCGAGGCGTCCCACACGACCCGCCGTCCGACGTACCAGGGGCGGGGTGCCGTGCCGGGCTGCTCCGGCGCGTCGACCCGGGCGAACACCAAGGCCTCGTCACCGAGTCCGCCGTACGAGGCGGCGCGCGCCTCCGCCTCGATCCGGTTGGCGATCCCGTCCTTGCCGCTCGCGGAGGCCGTGGCCGCCGACGTTCCGCTCATCTCGGCCAGGCGCGCGATGTAGCAGTCGTACGCGTGGTCGACGGCCCGCTGCTCGACGGCGAGGTCCTCGCCCCGAGTGGTGGTGCTCATGTGCGTCCTCCCTGCGGCGCCGCAGAGGCACCGCTACGGGCCTGCGCCCGTACCCCGCTGAAACAACTATCAGAGAGTGGGTGGTGACGGACACTCAGTACATGAGTTCTGGTTCCGAGCCTCAGCGCCAATGCGCGGAGGGGGCGCGCAGCGCGAGGGCGGCGGCGTAGCCCTCGGGGGCCGGCAGGTCGCTGAGGGACCAGTGCGGGCGGACGGAATCGGCGGCCGGGCCCGTCCCCAGGTAGGTCCGGTGGCCGCCGTGCCCCAGTCCCGCTCCGGTGCCCTTGAGATGAGCCTCCTTGCGGGTCCACAGGCGGGCGAACGCCGCAGGGCGGCCGGCCTCGGGGAGCGCGGCGAGTTCGGCGGTCTCGTCGGGGTGGAAGAAGTCCTCGCTCTGCGCCACCACCCGCGGCGCCGGCAGGGCCTCCACGTCCACCCCGACCGGCGTGGACGCGCAGGCCACGAAGACCGCATCGCGGCTGTGCGACAGGGAGAATTGGGCACGGCCGCCCACGAGGGCCGGCCGCCCGTCCGGGCCGCCGCACTCGGGGCAGGCGTCGCGGGTCATCACCAGATCGCGCGGCGCGGTGTCGAGCAGGGCGCCCAGCAGCAGCCTCAGCGCGACGTGCGCGACGAGATAGGAGCCGCGGTCCTGGGGGCGCGCGAACCGGTCGGCCCGCCGGCGCTCGGCCGCGTCGAGCACGTCGGGGGCGAGGCGTTCCGCGAAAGGGGCCTGCGTCCCGGCGTCCACGAACCGCACCAGCGCCTCGCCGCGAGCGGGCAGCCGCTGCGCCCCGACCGGCCGGTCGAGCCGCAGCACGGCGGAGCTGAGGCGGGCGGGTGTGGTCATCCGGCAATCCTATCCAAGGGCCGTACGAGGGGCCCGATGGGCGGCCGGTCGGGGGCGCGGACGCCGAAGGCGCCTCGGACGCGCACGCGCGACGACCCGGGTGTCACCGGGGCGAGCCGCGGCGGCGGGCCAGAACGCAGGCCCCCGGGCCGGCGGCACCCAGTACGGCTGCCACGCCGCCGACGAGCCAGGGCGCCCGCCCCGCGGCCGATCCCGCCGCTCCGTCCTGACAGGAGGTGCGGTCCACGTCATCGATCGGGGCCACCCGGTAGCGGGCCCAGGCCTCGTCGCTGCCCACCCGGCGGACCTCGTACAGCCCTGGCGCGGCAGCGCAGCGGGTCGTCGCCGTCGCCGTCACGGTCGCCTTGGCCCCGCGCATGACGGGCCGGCCGGTGAAGCCGGGCGAGGTCAGGGGCTGGCCGTACCCCCGCACCACGGCCGTGGGCGTCACCTTGGCGCCGGGCCGGAACGTCCGTGCGCCGAGAAGGCACTCGCCGCGGGCGTCATCAGCAGCAGCGCCAGCACGGCGCCGGCCCCACCGGCCCTCAGCTCCGGGCTCACATCCGCGCGTCGAGCCGCTGCGCGCACCGGACGAGCAACCGGATGAGCAGCTCCCGCTCCTCCCCCGTGAACTCCTGCGCGAGCGAACGCTCCACGGCCACGGCCCCCTGGTCCGCCAGCTCCATCACGGCGCGTCCCTCGTCCGTGAGCCGGGTCTCCAGCACGTTGCCGTGCAGCTCGTGCGGGGTCCGCCGGATGAGCCCGCGCTCCTGGAGGTTCTTCAGCACGGTGTTCATGGTCGGCGGCGTCACCCCGCACAGGCGGGCGAGTCCGGCCGCGGAGATGCCGGGCTTCTCGGAGAGCCAGAGCAGTGCGGTGTACTGCGGAACCGTTACTGCGGCCTGCTTCACGGCATCGTTCTTGGCCGCGAGGAGCGCCTGTTCGGCGCGCTTGATGTGGGAGCCGATGCGCTCCTCGACGGGCATGGAGGTCATTGCGGCATCCTACGGGGCCCTTGTGTGCATGAGGGCTCTCACTTGCATTTAACAGAACCCTGTCACTGAACAGGATATTGCCTTCTATAAGATGCATGGTAGCGTTGTCATGAGGCTTGGCTAGGCACATTTACATACGCCTCAGCGGGGGATAACCCGTCTCTGTAAATCAAAGGAGCGGCATGAGCCGGTCGTCCAGAGTGGCCGAATTCGAACAGGAAGTGGCTGCTCGGGTAGGACACGTCATCAAGCGTGCCGAACAGGCTTTGATCGGCGAGAAGAGCAGAGCGCTCCGCGATCTCGGCCTGACAGTTCCGCAGTATGCGGCGCTGATGGCGCTCTCCTATTCGCCGGGCATGTCTGGTGCACAACTGGCGCGCGTCTGCCTCGTAACGCCTCAGAGCATGGCCACGGTGCTGGCCAATCTCGAATCGAAGCGCTTGATCGAGCGACAGACTTCCGACCTTCATCAGAAGGTGCTCGTCACCAAGTTGACGCCGGCCGGACGTGCTCTTGTCAAGAAAGCCGACACCGTCGCCCGCAAGGTGGAAGCAAAGCTTTCCAATGCCTTGTCGGCCGATGAGCAGAAGCAGTTGCGGGACCTTCTGGAACGGTGCATCACCGCTCTGACAGAAGAGGAAACCCCGTAACCTTCCGGCGGAGATCCAGGGGTCCGGCCCCGGCCCGGCAAGGGCCGGGGCCGCGCCGGGAAGGCCGGAGTCCCCATCGCCGACAGGCCGGACCTAGTGCTGTGACCGCACCAGCTCGGGCTCCGAGCGCGGGAAGCCCCGCAGCGCGGCCGCCGGGAAGTCCGCGGGCAGCCCCGCCTCGGGTTGGACCAGCATCTCCCGGTCCAAGGGGTGGATGTACGCGGGCGCGCCGAGCTCCTCGCACAGCGGCGCCACGGACCAGGTGTGGTCCATGTGCCCGTGGGTCAGCAGGACCGCCTCCAGCTGGAGGCCGCGCTGCCCCAGGGCTGAGCGTACCGAGGCGGTCGCGTCCTGCCCCGGGTCCACGACGACGCACGGGCCGTCGGGGCCCGCCGCCAGCACGTAGCAGTTCGTACCGAAGGAGCCGGCCGGAAATCCGAGGACGAGCACGTCACGTCACCGGCCGTCGACGGCTACGACGTACTTGCCGACGGAGGCGCGCGACTCCAGCAGCTCGTGGGCCTTGGCCACGTCCGCCAGCGGCAGCTCGGTGACCTCGATGCGGACCGAGCCGTCGGCCACCGCGCGCAGGGCGCTGCGCAGGTGGTCGCCGAGGACCCCGGGGCGGCTGTTGGCCAGGCCGCCGAGGTTGTAGCCCACCAGGGCGGTGCCGGTGAACCAGACGTGGTTGGCCTGGTAGGAGGTGTCCTGGGCGGCCGCGTCGCCGAAGATGACGTGCCGGCCGAGCGTCGCGAGCAGCCCGTTGGCCGTGCCGCGGATGTCGCCGCCGATGGAGTCGAGGACGACGTCGACCCCGGCGCCGTCGGTCAGCCGCCGGACCTCCTCCTCCAGCCGGTCGTACGTGACGACCGCGTCGTAGCCGAACTCCAGGGCCTGCGCCGCCTTTTCCGGCGAGCTGGTCGCGCCGATGACGCGGGCGGCGCCGGCCGCCCGGGCGAGCTGGGCCGCCGCGGTGCCCACGCCGCCGGCCGCGGCCAGGACGAGCACGGTGTCGCCCCGCTCGACGCGGCCGGCGGCGTGCACGACGCCCCAGGCGGTCGCGCCGTTGCACAGGGCGGCCGCCGCCAGGGCGGACGGCAGCTCGGCGAGCTCATCCTCCAGCGGTACGGTCAGGTCGGCGCGGGCCGAGACGAACTCGGCGTTGCCGCCGCCGTCGAGGGTGAGCGCGGCGACCCGCTGGCCGGGACGCAGGCCGGTCACGCCCTCGCCCACGGAGCGGACGGTGCCGACGGCCTCCAGGCCGGGCACGTGCGGCAGGCCGACGGGGAACTGGCCGCGGCGGAACATCACTTCGGCGAAGTTCACACCCGCGTGGCTGACCTGGATGACCACGCGGCCGGGGGCCGCCTCGGGCTCGGGAGCGTCGTGGACGACGGTCAGGACATTGTGGTCGCCGAATTCGGCGAAACGTGCGGCGCGCATGGCCACCTCCGGTGGGAGAACGATGGTGCGAGGGATGAGGTCGAGGAGATGAACCTTCGACCTCGAATGAATGTCAGAGCTCTGACACGAAGCAGGACGCTATGCGCCAACGACCCCACCGTCAAGGGATTTGATCAACCATGTGAACGACACGCCCTGTTGACCTACTGAGGGCATCGCCACAGGTCACATCGGATGCAACGCATGGTAGAACTCACACTAGTCTCAGACATCTGAGATAACTTCCGATCCGATGTGAATCAGCATCCACCACTGGCAACAAGCCCCTTGGAGGCCCCTGTGCACACCATCAACTTGGGAACCGAAGGGCCTTCCGTGGGTCGGGTGGGACTGGGCTGCATGGGCATGTCCTGGGGCTATGACCAGGAGGGATGGGACGACGCGAGGTCGGTGCGGGTCATCCACCAGGCCATCGACATGGGAGTCCGCTTCTTCGACACCGCCGACCAGTACGGCCCGTTCACGAACGAGCGGCTCGTCGGGAAGGCGCTGCGCGACCGCCGCGGCGAGGTCGTGCTCGCCACCAAGGGCGGTCTGATCGTCGACGGAGCCCGCCGCACCCACCGCAACGGCCGCCCGGAGCACCTGCGCGCCGCGTGCGAGGCGAGCCTGCTGCGGCTCGGGACCGACCATGTGGACCTGTACCAGCTCCACCGCGTCGACCCGGCCGTCCCCGTGGAGGAGAGCTGGGGCGCCATGACCGAACTCGTCGAGGCCGGCCTGACCAAGGCCATCGGCCTCTCCGAGGCCTCCGTCGACGAGATCTCCCGCGCCCACGCGATCCACCCCGTCACCTCGGTCCAGTCCGAGCTCTCCCTGTGGAGCCCGGACGCCACCGGGGGCGTCGTCCCGTACTGCGCGGAACAGGGCATCACCTTCATCGCCTTCGCCCCGCTGGGCCGCGGCTTCCTCTCCGGCCGGATCACCACGGTCGAGGACCTGCCGCGCGTCGACGCCCGCCGCGGGATCCCCCGGTTCCAGCCGGACGCCATCGCCGCCAACCAGGCGATCACCGAGACCACCGGCAGGATCGCGGCCCGCCTGGGGATCACCGTGCCCCAGCTGGCCATCGCCTGGGTGCTGGCCCAGGGCCCCGGGGTGCTGGCGCTGCCCGGCACCAAGACCCCGAAGTACCTTGAGGAGAACGTCGCGGCCGGCGCGGTCACCCTCCCGGCCGAGGTCTTGGCGGAACTGGCCGGCCTGCCTGCGGCGGTCGGCAGCCGCTGACCGGCCGGCGGAGCTGCGGCAGATCAAGGAGCAGGCGCGGGGCGGCCCCAGCCGCGCGGCTGCCGTGCCGAAGCTGTCACAGGTCGGCAACGCCACCGCCCGCAGGGCGGGGGAGGTGTCACGCTGAGGAAGTCGCACGGCGAGGCGGGCTGGGGGCCAAGTGGTCTTAAAACGCGGACGATTCGAGTGGTGGATGCTGCGGGGAACGGCCCGAGTCAACTGGCCGCGCCTTCACCAGCGCATTGCCACGTTGACCGCCACCCTGTCCCAGGACCTGCAGAGCGTCACCTCGACGCCTGCCGTGCCCCCGGCCGTGCGCGCTGTCATCAGAAGGCGCGTCTTCGCGGCGGTGAGCGCCAATCAGGTCGGCGTCATCGTGTATTTCACCGCCACTACGACCCTGGTCGGCCTGATGGTGTTCTTCATCAGTCAGCTCCAACCTGGCGAGTGGCCACTCTGGGGGCCCTATGCCTTCGTAGCCCTGTACACGGCCCCCTTCGCATGGAGGGTCTGGGTCACCTACTTCGCCCGTGGCAACCTGCGCTGCCTGCGGCAGTTCGCCCCGCTGACCTTCGCCATCCGTGCGATACGGAGCTGTGCCGCACTGGTGACCGCCCCGCCGGCTTCACGCATTGCGCATGTGGACGCGGTGTCGAGGACTCTTCGCAGATCAGAACGGTCCCTCCTGCGCGGCCCGAGCCGGTTCGGTTCGGCACCGCGCTCCTCACCCCGCAGAAAGCAACTCAGGCTCCATGCGCGCCTGGTCGTGGCCGCGCTTCGACAGGCAGAGCTCCGCCTGGACACGGATCCGGTCGAAGGCGCGAAGGAACTGGCACGACTGCTTCTCAGCGTGACGGACAACTACGCCTCCGGCCGGCTCGGCGCCCTGCTTCCGGAGGAAGATCTCAAGGACTTGGAGCCGGTGGCGGACCGAGCAGCGCTCCGAGAGACCCTCCACCTGGTGTGCGCCCTGCTGGTGATCGGTGCGGTCGGCTGGGCCGGCACCTGGTACGGGGCGAAGATCGGAGTGGAGTCCCCGTGGTCCCTGATCCCCGCGGCCATCGCGGCAGTGCTCGTCTTCCCCCATCTGCGCAAAACAGGCCCGGACCTGCTCATGTCCTACCTGGGCCCGTAGCAGCCGCACGGCCCACGGCCGAATCACCCCACAAGGCCTGGTGATCGACGAAAACGTCGAGCACCAAGCCCTGCCCACTACCCGCTACTCATCCCTGGGATCGGTGGAGCACGATCCCCCGCACATCCGTCAGCCATTGACGCAGCCGCACACCCTGCGGCGGGAGAATACTGAGCCCCAGCGTAGCCGCCGACTTATTGAGCAGTTGATCCGATTCATTGAGGATCAGGAAATCCTCAATCTCGCCCGCCACCTGCCAGAGGTCACTCTCCTCAGCGCCTGAAACATAGTCGTCCAGAGCCTCTCCGTGCGAGGAGTACTCCAGCGAGAAATCTTGATGGAAGTACGCTGCCATCAGGTGCGAGAGTTCAGGAAATCGCTCTCTCCATTCCCATGCGGTCTGAGGAGGCAACTGAGAGGGTGAAACCGGCTCTGCAAGGAACCGCCGGAGGTGCCCGCCGATAACGGCAAGGCATCCCTCCACCGTCCCCCCGCGGGGAGGGCGGATGTGAGGCAAGAGATCGACGTCATCCGCGATCTCGTCATTGAACAGGCCGGTCTCTAGGAGATCGTCGATTTCCGCTGCCGCCTCGGCTGCACGCGCGGGATCGAGTGCGGCTTGCCTGAGGTAGGCACTGAGCGCAGCTCCGCTGCGGTCCTCCGTGTCATCGAAGACGTAGCCGGTCACTTGATAAGAGCGCAGCAGCCGGCGCAGCTCACGGAAACGATCGTTCGACGGTGTCACCTGTTCATGCCTCACTCTCGAACCGTGGAATGGGACATGAGACTCGGACGTCCTGTGCCCGGTCAAGCGTGAAGCCTCCCGTCCTGGAGGCACGCAGCCATCTTGTTCCAGGTGCCAGTGGCCCAGAGGGGCGCCGTCGTCGCCGGCCGTGCGGCACGCCGGCCAGTCCGAGTGTGGTGAGGAGGAGCCAAGGGATGTTCACGAGTTCGCCTGGCCAGTCACGTCTGACCGCTTCGAAGATCGCTTCCCAACTCCGGTGTGACCGTCTCCCGGTTGCAGAACGGCCGACGCGAGGCCGGCGGCCTCCTCACGTGTGCAGGTCGCGTGCCTGACGGGTGATCCGGCGGACCGCCCAGGCGATCACCACAGCCGACCGGGCGGCGAGCCACAGTACGGCGGAGGCATCCGGACCGGCGGACGGTCCGGCCACGCTGTGCCAGAGCCAGGGGGCGGTCACGAACCCTGCGGCCAGGGCGGGGGCCAGTCGCCACAGCAGGAACGGCAGGGCGGCGTACCAGTCGAGCGAGAGCGCCAGGAGGTCGTACCGGGGCGCGCCCCGGTAGGCTCCGACCAGCGCTGTTGCCACAAGCGCCGGCCCCGCGACGAGCAGCGTCACCGCATAGGCGGTGAGCGTTCCGGTGGGGGTGCCCGGCAGGAGAGCGGCCGACCGGGCGGCGGCCGCCGCCGCCCAGAGCAGCAGGCCGGGTATCACCAGGTGACCGACGGCCAGGGCGGCGGGAGAGACGGGCAGCACCAGCGTCCGCCGCGGCCGGTCGGTGTCCTGATAGGCCGGTTCGGCCAGGGCGACTGCGGCCAGATAGGGGGGCACGACCAGGAACAGGCCCAGCGCAGTGGCCGCCAGCGGCCCGACCGGGCCGTGCGGGGTGTCTCTCATCCAGTGGGTGACCAGCTGGAGCTGGGCGACGCCGGCGGCCAGCACTGCGAGGGCCGCGGCCGAGCGGCCGGGGTGGCGCAGGAAGACGATGGCGTCCCGCCACGGCCCCACCGCCCAGCGCGATCGAGGCAGCGGCAGACGCAGCCGTGGGCGCCGCCGTCCGGCACGTGCGGCCGACTGCATCACCAGCGTCAGTGCGCGCAGGTCCAGCAGGGCCGCACCTTGCGCGGCCTGCCGGCTCGTCCCGCCCCGGCTCAGCAGTTCGGTGGTAGGGATGCTCCCCGCCACTTCGAAGGCCGCCCGCAGTGCGGCGGCCGTACAGACCACGAGCACACCGAGCGCCGTCGCCCAGGTGGTCGCGTCGCTATGGGATGCCGCCACCGTCGCCCACCCCGACCAGCCCCACGGTCCGCAGAACGCGGCCGTCGCCGTCAGCGCGGGCACGGACGGGCCCGCGGTGACGACCGCGCCGCCGGCCACGGCGAGACAGATGCCCAGGGCCCGGGCCCGTGGGGCCAGGGCAGGGCGGGCCTCTGCCAGTGCTCCCACGGCCACGGCCAGACAGGCCAGTGCCACATGCGCGCTGAGGGCCACGGGGAGCACGGTGAGCCTCGGTTGTCCTTCGAGCAGGAGCGCAAGGGCAGCCATGAGGGTGCCGATGAGCAGTCCCGCGAGTGAGGCAGCGGCCACGGCGCGCGTCAAGCGGGGCCGCAGGAGTCGTCCGCGGTCACCAGGCAGCGGTAGCAGCCAGGTGATCTCGGAGGCGGCGAGCAGTACCGGCCCGAGCCTTGTGCACACCGCCAGTTCCCCGGCCCACAGCAGCAGGTTGGCGCCGACTTGCACGGCACGGGCCGTCGCGCCGCCGGACCAGCCGAGGGAGTGTCCTACGACCGGTGCCGTCTGTATCAGGCCGGCGAGCATGACGGCGATCGCGATGGCAGCACACGCCCAGGTCCATACGTCGTCGAAGCGCAGCCTTCCCGAGCCACGCTCGCGCCGGGCCGCCGTCATTCCTGCGATCGCCTCGGCCGTGGCGGCCGCCGGATCGGCGGCGTTGTGCAGACCGCCTGCGCTGCGTGCGGTCACCGCCATGGCCACGCCGCCGACTGGGCGGTCACCTCGGCGGGCGTTCCGAGAGCGGCTGTGCGGCCCCGATCGAGCAGCAGTACCTGGTCGGCGACCGCGTCCACGACCCCGCGGTCGTGGGAGGCCAGCAGGATGGCTGTGCCCCTCTCCTTCGCGGCCCCCAGCGCGGCCGCAAGCCTGCGCCGGGCCCGTACGTCCAGCCGCTGTTCGGGCTCGTCCACGACGATCAGACGTGCAGGTCGTACCAGGACCGAGGCCAGCATGAGCATCTGTCGCTGTCCCGCCGACAAGGTGCCGGGGAAGGCATCGAGCTGCTCCGCCAGCCCTAGTTCCGCCAGGACCTGGGCCGCTGCCGGACCTGCGTCCGCGCCGAGGCCGTGGGCAGTGGCGACCATGCGCACATGTTCGGCGACCGTCAGATCCGGGAAGCAGTCGGCCCCGTCGAGCAGTAGCGCGACGTCGCGGCGGAAGGCCACGTCCACTTCACGCGGCGGGGCGTCGGCGAAGCGCACGTCACCCCGGTCCGGTTGCTGCCGGCCGACACAGACACGCAACAGCGTCGATTTCCCGGATCCGTTGGCGCCCGCCAGGGCCAGGCAACGGCCCGGCCCCAGTGCCAGGTTCACGTCCTCAAGCACGGCCTGGCCGTCGTATCCGACGTGGACGCCGCCGGCCCGCAGGAGATCCGGACTCGGCATGTCCGGTGCCTTCCCCACTCGCGGCCCAGAGCCACCGGGCTGTCTCCGCCAGAATAAATTCATCACGCACGAAGATACCGAGGCGGTTCAGCGTCATATGGTGCCGGGCCGGTTCTCGCCACCTACGCCGACGCGGACGCCGAGACCGCAGAAGGCCTCACCCGGTCCCCCGAGAACTGAGCCGCGGAGCCTCTGCCTGATCCGCTACGCTGTCCCTGGGTTGCCCTCGCGGCAGCCCAGGACCTTTGCAGAGGCCGCCCGGACACTCGCACAGAGTGCTCCACCAGGCTCCGCGCAGGGCCCGCCCCGCCTTCGTAGCTCAGGGGATAGAGCACGGCTCTCCTAAAGCCGGTGTCGCAGGTTCGAATCCTGCCGAGGGCACGGACGAGGCCCCGCGGTCGATATCGATCGCGGGGCCTCTTCGCGTTGTGGTTACATGGCGCATGTGTCGCGTGACGCCGCCTACTGAGACGTGGGCCGGGCGGTGGTTGGGCAGGCACCTGCTGTTGAAGGACCGGGCCCATGGGCATGTACGCCACCGGCTACGGGTGATCTCCCTCGGTTGTTTCGCTGCCGTCGCACGCACGCACACACCGTGAGGAAGTCCACACTCCGTGTCATCGTTCAATCACACCGTCATCGAAGAATTCAGGGCGAACGCCGGCCAGGTCGGCGGGCCCTTCGAAGGTTCCGAGCTGATCCTGCTCACCACCACCGGCGCCAGGTCCGGGAAGCCGCACACCGTTCCGCTCGGGCTCGCCCGCGAGGGCGGCGGCGGGGAGCTGTTCGTCGTCGCGTCCGCCGCCGGGGCCGACCGGCATCCCGCCTGGTACCACAATCTGCTCGCGCGGCCCCTCGTGGAGGTCGAGACCGGGACGGAGACGTACGAGGCCGTCGCCGTCCCCGCCCAAGGGGCGCGGCGGGACGAGCTGTTCGCGCGGATCGTCCGCGCGGAGCCCGGCTACGGGGAGTACCAGGAGCGCACCCGGCGGGTGATCCCCGTCGTCGCGCTCCAGCGCACGCACGAGGTCCCTGCCCAGGAGGGCGGGATCGCCGGGAAGCTGCTCGACGTGCACGGCTGGCTGCGGGCGCAGCTGGACCTCGTACGGAAACTCGCGCGCGAGGAGCCGCGGGGCGCCGGGGCGGCCTCGCTCGGGCTGCAACTGCGCCAGCACTGCCTCGCGTTCTGCCATTCGCTGGAGTTCCACCACCGGAGCGAGGACTCCGGCCTCTTCCCGTACCTGGAGCAACAGCATCCGCACATGCGGGAGTTCTTCCGCCGGATCGGCGCCGAGCACCGCGTCATCGCGCAGCTCCAGGAGGAGTTGGTACGGGCCCTGGACGCGCCCGGTGCCGGGTTCAGCGAGCGGGTGGCGCGGATGAGCCGGGAACTGGAAGCTCATCTCGACGGCGAGGAAACGCAGTTGCTCCCGGTACTGCGGGCCCTGGAAGCGTGACGCGGGCCTCGGCGCCGCCCGCCTCCCGGTTGCGGAAGGCGAGGGTGGCGCCGAGGACCCGGGCCTGGCCGGCCGCGATGGTCAGGCCCAGCCCGTGGCCCTTGTTCGTGCCCTCCGTACGGAACCGCTGCGGGCCGCTGGTCAGCAGGTACTCCGGATAGCCGGGGCCCGAGTCCGTCACGGTCAGGGTCCGGCCGTCGACCGTGAGCGTGACCGGGGCCGCGCCGTGGCGGTGCGCGTTGGCCACGAGGTTGCCCAGGATCCGCTCCAGGCGCCGCCGGTCCGTCTCCACCCGCAGGGGTCCGCGCGGGCCGCGCACCTCCAGGGCCGTGTCGGTGCCCGAGGCGCGGATCGTGCGCGCCGCCAGGTCGGCGAGGTCGTGCGAGTCCAGTTCCAGGCGTTCGCTGCGCGTCTCCAGCCGTGAGATCTCCAGGAGGTCCTCGGTCAGCGAGCGCATGGCCCGCACCCGGTCCCGTACGAGCTCGGCAGGGCGGCCCGGCGGCAGGAGCTCGGCGGCCGCGTTCAGGCCGGTCAGCGGGGTGCGGAGCTCGTGGGCGACGTCCGCCGTGAACCGCTGTTCCGCTTCGAGCTTGCACTGCAGCGACGAGGCCATGGTGTCCAGGGCCCGGGAGACCGCCGCCACCTCGTCCTTGCTGCGCGTGCTGTCGTCGACGCGCGCGTCGAGGTCGCCGGCGCTGATCCGGCGGGCCACCTGCGCGGTCAGGTGCAGCCGCCGGGTGATCCGGGTGACGACGAACGCGCCGATGAGGAGGGTGCCTGCGATGGCGAGCCCCGAGGAGCCGAGGATGGCCCGGTCCAGTTCGGCGATGGTCCGCTCGCTCCCGCGGAAGTCCACGGAGACGGCTATCGCGCTGCCGTGGGCGGCGGGCCCGGCCGCCCACATCACGGGCCGGCCCCGGTAGGTGCCGACGGCCGTGCCGCGCCTGCCGCCGACGGCCAGGGCGCGCAGTTCCGGGGGCAGGCCCGACGGGTCGATGCCCTCGCCGCGCGGCATGCGCGCGCCGGTCTCGTAGGCCTCGACGGTCCGTTCCAGCCGGGTCAGCGCCTTCTCGCGGGCCGTGCCCACGGTCTGCCGGGTCATGGCGCCGTGCACGAGGCAGCCCAGCAGTGCCGCGAGTCCGCAGCACATGAGGGTGATGAAGACCGTGGCCTTCCAGGTCAGGGTCGAGGTCCAGGCAGGCAGCCGCGGGCGCGGCCGCAGCCGCTCGTCGCGCTGCGTGTCGTTCATGGTCACGTCACGGTAATGCGCGAGCCCCGGCGGGTGAGCGGCGGGATCCGGCCGGATCGCACCGGCTCAGGCCGGATCGCGTCGACTCGGCCCGGATCGCGGCCCACAGCGGCGTCAAGGCGCACGAAGCCCTCCCGGCCCAGGCCGGAAGGGCTGTGCCATCACGGTCAGCTCAGGCCACTGCTGCGTTCGCCGATACGGTCGCCCTGCGGAGTGCCGGCCCTCTTGAGCGCGGCCTTCGTGTGCGGTCCGCCCTTGACCTTGCTCCGTACGGGACCACTGAAGCCGTGTCCCGGAACGCGCGGCGGTTGTGCCTGCTCCTGCGCCTTCGCGATGGCCGCCCGGACATCCCGCTTCTGCTCTTTGTTCATCCCGTCGTCAACTCCTTCGGGAAGCACCCAATCGGACTACTGGGATCGTATGCACATATACGGACCAACGCACCCGGACCGATGTGTAAAGAATTCCGATCAAGAGCCTCGATCAAGGACGCGGCGGAGCCGGACGCTTCGGCTGGCCCAGCGTCTGGTGCACCAGGTCCTCCGGGCAGGGCGTACCCCGCGGCAGCTGGTACTTCGCCGCCACCCGGTACTCCCCCGGCGCCGGCGCCAGCAGCTCCGTCCACACGTCCCCGGTCTCGTCCGGAGCGGCCTTGAAGAGACATCCCGCCGTGTTCGCGTACTGCTTCCGCAGCGCGCCGCCCTCCCCGCTCCCGCCCCGCGCCTTCGAGGCGAAGGTCTCCTGCGGCGGCGGTACGGGCCTGCCCGCCGCGTCCACCAGCCCCAGCCACGGCGAGTGCGGGATCCGCACCAGCACCCGTCCGGGCTGCTTCACGTCGACGACCAGCTGGTCGGCGCTCGCCCGCACCACGGTCGCCGGTCCGGCCACCAGGTCGGTGGGCTCGTGGACCTTGAAGAGCTGCCAGTTCGCGTCGCCCCACACCTGCTGGAGGTACGGGAGCCCCCCGCGCACCAGCTTCGCCTCGTCCTCGCCGCCCGAGTCGGGTTTGTCGGCGGGCAGCACCACGTAGTGCACGGCCCAGCGCTCCAGCCAGGCCCGGTAGCTGTCGGCCGTGAGGGTGTCGTCGTAGAAGATCGGGTTGCGCTCCAGGTCGGCCTGCCGGTTCCAGCCGCGCGCGAGGTTCACGTACGAGGGGAAGGCGGAGGACTCGCGGTGGCTGCTGGCCGGGACCACCTCGACCCGGCCGCGGTCGGCGCCCGCCTTCTGCAGCTGGTCGACGAGCGGGGCCAGCTCCCGGCTCCAGGCGGCCAGCGGGGTGGTGCGGACGATGTCGGTGACGCTGTTGGTGGTGATCCAGGCGTTGAGCCCGACGAAGGCCAGCAGTACCGCGTACCAGCGCCGCGAGCGCCGAAGCTCGTACGGGAGGGCCGCGAGCAGCGCGGCCCCGCCGAACAGCATCACCAGGCGGGTGACGTTCGAGCCGACCTGGGAGTCGATCGCCCAGGTGAGGAAGACGCCGAGGGCGTAGACGGCCGAGGCGATCCGGACGGTCTTCCACCGCCTCGGTACGAGGAACAGGATCAGCAGACCGAACACGAACGGCAGCCCCGCCGAGCCGATCTTCATCGGCTGCGTTCCGGAGAACGGGAACAGCCACGCCGACAGCCCCACCACGGCCACCGGGGCCAGCCCCAGCGCGTACGCGCCCGGGCGCCGCCCGCTCAGGAACAGCGCGGCCGCGATCACCCCGAGGAAGAGCCCGGCGACGGGGCTGGCGGCGGTCGCGAGACCGGCCAGCGGAGCCGCGACCGCAGCCTTGGCCCAGCGCCGCTCCGCCCACTTGCGGGGCCAGCAGAACACGGCGGCGACGGCGCCGAGCGCGAACATCACGCCGAGGCCGAAGGTGACACGGCCCGAGAGGGCGTTGCAGAGCAGCCCGTAGACCCCGGCCAGGGCGGGCCACAGGGGCTCGCGCACGGCCCCGCGGCAGCGGGTCAGGATCAGCGCGAGCAGCCCCGCCGAGACGGTGCCGGCGATCATCATCGTGGTCCGGACGCCGAGCATGTGCATGAGGTACGGCGAGACCACGCTGTACGAGACGGGATGCATGCCGCCGTACCAGGCGAGGTTGTACGCCGAGTCGGGATGGCGGCCGACGAACTCGGCCCAGGCGTCCTGCGCGGCCAGGTCGCCGCCGCTGTTGGCAAAGCTGAAGAACCACACGACGTGCAGCAGCCCGGCGAGGACGGTGGCGACGACCACCGGGTGGCGCCGGGCCCCGTCGAGAACCGCACCGAGCGGGCCGCGGGGCGGCCGTATGCCTCCGGGCGCGGAAGGTCCCGCGGAGGCGGCGGATGCAGCGGACCCGGCGGGCGCGGCGGACCCTGCGACCACGGCGGTCGTGGCGGACCCGGCAGCGGTCGTGGCGGGCGCGGACACGCCGGAAGCACCGCCGTCGGCCGACGGGATGGCCTCCTGGCGCCGACCCTGCTGCTCAGCGGTGGTCACTGCCGCACTCCCCAACCCATGAGTACACGAACTTCCCGGGGGCCAAGACGCGGCCCGGCGCCCCGGGGTTGCCCGGGGCGCCGGATCCACGCTCTCACCGGATGTCAGCCGACGCGCGTCAGCTTGCTGCCGATCCCGGGCGCGGCCAGGTCGTCCTTCAGCGCCACCGGCACCTTGACCTGGCTGGCACCCTCGCCGACGGTCAGCACACCGACCTCGGTCCCGGCCTTCGCCGTCTGCGGCAGCTTGCCCCCGCCGTCCGCGAGCTTGATGTCCACGGCCAGCGAGGCCCAGCCGACCGCCTGCACGTCGGCGGTGGCCACGACCGGCGTCCGGCCGCCAAGACCGTCGTCGACGTAGCCCACGACCTCGCCCTTCTTCACGACGGTCGCGCCGTCGAGGGCCTTCTGCGTGGCGACCATCAGCTGCTTGCTCGCGGCGAGCACGGTGTCGATGATCGACGGCTTGTGCTGGCCGAGGACGGCTCCGACGATCAGCTGGTTGGTGTTGCCGACCTTCTTCTGCGCGGCGAAGAGGAGGTTTCCGCCCGCCTTGGTCGTCGTACCGGTCTTGATGCCGAGCGCGCCGGAGGGTCCGGTCAGTCCGTTCCAGTTCCGCCAGCTCTTGCCGTACGGGTCGACCCAGTTGGGCTTCTTGGTGATGTCGAGCAGCGTCTCGATCTCGACGAGCTTCAGACCCAGCTTGACCTGGTCCTCGGCGGTGCTGACCGTGGTCGCGTCCAGGCCCGAGGGGTCCGTGTACGTCGTGTTGGTCATGCCGAGTTCCTTGGCGGTGTCGTTCATCTTCTTGACGAACGCCTCCTGGGAACCGGAGTCCCAGCGCGCGAGCAGCCGCGCGATGTTGTTGGCCGACGGGATCATGAGGGCGGCGATCGCGTCGTACTCCGAGATCTTGTCGCCCTCCGTGACCGTGTCGAGGGTGGACTCGTTGTCGGTCGAGTTGTTCTTCTTGCCCTCGGTCTCGGCCGTCTTGTCGACGTCGATCATCTCGCCCTGCTCACCCTTCTTGATGGGGTGGTCGCGCAGGATGATGTACGCCGTCATCGACTTGGTGACGCTCGCGATCGGCACCGGCTTCTGCTCGCCGGACTGACCGAGCGTGCCGAGACCGGCGGCCGCCATGTACGCCTGCCCCTCGGTGGGCCACGGCAGCTGGGGCTTGGCGCCCTCGAAGGTGTACGAGGACTTCCCGGTCATGACGAGCTTCGGCTCGGGCAGCGGGCGCACCAGCTGCACGACGGCCAGGATGACCAACAGGAGCGCGGCGAGCGGCGCGTAGATCTTGACCCGCCGGATGGCGGTACGCATCGGGCTGGGCGGCGGGGGCGGGTTGTTCGTGAGGTCCGCCAGCATGTCGAGCGGCGGCTTGGGCGGCAGCGGCTGCTGCGTGGTCCGCTCGGAGTGGTCGAACCGCGCGGCGGCGGGCGGAACCGGAACCTTCGGCCGCTGCCCGGCCGCAGGCGTCGGCGCGGTCGCGGGAGCGACGCCCTCCGGACGCAGCGGCACGAAGGTGCTGCCCTTGGGCGACTCGGCCGCGGGCTTGGTCTCGGCGGGCTTGGCGGGGGCCGGCTTGGCCTCGGCGGGCTTGGCCGGGGCCGGCTTGGCCTCGGCGGGCTTGGCCGGGGCCGGCTTGGCCTCGGCGGGCTTGGCGGCGAGCCTGGCCTCGGCCGGCTTGGCCAGGGTCGGCCTGGCGGGGGCGGGCTTGGCCGGGGCCGGCTTCGGGGCCTCCGCCTCGGCCGCGTCCACCTTCGGGACACGGAAGACGGCGGTGCGCTCGCTGTCCACGGACTTCTCGGCCGCCGCGGCCGGCTTCGCCTCGGCGGCGGGAGCCGAAGCGGAAGCGGGCTTCACGGCGCGGAACACCGCGGTGCGCTCGCTGTCCGCGGGCTCCTCGGCCTTCGGCTTCTCGGCCGCAGGCTTCGGCCGCTCCCCGGCGGGAGCCGAAGCGGAATCGGTCTTGAAGGCGCGGAACACGGCGGTGCGCTCGCTGTCCGCGGGCTCCTCGACCTTCGGCTTCTCCGCCGCGGGCTTCGCCTCGGCGGGCTTGAAGGCCCGGAAGACAGCGGTGCGCTCGCTGTCGGCAGGCTCCTCCGCCTTCGGCTTCTCGGCCGCGGGCTTCGCCTCGGCGACCGGATCGGGGGCAGCGGAGGTATCGGAAACAGAATCGGAGTCGGAGCTGGAATCGGGGTCCGGCGCCTCGGTACGGGCATCCGGCGTGCCGGCCCCGTCGGCGTCGGACTCGTCCGTGCTCGCCTTGCCGTCCACCGAAGCGGAATCTTCAGCTTCGCCCGCAGCGGCCTCGCCGTCGGCATCGTCGGCGCCATCGGCGTCATCGGCGTCATCGGCGTCATCGGCGGAGGCGACCCATGCCGCCACCGCGTCCCGCAGCGGGTCCCGCGCGCCGGCTCCGGCCTCGGACTCGGCTCCGGACTCGCCCCCGGCATCGCCTTCGGCTTCGGCTTCGGCTTCGGGTTCGGCTTCGGCTTCGGGTACGACATCGGCATCGGCATCGGCCTGGACATCGACGTCGACACCGGCACCGGCACCGGCACCGGCAGCAGCCGCGGCCCCGCCGCTCTCAGGATCCCGCGGCCGGAACACCGACAGCCTCGGATCACGTTCCGCGGACGACTCCGCCGCCCCCGGCGCTCCTTCATCTACCGACTTGTCGGGGGACTCGCCCGCCACCGTTCCTCCTCCATCGCCGCCACGTCCGGCTGTCCGAATGTCTAACAGTGTCCCGTCTCGGGAGCATCGCCCCCGTGCTAGACGAGAACGACATAGCTGCGGGTTCCCCCACAAAGCGGCCACGCGCTCTCGACAGATGAATGTGAGAGGCGTCACCCTGTCACTCATCCACGCGGGGAGGCATGGATGGGCAGGAGCCGCAGAACAATTCCGGAGGAGCTTCTGCTGCTCGCCTTGGACCCGGCCACGGGTACCACGGCGCAGCCGCAGTCGCTCGACCTCGGCCTGGCCGGGGCACAGCTAGTGGAGCTGGCTCTGGCAGGACGGATAGCCCCTGATGGGGATCGTATCGCCGTGGTGATGCCACGGCCGACAGGAGATCCGACTCTGGACTCCGCACTGGAACTGCTGCGCAGGCGCGGCAGCCCGGTACGGGCCGTCCACTGGATCGGCGGACCCCGACTGGGGCTCCGTCAGATTTACCTCGCTCATCTGGAGCGCTGCGGCATGGTGCATGCCGTCGCGGGACAGATGTGCGGAGTGCTTCCGACGACTCGCTACCAGGCGACGGACACGGAGATCAGCCGGGAGATCCGAGCCCGGCTCGACAGTGCGATCCGCACCGGCGTACCGCCGGACCCGCGGACCGCGGCGCTCGCCGCACTGGCCCACGCGGTCGGACTCGGCAAGCACCTGTACCCCGGCAACGAGGGGCGGTCGTCCAGGTCCCGACTGCGGGACCTGATCCGGCACGACCCGATGGGCGGACTCGTGGCGCATGCCGTGATGGACGTCCAGAACGGCGTGGCCGCACAGCCACGCCGTGACCGCGCACCCGCACCGCCGGCCCGGGCCACGGCGAGCAGCGTTCCGCTGCAGCCGCGCCGGACGGGCGCGATGGCCCGCGCGGTCGCGCACTGATCCACCCCGTTCCACCCCCGTTCGACCCGATCACCCGTTCCACCCGCTCGATCGCACCACCATCGCAACGCCACCGCCCCGACCGACGTCCACGAGGACCCGGTCGGTTCGGGAGCCGCCAGCGCGGGGGGGGGGGGGGGGGGGGGGGGGGGGGGGGGGGGGGGGGGGGGGGGGGGGGGGTGGATTAGAGTGCTTATGGCTCTGCTCTCTGTCCGAGTAC
>NZ_JBVIAH010000010.1:266285-294971 GCF_055574035.1 Streptomyces sp. NPDC030021
CCCCACCCCCCCCCCACCCCCCCCCCCCCCCCCCCCCCCCCCCCCCCGCCCCCCCCCCCCCCCCCCCCCCCCCCCCCCCCCCCCGCGTCTGTGTTTCCGGGCCGTTCCCCAGCGCCGCCGCCCGCTTCGGTGGCAGTCTGCTCAACACCAGATACGCAGAGAGACAGCTGCAACGACATAAGAAGGCGGAGGTGCCGTTCACGTGGCGTCCAATGTCAATCCCACCGTCCGACGCCGCCGACTGGGCATGGAGTTGCGCAAGCTCCGCGAGGACAAGGGCATGACGGCCGAACAGGTCGCCGAGCGCCTCCTCGTCTCCCAGTCGAAGATCAGCAGACTGGAGAACGGCCGCCGCTCCATCAGCCAGCGCGATGTCCGCGACCTGTGCGACGTCTACGAGGTCGAGGACCGCCGCCTCATCGACTCGCTCATGCAGATGGCCAAGGATTCCCGCCAGCAGGGCTGGTGGCACGCCTTCGGCGACATCCCGTACAGCGTCTACATCGGCCTGGAGACGGACGCCGCCAGCCTGCGCACGTACGAGCCCCTGGTGATCCCGGGGCTGCTCCAGACGACGGAGTACGCCCAGTCCCTCGTCCGCGGCGCGTGGCCGGAGACCGCCCCGGCCGACGTCGACAAGCGCGTCCAGGTCCGGATGCACCGCCAGAAGCGGCTCTCCGAGACCGAGAACAACAACCCGGACCTCGGTCCGCTGCGCCTGTGGGCGGTGATCGACGAGGCGGCGCTGCGCCGGCGCGTGGGCGACGCCCAGTTGATGATCCGGCAGCTCGAATACTTGATAGAGCAGTCGGAGCAGCCGCACGTCACGGTGCAGGTGATGCCCTTCGAGCTGGGGGCGCACCCCGGCGTCAACGGTCAGTACGCGATCCTGGAGTTCCCGGACGCGTCCGACTCGACCGTCGTCTACATCGAGGGCGTGACGAGCGACCTGTACCTGGAGAAGGCCAACGACGTCCAGAAGTACAGCGTGATGTACGAACACCTGCGCGCGCAGGCGCTCAATGTCGACCAGACCCGTGAGTTCATCTCACAGATCATCGACCAATACGCGGACAAGAGCGCATAGGGGAGGGATACGACCGATATCCACCATGCGTGTGGCAAGCGGGTCGGTACGGTACACCGTCACTCCCCAGCCACAGAAGGCTTGAATGGAATATGCCACCCGGTCGGGTGAATGATCCCTTCACCCGTCAGGAGCTCCCGGTAGCGTCGATCAGGTCGGCCGGAAAATTGGCCGACAGGACACCGGAACCACCGGAACTACTCGCTCACCGGAGAGAAACATGGCTATTCGCCAGGGCGCCACGGCCAACTGGATCAAGTCCTCCTACTCCGCCAACGGCGCCTGCGTCGAGGTCAAGTCCCCCGTCACGGAGGCCATCGCCGTCCGCGACTCGAAGGTGCAGGACGGGCCGTCCCTCACTTTCGCCCCCGGCTCCTGGACCTCGTTCGTCGCCGACGTCACCGAGGGCCGGCTGGGACGCCTCGCCTGAACATCACGGCCGTCCCAACCGCCCTCGCCGCCCCTGCCGTTCGGTCCCCGCGTCGAGCGCCGGCACCGGCACCGGCGGGCCCGGCTTCTGCACCACCCGCATCACCAGCACCACTTGCACTACCTGCACCACCTGCGTCACCTGCGTCACTGACTGGAGCCCTCTCGACCGACCCGCCGTCTTGGCCGAGGGGGCTCGGCCATGCCCGGTGGGCCGACGGGCCGCCGCTCAGCGCAGCTGATCGACGTAACGGTCGGTCCCCGGCACCGTCGGGATGAACGGTGCCACCAGCTCCACCCGCCCCAGCCCCGCCTCCGCGACCTCCGCGTCCAGCCCCTGGAAGCGGTCCCAGCAGGTCCGGGGGTCCTCCTGGAGGAACCACAGCAGCGTGAGGCGCGTGTCGACCCCCTCCACCTGCTTGACGTACGTCATCCGGTCACCCGGCAGGGGGGTCGGACGGAAGACCGTCACCATCGCCGCCGGACCGCCGTACAGCCGCTTCGGCAGGGCGCGCGAGCGCAGCCACTCCAGCAACTCGGCCCGCTGCCCGGGCCCGTCGGCGTCGACTACCTGGACGACGAGACCCTCGTACGGGTGGTCAAGGGCGTGGAAGTCCCGCGGACCGGCGGCGCCGTCGCGGTAGACGGTGGCCGCGTGGTCCTGGAAGGACGTGAAGACGTGGGTGCGGTCCTGGTAGACGCGGCCGTCGCGGTTCAGGCGCTTGTTGATGCCGACGGTCCACTTCATGTGCTCGTCGTAGCGGCCCTGGGTGACCCAGTACGTCGATATGTAGCAGCCCGCGGTGACGGGCTGGGCGACGGCCGACTTCTCGGGGTAGCGCAGCTCCTGCAGCTCGCGGGTGGCCACCCAGCGGCGCCCGGCGTACATCCAGGGCATGGCCATGGCGCCGGCGTAGTAGTGGTCGTCCTCGTACCAGCGGTTGTACGCGTACTCGTGGCCCGGGTGCGGTTCCACCATGGTGATCAGCGCATGGCCGGGGCGGACGCCGTAGGGGCCGACGGCCGCGAGCTCGGCGTAGTCCTCGACGCGGGTGTCCTGCTGCGGTTCCTGCTCTCCTGTCGTCATGGGACCGGTCTATCTGATGCAGCATCAGACAGGGAGGGGTCGGGGGCCCCCGGTGGCCGGTCCACCCCCTGATACATACATGCCGTCTACAATTACCTCTCGCTACGATGCGCGCACCCGCCTCCTGAAGGAGCTGCCCGTGCCCGCCGCCGCGCCTGCCACCGTGTCCGCTGCATCGCCTGCCACCGTGTCCGCCACCGCCACCACGCCGCCGCCCGCGTTCGCCGCCCGCGCCGCCTCCGTGGAGGGGTCCCCCGTACGCGAGATCCTCGCGCTCACCGAACGCCCCGGGATCATCTCCCTCGCCGGCGGCCTCCCCGCGCCCGAACTCTTCGACACCGAGGGCCTGCGGGCCGCGTACGACGCCGCCTTCGCGGGGTCCGCGCGGCGCGCGCTCCAGTACTCGACCACCGAGGGCGCCCCCGAACTCCGCGAGGCCGTCGCCGCCCGGGCGACCGCGCGCGGGCTGCCGACCGGCCCGGACGACGTACTCATCACCTCGGGCTCCCAGCAGGCCCTGACCCTCATCACCGCCACCCTGGTCGAACCGGGTGACGTGGTCCTGGTGGAGAACCCCACCTACCTCGCGGCGCTCCAGTGCTTCCGGCTGGCGGGAGCGCGGGTGGTGGCCGTGCCCTGCGACGCGGAGGGCATCCTCCCGGACGCGCTGGCGGACGTCGTGGCGCGCGAGCGTCCGAAGCTGCTGTACACCGTCCCCACCTTCCAGAACCCGACGGGACGCACCCTCCCGGCCGCCCGCCGGACGGCGGTCGCGCAGACCGCGGCCCGGCTCGGGCTGTGGCTGGTGGAGGACGACCCGTACGGGGAACTCCGCTACGAGGGCTCCGACGTCCCGTGGCTGGCCGCGCACCCGGGGGCGGAGGACCGTACGGCCCTGCTCGGCAGCTTCTCGAAGGTCATGGCTCCCGGGCTGCGGCTGGGCTGGCTCCGGGCCCCGGCCGCGCTGCGGCGGGCCGCGGTGGTCGCGAAGCAGGCGGCGGACCTCCACACCTCAACGGTCGACCAGCTGGCCGCGGCGCACTACCTCGCGGCGGTGGACCTCGACGCGCACATAGCCACGGTCCGGACGGCCTACCGCGAGCGCCGCGACGCCCTGCAGAGCGCCCTGAGCCGGACCCTGCCGGCCGACTGCGAGTGGAACCTGCCCGCGGGCGGCATGTTCCTCTGGGCCCGCCTGCCGGAGGACCACGACGCGACGGACCTCCTCAGGACAGCCGTCACCCACGGCGTCGCCTTCGTCCCGGGCGCCCCCTTCTACGCCACCGACCCGGACCCCCGCACCCTGCGCCTGAACTTCACGACGCACACGCCGTCCGAGATCACCGAGGGCGTCGCCCGGCTGGCCGCGGCGCTGGCGGAGTACGGCGGGAAGTAGCCGGGGATGCGGCTTCAGTGCTGGAGGGCGACCTTGAGCAGCACGATGAGCAGCCCGAGGAAGAGGTTGATCGCGCCGGCCAGGATCATCAGCCGGCGTGAGGCGCCGGCGCGGCTGGCGGCCACGGTGGCCCAGCCGACCTGTCCGATCAGGGCGACCGCGAGCGCCAACCAGGCGATGCCCGTGGCGCCCAGGCCGAACAGCGGGGCGACGGCCGCGGCTACGGCCGGGGGGACGGCCGCCTTGATGATCGGGCGCTCCTCCCTGGACGTGCTGCGGATCACGTCCCAGCTCAGCCGGTGCACCATGCGGGCCCCGAAGAGGCGGGAGAAGACGTGGGCGGCCCAGAACACCACCCCGGTACCGAGGAGCAGTGCGACGAGTTCCAGCCGCGGGAACTTGCCGAGCGTCCCGGCTCCGACCACCACGGAGGCCGCGAGCAGGGAACCGTAGACGGCGCCGCTGTAGTCCTCGCGGCCCGCCTCCCACTCCGGGGCCGTCTCCGGGCCACCGCCTTCCGGGCCACCCTCCGGGCCGCCCTCCGGGGGCGCTGTCACGCGGCCCCGGCCTGCGCGGTGGGCCACTTGAGTTCGATCTCCATCTCGATCTCCCCGTCGCCGATCTCGACCTCGATCTCGGTGCGGAGCTCTTCGGGGACGCGCAGGCTCATCTTCCCGGGGCCGAGTTCCAGTTCGGCATTGCCGCCGTGGCGCAGCGCCTCCGCGAGCGCGGAGAGCTGATCGGCGACCTCAAGGCGGGAAAGGGAACTCTTCTGCTCAAACTTGAGGTCCTTCACGGACGTCTCCAATCCGCTACGAACACCGGGTACGGCTCATTGTGACGCCGCACAGGAGGTCGGGCATCCCGGGCATCCCGGGCCTCAGCCGGGCGGGCCCGCCCCCGGCCGGTTGAAGGCCAGGGCGAGGACCTCGCTCCACTGCATGGGCGGGGCGGTCACCGGGGCCCCCGGGCGGAGCCTGGGCACCAGGACGCGCAGTGCGCCGGGGCGGATGGAGCAGGTCACGGGTGTGGGCATGGTCAGCGCCTCGCCGTCCACGGCGACGGCGATGCGTTCCGCGGCCGATCCGATCACGACCTGGCGGGAGGTGAGTACGTGGAGGCCCGCCGCCTTCGCCCCGCGCAGCGCGACGTCGGCCGCCTGGGCCGCGTTGTTCACCCGGATGCCGAGGACACCCAGCTCCCCGCGGTCGAGGCGGGCCCTGCGGGCGCCCATCGGTTCGGAGGACGTGTAGGGGTTGTTGCTGACCAGCAGCGCCTGCTGGGCCTCCAGCCGTTTCTCGTCGGTCACCGCGTCGAGGGTGGTGCCGGCGTATCCGAGGAGGAGGTCGGGCAGTGCGGCCAGTGCCGAGTCCGCCTTGGCGTCCCGGTACTCCGGTCGCTGCACGATCTCCGCGTAGACGCCGAACGAGGCGGTGTTGACGAAGGCGTGGCCGCCCACGACCCCCAGATCGACCCTGAGCTCCTCCCCGTCGGCCAGCGCGTCCAGGCACCGGGCCGGGTCCTCGCGGTCCAGCCCGAGGTCCATGGCGAAGTGGTTCCGGGTGCCCGCGGAGATCACGAGGAACGGCAGGCCGTGCTCGGCCGCCACCTCGGCCACCCGGGCCTGGGTGCCGTCGCCGCCCGCCACCCCGAGCAGGTCCGCTCCGTCGGCCACCGCCTGCCGGGCGAGGGCGGCGACGTCCGTGACGACCTCCGGGTCCAGCAGCACCACCCGGGCGCCGAGCGCCTCGCCCTTCTCGACGAGGCCGAAGCGGCCGACCTTGCCGCCGCCGGACTTCGGATTCATGATCAGCACCGGGCTCCGGGGGGCGTCGGCCCGTACCGTGGCGCGCATCCCGTCGGGCCGGCGCGCGGCGCGCAGCGCGGTCCGAGCACAGGCCACGGCGGCCGCCCACAGCGCGATGGCGAGCAGCGCCGTAGGCCACAGATCTGCCCGGGCGTAGATGAGCAGGATGGCCACGGGCGCGCCCACCACCAGCAGGGTGCCGACCAGCCGGACGGCCCCGCGATGGGACACCACCCACCAGGTCCCCATGGCCGTGAGCGCCGCCCCGGCGATCCCGACGACGAGGACGAGCAGCCCCCCGACGATGCCCTCGGCCACCAACGTCACGGCCGCGAGCACGGCGCAGCCCAACGCCAGCAGGGCCCACAGCCGAGCCCGCCGGGGCGGGCCGGAAGAATCCGGGAGTGCCATGCCCTCACGTCCTCGCCTCGTACCGCGGGGTCATCTCCGATCATCTCCCGAAGCGGATCGGCCGTCGACGCGAACGCGAACCCGCACAGGACGCGGCACCGTCCATCGCTCCTGCAACGATCTATCAGCCGAAGAGCTCAGGCTCAACTCGACACGCCTGGCGGGATATGCGCCCTACCAAACGGTAAATTTTGCCCACCCACCTCGTCATGCAAAAGTGTGTTCGATCAAGAGCAAAGGGCAGTGCGGGGGGGGTCCAGGTGGGGTTCGACGAGGAGTGGGGGCGGCTCCGGGCTGCTGCCGTGGATGCTGGCGGCCGACCGCCGGCGGTGGATCCGGTGACACGGGCTCGGGAAGCGGCGATGGAGCAGCTGGCGGACTTCCGTAGCCGGACGGTCCTGGTGCCGCTGGACACCCAGGGCGGCCTGTGGACGGCCGACCTCGGAGGCCTGGACTGGATCTGCGTGTTCTCCGACGAGGAGGCGCTGGGCCGCTTCGCCGAAGCGCGGGACGAGGCCGCGCAGGAGTGGACGTACCGGCGGGTGATCGGTGCGCGCCTGCTCGACGAGCTGGTGCCGGCGCTCGATTTTCCCTGCGGCGTCGCATGGAACGCGGCAGGGCCGGACGGAGTGGTGTTCCCGCCGATCCGCGGGATCGTGCCGGATGCGGCAGCGCTTGACGGGGAGGCGGCAGCGTGAGCGGGGACGGGGCGGATCTCGATGTGTCGAAGCCGGCACTGGCTCAGATCGCGAAGGGGATCACGGACAGCTTGGCAGAGTTGAAGGAAGTCGGTTCGGTGGGCTCGGCGAGCATGGGGGGCGGCTTCACCGCCCTGGCTCTCTCGGGGATGGAGACGGGGCACGAGGGTCTGACGTCCACGCTGGGCACGTTCTGCGAACGCTGGGGCTGGGGCGTCCGCTCGCTGGTTCAGCAAGGGAACGCCTTCGCCATGAAGGTAGGGCTCTCGGCGGGCGCGATGTACGAACAGGACCAGTACATCCAGGGGAGCTTCAAGGTCGTGGCGAACGCGGCACTGGGCAACCCGTATGCCGAGGAGAAGGACGTCATCGCCAAGGACTGGGGTGAGGTCTTCTCCGATAACCCGATCACGCAGATCCGGGACGCCGACTACAGCCGCGAGTCCTTCGACCGAGCCACGCAGAACGGCAACGAGGCCTGGAAGAGCGCTGTTCGGGACCTGAACAGTTCCGACATCCTGCTGTCCAACCAGCTCGCCGATGCGGTCGGACTGCGGGACGAGATGGACGCGGTGGTTGAAGGCACGGTCGGCCCGGCACCCGAGGCGCAGCCGGGTGGTGAGGGCTGATGACTGACTGGGGCGGACTGGTCGACAAGGGTCTCGACAAGATCGACGAGAAGGTCGATTCGGCCAAGAAGGTCATCGGCCACGGCGTGGACCGGGCCACCGACGAGATCGGTGGCGCCCTCGACCGTGCCGGCGCGCACGGCTGGGCGGACAAGGTCGAGGACTTCGGTGACAACGCCGCGTCCCGTCTGGGGGCCACCGTACGGGAGCAGCAGCTCGGCGAAAGCGAGCAGGCCGACGAGCTGATCCACGGCAGGTCCTCGACGCTCCGGGAGTCGGCCAAGCACTTCACGGACTTCCAGGCGGCCTTCGACCGGGTCGGCCAAGGCATGAAGGCACTCGACTCGGACCGGTGGAAGGGGCAGGCGGCCGATGCGTTCCGAGCGAAGTTCGCCATGCATCCCACCGACTGGCTGCGCGCCTCCGACGCGTGCGAGTCGGCGAGCGGTGCGCTCAGCCGGTACGCGGAAACGGTGGAGTGGGCACAGAAGCAGGCCCAGGAGGCCATCGAGCTGCACAAGGCGGCGATGAAGGCGACGAAGGACGCCCACGACGCGCACCTCAAGAACAAGGACGCCTACGAGGCCGCCGCGAAGGGCGGCCACGATCCGGGCCCGGTCCCGGTCGAGGGCGCCGACCCGGGAGACGCGGCCCGCAAGCGGGCCAAGGAGATCCTGGACGAAGCTCGCAGGCAGCGCGACGAGGCGGCAGCGACGGCCGAACGCGCCCTCAAAGCGGCCATGGAGCACGCCCCGGCCGAGCCCCCGGCGACGGACCGGCTGCTGGCCGACATCGTCGACTACGCGGGCTCGGAGGCGGTCGAACTCAGCCACGTCGTGGGTGGCGCGCTCAAGGGCACGGCGGGGACCCTGAATTTCGCCCGCAGCCTGAACCCCCTCGACGTGTACAACCTGACGCAACCGGCCGAGTTCCATCAGAACCTCAGCATGACGCTGGCCGGTCTCGTCTCCACCGCGTCCCACCCCGAACGCATCCCCGGCCCGATGATCGACAGCTACATGGCCGACCCCGACGAATTCAAGGGCCGCCTCCTCCCCGACCTCATCGGCACGAAGGGCTTGCCCACCATCCGGGCCGGAATGCGCTTCGCCGAGAAGACGGCGAGCAAGGAAGCCGCGCGGACGGCCGCGAAGGCCGAAGCCGAGGCCGCAGCTCGCCGCAAGGCGGACCTGAAGTGCAAGGGTGACCCGGTCGACGTGGCGACAGGCCGGATGGTCCTGCCGCAGACCGACCTGGTCCTCCCGGGCGCGCTGGCGCTCGTGTTCACCCGCACCTTCGAGTCCTCGTACCGCGCGGGCCGCTGGTTCGGGCCGTCCTGGGCATCCACGGTCGACCAGCGCCTGGAGATCGACGAGGAAGGCGTGATCCTCGTCCGCGAGGACGGCAGCCTGCTCGCCTACCCGCATCCCGAGCCCGGAGTCCCCGTACTCCCGGGCCACGGTCAGCGCTGGCCGCTCGTCCTCGACGCTGACGGCGGCTACACGGTCACCGACCCCGAGACCGGACACGTCCGTCACTTCACGGACGAGGGCCTCCTCAGCCAGCTCGACGATCGGGGCGGCGCCTGGATCGCCTTCGACTACGACGAGACGGGCGCGCCGACCGCGCTGTCCCACAGTGGCGGCTACGAGCTGCGCCTCAGCTCGTCGGAAGGCCGAATAACCGGCCTCGCCCTCGCAGACGGCACCGAGGTGCTCCGCTACGCGTACACGGACGGCCACCTCACCCAGGTCACCAACTCCTCCGGCCGCCCGCTCCGCTTCGGCTACGACGAGCTCGGCCGGATCACCTCCTGGACCGACACCAACGACCGCCATTTCGACTACGTCTACGACGAACAGCACCGCTGCACCGCCCAGTCCGGCACCAACGGCCACCTCAACGTGGGCTTCGCCTACGGCGACGGCTTCACCCTCTACACCGACTCCCTCGGCCACGAGACCCGCTACCTGGTCGATGACCGCGCCCGGATCACGGCCGAGATCGACCCGACGGGCGCGATCACCCGGTTCACGCACGACGCGCGCGACCGTCTCCTGACCCGCACCGACCCGCTGGGCCACACGACCCGCCACGTCTACGACGAGCAGGGCCGGCTCACCACGGTGGTGCGCCCCGACGGCCGCGAGGTACGGGCCGAATACGACGCGCTGGGCCTGCCGGTCACCGTGATCCAGCCCGACGGCCGGGTCACGCGGTCAACGTACGACGAGCGCGGCAACCGCACCTCGGCCACCGCACCGCACGGGGCCACGAGCCGCTTCACGTACGACGCCCGCGGCCACCTGGCCTCGGTGACGGACGTCCTGGGCGCGGTCACGACGGTCCGCTGCGACCCGGTCGGCCTGCCCATGGAGGTCACCGACCCGCTGGGCGCGACGACCACGTACACGCGCGACCCCTTCGGCCGCCCGGTCGCCGTCACCGACCCCCTCGGCCACACCACCCGTCTCACGTGGAGCGTGGAGGGCCGCCTGCTCCACCGGGAGACCGCCGACGGCAACACGGAGTCCTGGACCTACGACGGCGAGGGCAACTGCACCTCCCACACCGACCCGGTGGGCGGGCTGACGCTCTCCGAGTACGGGGACTTCGACCTCCTCACGTCCCGCACGGGCCCGGACGCCGTCCGCTACTCCTTCACCCACGACACCGAGCTGCGCCTCACGTCGGTCACCAACCCCCAAGGCCTGACCTGGACCTACGCCTACGACCCGGCCGGGCGCCTGGCGTCGGAGACGGACTTCGACGACCGCACCCTGACCTACGGGTACGACGCGGCGGGCCGCCTCGCATCGCGCACGAATGCCGTCGGCGCCACGACCACGTACGCGCACGACGCCCTCTCTCAGCTCCTGCGCAAGGAGACAGCGGACGGCATCACGTCGTACGAGTACGACGACTACGACGAGCTCGCCCGGGCCGTCTCGCCGGACGGCACCACGCTGACCCTGCAACGGGACCTGTACGGCCGCGTCGTCGCGGAGACGGTCGACGGACGCACCCTCACCCGCACCTACGACGTCGCGGGCCGCCGGGCGGGCCGCACCACGCCCGCCGGGGCCTTCTCCGAGTGGACGTACGACGCGGCCGGCCGCCGCAGCGCCCTCAGCGCATCGGGCCGGACGCTGACGTTCGAGCGGGACGCCGCGGGCCGGGAGCTGACCCGCACCATCGGCGCGGACCTGGCCCTGGCCCACGCCTACGACCCGGTCGGACGTCTCACCGACCAGCACCTCGTCGGCCAGGACGGCCGCACCCTCCAGCGCCGCGGCTACAGCTACCGAGCGGACGGCGCCCTGACGTCGATCGACGACGCGCTCGCCGGTCCCCGCACCTTCACCCTGGACCCGGCGGCCCGTGTCACGGCGGTCGACGCCGCCAACTGGACCGAGCGCTACGCCTACGACGACGCCGGCAACCAGACCACCGCCACATGGCCGACCCGCCACCCGGGAGCCGAAGCACAGGGCGCGCGGGATTACGAGGGCACCCGCATCACCCGCGCCGGCTCGATCCGCTACGAACACGACGCCCTCGGCCGGGTCACCCTCCGACAGAAGACCCGCCTCTCCCGCAAGCCGGACACCTGGACCTACGAATGGGACGCGGAAGACCGCCTCGTCGGGGTCACCACCCCGGACGGCACGCGCTGGCGCTACCGCTACGACGCCCTGTCCCGCCGCACGGCCAAGCAGCGCCTCGCGCCCACCGGCGAGGTGGCGGAAGAGGTCCTCTTCACGTGGGACGGCACCACCCTCTGCGAGCAGACGGAAGGCGCGGTCACCCTCACCTGGACCCACCACGGCCTGCACCCGCTCACCCAGGCGGAGAGCGTCCTCGGCGCCACGGACGACCGCTTCTTCGCCATCGTCACGGACCTCATCGGCACTCCGCGCGAACTGATCGACGAGTCGGGCGAGATCGCCTGGCGCGCCCGCTCCACCCTCTGGGGCTCCACCACCTGGACCCGCGACGCCGTGGCCTACACGCCACTGCGCTTCCCGGGCCAGTACTTTGACCCCGAGTCGGGCCTCCACCACAACTACTTCCGCACGTACGACCCCGAAACGGCCCGCTACCTCACCCCGGACCCCCTGGGGTTGGCCCCGGCCCCAAACCCGGCGACGTACGTCTCGAACCCGCACACGTGGTCGGATCCGCTGGGCTTGACACCCTGCCCTGATGGCAATGAGACCGGCGATGCCGAAACCGTTCAGATCTTCCGCAACGTCGATGCTGACGAATTCGACGCCATTGCGTCGACAGAGCGGTTCGGAACGGGCGCCGGTCAGATGGAAGGCAAGTGGTTCGCAACCCAGGGAGAGCACGCCGATCGCTGGGGCGAACTGCTGAATGGCGGCAATGGCCTCACCATCACCACTAGGATCCCCAAATCCTTGGCCGACCAAATGCACTTCCACGAAGGGAAGCTCGATGGCGTCGGCCCCGGATACTACGCCGACGGGGAACAGCTGGCGCAGATAAACGAGTTGATGGACAAGATCAGGTTGTGGCCATGATGAAGAAGATCGAAAACCCGGCGGCTGAGGCAGTGGTGTCCTGGCGCTCGGCCGAAGAAGGGGGACGACGGTCGGGCCCTCCGACAGCCCCTGTGTATGCGGCAACGGCGGTGTTCGTCCTTGGCGATGACCGGGAGCTGCAGCCCGGCTGGCCTGCCTCCGCCGACCACCTGAGCGTCCTGCTGGAGGAGACCTCCGTGCGCGAGGACGGCTCTCGGGTGTGCAAGGTCGACTTCCTCGTGCGCGAACTCGCGATCCCGCACCTGGTGCCGGGCGGCGAGATCCTGGTCATGGAGGGACCTCGAGTCGTGGCATCGGCTCTCATCACCGCCGTGCACGTGAGCGGTTGAGCCGAGATGGATCTCAAGGAGCGACAAGCCGTGATCGTGAGGTTTTCCCTCCGTCCCGACCAGGGCGATCCCAGTGGGTTCGATCTCGGAGACATGTCCTGGCGGGGAGAACTGGGGGAGGCCGGCTCCGCGGGGCATGTGCCCGATCAGGGAATGATGATCTGGATCTCCGTCACGGATCTCCTCGACTCGCTGCACATGCTGCTGACGGGGCGCTCCGGCAACGTCTCGTTCACCGGCGTCAACTGTTCGTTCAGCCTCAACTTCAGGGCGACGAAGAAGGGCGTCAGCGTGCGGGGCCGGTCCGGGCCAGTGGCACGCGTCGGTCCTGCCGAGCTCGCGGAGGCGGTCCTCTCGGCTGCGGAGGAGCTCGCGAGCCGGCACCTCTCTGCGGTACCCCTGCGGGACGGGGTGACGGGCGACTACCTGTCCGCACTGGACCGTTTCCGACTCACCGCGGAGCGTCGGTGTTGACGCGGTTCGAGGAGTTGCTCGGGGTCGACTTCGCGGGACAGTCGACCCCGTGACGTCGATGACGTCGTCCACGGCGGCTACGACCACGCCGGGCATCGGGAGCACGCGCCCGGGCTCGTGTCCCTGCTCGGCGAGGCGTCGGCGGCGGACCACGAGAGGTTTCCGGCCCGCCTGGCGCTGGTGGCCCGGGGCGAGCCCGCGGTGCACCGGGCCGAGGGGGTGGCCGGGCAGGTGCTGGCCGGGCATCTGTACCGCAGTGGCAACGCGCACGTGCGGGCGCTGCTCGCCGGGCGTGGCTGACCGGCGAGGTGCCCCGGGGGAGGATGCCGTATGGAAATGAACCGTTCGATGGCGCGCCTGCTGGGCCGGGTCGACACCGGGGGCATCACCCCGGACGAAGCGACTCCGGCGTTCCTGCGGATCGTGGAGGACGGCTGGGAGGTCACCCCCGGCGGCGCGCACGTCCTGTCCGCGCTGAAGTCCGCTCCACCGGGACCGTTCTCGGACGTGGTGCACGAGGAGTACACCGTCAACGGCCGCGGCATGACGGACCACGACCTCCCGGCCTCCGGGGAGGAGCGGGAGTCGAGGCTGTTGCGGCGTTGCCTGGCGTACGCGCGCAGCGCTCTTCTGCGTACGGACGCACTCCGCTCCGCCGTGGAGGTCTCCGCGTACGTCTCCCTGTCCTACGGCGGCCTGGCCGACGACCACCTCACGGCGAACGTCACCTTCTGCGGTGACCACCCGGGCGTACCGCCCTATGCGGCCGACCTGGAAGCGTTCGAAACCGAATCCCTTCTCCGGCTCCGGCGCGCGGGGCTGCGACCGTGGTGACCCAAGGCCACGGGAGGCAGTGGAGGACCGCCGGGGAGGTTCCCGAAGGTTCGGGAACCGGCCGGCAGTTGGACCTCATGCGGAGGTTGTCCCGCGCCGAGATTCAGCCGGAGAGGTTCGCCGTGCAGTGGCTGGACGCCCGCAGGAAGGCCCTGAACGAAGGCGAGCGCGTCGGGGAGCACCTTGACCGAGCGCTCCATCAGGTCTTCTACGCCCTGGACGAGTACCCGATCGACCCGGCCCTTCGGGAGGACGGAGACACCACCGACGCCGAACTCCTCGGCATCGTCGACCGGACCCTTGAGTGGATCGACGCGGCCGGGGACCGGCGGCCGCCGTCTGTGCCGCTCTTCGGGTCCTCACCCCTTCACACCGCCGCGCCCGCGCCGTAGCCTGACGCGCCGTCAGATACAGTCGTGCGCCCCGGAGGTCCGTCATGCTGCTGCAAGGGAAGACCGTCATCGTTTCCGGTGTCGGGGCCGGGCTCGGGCATCAGGTGGCCGCCGCCGTCGTGCGCGACGGGGGGAACGCCGTGCTCGGGGCGCGGACCGAGGCGAATCTCGCCAAATCCGCCGCCGAGATCGACCCCGACGGCACGCACACCGCGTACCTGCCTACCGACATCACCGACGAGGCGCAGTGCGAGGCCCTCGCCGCGCTCGCGCTCACGTGCTTCGGCCGGCTCGACGGCGTCGTGCACGTCGCCGCCTGGGACTCGTACTTCGGAGGGCTGCAGGACGCCGACTTCGGGACCTGGCAGCAGATCATCGACGTGAACCTGCTGGGGACCCTGAGGATGACCCGGGCCTGCCTGCCCGGCCTCAAGGAGCGCGGCGGGTCCGTCGTGGTCATCGGGACGCAGTCCGCCGTGGCCGCGCCCAACGAGGTGCAGCAGGCCGCCTACGCCGCCTCCAAGGGGGCGCTGACCTCCGCCATGTACTCCATGGCCCGCGAGCTCGGCCCGCACCGGATCCGCGTCAACACCGTGCTGCCCGGCTGGATGTGGGGGCCGCCCGTGCAGGCCTTCGTCACCTTCACCGCCCATACGGAGGGCGTTCCGGAGGCCGAGGTGCACGCCCGCCTCACGGAGCGCATGGCGCTGCCCGATCTCGCCACCGACGGGGACGTGGCGGATGCCGCCGTGTTCTTCGCCTCCGACCGGGCCCGGGCGATAACCGGCCAGTCGCTGCTGGTCAACGCGGGTGAGCTGATGAGATGAGCCACTCCACAGCCGCCCCACGGCCGCAACGTCGGATCGTATGCTCGGCCCATGACCACTCCGAGTGACGCTCCGACCGAAAACGCGATGCGCCGCGCGCTCCGGCGGGCCCGCGACGGCGTCGCGCTCGACGCGACCGAGGCGGCTGTACTCCTCCAGGCGCGCGGCGAGGACCTCAAGGACCTCGCCGCCTCCGCCGCACGGGTGAGGGACGCCGGGCTCGCCGCCGCCGGGCGCCCCGGTGTCATCACCTACTCCCGCAAGGTCTTCATCCCCCTCACCCGCCTCTGCCGCGACCGGTGCCACTACTGCACCTTCGTCACCGTCCCCGGAAAGCTGCGCAAGAGCGGCCACGGGATGTACCTCTCCCCCGACGAGGTCCTCGACATCGCCCGCCGGGGCGCGGCGATGGGCTGCAAGGAAGCGCTCTTCACCCTCGGCGACCGCCCCGAGGACCGCTGGCCCGAGGCCCGCGAGTGGCTCGACGCGCACGGCTACGACGACACCCTCGCCTACGTGCGCGCCATGGCGATCCGGGTCCTGGAGGAGACCGGCCTGCTGCCGCACCTCAATCCCGGCGTGCTGTCCTGGTCCGACCTCCAGCGCCTCAAGCCCGTCGCACCGTCCATGGGCATGATGCTGGAGACCACCGCCACCCGCCTGTGGTCCGAGCCGGGCGGCCCCCACCACGGGTCCCCCGACAAGGACCCGGCCGTCCGGCTGCGGGTGCTGGAGGACGCGGGGCGCTCCAACGTCCCCTTCACCACCGGTGTCCTCATCGGCATCGGCGAGTCCTACGAGGAGCGCGCCGACGCCTTCTTCGAGCTCCGCCGGATCCAGCGCAGCTATCACGGCATCCAGGAGGTCATCGTCCAGAACTTCCGCGCCAAGCCGGACACCGCCATGCGCGGCATGCCGGACGCGGAGCTGGAGGAGCTGGCCGCCGCCATCGCCGTCGCCCGGCACATCCTGGGCCCGAGCGCCCGCATCCAGGCCCCGCCGAACCTGGTGGACGCCGAGTACGCGCTCCTCATCGGCGCGGGCATCGACGACTGGGGCGGGGTCTCCCCACTGACCCCCGACCACGTCAACCCCGAGCGTCCCTGGCCGCACATCGAGGAGCTGGCCGAGCGGACCGCCGCCGCCGGCTTCGAGCTGCGCGAACGCCTCACCATCTATCCGGAGTTCCTGCAGCGCGGCGAGCCCTGGCTGGACCCCCGGCTGCTGCCGCACGTACGGGCGCTGGCCGATCCGGGGACCGGGCTGGCCGACGAGGGCGCGCCCGTCGAGGGCCGGCCGTGGCAGGAGCCGGACGAGGGCTTCACCGCGTACGGGCGCACGGACCTGCACGCCACCATCGACACCGAGGGCCGCACCGGCGACCGCCGCGACGACTTCGACGACGTGTACGGCGACTGGGAGGCGCTGCGGGAGGCGGCCGCGCCCGGGATGGTGGCCGAGCGCATCGACACCGACGTACGGGGCGCCCTCGCGCAGGCCGCCGACGATCCGACGAAGCTGACGGACGCGCAGGCGCTGGCGCTGCTCCACGCGGACGGCCCGGCCCTGGACGCGCTGTGCCGCATCGCCGACGACCTGCGCAGGTCGGTCGTGGGCGACGAGGTCACCTACATCGTCACGCGGAACATCAACTTCACCAACGTCTGCTACACCGGCTGCCGCTTCTGCGCCTTCGCCCAGCGCCGCACGGACGCCGACGCCTACACCCTCTCCCTCGACCAGGTCGCCGACCGGGCCGCCCAGGCCTGGGACGTGGGCGCGGTCGAGGTGTGCATGCAGGGCGGCATCCACCCGGACCTGCCCGGGACGGCCTACTTCGACATCGCGCGCGCGGTGAAGCAGCGGGTCCCCGGCATGCACGTGCACGCCTTCTCGCCGATGGAGGTGGTCAACGGGGCGACCCGCACGGGGATGTCCGTACGGGACTGGCTGACGGCGGCCAAGGAGGCGGGCCTGGATTCGATCCCGGGTACGGCGGCGGAGATCCTGGACGACGAGGTCCGCTGGGTGCTGACCAAGGGCAAGCTGCCGACGGCGGACTGGATCGACGTCATCACCACCGCGCACGAGCTCGGGATCCGCTCCTCGTCCACGATGATGTACGGGCACGTGGACCAGCCGCGGCACTGGCTCGGCCACTTCCGCACGCTGTCGCGCATCCAACAGCAGACCGGTGGTTTCACGGAGTTCGTCACGCTCCCCTTCATCCACACCAACGCACCCGTGTACCTGGCGGGCATCGCGCGGCCGGGTCCGACGGTCCGCGACAACCGCGCAGTGACGGCGATGGCCCGGATCCTGCTGCACCCGCACATCCCCAACATCCAGACGAGTTGGGTGAAGCTGGGGTCCGAGGGCGCGGCCGAGATGCTCCGGTCCGGGGCGAACGACCTGGGCGGGACGCTGATGGAGGAGACCATCTCGCGCATGGCCGGGTCGAGTTACGGCTCGTACAAGTCGGTGCAGGACCTGATCGCCGTGGCCGAGGCGGCCGGGCGGCCCACGAAGGCCCGTACGACGCTGTACGGGGAGGTGCCGCAGGAGCGGCAGGAGGCGGCCCGCGCCTCGGACGGGCACCTGCCCGAGCTGCTCCCCGTACTGGACTGAGTGCCGGAGAAACACCGCGGAAGGGGATCCCGGCCACCCGGCCGGGATCCCCTTCCCCCTTCGGCGCAGAGCCGGATCAGCCGACCAGGAGGTCCTTCTTCAGCTCCTTCAGCTCGCGGGCGTCGATGCCGAGCCCGTCCTTGAGGTAGCGGTCGAAGGAGCCGTACTTCACCTCGACCTCGTCGTAGCCCGCGTTCAGGTACTCGGGGCGCACGTCGAGCAGCGGCTTGTAGACGGCGGCCTGCTGGGCGGGCAGGTGGGAGAGGATCGCGTCGTTGGCGGCCTTGCGGTAGTCGTTGCTGGCCAGGTAGTCGGCCTCGACGGTCTCGCGGGGCACGCCGAGGGCGGTCAGCAGGGTGGCGTTGGCCCAGCCGGTGCGGTCCTTGCCTGCCGTGCAGTGGAAGAGGACGGAGCGGCTGCGGTCGCGCTCGATGCTTTCGAAGACCTGGGTGTACGCCTTCTTGCCGCCGGCGCCGGAGACCATCGCCCGCTCCGCGTCGACCATGGCCTTGACGGCCTCGTCGGGGGTGCGGGGCATCGTCTGGAAGGAGCCGGAGCCTGCGAAGACGTCGGCGACGACGTAGGTGGCGCCCGTGGGCACCTTGTCGGCGTCCTTGGTGCGCTCGTCCTCCATGCGGAGGTCGAAGACCGTCCTGACGCGCAGGCGCTGGAGCTTGGCCAGGTCGTTCTCGGTCAGCTTGTTGAGCGCGTCGGAGCGGTAGATCTCGCCCATCTTGACCCACTGGCCGGTGCTGGTGCGGTAGCCGCCGGCGTCGCGGAAGTTGGCGGTGCCGTCCAGCGTGATCAGGCGGTCGGCGAGGCGCAGGCCCTGGCCGCGGCCGGGCTTGAAGTCGAACCACTGGCGGTCGGCGGCGGGCAGGCCCGTGACCACGGCGCGGCCCTGGGACCCGCCCTTCGCGACGACCTTGCCGTTCGCCTTGATCTCGACCCGGTCGGTGCCGCGGGCCTTCCACCGGAGGGTGAAGGAGCCGTCGGCTCCGGCGGTGACGGTGGCTTCGGTGAACGGGACGGCGGACCGGTCGTGCCGGTCCCAGCCGGTGGCGGCGGCGAGCGGGGCCGCGACCAGGGAGGCGGCGAGTGCGGAGGCGACGACGGTCGCGGCGAGGAGAGCCTTCTTCATGGCTCCGAGGCTGGGCGGCTGCGGAGAACGTCCGATGAACGAGGCGTGACCGAAAACGACCGGCTCGAAGGCAACTGGCAAAACGTGCCATCTGCCGGGTCGCGGCCGGAAGTGTTCGGATTCTGGCCGATCTATGCTCACTTACGCGCCCCTCGGCCGACCGCTTCCGGATTCGATCGATCCTGTCCACTACAGTGCGGGTTCGCGTGCGCGGCGGGTACGGGTAGGGGTGCCGGGCATCGAGTGGACTGGTCAGCGGGGGGCGCGGTGCCGGGGATGGATGCGGGGATGGACGCAGTGAACGGTACGAACGACACGGGCTCCGCGACGGGCCCCGGCCCGCTCCCGGCCGTCCCCGGCCCCGCAACCACCACCGCCGGAGCCGGTACGCCGGCCACCCCCGCCCCGGCCGAACACCGGGCGGCCGGCACCCCCGCCATCTCCCTGCACGCCCCCGCCCCCGCCCGCGGCGGCGCGGGACCGGCTCCCGCCGGGGCGAACCGCACGCTCGGGCGGGGCATCGCCACCGGGCTCTGGGGCCGCGTCGAGCAGCAGGACTTCCGCAGCCGCGTCCGCGGCACCCTCCTCGGCTCCGCCCTCGGCGACGCCCTCGGCGCACCCGCCGCCGGCCTCTCCCTCGCCGCCCTCCGCGAGGCCCACGGCCCGGACGGCCTGACCGGTCCGGCCCCCGCCCTCGGGCGCCGCGGCCGGGTCACCGCCGCCACCCAGCTCACCCTCTTCACCGTGGACGGCCTGATACGGGCCCACGTACGCCGCGACACCGGCGCCTGGCACCCGCCCACCGACCTCCACCACGCGTACCTGCGTTGGGCCGCCACCCAGCACGACTGGGGCCCCGACGAGCGCCGCAAGGACAACGGATGGCTCGCGCAGGAGGAATGGCTCTACGCCCGCCGCGCCCCGCACCGTGCCTGCCTGAGCGGCTTCGCCGACGACGTCCTCGGCACCCTCGACCAGCCGAAGAACCCCGCCGCCCGTGACGCGGCCGCCGCCTGCCGCTCGGCGCCCTTCGGGCTGCTGGTCGGCTGGGAGCCCGCCCTCGTCCTCCAGCTGTCCGTCGAATGCGCCGCGCAGAGCCACGGCCACCCCACCGCCCACCTGTCGGCCGGAGCCGTCGCCGTCATCGTCCACGGCCTGATCCGCGGCGACTCCCTCGACTCCGCCGTCCAGCGCGCCCTCGGCCTGCTCGGCGCGCGCCCCGGGCACCAGCCCGTCACGGACGCCCTCCAGCGCGCCCTGGCCGCCGTCACCCAGGGCTCGCCCGGCCCCGAGGCCGTCGCGGCCCTCGCCCCCGACGAGGCGGGAGAGGGGACCGACGCCACCGACGCCCTCGCCGCCGCCGTCTACTGCGCCCTGGTCGCCGAGGACGTCCCGCAGGGCCTGCGCCTCGCCGTCAACCACGGCGGCGACTCCATCGCCGCCGGCGCCCTGTGCGGGGCCCTGCTCGGCGCCCTGCACGGCGAGACGGCCCTCCCGGCCGCCTGGCTCGCCGAGCTCGAAGGCCGTGCCGCGCTGCTGGAACTCGCCGACGACTTCGCCCTGGAGATGACCCAGGGCCCGAGCCTGCACAGCCCCGCCGCCTCCTCCCCGGGCTGGCTGGCCCGCTACCCGCGCGGCTGAACCGGGACCGCGCGACCTGACGCCCCCTCAACATTCGGGGACCCAGCCCGTACCGTGGCGGGTCCCACGTCTCGGAGGTGCCAGAACACATGCGGATCGCCACGACCATCTTCCTCACCGACCGCACCATCTCCCCCGTCCGGCTGGCCCACAGCCTCGAAGAGCGCGGCTTCTCCGGCCTCTACCTCCCGGAGCACACCCACATCCCGGTCAGCCGCGAGACCGCCGCCCCCATGGGCGGCGAACTCCCCGAGATGTACGGGCGCACCCTCGACCCCTTCGTCGCCCTCGGCCAGGCCGCCGCCGTCACGGAACGGCTCCACCTCGGCACCGGCATCACCCTGGTCGCCCAGCACGACCCGATCGACCTCGCCAAGCAGGTCGCCACCCTGGACCACCTCTCCCACGGCCGTTTCACCCTCGGCATCGGCTACGGCTGGAACGTCGAGGAGGCCGCCGACCACGGCGTCGAGTGGCGCACCCGCCGCGACCTGGTCCGCGACCGGATGGCGCTGATGCGCGCCCTGTGGTCCCCCGAGCCCACCGCGTACGTCGGCCAGTACTGCTCCGTCCGGGCCAGCACCGCCTACCCGAAGCCCGTCCAGTCCCCGCGCGAACTCGGCCCCGGCGTGCCCCTGTACGGCCCGCGCACCCTGATCGGCGGCGCGGCCGGACCCAAGCTCTTCGCCGCCATCGCCGACCACGCCGACGGCTGGCTCCCCATCGGCGGCGGCGGCCTCGGCGAATCCCTCCCGGTGCTGCGCCAGATCTGGGAGACGGCCGGGCGCGACCCGAAGGCCCTGCGCGTGGTCCCGTACGCCGTCCGGCCCACCCCCGGCAAGATGAGCCACTACGCCGACCTCGGCATCGAGGAGGTCGTCCTGCAGCTCCCCTCGGCCGCGAAGCCGGAAGTCCTGCGCACCCTCGACGAGTTCGCCCAGTACCTCTGACCGGCCGGGGCCGGCCGGTCCCGAAAACCCCTCGACGGCGCGCCACCGCCCTGCCGATCATGACGCCATGACGAACCGAGGGGCGGACGGCGTGGACCGGGACATCGAGGACCAGTGGACGGCTCTCCCGTCGGGCATCCGCACCCAGGCCGACGGATACGTCCTCCAGGACCGCCTCATGCAGGCGGTCAAGCTGGTGTGGGAGGCCGGCCGCGTCCGGGGCGTCGGCCTGCGGGAGGCCCAGGAGATCGTCCACCTGCGCTACGTGCACTTCGGCGACCGGGTGGCCCGCACCCCCGACGATCCGCTCGACCTGGACTCGCTCGCCGCCCTCGCCGAGGGCATCCCTGGCCGGGTGGTGGCGATCGAGGCGGTCTGGGACGGGGACACCGTCCACGACTGGTTCGTGAACCTGCTGGCCATCTTGGACGAACCGACCGGGCAGAACGGGCAGAGTGGGCAGAGCGGGCAGAGTGGGCAGAAATGCCTCGCCACGATCTACTGGGGCGCGGCGGAACGCGCCCTGGACGGCGCCGACACCGGCGGCCTCCACCCCTCGGCGGCGGCCGCCACCCGCGCGGGCACCGCCCTGGCCGCCCACCTCGGCGTGACGTTCCACTTCGCCAGCCCCGACACCCCGGACGACGAGGCTCCCCGCTGGCGCCCCTGAGCGGGCCTCGGCCCGGCAGCTCAGGGCGCCGCGAGCCCGGGCATCCCGTCCACCAGCACCACCACACCGACCACGTCCCCGTCGGCGGACCTGCCCACCCAGACGGGATGCCCCCCGTCCGAGGACACCGCGAAGGCGGCCAACTCGGCGCCGGAGGCGAGCTCACGGGTACGGCGGAAGAAGGCGGAACCGGTATGCCCCGTCCAGCCCTCGTCGCCACGGTCCTCGATCGCCACCCTGAAGCGCTGCTGCAGCGACCCCCACGCCCCGGCGTCGGCGAAGGCGCCCATCGCGCCGTCCGTATCGAAGCCGTACGCCTCGCCCGCGCGCAGCAGCCGGGTGTCGTCGCCCGGCCTGAGGGCCATCTCCCAGGACACGGCGGGGGCCTCGCCGAGGCGCACCCGGACCGCCGTGGTCTCCGTACCTCCCGCCGTCTCGGCTCGCGCCTCGTCGAGCGGGTGCTCCCCGGGCGGGACGACGAGGGCGAAGTGCGGCCCGTCGCCCTCCAACGGGCAACTGACGGCCAGCAGCCCGCTCGGCACACACAGGGTGCCGGCCGGGCTCGGCTGCACGGAGGTCATCACGTCCGCGTAGGGGCTCTTCATGACCGTGCCGGGCCGGAACAGCGCGCCGAAGTCCTCGCCGGAGAACATCCGGGAGGGCTCCCGCCGCCACACCGCGGCCCCCTCCGGGGTCCCGGCGGTCGCCAGGTGCTCCCGTACCCAGTCGGGCAGGTGCTCCTCGGGCGCCAGCGGCGGCCACGCACCGAACCCGGGCCTGGCCGACCACCGCTGCTCCTGCGTGATCGTGACTGCGGCCTCCAGCGAGGATCCGCGCATGCCCTCGGGCTGGTGCCGGATCCGGCCGGCGCCGTCGGAGTCGATCTCGACCACGGTACGGGGACAGTCCGGGTCGGATTCGGCCGTTCCCGGGCCGGGATGGCGCCAGCTGATCAGACGCCGGTTCAACAGCCGGTCCTCGTCGGCCAGCAGGCTCAGGTCCGCTTCGAACGTCCGGCGGCCCTGCTCGTCGTACGCCCACACCTCGACCAGACCGGCCCGCCAGGACACTTGCCGGACCACGGCCGGCACGTCACGCCCCGGGACCCACTGCAGCACCGCGTACGGCAGGCCGGCCGCGTCCCGCTCCCGCGCCGCCTCGGCGGTCAGCGGCCGCCACGGCGTACGGGTTGTCAGGTCCCAGCCCTCCGCGTACCCCAACTCGACGATCATCCCCGCCACCGCCCGCTCCCACCCGTTCCTGCACCTGCTCGAAAGGTAGCGGCCACCACCGACAGCGCCGCGGGCGGCTACGTCCGCACCCCCGCGCGGTGCGTCAGCTCGGCCCAGACCGTCTTGCCGATCAGCCGGTCCATGACCCCCCAGTCGGTGGCGACGGCGTCGACGATGCGGAGCCCGTAGCCGGATTCGGCCTGGTAGGCGTGCGGCCGCACGGCGGGCCGGCGGTCGCGGCGGGCGTCGGAGACCTCGATGCGCAGGACCCCCTCCAGCAGGGTCATCCGGAGCTCGAAGTCCCGCCCGGGCACCCGCCCGTGGACGACGGCGTTGGCGGCGAGCTCGGCCACCAGGAGCCCGGCGTCGGCGGAGAGCGCGGTGGACTCCGGGATGCCCCAGTCGTGGAGTTCCACGAGGGCCAGCTGGCGGGCGAGGCGGGCCCCGCGCCGGGTGCAGCTGAAACGCTGAGTGAACACGCGTACGAGGGTCCGGGCGGGGCCGGAAGGTGCGGTCATGGCGCCAACATCCCGCCTGGCCAGGGTCGTTCGACACCAACCGGACTCGTACAAACCAACTGTACGAGTTCACTCCCTGGACAGTGCGAGTCACGGTGCGTGAACATTTCTCGCGGAGGTGACCGCCATGGTGAGTGCCGACGGCAGCGGTGACGGCGAGGTCGAACCGGACGACAACCTGCGCAGCTTCGGCGAGACGGTCAAGGCCTCCCGCAAGCGGGCCGGCCTGACCCAGGAGCAACTGGCCCGGCTGATCGGGTACTCCGTCCAGTACGTCGGCTCGGTGGAACAGGGCCGCCGCCATCCCTCGCAGAAGTTCGTGAACAAGACCGACTCGGTCCTGAACGCCTTCGGCGTGATCATCATCGCGGCGCGGCAGTTGTCACGGCGGCGGGGGCTGGCGACCTGGTTCCGGCGGTGGGCGGAGCTGGAGGCGGTGGCCGTCACCCTCAACACGTACGAGTGCCGGTCGGTCCCAGGGCTTCTCCAGCCGGAGTCCTACGCCCGTGCCCTCATCGACAACGTCCCGCCCCTGCCGACCCCCGAGGAGGCCGACGCCAGGGTGGTGATGCGCATGGCGCGTCAGAGGCTGCTGTACCGGACCCCGTACACCCTCTTCAGCTTCATCATCGAGCAGTCGCTCATCGAGCGGCGGACGGGCGGCCCGGAGGTCACGCGGGAGCTGATCGACCGGCTGCTGGAATGCGGAGAGCTCCCCAACGTCGACATCCAGATCATGCCGACGGTCAGCCCACAACACGCGGGCACCGACGGGCCCTTCCAACTCCTGGAAACCGATGAACACGAGTGGCTGGCGTACAGCGAGGGACAGAAGACAGGCCAGGTGATTTCGGACCCGAAAGCCATCAGCGTGCTCCACCAGCGGTATGCCAAACTTCGCATCCAGGCCCTCAATCCCGCGGACAGCGCGGGCCTGTTGATGCGAATGCGAGGATCCCTGTGAACAGCTCCCCGTTGCGGTGGTTCAAGAGCAGCTACAGCGGAAGCGAGGGCGACAGCTGCGTAGAGGTCGCCCTTTCCTGGCGCAAGTCCACGTACAGCGGCAGTCAGGGCGACGACTGCGTCGAGGTCGCCGCCTGCGCGGACGTCGTCCATGTCCGGGACTCCAAGGTGACGGCCGGCCCCGAGCTGGCCGTCGCGGCCGGGAGCTGGGGGGCCTTCCTGGCCGGGGTCACGGCGGGCTCCTGACGCGGCACGCCCGAATGACAGAGGGTGACCGCCATTGGGGTGAAGCACCGTTTCCCGTGAACTCTCCGTGATGTTGAGCCGGTCGCGTGCCGTCTGTCCGGCGCGTCGACCGAACTTCTTAGGAGAGTGTCATGCGTATTCGCTCTGCCCTGACGGCGTCTGTCCTGGCTGCCGGCATCCTGCTGGGCGGCGCCGGCGCGGCCCTGGCCAACGACGGTGTCGACATCGATTACTTCTCCGCCGGCCACAAGGCCTTCGCGTCCAGCTGCTCCTCCTTCGCCGGCATCCCGGCGAAGATCGGCCCCCTCTACGCCTCCAACTGCGAGAAGGCGGGCGAGAAGGAGTGGGCCGAGGCCCACCACCTGGGCGCCTGACGCCCGGCACTCGTCGGCCGGGGCCCGCCGCACAGGGCCCCGGCCGGCGGAGCGGCCGTGCACCGGACGGCCGAACCACCCCTGCCCCGGCGGGGTTTCGTACGCTGGCAGGCATGATCGATTCACATACTCATGTCCGCGTCGCCCGGCCCTCCCTCGACCTGGTGGCCGCCGAGCGGTTCTACGTCGACGGGCTCGGGCTGCAAGTGCAGTGGCGGAGCGCCGAGAGCGTGGCCGGGGAACACGACCTGCTGATGGTCGGACCGGCCGGGGGCGGCTGGCACTTCGAGCTCACCCGTGACGCCTCGAACCCGATCCTGCCCGCGCCCACCGTCGACGACCTGTTCGTGGTCTATCTCGGTGAGGCCCCCGACGAGGCCCTCGTCCAGCGCCTGGTCGAGCACGGCGGGACCCGCGTCGCCGCCCACAACCCGTACTGGGACGAGTGGGGAGTCACCGTCGCCGACCCCGACGGCTACCGGCTGGTGCTCTGCTCCCGCACCTGGGGTCAGGCTGCCGTGTCCTCGTAGGCCGTCCGCCCGAGGGCCGGGTAGTCGGTGTAGCCCTCCGCGCCCTGTACGTGCATCAGGAACTCCGGGCGGATCTCGTTGAGCGGCGCGCCCGTGCGCAGCCGCTCGACGAAGTCGGGGTTGGCGAGGAAGCCCCGGCCCAGTGCCACGAGATCGGCGCCCTCGGACAGGAGGCGTTCGCCCCGCCGCTTGCCGCCGTCGGCCGCGACCTCCTCGCGGGAGAGCGCCGGGTTGGCGATCAGGGTGCCGGGCCAGTCCCGGCGGATCTGCGCGAAGGCGGGCCGGTCGGGGTCGGCGTGGACCTGGTGCAGGTAGACCGGCGCCAGGTCGGCCAGGGCTTTGACCAGGGCCGGGTAGATCTCCTCGGTGTCGCCCTCCTCGATCCCGTTGACGTTCACTCCGGGCGAGATGCGCACGCCGACCCGCTCCGGCCCGATGGCCTCGGCGACGGCCCGCACGACCTCGACGGTGAACCGGATGCGGTTCTCGACGGAGCCGCCCCACTCGTCGGTACGGAGGTTGGTGTTGGAGGCGAGGAACTGGTGCAGCAGGTGGCCGTTGGCGGAGTGCACCTCCACCCCGGCGAAGCCCGCCTCGACGGCGCCCCGGGCCGCGTTCGCGAAGTCGGCCACCGTGGACCGGATGTCCTCGGCGGTCATCGCGCGCGGTACGACGCCGTCCCGGAGGCCGCCGGGGGTGTGCAGCTGCTCGGGGAACGGCACCGCGGACGGGGCCAGCGGCACCTGCCCGCTGGTCTCGGGGTGGCCGACCCGGCCGCCGTGCTGGAGCTGGAGGAGCATCTCCCCGCCACCGGCGGCCCGCACGGCCTCGGTGACCCGGCGCCAGCCGGCGATCTGCGCCGGGGTGTGGATGCCGGGGATGTGCGGGTAGGTCTGCCCGGCGGCGTTCGGGGTGCTGGCCTCGGCGATGATCAGGCCGGCCGAGGCGCGCTGCGCGTAGTACGTGGCCATGAGTTCGCCGGGGACGCCGTCGGCTCCGGCGCGGTTACGGGTCAGCGGGGCCATCACCAGGCGGCTGGGCAGTTCCAGGCGGCCGAGGCGGGCGGATTCGAAGAGGCGGGAGGCGGCGGGACCGTGCTGTGTCTGCGTCATGCCGGTACCGTAAAACCTGACACTGGTGTCAGGTTCAAGAGCTGGGGTGGGGCATGCGGATCGGCGAACTGGCAGCACGCACCGGCGTCGGTGAGCGTTCGCTGCGCTACTACGAGCAGCAGGGCCTGCTCGCTTCGGACCGGACGCCCGGCGGTCACCGGGACTTCCCCGAGCGGGCCGTCGACCGGGTCATCCGGATCCAGGAGCTGTACGCGGCCGGCCTGCACAGCTCGAAGATCGCGCAGATCCTGCCCTGCATGCGGGACGAGGACGGCGGCCCGTCGGTGCGCGCCACCCCGGCGCTGGTGGCCGAACTGGCCACGGAGCGGGAGCGGATCGACCGGATGATCGGCGATCTGATCCGCTCCCGCGAGGTGCTGGACGAGGTGATCGAGGCGGCGGCGGGCCGCACGGCCCGATCGGCCTGATCGGCCTGATCGGCCCGTTCGGCAGGACGCCCCCCAAGTGGTCGGCTCCGGAAGTCCTTCGGGGGTTGACGTGGGGACAGGCGGTGCGTGTCGCATCGTCGGACGTCCAGGGCGGTGTGGCGGGGGCCGTCTCGGCCGCCCACAGAAGGGGGCTCTGGGAGACCCAGGTTGATCTGGCCCTGGCTGGCCCGGAGACGGGTGGCGAAGCTGTGGTCATGACCGACAGCAACAGTGATGTGACGAAGGATCCTCCGTCGCCCCGGCAGCCCGATCAAGCCCCGAAGGACTTCCGGACCTGACCGCTAAGGGGTGTCGCCCGGGGGCGTGCCCGGCTTCGTGTGGAGGACCTCGCGCGCCTGTTCCGCGGCGCGGGTGATGCCTTCGGAGACGAAGTCCATGAAGCGGGCGATGTTCTCCAGGCGGTTGGCGGCCGGGGTGTCGGGTCCGAGGATGCTGACGCCCTGGCGTGCGGTTTCTATGATCTGGGCGTTGGCGCGGGCGCTGGCGATCGTCGCCTGGTACCAGACGTCGTCGTCGACGAAGTAGCGCTCGCGGCGGCGTTCGTCGCGTTCCCTGCGGACGAGGCCCTGGCCCTCCAGGAACGTGATCGCCTTGGAGATGGACGCCGGGCTGACCTGGAGGCGCTGGACGAGTTCGGACGCGGTGAGGCTGCCCGTGTCCGTGATATAGAGGCAGGACATCACCCGGGCCATCATCTTGGGCGTGCCCGCCTGGATGAGGACGTCGGTGAACACGTCCTCGAACTCGCGCACCGCCTCTGGATCGCGCCCGTGGGCCTGCGGGATCGACTCCGGTCCCCGGGGTGCGGCCTGGCTGCGCCGGTGGGCGCGGCGTTCGGTGGCGCGGTGGGCCAGGTCGGCCCGGTAGGCGTTGGGGCCGCCGTTGCGCATCACCTCGCGCGAGATCGTCGAGGTCGGGCGGTCGAGGCGCCTGGCGATCTCCGCGTAGGCGAGGTCGTCGGCCAGTCCCAGCGCGATCTGCTGGCGTTCCTGCTGGTTGAGCCTGCCTCCCGGCATCGCGGTCTCCTTCGTGGTCCGTGGTGTCCCCCACTATAGCGTTCACTTCCATTCCATTGCAACGAACCCAATGCGGCGCGTTGCGTTAAGCGCGAAACCATTGCAATGAAATCTCGACTCTGACCTGCATAGATGCGTTTTCAGCGCAACGAGTATGTTGCCAGATCATCGAACGCAACGTAGCTTTTCGTTCATCAGAAACCGCGGGGCGCACGGAGCGCAGCCGCTGATGAAGGAGAAGCAGCATGCAG
>NZ_JBVIAH010000011.1:0-126298 GCF_055574035.1 Streptomyces sp. NPDC030021
ACCTCGACAACTGCGTGGGCTCTCGGAACACCCCGAGCATGCCCACCGATCACGCCGGCGCACCGGGCAACTCCAAGATCCCCGACAGAGTCAAGCTAGGCCCTGTCGTCAAAGTCCTGGTCATATGGGGTCTGGCGTCCATCGGGGGGCGTCGTTGTCAGTGGTGCTGTGCATGATCGGCGCGTCAGCTTTTCGCGGAGGTAGGGAAGTGTGCCATGCCGATCACAAACCAACAGGTAGCGGGACACGCGTTCCTGCGGGAGATGTACGACGACTCGTACTTCCCTGATCACGTGGTCGACGGGGGAAAGGCGATACTGCTGCGGCTGTGCGAGCGCATTGAGGCAGGGCAGCCGTCGGATCTGGAAACGCTGTATGGACTCACCCAGGCCGCGACGGAGGAGTTCAACCTGCTGGACAGGGAGTTCGTGGCGGCGGGGAGCGGGATCGAGACAGTCGCGCGCGAGTGGATCTGTGACGAGTTCTGCTTCGTCGCGTCGGCATACGGGTTCACGGACGCGGATGCGGAGGAGCTGACCGCCGGCCGGGACTGGTGAACGAGGACGAGGAGGTCACCCTCCGGTCAAAGCCATTCGTTGAGAGCTGCGATCAGGACGGTCGCCTCGTAGCGAACCACGAGCTTGTCGTACCGCGTGGCGACCGCGGCCTTCGAGCGGCCACGTGCGGACGACGACGCAGGCGGCGCCGCCGAAGTCGAGTTCGAGGCCGAGGGGCGTGGGACCGTCCTGCCTGGGTCGATGTGCCGGGTGGTGCCATCGGCCCCGGTGCCCGTCCACGCCGTGGCGGACCGGCCCGGCTTCTGGTCGACTACCGCCAGCGCCACGCGCTTGAGTGCGGGATCAGCTGCCTCAAGAGACACCGCGCCGTCACCACGCGGTAGGGCAAGCTCGTGGTCCGATACGAGGCAACCGTCCTGATCGCAGCCATCAACGAATGGCTGTGACCAGGGCCTTCAGGACTCGTAGGGGCCGCCCCGGAAGTACATGCACTTGTGCGCTCGGGGCCGGTCATCGCGCCCGTATGCGGCATCGGAGCGGTCGGCAGGTGCCGTCCGTTTGGCCAGCTCCCGCAGTGTCTCCAAGCCGGCCAGCACCTCCGAACGATTCTCCGATCTCTTCATCCACGCCGGCAGCCGAGCGAACATCGCCCTCGTCGAGTGCGCTCCGCCACGCTCTCGCAATCGCGCACCGACGTAGGCGGACAGCTCGTCGACGTGTTCCTCGTTGTAGGCCCACAAGATCTGACCGACGCAACGGGTCTGCAGCCACAGAGGCTGCTGGAAGAACGGATCCTCACTTCCACCCAGCACCACGCCGACCAGCCCGGCCCCCCGCACCTCAGGTTCCCAGCCGGCGACGGCACCGCACCCTCCACACGTCAGACGACGTGGCTGGAACAAGAGCTCGCTGAAGTACCTGAGATCAGGAAGGCCTGGCCGGGGAATCACGAGAGCGCGGCCTCCGCATCGCGGACAGACCACAAGTATCTGACCCGCGAACCGAGCCAACGGAGCCCCTGGGTCGTAGTGACGAGTGAGATCAGTGCGCGGCTCGGAATCCATGAGGACACCATCGCAGGTTCACGACATGACCCGGCGATCGGGTTCTCGAACATGCCCCACAGCTCGCTACCTGCCACTTTCGATATACGGCCTAGTGCCGGACGAGACAGAAGGGATGCCCCGCCGGGTCCGCGTAGACCCGCCAGCCGCGCCCGTCCGACCCGTCGAGCAGCGTCCCGCCGGCCGCCAGCACTTCCTCCTGCGCCCGGTCCAGGTCCGGGACGCCGAGGTCCAGGTGGAACTGCTGCGGCCGGGTGGGGTCGGGCCAGCTCGGCGGCACGTGGTCCAGGGCCTGTTGGAAGGCGAGGACCGGACCGGACGGGGTGTGGAGCGTCGCCCAGCTCTCGTCGAGCGACCAGCGCCGGTCCGGCTGGTTGACGTTCCCGCCCAGCAGGGACCGGTAGAACTCGGCGAGCGACTGCGGGTCGGGACAGTCCAGGACCACGCATTGCAGTTCAGCGATCACGATCGAATCCTAGGCCGTGCCCGCAGGGGGTGCCCTTTCGACCCGGGCCTGATCAGGCCCTGATCATGGGCTGATCAGGGCCTGACCATGGGCTGCCGGGCGGCGCCGGCCGGCCAGACGACCTCCACCGGCATCCCCTGCGCGCGAGCCGTCGCCACGGCGTCGGCCGTCCCGCCCTGCCTGCCGCCCGGCCCTCCGTCCCAGACCGCGACCAGGAGCTCGGCCCGGCCGAGCAGCAGGCGGTTGGCGGCGGCGTAGGCGGGCGCACCCGCCCTTCGGTACGGCATGACCTTCACCTCGGTGGCTGCCCGCAGGAGGCGGTCGAACGCGACGGCGTACGGTCCCTCCGGCATGCGCGCACGGTAGTCGGCCGAGGGGAGGACGGCCACCAGCCGCCCGCCCAGCGCGAGAACGGCGTCCGCGAAGACCGTGTCCGCACCCGCGGCCAGGCAGGACATTCCGGTGAGCTCCGCGGCCGGGTAGCGGGCGAGCAGCGGGAGCAGCGCGCCTGCGACCAGGGGAAGGCTCGCCCCGGTGAGGTTCGCATGGCCCGTCACCGCGATGGTCGCCATGGCACCGCTGCTCCGCATCGAGGGATCGGCATCGAGGCCGCCGGGCGGCGACGTACCCATCATGCAGAGCCGGGACGGCCCCCGGCCACGGATTTCCGGCCCGACCGACACAGCTGACAGGAGCAGACCGGTGCCCCGACAGCCCTTCTTCGACGCCCATTTCCACATCGTCGATCCGCGCTTCCCGCTGTTCGAGAACGACGGCTTCCTGCCCGGGGAGTTCACCGTCGAGCAGTACCGCGCCGGCACCCAGGGCCTGGGGTTGGTGGGCGGCGCGGTGGTGTCCGGCTCGTTCCAGCGCTTCGACCAGGGGTTTCCGCTCGATGCCCTCGACCGGTTGGGCCCCGGCTGTGTCGGGGTCACCCAGATCCCGCACGACCTACCGGACCGGCGGATCACCGAGCTCGCCGAACGGCGCGTGCGCGGTGTGCGGTGTGCGGTTCAACCTCCGGCGCGGCGGGTCGGTAGGCCTGGAGCACCTCGACCGGCTCGCCCGACGGGTCTTCGCGGTGGCCGGCCTGCACACCGACGGACTCCCCCACCTGCTGGCGCTGGTCGAGCGCGGGGTGAAGGTGAAGGCGACGGGGTTCGGCCGGGGCAAGCTCGATGTGCGTGAGACCGTCCACGCCGTGCTCGGCGTCGACCCCACCGCCCGGATGGCGGGATCGGACCTCCCTTCGACCCGGGCGCGGCGTCCCTTCGCCGACGCCGATCTCGACCTGCCGGCGGAAGCCGCCGGACCGCACGACGGCGCCGTGTTCCACGACAACGCCGTCGCGTTCCACCGCGTGTGAGACCGCGGGGCCGTCCGCGTCCGTCAGCGGTCCGGGAGCGTCTTCTGGAGCCAGTCGAAGACGACCTCGCAGTGCAGCTGCGGGGCCATGGGGGAACAGTGCAGCCGTGCGCCCTGGGCCGCCGTCAGTTTCAGGTAGTCCTTGGGCGAGGTGAGCGCGTCGTACATGCGGCGTGGCTGGCCGGGGTAGAACTGCTCGCCCTCGTAGTCCAGCACCAGGGTGGGTGCCTTGATCCGGCCGACGACATCGGTGATGGTCAACGCCTGGATCCGGGTCGCGGGGGTGTAGAAGTCGGTGAACAGCTTTCCCTGACGGGCTTCGAGCATGGGGGGATGGAGAACGGCTCGAAGCGCTTCTTCATCACGTCGGCCGCGTCCGGAGGCAGTTCGGGGACGACCTCCTTGTTCCAGATGTCGTTCGTCTCCTGCTTGTCGGGGGTGAGGATCTTCCGGATCTCGGGCGGGAAACCCAGCCACGGCTCCACGCAGCCCGGCATGGCCACCAGTGCGGCGATCCGGGTCTCGAACGCCGCCGCCCTCGGGGCGAGGTCCCCCGCCATGCTCAGACCCGTCAGGGCGATCTTGTCCGGGTCCACGTCCGAGCGGGCCGACAGCCAGTCGACGAGGGGCGTGACGGCCTTCTCCCAGGTGGGCGTGAAGACGACCTGGTCCACGAAGAGCAGCTGCCCCTGGCCCGGCCCGTCGTAGACGAGCGCGTTCCAGCCCCGGTCCAGCGCGGCGGGGACCCTGTAGGTCCACATGTCCACGTTCTGGCCGTCGCTGCCGTTGGTCAGGATCACCGTCGGGCGCGGGGTGCCGGAGGTGTCGGGGCGGAAGAACCACACCGGCAGCGGCGTGGCCCCGTAGGGCACGTTCGCCTTCACCGGGGCGGGCTCGCACAGGCCGCAGAAGGTGTCCCAGGCCCCGCGCCCCGCCTTGTACAGCTGTTCCTCGCTGCCGGGGTCGTCCGAGCCGAGGACGAAGAACAGCGCCTGACCGTAGTACTGGGCGGCGCGCAGCGCCCGGAATCGCTTGGTCTGGGCGTCGGCCGGGGCACCCGGGGGTGCCTCAAGGAGCTGGTCGCCGAGTGCGCGGAAGGTCTGCACGTACGTCTGCGCGGTCACGCCCGCGCCGTTGATCGCGTTCACCGCCGTGAGGACCTCGCCGACCTCGGCGGCGCCGGCGCCCGAGGCGCCGAGGGCGAGGAGTCCGTTGAAGTTGTACGCCGGGTCCTCGAACAGCGTCATCGCGCCCGGGGTGAGGCCGCCCGCTGCCGCGGTGGGTGGGGCGGAGCCGCTGCTGGTCGCTGCCGCCGGAGCGCCGGGGGCGCCGCCGCGGCTGCAGCCCGCCACGAGGGCGGCACCCGCCCCGGCGGTGAGCAGGGCACGACGGGTGGGACCAGGGTGCCGATCGCCGGATATGCCGTTCATGCCATCGGAACGTAGCCCCGGCGTGGCGCGGCGACCTCCCGTCCCGTCCGGCGCGGACGGGGCCGGGCGCCCGGCCGTCCCCGACCGGTCCGCGAACCGGCAGGTCACGGGCTTGCGTCCCGGCCTGTCGGCGCGGACTTCCGGACGCCGCCCGCCTTGCGCCGGCCGGGGTAAGCGGGGCCCCGACCAGCCGGGGGGGGAAGGCCGGTCGGGGCGGGCCCCGGCAGGCCGGGGGGAGGCCGGCCGGGGCGTATCGGGAGGGGCGGGGACATCAGCCCCTTCACCGCACCCGCGTATAGATGAACGGTCAACCACCCCGGGAGGTTCCCGGCCGCCCCGGCCCCGGCCCCGGCCCGCCCAGACCCCGGCACCGGGCTCGCCATCCCCTGTCGGCCCGGAACGTCCTACGCTGAAAAGCGGCGGCCGAACCGGCGAGCGGCCCGCGGCCGCCCCCGTGGGCACCTGCCCCTCCCCCACTGCGCAGGTGCCCACCACGGCTTCGCACGGCGGCGCGACGGCCCGAAGGCACCCCCGGCACCCCCGGCGCCACCGGCGCCCTTCGGGTCAGGCCGGGCGGGCGAGGACCGCGTCGAGCATCCGCCGGGTGACGGAGGTCAGTTCGGCGAGGTCCGGGGCCGGGCGGGAGCGGGCGAGGGCGCCGGCCAGCCGGTCGTAGAGGAGCCCGTCCGTCCAGGCGACCAGCAGTTCGGCGGCCTCCTCGGGCCGCTGCGCGCCGAGGGCGGCGAGGATGCCCGAGGCGCGGGCCCGGGCCCCTTGGCCCGCCCGGTGGAAGTCCGCCTCCAGTGCGGGATTGCGGGCCGCTTCGAGGCTGAGCTCGAAGCGGGCCAGCTGGCGCGCGCGGCCCACCGTCAGCCAGCGGTGCAGCAGCCCGGCCAGCGCGGCCGCGGCCGCCCCCCGGTCCGCCACCGGGGGTGCGGGCGGCCCCTCGGACGTGCGAGTGCCCCCGAGGTCACCGACATCGCCGAGGTCACCGACGTCGCCCAGGTCCAGCTCGGCCAGCCGCTGGTAGCAGGCCCCGATCAGCGCCGTCCTCGTACGGAAGTAGTACGAGGTGCTCCCGGCCGGAAGCTCCGCCGCACCGTCGACCGCGCGGTGGGTCAGGCCCCGGAGCCCGGCGGCGGCGACGAGGCCGATCGCGGTGTCGGCGATCAGCGTTCTGCGATCCGCCGCGGGCGGGCTCTTGCGAGGGGTGGACATCGCCCCACTCTACAGCTGTAGAGTGACGGCACCGGACTCTACACATGTAGAGGATCCGGCCGGAGGAGTACGCGGAAGAGGAAGCGGGGGACTCGTCATGCCGGCAGTTCAGCGTCACGCGGTCGTGGCAGGCGCGGGGATCGGCGGGCTCACCGCGGCCGTGGCCCTGCACCGCCACGGCTGGCGGGTCACCGTGTGCGAGCGGGCGGCCGGGCCGACCGCGGCCGGCGCCGGGATCGTGCTCGCCCCCAACGCCCTGCGCGCCTTCGACACCATCGGCTTCGACGTCACCCGCGCTGCGGGCCGCGCCGTCCCCGCCGCGATGGGCCTGCGCCGCCCGGACGGCCGCTGGCTCAGCCGCGCCGACACCGCTGCGCCGGCCGCCCGCTTCGGCGGCCCGCCGCTCGCCCTGCACCGCTCGGCGCTGGCCGACGCCCTGGCCGCCGCCCTCCCCGCCACGGCGATCCGCTACGGCGTCGCCGTCACCTCGGTGGACGACGCCGAGGGCTCCCCCGTGGTCCGTACCGACGCCGGCGACCTCGACGGCGCCGACCTCGTCATCGCCGCCGACGGCATCCACAGCCCGCTGCGCCGCCAGTACTTCCCGGACCACCCCGGCCTCCACCACAGCGGGGAGACCGCATGGCGCACGGTCCTGCCCGCCGCGGCGAGCCCCGCCGGGACGGCGACCGCCGAGACCTGGGGCCGCGGCGAGCGCTTCGGCGTGGTCCCGCTGGCCGACGGCCGGATCTACCTCTACGCCACCGCCGTCGTCCCCGCCGGCCACCGTCCCGCCGACGTCCGCGCCGAACTCCTGCGCCGCTACGGCACCTGGCACGACCCGATCCCGGCCCTGCTGGAGCGGATCGACCCGGCGGCCGTGCTCCAGCACGACCTCTACGACCTGGCCGCCCCGCTCCCCCGCTTCCACCACGGGCGCCTGGCCTGGCTCGGCGACGCCGCCCACGCCATGACCCCCAACCTGGGCCAGGGCGGCTGCCAGGCCGTCGAGGACGCCGCGGTCCTCGGCCATCTGCTGGCGGGCACCGGCACCGAGGGCGTCCCGGCCGCCCTCGCCGCCTACAGCGCGGCCCGCTGCGCACGCACCGACGCCATCCGCGTCCGCGCCCGCCGGGCGGGCCGGGTCGCCGCCCTCACCCACCCCCTCGCCGTGGCCGTCCGCGACCTTGCCGTCCGCGCCACCCCGGCCCGGGTCGCGAACCGGGCGATGACTGCGCTGTTCGACGGATTCACGCTCCCGGACGCAATGGGCACCGTGCCCGCGGGTGTTGCCACTCGTTGGTGAGGTTCGCTGACCGATTCGACGCGAAGGCAGGCGAGTCACATGACGACCGACATCGACTGGGACAACCCGACCGACCCCAGGGAGGGGACCTGGCAGCTGGACCACGTCAAGCAGTACGTGGGCTCGGGCGGCTCCGAGGGCCAGTACTGGAACGGCACCCAGACCCTGCTGCTGACCACCCTGGGCCGGGTGTCCGGCAGGCCCGTGCGGACCCCGCTCATCTACGGCGAGGCCGAAGGCGCCTACCTGGTCGTCGCGTCCAAGGGCGGCGACCCCGCGCACCCGCTCTGGTACCGGAACCTCACCGAGCACCCCACGGTCCGCATCCAGGTCGGCCCGAAGATCATGCAGGGCACGGCCCGTACCGCCACCCCCGAGGAACGCGCCGCGTACTGGCCGGTGATGGTCGGGCACTGGCCCGCGTACGACGAGTACCAGACCAAGACGGACCGCGAGATCCCGATCGTCGTCATCGAACCCGCCGGATGACCACGGCGGCGGCCCGGGACGTGGCCGGGCCGCACGTCGGCGGGCCGGTGCGCACACCGTCGGACGGGCCCGCGGGAGTCCTCCTCCCGCCGGCCCGTCCGGCGTGCGTCAGATCGAGCCGACGACCTTGCGCGGGGTGACGCGGACGACGACGCGCTCGGCGTCGTCCTTCGAGGCCGGGTTGAAGTCCGCGTACTCCTTGCCCGTGTACTTGCGCGACAGCGCGTTGATCAGCTCTTGGCCGCCCTCCGTGGTCAGCTCGGCGGTGCCGCGGACCTCGGCGTAGGAGTAGGGCGCGTCCGCCGGGTTGATCATGACCGTGATCCGCGGGTCCGTGCGCAGGTTCTTCTCCTTGCGGCGGCCGACCGTCGTGGAGACGAGCAGGTCGTCACCGTCCCGGGTGAGCCAGGTGATCGACAGCTGCGGGCTGCCGTCCGGCTGGATCGTGGCCACGGTCGCGAAGACCGGGCTGTCGTCGATGAGTTTCTTCAGGTCGTCGGAGAGTGCGGCGGACACGGGGCGGTTCCTTCCCTCGGCTGACTGCCGTCCCCGGGCCGACTGGCCTCGGAGGGGACCGGCAACGGACAGCCTGCAAAACCGCCGCCGTCCCGGGGGCCCGGCGGGCGGACGGGGTGCGCACGATCCACCCGTCCGGCCGAGCGATCTCGCACCGCGGCGGCCGCCTTCGGGCCGGGTCGTGGCCGCGCGGTGGCGGCTTCTACGATGGCCGGATCGACGAAGGGGCGCAGCGCAGTGGATCTCGTACCGCCGGTACCGGAGCGGAGCCATGGACCGTACACGTTGGACGCGGACGGGATCGCGGCTCTGCTGGCCCGCTACGCGTTCGGTGACGCCTGTGTCCGCCGCGTCGTCCTCGATCAGGAATTCGGTCCGCGGACGCGGGGGCGCGTCGCCCGGATCGTGATCGATGCCCGGGTCGTGGCGGAGGACCTCCGGTGGGAGCCGGTGTGCCTGGACCTGACGGGCGTACGACACCTGCGGATCGACGAGAGCCGGCACTTCTCCTGGGTCCTCTACGATCCCCCGATGTTCACTCATTTCGACGGGCTCATGCGGGTGGATCTGTGTGCCGAACGCTTCGGCCGCTCGTCCCCGCAGAACGCGCGGGAGGTCTTCGAGGGGTCGGACCTGGTCTTCGCGGCGACCGGTGGCACCTGGAGCGCCCTGCGGCCCTGGAGCTGAGCAACCCGTCCTAGTGCCCGAGTACCGCCATCGCCGCGTTGTGCCCGGGGACGCCGCTGACGCCGCCGCCGCGGACCGCGCCCGCCCCGCACAGCAGGACGTTGCGGTGGGTGGTCTCCACACCCCACCGGCCGCCCGGGTCGGCGTAGGGCCAGGACAGGTCCCGGTGGAAGATGTGGCCGCCGGGGAGCCGCAGTTCGCGCTCCAGGTCCAGCGGGGTCTTCGCCTCGATGCACGGGCGGCCGTCCGCGTCGAAGGCGAGGCAGTCGGTGAGCGGTTCGGCCAGGTGTGCGTCGAGCTGCGCGAGGGTGGCCGTCAGCAGGACCTCGCGGGCCTGCTGGTTGTCGTGTCCGAACAGCCGGGCCGGAGCGTGCAGGCCGAAGAGGGTGAGGGTCTGGTAGCCCTGCTCCACCAGTTCCGGGCCCAGGATCGTCGGGTCGGTCAGCGAGTGGCAGTAGATCTCCGAAGGCGGTACGGAGGGCAGTTCGCCGGAGGCGGCCTCCGCATAGGCCCGGGCGAGCTCGGCGTAGCCCTCGGCGATGTGGAAGGTGCCGCCGAAGGCCTCGCTCGGGTCCACCGAGGTGTCCCGGAGCCGGGGCAGTCGGCGCAGCAGCATGTTGACCTTGAGCTGGGCGCCCTCGGGTGCCGCGGCCGCAGCCGCGCCCTCCGGCGGGGTCTCGCCGAGGAGTTCGGCCAGGGCCTGCGGCGAGGCGTTCACCAGGACCGTGCGGCCGACGACCCGGCCCTCCCCGGTCGCCGTGCGGAACACCACCTCGGCCGGGGCGACCCCGTCCGTGTCGATCCGCAGCACCTCGTGGCCGGTCGCGATCTCGGCACCGGCCGCCCGGGCCGCCGCCGCGAGGGCGTCCGTCAGCGCGCCCATGCCGCCTACGGGCACGTCCCAGTCACCGGTCCCGCCGCCGATGACGTGGTAGAGGAAGCAGCGGTTCTGCGCGAGGGAGGGGTCGTGCGCGTCCGCGAAGGTGCCGATCAGCCCGTCCGTGAGGACCACCCCGCGGACCAGGTCGTCGGCGAAGTTCCGCTCCACGGCCTGCCCGAGGGGCTCCTCGAAGAGCATCCGCCAGGCGTCCTCGTCGTCGATCCGGGCCCGCAGCTCCGCCCGCGTGGGCAGGGGCTCGGTCAGGGTCGGGAACACCTTCTCTGCGACCCGCCCGGTGGTCCCGTAGAAGGCGCGCCAGCTCTCGTACTCCCGCTCCGAGCCGGTCAGCCGTGCGAAGGACTCCCGGGTGCGCTGCTCTCCGCCGCCGACGAGCAGTCCGCCGGGCCGTCCGCCCCGCTCCGTGGGCGTGTACGAGGAGATCGTGCGCCGGCGTACCGCGAACCGCAGGTCCAGGTCGCGCACGATCTTCGACGGGAGCAGGGAGACGAGGTACGAGTAGCGCGAGAGTCTGGCGTCGACGCCCACGAAGGGACGGCTGGAGATCGCCGCCCCGCCCGTGTTTCCCAGCCGCTCCAGGACCAGCACCGAGCGGCCCGCCCGGGCCAGGTACGCGGCGGCCACCAGACCGTTGTGCCCACCGCCCACGATCACGTCGTCGTACACGTCCCGCCCGAAGGTCGTCATGGCTCTTGGTAGCACACCTGGCCGAGCCGCTCCAGACAGTGTGCCTCGTCGGCGTGGGCCAGCACAGTGTCGGGATGGTCGTCGCCGAGGGCCCGTTCGCGGATGCCGGAGAGGTCCCGGTAGATGGGCAGCGCCTCGTCCCAGCGGCCCAGCCGGCCCAGACCTCCGGCCAGTTCCCGGCGGCTGACCAGGGTGTCCGGGTGTTCGGGCCCCAGCACCTCGGCGCGCAGGGCGCCCACCTGGCGCGCCTCCGCCACCGCTTCCGCCCAGCGCTCCAGGCGGCCCAGGTTGACCCCGAGGACGTGCCGGGCGCGCAGCGTCTCGGGGTCGGTGACCCCGTAGGCGCGGGTGCGGTCGCGGACCAGGCCCCGGAACAGGTCGAGGGCCTGGGCGCTGTTGCCGGTGCGGCCGAGCGCGATGCCGACCTCGTAGCGGGCGGCCAGGGTGTCGGGGTGGTCGCGGCCGAGTACCCGGTCCCGTACGACGGCGACCTCGTGGAATGCGACCAGGGCCTCCTGCCAGCGCTCCAGACGGCCGAGCGCGTACGCCGCCTCGTAGCGGGTCAGCAGGGTGTCCGCGTGCTCGGCGCCCAGGACGGCCGCCCGGTCGGCGGCGACCTGGGCGGCGGTGGCGTGGGCGTCCGCGTACCGGCCCAGCACACCCAGCGCGCAGGCCAGGTTGTGCCGGCAGCGCAGGGTGTCGGGGTGGAGCGGGCCCATGGTCCGCTCGCGGGCGACGAGCACCGCGCGGTAGACGTCGTGCGCCTCCTGGTGCCGCCCGAGCCGGCCCAGCTCGTACGCGGTCTCCTGGCGCGCCGCGAGGGTGTCGGCGTGGTCCGCGCCGAGTACCCGCGTGCGCCCCTCGGCCACGGCCGTGTACCCGGCGAGCGCCTCCTCGGGCCGGCCCGCGCGGCTGAGGGCGTACGCGCGCGCGTGACCGGCGGCGAGCGCGTCGGGGCCGCTGCCCCGCGGGCCGGCGGGGCGCGGGAATCCGTACGCGGCGGTGAGCCGCGGGTCCTCGGCGGGCGCGGGTCGGACGATGGTGGTGGTGCCGGGGTGCACCGGGGGGTATGCGCCGCGCGGGCGCGGCACCGGCGGCCCGCCCGCGGGGCGGGCGGCCGTCCAGGCTCCGGTGAGCACGGCCCATTCGCCGCTCGCCGGCCGGGCGTCGATCCCGGCCTTGCGGCCGGCGGTCATGCCGCGCGCCCACGGCGGGAGCGGGGCCTGGGCGCCGGGCAGCCCGCCCGGTCCCAGTCGTGCCTCGACGAGCCGGCGGTGCACGTGGCGGGCGTCGCCCGGCCGGTCCTCGGGGCGCTTGGCGAGCAGGTCCAGGACCACCTCGTCGAAGTATCCGGGCAGCTCGGGGCGGTGCTCGCGCAGCGGTACGGGCGCGTTGTCGCGGTGGCCGACCAGCACCGACCAGGAGTCGCCGAGGTCGAAGGGCGGGGCACCGGTGGCGATCTCGTACAGGACGCAGCCGAAGGAGTAGAGGTCGCTGCGGTGGTCGACCTCGCCGCCCGCGATCTGCTCGGGCGACATGTAGTGCGGGGTGCCCATGGCCATGCCGCCGCCGGTGAGCTTGGCGGTGAAGCCGATGTCGTGGGCGAGGCGGGCGATACCGAAGTCGCAGATCTTCACGGTGCCGTCGGTGAGCCGCATGATGTTGGCGGGCTTCAGGTCGCGGTGGACGACGCCCTGGTCATGGGTGTAGCCGAGGGCGGCGGCCATCTGCTCGGCGATGTCGACGACCACGTCGACGGGGAGCGGGCGCGCGTCGTTGTCCTCCAGGAGCTGGCTGAGGTTGCGGCCTTCGAGGAGTTCCATGACGAGGTAGAGCGGGCCGCCCGCGGCGCTGTCGTCGCCGAAGTCGTGGACGACGGTGACCCCGCGGTGCTGGAGGGACGCGGCCACGCGCGCCTCGCGCCGGAACCGCTCGCGGAGCACCTGGGTGAAGTGGGCGTCCTGCTCGGCGCCGATCGGCTTGAGGCACTTCACGGCGACCTGCCGACCCAGCGATTCGTCCCGGGCGCGCCACACCTCGCCCATGCCGCCGCGCCCGATCAGATCGAGCGACCGGTAACGGCCCTGGATCAGTCTGGACTCCGCCATGTCTTAAAGCCGCCCCCGTTTTCGCGCTACGCCCTCCCCGGCCGGTCCAGTATGGCCGCTGATGTACGCAGTGTGTACGGCGAGGGGCGGCTCCCGGGGCCCATGCGACGCATCGCTTTCAAGATGTGACCTGGAGGCAGCTGCCAGCGTAGACCTGCGGGAATGCTGCGCAGTACGCGCCCGGTGAGGCGCATGCGCCGGGTGATGCTGCGCGGGGCCGGTGCAGGTCGCCCGTACAGCTGGTGCGCCCAGCCCGGGAGGGAACCGTACGCCAGGCCGGCGATGGGCGGCCACAGCAGGTTTCGGCCACGCACGAGGAGGGCAGGGACGGGCGGGCCGCGCAGGAAGTCGTCCACGGCGAGGGCGTCGGGGCCGGCGGCGAGTTCGGGGCGGATCCGTTCGAAGTACGCGGCGAGCCCGGCGGTGTCGGCGGGGACCCCGGCCGGGTCGAGTCCGACGAGGCGGGCGCCCACGCGGTTCTCGTCGACGTAGCGGTCGGCCTGGGCGGCGGTGAGGGGGACGCCGGAGCGGCGCAGTACGTGCAGGAAGCTGTCGATCTGCGCGCAGTGGATCCACAGCAGCAGCTCGGGGTCGTCGACGGGGAAGCGTTCGCCGGTGTCCGGATCGGTGGCGGAGAGTTTGCGGTGGATCGTGCGGACGCGGAGGCCGGCGCGCTCGGCGGCCTCGGTGGTGCCGTAGGTGAGGGTGCCGACGAAGTCGGCGGTGCGCAGCAGCCGCCCCCAGGCGTCCGCCCGGAAGTCGGAGTTCTCCATGACCCCGCGGACGGCGCGCGGGTGGAGGGCCTGGAGGTAGAGCGCGCGGAGCCCGGCGATCCACATCATCGGGTCGCCGTGGCACTGCCAGGTGACGGACGACGGGCCGTACAGCCCCGGGTCGGCGCCGGGGCGCGGTCCGGCCACGGTGGTCCCCATCCCGTACCTCCCCGTCGCAGACGCCCGGCGGCTCCAGCCTACCGATCCGGGGCGGCCGTGGGCGGCCGCCAGGAGGACGAACGCCGTGCGACAACCCGCGGCCGGCTCCGTACGCGGTTCGCTGCGCGCCCCGGCTCATCGGCCGACGGTGCCCCCGAACGGGCGGCTCGACGGGCATCCGCCTCCGGACGGCCGGAGGATCGGGGCGGGAACACCTGACGGGAGCCGACCCATGATGCCGAACACCGCCGGTTGCTCGAAGAGGGCGCGCATCGTCCTGTCAGGCGTGCTGGTCCTCGCCGGGGTCGTCGTGACCGGGTGCGGCGGCGCGGCGCGCGACGCCGGGCAGGGGTCCGGAGCAGGACCTCGCCCCCCGGCGGCGCGCTCCGGCAGGGTCACCGTCGTCTACGAGGACCGAACGGTCGCACCGGCGGACCGGGAGGCCGTGGCACTGATCCGGAAATCCCGTGTGCTGGAGCGGTCGGCCGACTGGGTGAACAGAGCGCTCACCCTCCCGCACGACATGGTCGTGAAGGTCACCGCGGACGTGCCGCCCGGCGTCACCGACGCCGTCACCCAGCCCGACGGCAGGACGATCTTCATCCCGCCGTCGTTCCTGACCGCCATCGAGAAGGCCCTCGCCGACGTCGTGAAGACCGTCGAACGGCCCGCCCCGTTCCCCGCGTCCGAGTACAACACCGCCGACCTGACCGTGCTGTCGACCGAGTTCATCTTCGGCCACGAGATGGGCCACGCCCTGCAACGCCAGTTCCTCCTGGCCAACCTCGGCCTCGAAGAGGATGCGGCCGACGGCTTCGCGTCCTTCTACACCGTCAACGAGGTCGGGCCGGGCCCGTCGCTGGCCGCCGCGATCCTCTTCGACGAGATCGCCCGCAAGGAAGGCGTGCCGACCCTGGAGGGCATGTCGAGCGACCACCCCGTCACCCAGCAACGGGCCTTCAACTTCCTGTGCTACCTGGAAGGCAGCGACCCGAAGAAGTACCAGCGGTCCCTGGTCGACAGCGGCTATCTCCCGAAGACCCGCGCCCCCCTCTGCCCACAGGCGTGGGCGATGCTGGACTACGGCTGGTGGACCCAGCTCCAGCCCCACTTCAGCGGGGCGTTCAGGGCCGAGGGTGACGGGGAGCAGAAGAAGGCGCACGCGCGGCTGATCGCGGAGACGGAGGCTCTGGCGAAGCGGATCGACGAGATCCGCACCAGCCAGTGAGCCCGCCCGGCACAGGCCCGGAATCCTCCCCTGTACCCGGAAGATCCGAAAGAAGCGGCCTCGCGCGGGCCGGGGCGCCGGCGGCATAGAGTTGCGGGGTGCAGCTCTACACGATCGACGAGGCCGCCCAACTCCTCCGCGTCAGCACCGACACCGCCCGCCGCTGGGCGGACGCGGGCCGCTTCCCGACCCTGCGGGACGGCAACAAGCGGATGATCGAGGGCGTGCATCTGGCCGCCTTCTGCGTGGCGCTCGCCCAGGAGGCGGCCGAGGGCGACGGCGAGTCCGCCACCTCGGCGCGCAACGCGCTGCCCGGGATCGTGACGGCAGTGACGCTCGGCGAGGTGGCCGCCCAGGTCGAGATCCAGGCCGGCCCGCACCGCGTGGTCTCCCTGCTGACCCGCGAGGCGGTCGAGGAGCTCGGACTCGCGGTCGGTGTGCAGGCCGTCGCCCGCGTGAAGTCCACCAGCGTCCACATCGACCTCGACTGAGCGCGGTGCGGCGCGGCGGCCCTCGGGCCGCGGGCCCGGTCCGGGCCGTGACAGGGTGAGGGCATGACGACGCGCCGCGAACACCCCGCCCCACCCCACCCCCGGCCGTGGTCGGACACCGCCGCGGCCACGGCCCACGCGGACCTGGTCGCTGCGAAGGCGCTCGTCTACGACCCCTGCGGATTCATCTGCTCGCTGCCGGTTCCGGAGGCCGAGGGCGCCGATTACGCCGCGCACACCTTCACCCTGGACGGCCGCGCCGTCCGGTTCCGCGCGGCGAAGACCACCCCCACGAAGGTGGGCCAGTTCGTCACCGTCTGGAAGCGCTCCCCGGCCGGTCCCATCCAGCCGTTCGACGCCTCGGACCCGGTGGACCTCTTCGTCATCAGCACCCGCGACGGTCACCACTTCGGCCAGTTCGTCCTCCCCCTGGAGGCGCTCCGCCGGCACGGCGTCGTATCGACGGACGGCTCCGGCGGGAAGCGCGCCTTCCGCGTCTACCCGCCTTGGGTGACCACCACCAACCGCCAGGCCGGCCGCGCGCAGGAGTGGCAGCTGGACCACTTCCTGCCACTGCCCCTGACCCAGGACGGAGGCGTCGACCTGACCCGCGCCCGGGAGCTCTACACGTGAGCCGGCCGGTCAGCGGCACGCTGCATCACATCGAACTGTGGGTGCCGGACCTCGACCGTGCGATCGCCTCGCTCGGCTGGCTCCTGGAGGCCCTGGGCCACGCGCCCTACCAGCACTGGGCCGACGGCCGCAGCTGGCGGCTCGGGCCGACGTACCTGGTCGTCGAACGGTCCCCGGCCCTCACCTCCGACCGGCACGACCGCTGCCGGCCGGGCCTGAACCACCTGGCCTTCCATGTCGAGGACGAGGCCGCGGTCGAGTGCCTCGCCGAGGAGTCGATCCGCCACGGCTGGCGCCTGATGTTCCCGGACCGGCATCCGCACGCCGGCGGCCCACAGCACTACGCCGCCTACCTGGAGAACGACGACGGCTTCGAGGTCGAACTCGTCGCGATCACCGCCGCAGGCTGATCCGCTACGTTCCGGTGCCGGTCTGCCCGCGGCTGCTGTCCGAATCAAGGGCTACGACGGAGAAGCAGACGGCGGCGCCGAGGCCCAGCAGGAAGAAGACCGGGTTGACGTAGCCGGGGACGGAGGTGGTGTAGTCGCCGACGTCGTCGGTCTCGCACACGAACCGCAGCGGCACGTACTCCACCCGGTAGCCGGTGATCCCTTCCGCCCGGTGCTCCCAGCCCTGGGTACGGCAGGGCGGAAGGGGGAACGAGTTCGTCCCACCGTCCTCGGCCGACACGACCGCGCCGGTGACGTGCAGCAGGCCCCAGGCGTACACGCCCACCGCAATCGCCGCCTGGGCGAAGCCGGCGGTCCGCAGCCAGGCCGCGCTGTCGGCACGCCGCGAACCCCCGGCCCGGGCCAGCACGCCAAAGGCCCGGCCCGCGAAGACCAACGGAAGGATCAGACCCGCCGGAACGAGAACCAACAAGAAGTACGCCACTGCCCGACCCCACCATCGCAGCACGGGCGAGCACTGTGCCGGACCCCACAATTCCGGCAACAACTCCGTAACCGCTCAACAGCATCGGGTTCCGCCGTACGACGCCCCGAGAACCCCGCTGGTCCCCGGCAGCAGCCGTCCCGTAGGCGGCTCCCCGCCTGTGCTCAGGCGTGGCATGCCGGGACGCCCCTGCGTGACCTAGCGGCGGACGCGCGGCATGCCGAGGCCGATCCAGGAGATGATCTCGCGCTGGATCTCGTTGTTGCCCCCGCCGAAGGTGAAGATCACGGCGCTGCGGTAGCCGCGTTCGAGCTCGCCGTGCAGGACCGCGCCCGCCGAGCCGTCCTTGAGGGAGCCTGCCGCGCCGACGACCTCCATCAGCCAGGCGTACGCGTCCCGGCGGGCCTCAGAGCCGTACACCTTGACCGCGGAGGCGTCCTGCGGGGTGAGGGTGCCGGCCTCGACCGCGCCCACCATCTGCCAGTTGAGCAGCTTCATCGCGTCGAGCCGGGCGTGGGTGCGCGCGAGGCGGCCGCGGACCCAGGACAGGTCGATGACCCGGCGGCCGTCGGCGAGTTTCGTCGCGGCGGCCCAGCGCTGGACGTCGTGGAGGGCCCGGATGGCCATCGCGCCGTGTGCGGCGAGGGTGACGCGTTCGTGGTTGAGCTGGTTGGTGATCAGGCGCCAGCCCTTGTTCTCCTGGCCGACGCGGCGGCTCGCCGGGACGCGGATGTTCTCGTAGTAGCTGGCGGTGGTGTCGTGCGAGGCGAGGGTGTTGATGAGGGTGCAGGAGTAGCCGGGGTCCGAGGTCGGGACCAGGAGCATGGTGATGCCCTTGTGGGCGGGGGCGTCCGGGTCGGTGCGCACGGCGAGCCAGACCCAGTCGGCGGTGTCGCCGTTGGTCGTCCAGATCTTCTGCCCGTCGACGACGTAGGTGCCGGTCTCCTCGTCGCCCTCGCGCACGGCCTTGCACTTGAGCGCGGCGAGGTCGGTGCCGGCGTCGGGCTCGCTGTAGCCGATGGCGAAGTCGATCTCCCCGGTGAGGATCTTCGGCAGGAAGTACGCCTTCTGCTCGTCGGTGCCGAACTGCATGATGGTCGGCCCGACCGTGTTGAGCGCCATCAGGGGCAGCGGTACGACGGCCTGCGCGGCCTCGTCGAAGAAGATGAACTGGTCCATCGGGGTCATCCCGCGGCCGCCGTACTCCTTGGGCCAGCCGACCCCGAGCCAGCCGTCGGCGCCGAGCCGGCGGATGGTGTCCCGGTAGAAGCGCTTCTGGGCGGCCGGGTCCTCGTAGCGGGCGTAGACGTCCTGCGGCACGAGCTCGGCGAAGTAGGCGCGCAGCTCGGTGCGCAACTGCTGCTGCTCAGGCGTGTATTCGAGGTGCACGGCCCCTCCGGGGGTCTCGCGGTCCAGCCGGTCGCTGTGGTGGCGGCGGTCAGAGTAGAACCTGTTACAAGAATTCGGAAGGACCCGGGTGCCGGCCGTTGGGGACCGGCATTGATAATCGCGAGCATGACGAGCCCACGCAGCAGAGCGGAATTCTTCGTCGAGCCCGAGCGGGACGGCCGCTTCAGCGGCCCCGCGACCGGTGACGAGCGGCGGATGCTGGTCGCCTTCCTGGCGGACCACCGCGCCACCCTGGAACTCAAGTGCGCAGGCCTCGGAGCGGAGTTGGCGCGCCGCTCGGTGGAACCGTCCACGCTCTCCCTGCTCGGCCTGGTCCGGCACCTGGCCGAGGTGGAGCGCCGCTGGTTCCGGCAGGTCCTGGCGGGCCACGACGCGCCGCCCCTGTTCTCCTCGGCGGAGGACCCCGACGGGGACTTCGACGGAGCCCTGTCCGATCCCGCGGCCGTCGAAGCGGCCTGGGCGGCGTGGCGAGCCGAAGTGGCCTTCGCCCAAAGCTTCGTGGCCGAAGCGCCCGATCTGGACGTCGAGGCCGTCGACGCGTGGCGCGGGAAGGTGTCGCTGCGCTGGGTACTGATCCACATGGTCGAGGAGTACGCGCGGCACAACGGGCACGCCGACCTCCTGCGCGAGCGGATCGACGGGGCCATAGGCATCTGAGAGCGCCCGGCCGCCGCCGGCTCGCCCCCAACTCACCTGAAACACGGGTGCGGTTCGGCGGCCTGCCGCACAATGGACGGATATGGACATCGACGCATGGCGCCGTGAGGACCCCGAGTTCACGCGGGCGGTGACGCAGATCCACGAGCCGGGCGCCCTCCCCACCGACCCCGGGATCCCGGCCCGGCACGCGTACTGGGAGCTGCTTCCGGGGGACGTACGGGCCCGGCTGCTGGAGAAGGCCGGCCGGTGCCTGACCTGGTGGGCCGGGCCGGATGCCGACGGGCGCCCCGCCGCGCTGGTGGTGGGGGACCGCGGGCTATGCCGGGTCGGCCAGGTGCTGCGGGACGGGGTGGCGGAGTTCCGCGGGCAGCGCGCCCGGGTGGAGCCGGGCTCGCTGCACAGCCGGTCCTTCGACGGGCGGCCCGCGCCGGACGGGCGGGCCACCGCCCCGGGCCTGCCGGGGGCTCCGGTGCTGCGCCTGGAACTGGGCCCGGAGGCCCAGGGGGTACTCGGCCATTTCCCGCTCCCCGTACAGGACTTCCTGCAGCGGCCCTTCCTCACCAGGGAGGCCCGTGTCACCGCCGACTGGTACTACGACGAGACCGTCGAGCCCGAGCGGACCACCTGGTTCGTCGCCCTCGTCCTGTCCACCGAGCGGGCCCTGACGCTCGCCGAGGGCACCCGGACCCTGGACCGGGGCGCCCGCCCGGACCAGGCCCGGTGGCACGGGATCCAGTACCACCAGGCCCGCCTCACACCGCGCTGACGCCCGTCCCCGCCGGGCCCGGCCGGAGAACTCGTGGGGGTACGGGATCCACGTACTCCGTCGTACGGCACGGCACGTCCGCCGTACGACGAAAAACACCGTGCGCGGCGCACCTTCAACGGCGCCGCGGGCGTTCTCCCACTGAGTGGGACGTCCGCCGCCCGCTCCCCGCCCGATTGTCAGGTGAAGGAGTACAGGACGTCGAAGTGGACGAGGTCGCGGGCCGTGTCGAAGAGGTACCGGCCCGAGGGCGGGATCCCGTCCGAGGCCTGGCCGTCGGCGCCCTGGCCGTTCGCGTACGCGTCGAACCCGGGGCTGTGCTGCCAGGCCGCGGCGGCGGGCAGGTGCTGCTTCAGCGCGGCGGGCAGGTCGGACGGCGCGCCGGTGGCGGCGAAGGCGTGGTCGGCCTTGCCGGTGATCGCGGCCGCGCCGCCGGCCGGCAGGTGTGCCACACCGACCACACGGATCCGGGAGTCGGGGCCCGGGATGCTGCGGTCGTCACCCGCGTCGTCGATGTCGTAGCCCAGCCAGTGCGCGTCGGTCAGCTCGCCCAGGAACGGCCCGAGCCGCTTGTTCAGCGGCTCCAGGTCGGTACGGACCTCGGGACGGCGCGGCGGCTGCGGCCACAGAAGGTAGGTCATGCCCGCGCCCACCGTCAGCAGCGGGAGGCCGGCGATCAGCAGGAACCGGCGGCGATTCGTACGTCCCCGCTGTATGTCCATGATCGCCGCCCCGTCGCCCGTCAGTTCAGGGCGCCGATCATAGCTGTCGCCGTCGCCGTCATCGCCGCACGGGCCGCCGTCAGGTACGGCCGGGGGTCCGCCGGGGTCAGGTGGGTACGGATGGCCCCGGTCATCGCCACGTTGAGGGCGGTGCCGATGTTGACCTTGCGGATGCCGCCCGCGACGGCCGCCGCGAGCTCGGCGTCCGGCAGCCCCGAGGAGCCGTGCAGGACGAGCGGTACGTCCACGGTCTTGGCCAGCCGGGCCAGCAGCACATGGTCCAGGGCCGCGGTCCGGCTGGTCATCGCGTGGCTGCTGCCGATGGCGACGGCGAGGGCGTCGACCCCGGAGTCGGCGACGAACCGCCGGGCCTCGTCGGGGTCGGTACGGGCGCCGGGCGCGTGCGGGTCGAGCGGCGCGGCGCCGTTCTTGCCGCCGACCTCGCCCAGCTCGGCCTCGATCCACAGGCCGTTGGCGTGCGCCCAGTCGGCCGCGGACCGGGTGGCCTCCAGGTTCTCGGCGTACGGGAGTTGCGCGGCGTCGAACATCACCGAGCTGTATCCGGCGTCGCAGGCCTGCCGGAGCAGCTCGGGGCTCTTGACGTGGTCGAGGTGCAGGCCGACGGGGACCCCGGCTGCCTCCGCGCACGCGCCGGCGGCCCGGGAGATGGGCAGCAGCTGCCCGCCGCGGAACTTCACGGCGTTCTCGCTCAGTTGGAGGATGACGGGCAGGCCGGCCGCCTCGGCCCCGGCCACGACGGCTTCGGCGTGCTCCAGGGTGATGATGTTGAAGGCGGCCACGGCCCGGCCGGCCGCGGCCGCCTCCAGGACCAGGTCGCCGGCCCGGACGAGGCTCATCGGACCGCCTCCTCGCCGGTGGTGAGGATCACCGAGCGCGTGAGGTTGCGCGGCGCGTCCGGATCCAGCTGCCGGTGGGCGGCGACGGCGAGGGCGAGGCGGTGTACGCGGACCAGTTCGGCGAGCGGGTCGAGCCGGCCGGGCACCCACTGGGAGCCGGTGGCGCGTACCTGTTCGGCGAGCCCGTCGGGGGCCTCGTCGAGCGACCAGGTCACGGTGCCGGGCCCGGAGACGCTGATGGGCCCGTGCCGGTACTCCATCGCCGGGTAGGACTCGGCCCAGGACAGCGAGGCCTCGCGCATCTTCAGTGCGGCCTCGTGGGCGAGTCCGACGCTCCAGCCGCGGCCGAGGAAGGTGAACTGGCCCAGGCCGGCGATGTCGGCGGGCAGCGGCTCGACGAGGGCCGTGCGGGCGTCGGCGACCACGGAGGGGGTGTGCCGCCCGACGTGGGCGCGCAGCAGGGTGAGGGCGGTGGTCGCGAACCTGGTCTGCACGACGGACTGTTCGTCGGCGAAGTCGAGGACGACCAGCTCGTCCGCGGCGGTCATCACCGGGGTGGCCGGATCGCCGACGACCGCGGTCGTGGGCACGCCCGCGTCCCGCAGCCCGGCCAGCAGGTCCAGTACCTCGGTGGTGGTGCCGGACCGGGTCAGGGCGACGACCCGGTCGTAGCGCCGGTGGCGCGGGAACTCGGAGGCGGGGAAGGCGTCGGTCTCGCCCTGTCCGGACTCCTCGCGCAGCACGGCGGCCGCCTGGGCCATGTAGTACGAGGTCCCGCACCCGACGATCGCGGTACGCTCCCCCGGCTGCGGGAGCACCGCCCGCCGGGCCGGGGCCAGTTCGGCGGCCCGCTCCCAGCATGCGGGCTGCGTGCCCAACTCGTACGCGACGTGACTCATACAGGCTCCCTCGTGCGGCAGGCGGGTCTGGATGCGTGGAGTGTTGTGCGTTTTCCTGCAAGGTAGCTCGCACTTTCGCGCAACTTCAAGCAACCACGGGGTGATCTGCTGAGTTAGTGTCGCCGGGTAGCCCGACTGCGGTCACGGGGTCGGGCACGGGACGAGCACGGGAGGGGGCGGCCGATGACCCGCAAGGAGCGCTGGCAGGCACTGCTGGACCTGCTGGTGGAACGGGGCGAGCTGGAGGTGGAACCGGCGGCCGAGACCCTCGGGGTGTCCGCCGCGACCATCCGCCGCGACCTCGACCAGCTCGCCGAGCAGCAGCTGCTGGTCCGTACGCGCGGCGGGGCGGTGCTGCACGGGGTCTCGTACGAACTCCCGCTGCGCTACCGGACGTCACGCCGCGCCGCCGAGAAGCACCGGATCAGCGAGGCGGTGGCGGCCCTGATCACCCCGGGCGAGGTGATCGGCCTGACGGGCGGCACCACGACCACGGAGGTGGCGCGGGCCCTCGCCGGGCGTCCGGACCTGGCCCAGGGCTCGCCGGCGCTCACCGTGGTGACCAACGCCCTCAACATCGCGGGCGAGCTGGTGATCCGGCCGCAGTTCAAGATCGTACTGACCGGCGGGGTGGCCCGCCCCCAGTCGTACGAACTGACGGGCCCGCTCGCCGAGCAGGTCCTCGGGCAGCTCGCGGTGGACACGGCGGTGCTCGGCGTGGACGGCTTCGACCCGCAGGACGGCGCGGCGACCCGGCACGAGGACGAGGCCTCGATCAACCGCCTGCTGTGCGAACGCGCCCGCCGGGTGGTCGTCGCGGCCGACTCCAGCAAACTGGGCGTTCGCGCCTTCGCCCGTATCTGCGCGACCTCGTCGGTGGACGTCCTGGTGACGGACACGGGACTGGCCCCGGCGGTGGCCCGGGCCTTCACCGCGGCGGGGGTCGACGTGGTCACGGTGTGAGCAACGGAAGGGCGGGCGGGGCGGGTGCCGGGCCGGTCCGGCCACCATCCGCCCCCATCTGCCCCGACCGCCCCACCGGCCCCCACCGGCCCCCACCCGCCTCTGCGTCTACAGCGACATGGTGCGGCTGGCGACGAGCTCGCCCACGGCGTAGCCCTCGACCCGCATCGACCGGGCGGCCGTGGCACCCGTCACCGTGACCTCGGCCTGGCCGTCGGGGACGTCCACGGAGGCGCCGGGGCGCCGGTCGAGGTAGACGTCGACGCGGTCGATGTTGGTGGTCGTCAGTTCGAGGCGGAGCGACCCGTCGGCGCGCGCGACGTTGGCGATGTTCAGCTCCCGCACGGGCTGGGCCGCGAGCAGTTCACCGGCTTTCGCCAGGAGGTCGGCGTTGCCTTCCAGCAGATCCCGGCGGGTCATCCGGTGGCGCACGTCCGGTACGACGCCCAGGTCCTCCAGGGGTGTGCCGGACCGGTCACCGACCCGCAGGGACCGGCGGATCGACACGCGCATGCCCGCTCCGTTGGGGAGCGGCCGGTAGGGCGAGGCGGCGAGCGGGAAGTCCCGCAGGAAGTCGCCCTGTTCCCAGACGTTGGCACCGCCGGCCCCGGTGTTGTCCTCGGTGCCGAGCACGATCCCGATCCGGTGGTCCTGGAAGCCGGCGGCGAACATGTCGGTGGCGGAGTAGCACCGGGCGTTGGTGATGAGCACGACCGGGCCGAAGTACTTCTGGCCGACCTCGTTGGCCAGGCCCTCCGGGGTGAGGGGCAGGGCGGCGGAGAAGGTGGCCCCGGTCTCGACCGCCTGCTCCATCGACGGCACCCACGGGTCCAGGTCGCCACTGCTGCGGCAGATCAGCAGGTTGAGCGGGGTGTTGATGAACTGGAACGATTCCGGAGTGATATGACGTGGCGTCAGTGTCTGGAGGGTGCGCTCCGACGCCAGGACCGAGCCGCCGCCGTTGTCCCGCACGTCGACGATCAGGCCGTTCTGCGGAAGGGTGCCGATGAGCCGGACGAACTCCGTGACGAAGGGGCCGGATCTTTCGACCATGAAGGTGTGGATGCGGATGTGGCCGAAGGTCCCCGACGGGGTCTCGACGGAACGGGCCGTGAACACCTCCGGCATCGTGCTCGCGACCTCACCCGCCGCGGACCGGGGAGACTCCCCTGCGGCCACCGCCTGCTGCTGCTCGATGACGTGGGGGACGTAGAGCATGACCTTGGCCCGGCTGATCTCCTCGGAGTCGTAGTCCACTCCCAGGGCCAGCGACTCTTCACCGTCGGGGCCTGCCTGCTCCCCGAAGAGGTCCACGATCTGCCAGAGCACCCGCAGTTCGTGCGGGGCACCGTCGGTGCCGACGTAGCTGACGGTCACCCACTCCTCGAACGGGGGCAGGTGGGCGGAGAGCGAACGCACCGTCAGCGACTCGATGCCCCGGCTGCGGCGCGCCGCCACGTTGCCGCCGGCGAACCGGCCGGCGTTGAGCTCGACGGCCTGCTCGATGGGGACGCCGCTCCAGTGGGTGACCTCGGCCCCCGGCTCGAAACCGGGCGCGGAGAAGCCCTGCATGACGAGGGTGACCAGGAAGCGCGGCTCCGGTCCGTCGGTGGTCTCCTCGACCAGGAAGGGCAGGAAGGCGATCTTCTTCGCGAACGGCTCGGGCAGCTGGTAGTTGGTGTGCAGGTCCCGCACCGAGTTGAACACCTTCGACATCTCCGAGTGGAAGATCCACTCGGGCGGCATGGTGGCCGGCGTCTGCTGTTCCAGCTGCCGGCGGATCAGGCGCAGCCGCTGTACGGGGTTGACCGCGTGCATCGCGATCTTCAGTGGCAGGTGTACGTAGTTCTGCTCCAGCAGCACCAGCGCCTGGTCGACGAGGAGCTTGCGCTGCTCCAGGGTGAGGGTGCCCGCACCCTTCAGGAAGGTGGCGAGCCGGGTGGCGGCTGCCAGGTGCTCGCGGACCACTTCTGCCGTGTGCTTGAGGTAGTCGGGAGTGGTGTCGGCGGTGTCGGCGGCGGTGGCGCGGCCCATGATGCCTCCGTGGTCGGGGTGGGGCTGCTACGGCTCGGGGCACAGTCTTCGACCGCAGCGGCCGCCCTCATAGAGCGCGCGCCGGACTTCACCCGTACAGGCGCGTGGCGAAACCATTCACCCTGGCGCCGGCTCCTTCAGTGGGCCGGAAGCCGCTCCGACTCGCGGACCAGGGCGGCCAGGACGGGGGCGATCAGCGGGTGGGTCTCGGCCCCGCGGCGGGTGGCCGCGAAGACCCGGCGGGTGGCGGCCGGCCCGGTGACCGGGCGGACCTGGACCTCCTTGAGGTCCATGCCGCGCAGGGCCGAGCGCGGGACGAGGGCCACTCCGGCCCCCGCGCCCACCAGCGCCGTCACGGCGCGGAAGTCGTCCGAGGAGTGCACGAGCCGGGGCTGGAAGCCCGCCAGTTCGCAGGCGAGCAGCGTCACGTCGTGGCACGGGTTGCCGGGGTACTGGCCCACCCAGTCCGAGTCCGCGAGGTCGGCCAGCGACACCGCGGGCAGGTCGGCCAGCGGATGCCCCGAGGGCAGGACCGCGTCGAAGGGTTCCGCGTACAGCGGGAGGACGGACAGCCGCGCGTCGTCGGCGCCCGGGCCGCCCCGGTACTCGACGGCCAGCGCGAGGTCCGCCTCGCCGTCCAGCAGCAGCGGCAGGCTCTGGTCGCCCTCCGCGTCGCGGACCCGCAGCCGGATGCCCGGCTGTTCCAGCGCGAGCCGGGCGATGGCCGGGGCCAGTACTTCCGCGATGCCCGTGGCGAAGGCGGCGACGGTGACCTCGCCCGCCGAACCGCCCGCGTACGCCGCGAGTTCCGCCTCCGCCCGCTCCAGCTGCGCGAGCACCTCGTGTGCGTGGCCGAGCAGGATCTCACCGGCCGCCGTGAGCCGTACGCCCCGACCGCTGCGGGTGAGCAGCGCGTGGCCGGTCTCCTGCTCCAGTGCCGCGAGCTGCTGGGAGACGGCGGAGGGGGTGAGGTACAGGGCTGCGGCCGCGGCGGTCACCGTACGGTGGTCCGCCACGGCCCGCAGGATGCGCAGCCGGCGGGGGTCGATCACCCCACCATTGTCTCAGGGTGCAGAGACCCCTCAGGCCCCAGCGCCCTCAAGGGCAGCACGGGCGTCGATGAAGGCGGCCACCGCGCGCTCGACGTCGGCCGTCGAGTGGGCCGCGGAGAGCTGGACGCGGATGCGCGCCGCGCCCATCGGCACCACCGGGTAGGAGAAGCCGATCACGTACACGCCGCGCTCCAGGAGCAGCTCCGCCATCCTGGCCGCCTCGGCCGCGTCACCGATCATGACGGGGGCGATGGCGTGGTCGCCGGGCAGGACCTCGAAGCCGGCCTCGGTCATCTTCGTACGGAAGAGCGCGGTGTTGGCGGCGAGGTGTTCGCGCAGGTCACCGGCCGACTCCAGCAGGTCGAGGACCTTGAGGGAGGCTGCCGCGATGACCGGGGCGAGGGAGTTGGAGAAGAGGTACGGGCGCGAGCGCTGGCGCAGCAGCTCCACGATCTCGGCACGGGCCGCGACGTAGCCGCCGGAAGCGCCGCCGAGGGCCTTGCCGAGGGTGCCGGTGATGATGTCGACGCGGTCCATGACGCCGTGCAGCTCGGGGGTGCCGCGTCCGCCGGGGCCGACGAAGCCGACGGCGTGCGAGTCGTCGACCATGACCATGGCGTCGTAGCGGTCGGCCAGGTCGCAGATCTCCGCGAGCGGGGCGACGTAGCCGTCCATGGAGAAGACGCCGTCGGTGACGATGAGCTTGCGGCGGGCGCCGCCCTCGGTGGCTTCCTTCAGGCGGGCTTCGAGCTCGGCCAGGTCGCGGTTGGCGTAGCGGAAGCGGCGGGCCTTGGAGAGGCGGATGCCGTCGATGATCGAGGCGTGGTTGAGGGCGTCGGAGATGACCGCGTCCTCGGCGCCGAGCAGGGTCTCGAAGACGCCGCCGTTGGCGTCGAAGCAGGAGGAGTAGAGGATCGTGTCCTCCTGGCCGAGGAAGGCCGAGAGCCGCGCCTCCAGCTCCTTGTGCACCTCCTGGGTGCCGCAGATGAAGCGGACGGAGGCCATTCCGTAGCCCCAGCGGTCCAGCGCGTCCTTCGCGGCGGCGACGACCTCGGGGTGGTCGGCCAGCCCCAGGTAGTTGTTGGCGCAGAAGTTGAGCACCTCGCCGGCGGCGCCGCCCGAGGTGACGGAGACGGCCGCGTTCTGCGGGGTGCCGATGACGCGCTCGGGCTTGTGCAGGCCGGCGGCGCGGATCTCGTCGAGGGTGGAGCGCAGGTCCTCGCGGACGGTCTCGAACATGGTGCGGTTCTCCTTGTGCGGCGGAGGGCGACGAGGGAGGGGGCCGGGCCCCGCGGAGGGGGGAGGGTGTGCGGGGCCCGGCCCGGAGGGAGGTGGTTCGGTGGGGTGGCGGGAGGGGCGGTCCCCTACGCCGTCCAGTCCAGGATGATCTTGCCGCTGCGGGCGGTCGAGGCCTCGTCGAAGGCGGCCTCGAAGTCGCGGTGCGAGTAGCGGCCGGTGATGACCGGGCTCAGGTCGAGCCCGCCCTCCAGCAGCACGGTCATCGCGTACCAGGTCTCGAACATCTCACGGCCGTAGATGCCCTTGATCGTGATCATCGAGGTGACCACCTTCGCCCAGTTCACCGGGAACTCCTGCGCGGGCAGGCCCAGCATGGCGATCCGGCCGCCGTGCGTCATGTTGTCGATCATGTCGCGCATGGCCTCGGCGCGGCCGGACATCTCCAGGCCGATGTCGAAGCCCTCGCGGAGGCCGAGCTTGGTCTGCGCCTCGGCGATGGAGGACTCGGCGACGTTGACGGCGAGGGTGGCGCCCGCCTTGCGGGCGATCTCCAGGCGCTCGGGGCTGACGTCGGTGATGACCACGCTGCGCGCGCCGGCGTGCTTGGCCACGGCCGCCGCCATGATCCCGATCGGGCCGGCGCCGGTGATCAGTACGTCCTCGCCGACCAGCGGGAAGGACAGCGCCGTGTGCACGGCGTTGCCGAAGGGGTCGAAGATCGCGGCGACGTCCAGGTCCACGGCGGTGCGGTGCACCCACACGTTCTGGGCGGGCAGGACCACGTACTCGGCGAAGGCGCCGTCGCGGCCGACCCCGAGCCCGATCGTGCTGCGGCACAGGTGGCGGCGGCCGGCCAGGCAGTTGCGGCACTTGCCGCACACCAGGTGGCCCTCGCCGCTGACCAGCGCGCCGACCTCGATGTCCTGGACGTCCGCGCCGAGCGCCGCGACCTCGCCGACGAACTCGTGGCCGAGGACGAGGGGGGTCTTGACCGCGCCCTGCGCCCAGCCGTCCCAGGCGCGGATGTGCAGGTCGGTTCCGCAGATGCCGGTGCGCAGCACCTTGATCAGCACGTCGCCGGGGCCGTATTCGGGCTCGGGGACGTCCATGAGCCACAGGCCGGGTTCTGCCTTGTGCTTGACGAGTGCCTTCATGGGGTGGCTCCAGGCATGCGGAAGGGTACGCCGCGGGCGGATGGGCCCGAACGGCGGCGGTGACGTGCACCAATCTGCCGATCGGCGCGGTGATCAGTCCATCGAGACTTTCTTAAACGGGTCGACAGCGCAGCTTCACGCCTATGCTCCTCCCGTGACGGGGAAGGGGCTCGCGCTGGGGACGGCGCGGGAAAAAGGGGAGGTGAGGGGCGTGCCGAGTCTGCGCAGCAGGGCGCTGTCGGTGGCGCTGATCGCGGCGGGACGGCGAAGACGGTACGCGAGCGCGGAGGCCGTCCGGAGCCGGGTGGCCGAGTCCGCCCGCCGGCCCGCTTCCCATCTGCCGCCGCGGTCGCTGGGGCGGGTCGCCGACATCTCGCGGACCTTCGTCGGCGCCTGGCCGGTGTACGACGTCTCCCCGCTCGGGGCGGAGCCCGCGGCCCATGTGCTGTACGTGCACGGCGGCGGCTACATCGACGAGCTGGTCCGCCCGCACTGGGCGCTGATCCGGACCCTGGTCACGCAGGCGCGGGCGCGGGTGGTCGTACCCGCGTACATCCTCGCTCCGCGCGGTACCGCCGACCGGACCGTCCCGGTCGCCGCCGACCTGCTGAGCGGTCTGATCGCGAGCGGCGGCTCCGGCGGGACGGTACTGATCGGGGACTCCGCCGGGGCCGGCCTGGCGCTGGCGGCAGCCCAGCGGCTGCGCGACCGCACCGGGGACCAGCCGTCCCGGATCGTGCTGATCTCGCCCTGGCTGGACGTGACCATGAGCCATCCGGACCAGGCGGCCATCGAGGCGGCCGATCCGATGCTGGCCCGCCCGGGGCTGCTGGAGGCGGGGCGGCTGTACGCCGGAACCCTGGACGCCGAGGACCCCAGGGTGAGCCCGCTGCACGGCGGCTTCGCCGGGCTGGCGCCGATGGCGGTGTTCACCGGGACCCGGGACGTGCTGACCACGGACAGCCGGGAGCTGCTGCGCCGGGCCCGCGCGGACGGGGCCGAGGTGGAGTTCCACGAGGCGGCGGGGCTGCCGCACGGGTACCCGCTGCTGCCCGTGCCGGAGGGGCGCGCGGCGCGCGAGCGGATCGTCGAGCTGATCAGGTCGACGGCGGAGCTGTGAGGGCACGGCGTTGACGGCGGATCGCTGACGGCCGCCTACGCCGTGCAGGTCATCAGGGAGCTGATCGGCCAGGCGCGGTACGCCGTCCAGTACTCCTCGTCGCGTACGGCGTCGGCGGGCGGGGTCCGGTTCGGCTGCCAGCCGACGGTGACGAAACCCGCTTCGACGGCGGCCTCGGCGAGGTCGGCGTGGGCCCATTCGCGGAATTCGAAGGGCACGGGCGGCTCGGTCAGGAAATGCGCCTTGAGCAGCGGCGCGTCGCCGTCCGGGACCCGGTCGAGGATGCGCACCCCGTACGGCGACCAGTCCACGCGCGGGAACGCCCCCGCGTTGGGGACGATGGCGAGCAGCCGCCCGCCCGCCCGGAGATTGGCTCGGACGGACCGGAACATCGCGTGCAGGGACCTGCGGTCGGGCGCGTAGCTGAAGACGTACGCGGCGGTCGCGAGGTCGAAGGGGCCCAGGTCCGGCAGGCCGGCGGCGTCGGCGACGTGGTACTCGACGTCCGGTCGGTCCTTGGTCGCCTCGTGCGCGCGGGCCAGCCGGATCATCTCCTCCGAGACGTCGACGCCGACGGTCCGCCGGGCCCCGCCGCGGGCCAGCAGCCGGGTGTTGTATCCGTATCCGCAGGCCAGGTCGAGGGCGTCGAGCCCGCGCACCCCGCCGAGGGCGTCGAGGGCTCCGTGCAGGGTGTAGGTGTCGGCCGCGGAGAAGGCCGCCGTGCTCGTGGACTCCGCGTAGCGCTCGCCGATGGTGTCGTACTGGAACCGCATGCTCTGCCTTCCGGGGCCTGCCGGGGGTGGGACGCCTGCGTATCGTGCCCCGCGGCGCCGTCCGGGGGGTGGTCCGCACACCCGGGCGTCCCCCGGACGAGGGAAGCGGTCCGGCCTATCGGCCGGGGCACGGCCGCGACCAGCCGGGATGCAGGCGGCGCCGCCGAAGGCGCATCCTGGCTGTGTGATGGCGAGAGCGGACAGCGTCGGCGCCGCCCCTGACACCACGGATGCCCCTGATGCGACGGCCCAGGTGCTCGCACGGGCCGCCGTGAACGCGATGGAGGCCGTCGGTGGGTACGCGGCCGGCGTCTACCTGCGCTCGCCCACCACCGGACTGCTCCTGATGGCCGTGTTCACCGGCCTGCCGCTGCAGCTGTTCCGGCCCTGGTGGCGGATGCAGGTGAACCGCCCGTACCCGATCGCCGAGGCCTACCGCTCCGGGCAGGCCGTGCACCTGCCCGACGCGGAGTCGGCGATGAGCCGCTTCCCGCAGATGATGGCCGGGCTGCCGTTCCCCTTCGGCTCGCTGTACCAGCCGGTGACCGCCGGGACGGAACGGTTCGGCGTGCTGGTGGTGCTGCGCGAGGCGACCCCGGGGATCCCGGTCGGGACCGCGGACCGCGAACGGATGCGACGGGCCGCGGAGCAGCTGGCCGCCGACCTCACCGCGCTCGCGGCGGCCGGGGCGCGGGTGCTGTGGGAGGGCGACCCGGTGGGCGTGCCGGCGCCACCGCCCGAGGCCGGGGCCGAGGGCGCCCGCAGGGCCGCGAACCGGCTCGCGCAGGCGGTGCTCTCCCTGGACCGGGAGGGCCGGATCGGCTACGTGAACACCGCGGCGAAGGAGCTGCTCGGCCTCGACGGGCCCCATCTGCAGGGAAGGCTGCTGTGGGAGGCGCTGCCGTGGCTCGGGCATCCCGCCTACGAGGACCACTTCCGGGCCGGCTTCATGTCCGGCGAGCCGGTGCACTTCCCCGCCCGGCGCGGCCGGCACGCGCCGGGGCAGTGGCTGTCGGTGGACCTGTACCCGGCGGCCGACGGCGTGACCCTGACGCTGGGCACCTCCGCGAAACCGTCCTACGCGCGCGAGTCACGGGCCCGGCGGGACCCGGACGCCGGCGTGGACGCGTACGCGGACCTCGACGCGTCCGCCGACGAGGCCTCGGCGCTGTACCGGCCGGTGGCCCTCGCCATCGCGCTGACGGAGGCGGTCACGGCCCGGCAGGTGTCGGCGGTGGTCACCGAGGAGCTGCTGCCGGCCTTCGGCGGCCGCCAGCTGGCGATCTACCTGCTGGACGAACGGCATCTGCACCTGGCCTGGGAGACCGGTTTCCCGCAGGGCTTCCTCAACCGGTTCGACGGGGTCTCCCTCGATGTCCGGCTGCCGGGTGTGGAGACCCTGACCACGGGCCGGCCGCTGTTCTTCGAGTCGATGCAGCACCTGGCCGCCGCCTATCCGGGCATTCCGCTGGACGCCGATGTCGGCGCCCGCGCCTTCCTGCCGCTGATCGCCTCCGGCCGGCCGGTCGGCTCGTGCATCCTCGGCTTCGACTCGCCCCGAGGCTTCAGCGCGGAGGAGCGTACGGTGCTCACGGCGCTGGCCGGTCTGATCGCGCAGGCGCTCGCGCGGGCCCGGCGCTACGACAGCGAGGTGGAGCTCGCCCGCGGTCTGCAGTCGGCCCTGCTGCCGCACCGGCTGCCGGTGCGCGAGCACGTGGACACCGTCGGCCGCTACCTCCCCGGCACCCTGGGCATGGACGTCGGCGGCGACTGGTACGACGTCGTCGAGACGGGCGCCGGCCTGCTGGCCCTGGTCATCGGGGACGTCCAGGGCCACGGTGTGGCGGCCGCGGCGACCATGGGCCAGCTGCGCAGCGCGGTACGGGCGTTCGCGCTCAGCGGCAGCACTCCGGAGCAGGTGGTGAGCGGCACCAACCAGCTGCTCATCGACCTGGATCCGGGCCAGTTCGCGAGCTGCTGCTACATGCTGCTCGACCCGGCGTCGGGCTCCGTGACGGCCGCCCGGGCCGGGCACCCGCAGCCGCTGCTGCGCCATCCGGACGGCCGGACCGAGGTGCTGGACCTGGCGGGCGGGGTGGTGCTCGGCATCGACCCGGAGGCCTCGTACCCGCTCACGGAGCTGCGGCTGACGACGGGCTCGGTCCTCGCCCTGTACACGGACGGGCTGGTGGAGAAGCCGGGCCTCGACATCGACGTGGGGGTGGAGCGGCTGCGGAAGGCCCTGGAGGCGGCCCGGCCGTCCCCGCTGACCGAGACCGCCGACCGGCTGATCAGCGAGGCGGGCAACACCGCCGACCGGCCGGACGACATCGCGCTGCTGCTGGCCTCCCGTACCGGCGGGGACCCGTAGGGCGTGCGCTCAGGCGGGGCTCGCCAGGGTGAGCGCGGTGTTCACCAGGCCGACGTGGCTGAACGCCTGCGGGAAGTTGCCGAGTTGGCGTCCGGCGAGGGGGTCGTATTCCTCCGCGAGCAGGCCCACGTCGTTGCGTACGGACAGCAGCCGCTCGAACAGGGCGCGGGCCTCCTCCCGCCGGCCCGTCATGTGGAGGGCGTCGGTCAGCCAGAACGAGCAGGCCAGGAAGGCCCCTTCGTCCCCGGGCAGCCCGTCGACGGTGGAGCCCGCGGTGCTGTAGCGGCGGACCAGTCCGCTGCTGCCGAGTTCGGCGCGCACGGCGTCGACCGTGCCGACGACCCGCGGGTCGTCGGGCGGCAGGAATCCGACCCTGGGGATGAGCAGGGTCGCCGCGTCCAGTTCGGCGGAGCCGTAGTACTGGGTGAAGGTGCCCCGCTCGGGGTCGTAGCCGTTGGCGCACACGTCGCGGTGCACCTCGTCGCGCATGGTGCGCCAGCGCTCCACGTCGCCGTCCAGAGAGGGGTCGCTCTCCAGGGTGCGCACGGCCCGGTCGGCCGCGACCCATGCCATCACCTTGGAGTGCACGAAGTGGCGGCGGGGGCCGCGGACCTCCCACAGGCCCTCGTCGGGCCGGTGCCAGTTGCGTTCGAGGAAGTCGAGCAGCGCGAGCTGGATCCGCCAGGCGTGGCGTTCGGAGGGCAGGCCGGCGGACCGGGCCAGGTAGAGGGAGTCGATGACCTCCCCGTACACGTCCAGCTGGAGCTGGTCGACGGCGGCGTTCCCGACGCGGACCGGGGCGGAGGAGGCGTAGCCGCGCAGCCAGGGCAGTTCGCTCTCGGGGATCCGCCGCTCGCCGGCGATCCCGTACATGATCTGGAGGTCGGCGGGGTCGCCGGCGACCGCGCGCAGCAGCCACTCGCGCCAGGCGCGGGCTTCGTCGAGGAAGCCGGTGGACAGGAGCGAGCCGAGGGTGAGGGTGGAGTCCCGGAGCCAGCAGTAGCGGTAGTCCCAGTTGCGGACGCCGCCGAGCTCTTCGGGGAGGGAGGTGGTGGCCGCGGCGGCGATGCCTCCGGTCGGGGCGTAGGTGAGGGCCTTGAGGGTGATCAGGGAGCGGGTGACCGCCTCCTGGTAGGGGCCCTCGTAGCGGCATTGCGCGGTCCATTCCCGCCAGTCGGCGAGGCTCTGCTCCAGTGCGCCGAAGGGGTCGCAGGGGTCGGGGCGCGGCCGGTGCGAGGGGTGCCAGGTCAGGACGAAGGCGACGCGCCGGCCGGCGGTGACCGGGAACTGGGAGCAGGTGCTGTTCGCCTCGCCCCAGGTGCGGACCGGGGGTTCGCTGCGGAACCAGGCGGAGTCGGGCCCGGCGATGGCGACCCGGTCGCCGTCGCTGCGGCGCACCCAGGGCACGACGTGGCCGTAGTCGAAGCGCAGGCGCAGGGTGCTGCGCATCCTGACCGTGCCGCTGATGCCCTCGACGATGCGGATGACGTCGGGGGCGACCTCGCGCTGGGGCATGAAGTCGGTGACCTTGACGGTTCCGGTTTCGGTCTCCCAGTACGATTCCAGGATCAGGGAGCCGTCGACGTAGGCGCGGCGGGTGCAGGGCTCGCCGACGGCGGCGTCGAGGGGCGCGATGCGCCAGTGACCGTTCTCCTCCTCGCCGAGGAGTTTGGCGAAGCAGGCCGCCGAGTCGAAGCGCGGCAGGCACAGCCAGTCGATGGACCCGTCACGGCCGACCAGTGCGCTGGTCATCAGGTCGCCGATGAGTGCGTAGTCTTCGATGGCTTGTGTCATTTGTGCGCTATTCCCCTGAATGTCCGGGGCCAATCAGCTCAGGCCCCGGACATCGCTCATGGGGTCGGGGTCAGGAGATCGTGACGAACTGACCGATGCTCGGTACGCCCTGGGCGTCGAGGGCGAAGAGCATGTAGGTCCCCGGCAGGACCACACCGGTGTCGGCGGGTATCGACACCGTGTACGTGCCGCCTCCCGCCGCGGTGGACACCACGGGGACCCGACGCTGGTCGTTGTCGGTGGAGTGGGTCGCGGCGGCGGCCCGCATCAGGACGAAGGACGCCACCGAACCCTGGGTGCTCACCGTGAGCGAGGAGCCGGGGGCCGCCCTGGGGGGCACGCCCGCGGTGATGGCGGGACGCGGCTTCGGGGTTCCGTCCGCGTTGAGCAGGTACGGCGGGGTGAAGATCGCCCCGTCTGCGTGGTTGGTCGCGCAGTCGCCGCACAGACCGCCGCCGCCGGAGAAGATCCGTCCGTCGGGCAGCAGGTTGGCCACGCTGTGGTAGTTGCGCGGAACGGCCATGGTGGCGAGCGGGGTGAAGGCGCCGGTCGCCGGGTCCCACAGTTCGGGGGTCAGGACGGAGGTGGCGTCACTGAAGGGCACCGGATAGGCCTGACCGCCGAAGACGGCCACCTTGCCGTCGGGCAGGACCACGCTGTTGCTGAAGGCGCGGGCATGCTCCATGTCTCCCGTGCGGGCGGCCTGGACCTGGCTGCCCGAGATGCCCACGGTGTAGGCGCGCCGGGTGGCCGGGGTGTCCTGGTAGGCGGGCGAGCCGCCCAGGGTGAGCAGTTTGCCGATGTCGTAGGCGACGGCGTTGCCCGTCATGGCGTCCTGGCTGTCGGCCCGGGTGCCGGCGGCGGTGATGCCGCCCTGCCCGCTGGTGGAGATCCAGTTCATCTGCTTGCTCGGGCCCAGTTGCAGGACCTTGCCGCCCGAAGTGGCGTGCAGCCACATGTGGTTGTCGGCGCGGTAGGGTCCGGCCGGGTCGGCCGTGAGCGCCGGGGCGGCGGGGACGCCGGGCAGGCTGCGCCAGGTTCGGGTGTCCGGGGACCAGACCTCTCCGGCCTTGTCGGTGCCCGTGGATCCGCTCCAGGATCCGCCGAGGACGAAGGCCTCGCCGGTGGAGAGCAGGGTCATGGCCTGGTAGCCGCGGGCGATGTTCATGCTCGTGGTGGCGGACCAGTTGTCGGTGGCCGGGTCGTAGATGCTCGCCTTCTCCGCGTTGCTGCCCCCGGTGACCAGCACCCGGCCGTCGGCGAGCATGGCTATGCCGGGACAGAACATGTCGTGTCCGGTGTTGTCGATGCGGCGCTGGGTGACCTTGCCCGTCTTCAGGTCCAGGATCGCGGTCTGCGTGTAGCCGTTGCTGCCGCCGAAGCGGTCGACGGCGTACGCGGACCAGGCCAGCAGCTTGTCGCCGGGCAGGGCGGCGGTGGCCACCGGCACCAGCGGGAAGCCGGTGATCCGGCCCCAGGAGCCGTGGACTGCCGGACTGGACGGACCGCTCAGGCGGATCTCACCGGCGGAGGTCCACGGTCCGCGGCCGCCGGCCTCGCTGGTCGCGGTCAGCCGGACGAAGCGGGCGGATGCGGCGCGGGTGAAGGTGGCGGTCTTGACGGTGTCGTCGTCCCGCCAGGTGCCGGAGGCCACCGGTGTGCCGAAGGTGACGCCGTCGGTGCTGGTGGCGACGGAGTACGCACCCACACGCCCGTTGGGCCCGGTCGAGCGGGGATGGTAGACGAGGGCGGAGACGACCTCGGTGCGGTGCATGTCGATGGTGATGCTGTGGGGCAGCGGGGTGGGAGTGGGGGCGTACTTGCTGTGCCAGAGGGTGTCGTCCTTGCCGTCGAGGACGTTGGCCGCGCGGCCGTTCTCGGCGCCGGTCTCCTCGTCGCTCGCCGTGGCCGTCCATCCGGCGCGGGACAGGTCGATGGTGGCCGCCGGGGTGCCGGGGTCGCCCAGCAGGTCGATCTCGGCGGCGGAGGACCAGGGTCCGCGGCCGCCCGCCTCGCTGAGCGCTGTGAGCCGGACGAACCGGGCGCCCTGGGGGGCGAATCCGAGGGTCTTGGGGCTGACGTCGTCCGCGAGCGTGCCGGTGGCGACCGGGGTCGCCCAGTTCAGTCCGTCGCTGCTGAGGCTGATGCTGTACTCACCGACGCGCCCGTTGGGCCCGTCGGTACGGGGACGGTAGACGAGGGCGGAGACGACCGCCGTGCGGTGCATGTCGACGGTGATGCTGTGCGGCAGCGGGGTGGGGGTGGGAGCGTACTTGCTGTGCCAGATGGTGGCGGTGTTCCCGTCGAGGACGTTGGCCGCGCGGCCGTTCTCGGCGCCGGTCTCCTGATCGCTCGCCGTGGCCGTCCATCCGGTCCGGTCGAGGATCGGAGCCGTCGGCTCCATCGCGTTCGCGGGGACGATGCCGTGGTGCGGCGACTGTTTCGCCGTCTGCTGGTCGAAGGGCACGGGCGCGGGACGGGGCGCCGGTGCGCGGCCGGCCGCTGCGGTGCTCGTGACCACGAACCACGGGGTCAGACCGATCAGCAGGGAGCCGAGGCCGAGAGCGATGAGCAGGTGGGAACGGCGTATCGCACGGTGAAAGGCGAGGAAGCGCCTGGACTGCAATCTGACCTCCTGGGGCGAACTGATGTGCCCCGTAGAACATAGGTGAGCACAGCAATAACTCACCTGAAGTCAAGGAGAGTTGGCGCAAACCGTATGGCCGGTCGGAATACGCCGACGCCGGGCGGGCCGTAGCGGCCCACCCGGCGTCCACCGGTCTGTCGTCGTTCTAGTTGCGTACGAGGAGCAGGACGGCGGCGAGGACCACGCCGAGGGTGACGGCGAGGGCGCCGTGCGCGAGGCGGTGGCTCCGCAGGACGGGCAGGAAGCGGTCGGCGGCGTACCGTCCGGGGCCGGTGAGGGCGAGGGCCGCGGCGCCCGCGGCCAGCAGCAGCTCGTACTCGATGCCCTTCGGGGCGAAGAAGGCGCCGGCGCCGTGGACGGCGATCGCGTTGATCAGGGTGCCGACGACGGCGGCCCCGGCGAGCGGGGTGAGCAGTCCGAGGGCGAGGCCGAGCCCGCCGAGGGTCTCGGTGAGGCCGGCGAGGACCGCCATGGCATCGCCCGCGGGGTAGCCGCTGGCGGTGAAGAACTGGCCGGTGCCGCTGATGCCGCCGCCCCCGAACCAGCCGAAGAGCTTCTGCGAGCCGTGCGCCGCCATGGTCAGGCCGAGGACCAGGCGCAGGAGGAGCAGGCCGGTGTCGTGACCCGGGGTGGAGAGGGCGGAGGGCTCGGGGCGTGCGGCCGGTGCGGCGGCCTGCGGCTTCGTCGCGGTGACGGAGGGGCTGGTCATCGGGGGGGTCCTTCCGGTCGGGCGGCCCGGTGGGGAGGCAGGAGAGTTGTTCAAATTCGAACCGCTAGGCCCCGACCCTAACCATTGATTCAAATTGGAACAACCCGTGTAGGCTGGAGCCATGGCTGAACCGAGATGGCTGGACGACCGCGAGATGCGCGCCTGGAGCGGGTTCCTCGCCGCATCGGCCCTGGTGAACCGCCGTCTCGACCAACAGCTCAAGGACGAGGCCGGGCTCTCGCACCCCCAGTACGAGATCCTCGTACGGCTCGCCGCGGCGCCCGGGCGCGAGCTGCGGATGACCGAGCTCGCCAACGGGCTGATCAACTCCAAGAGCGGGCTGACCTACCAGGTCACCCAGATGGAGAAGGCCGGCCTGGTCCGCCGCCGCAGCTGCCCCTCCGACGTGCGCGGCGTCTTCGCCGTCCTCACCGACGCCGGCAGCGCCAAGCTGGAGGAGGCGGCCCCCGGGCACGTGGCGACGGTCCGGGAGATCCTCGTCGACGTCCTCACCGCCGAGCAGCTCGACGCCCTCGCCGAAGGGCTGGGCGAGGTCGGCCGCAGGCTGCGCGGAGAGGGCGCCTGAATGCATCCGGCCGCCCGCGGGGTATCGCGGCCCGATATCGGGGTATAGGGCCGCCATGGACGGAAAGGTCTGGCTCGCCCTGGGCACGCTCGTCGCGGTGGGGCTCGCGATCACCGCGGCCGTGCTGCTCGTACGGGTCTTCGCGGCCCGGCGGCTGCTGGTCGACGCCGGGATCCCGCTGCACGACAAGGCCCTGTTCTGGGCCGCGGTGATCTACACCGTCTCACCCTTGGACCTGATTCCGGACCCGGTGTACCTGGACGACATCGGGATCCTGCTGCTGGCGCTGCGCTCGCTGCACGCGGCGGCCGGGGCCGTCCGCTCCCCGAAGGAGCCCGGCGCCGCCTGAGCCGTCGGATCAGACGTGCCGGTCAGACGTGCCGGTCAGACGTGCTGGTCGAAGAGGACCGGATTCCCGTCCGGGTCGACGACGGGGAAGCTGCCCGGGCCCGGGCCGGGCCCGAGCCCGACTCGTCGGCCTCCGCCAGGAACTCCACGCCCCGCCCCTTCAGCTGCCGCCGCGTGTCCCGGATGCCGGTGAACGAGTCGAGCGCGTTCGCACTGCCGTCCCAGCCCGGATCGAAGGTCGGCATGTTCTTCTCGAACATGCCGACGAACAGCCCGATCACGACGTCGCTGTTCTTCAGGATCGGCCGGTTCGGGTCAGCGGACGCCGTGGGGCCGGAACTGGATGCTGATGCGAGGGCCGACGGCCCGCGCCGACTTGGGTACGGCGTGCTCCATGGTCCGCTGGCAGGAGCCGCCCATGACCACGAGGTCGCCGTGCCCCAGGGGCAGCCGCAGCAGGGTGGCACCACCGTCGCGGGGGCGGAAGGCGAGATCGCGCGGGTCGCCGACGGAGACGATGGCCACCATGGTGTCCTCGGTCCGGGAGCGGCCGGTCCGGTCGCCGTGCCAGGCGACGCTGTCACGGCCGTCGCGGTACAGGCACAGGCCCGCGGTGGTGAAGGGCTCGCCGAGCTCGGCGGCATAGTGGCCGGTCAGCGCCTCGCGGGCCTCCGTGAGCGACGCGTGGGGCAGGGGCTCGTCCGCGGCGTAGAAGGCGAGCAGCCGGGGCACGTCCACCTCCCGCTCGTACATCTGCCGCCGCTCGGCGTGCCAGGGCACGTCGGCGGCCAGCCGCTCGAAGAGCGCGTCGGCGCCGCTCAGCCAGCCGGGCAGGTGATCGACCCAGGCCCCCGCCCCGAGGTCGGTCCGCCGCATGCCGCCGAGGGGCCCGAGCCGGATCTCGTCGCCCTGGTCGAAGAGGGAACCCTGAAGGCCCTGGACTGCGTGCATGGATCCAGCCTAACCCCGATAACCGAACACATGCTCGAATAACGCGCCGCGACTAGGCCGTCTCTTCCGGCCCCGTACGGCGCGACGGCCGGCACAGCAGGGTGACGGCCACGGAGGCCCCGGCGACGACGGCGATCGCGGTGCCCGGGGCGACGTACTGCGCCAGGCCCCCGGCCATGGCGGCGCCGATGCCCTGCCAGGTCATCCGGCCGGCCGACTCGACCCCTTGGACCTGGCCGCGGACGGCCTCGGGGGTCTGTTCGAGGAGCTGCTCCTGGAGGGGCAGGGTGGCCGCGAACCCGGCACCGGCGAGGAACACCGCCACGGTCGCGACCGGGAGGGGCGGGTGGACGGCGAACAGCAGGAAGGGGGCGGCGAGCAGCAGCCGCAGGGCGAAGGCGAGGCGGCGTCGCCGGTCGGCGGTGAGCAGTCGGCCGACGGTCAGGTCCCCGAGGAGCATGCCCGCCGAAGCGGCGGCGAGGAACGTGCCCGCCCGGCCCGGGTCGTAGGACAGGAACAGGGCCTCGCAGCCGACGATCAGCCCGTTGGGGACCCACAGGTTCAGCAGCAGCGTCCGGCGGCCGGGGTGGGCGAACAGCTCGGCGTTCGCCGTCCAGGTCCGGCGCAGCCCGGGCCGGCGGGTGAGCCGGATCGAGTGTTCCCGGACGGTGGCGGCCACCACGGCCGCCCCGAGGGCGGTCAGGGCCGCGGCGACGACGAAGACCCCGTACGGGCTCAGGTGGCGCTGCAGTACGGCGCCGACTGCGTAGCCGGTGATCACCGTGCCGCCCGAGGTGATGTTCATCAGCGAACGGGCGGGCGCGTAGGCGGAGCTGGGCACGACCTCGGCGAGCAGCCCCAGCCGGGTGCCGGTGCCGAGGGACTGGAAGAAGCCCAGCGTCAGCAGCAGGGCGAACCGGGCCGCGAGCGGCAGCCCCGGGACCGCCTGGGCTGCGACGCCCACCAGCGAGACGAGTTGGAGCAGGAGGAGGGTCCGGCGGGGCCGCTTCCCGTCCGCGACGGACATCAGCGTCAGCGCGCCGAGCACCGTCGCGAACGTGGCGCCGTACATGCTCACGGCCGTCAGGAACGGGGAACCGGTCCGGTGGTTGACCAGTGTGCCGAGCGCGAAGCCGGACAGAGTGCTCGCGGCGACGGTGAGGGTGAAGCTGAGGTACAGGCCGCTGAACTCCTTGTTGCGGAGCAGGGCTCGGTAGCCGGTGGTGGCGGCGGCGGTCGGAGGCAGGGCAGGGCTGGTGGTGGACCGGTGTGAAGGCATGAAAAAAGCCTCCGGACACATGCACGGGGCACGCACGCCGAAGGCCAACGCGGTCATTCTAGCAGTCTGCAGGTCCAGTTGATGGACACTTCGGGTCCCGCGGGACCCGGCGGACCCGCATTACCGCAGCGTAGGCGTGTGATCAGGGACTCACGGTCTTGGCCGCAGGCGCTGCGCACGGTACCGTCACGGCGACATTTCCACATAGCGACGACGGCGAGACGGAAGCCCGGTGTGAATCCGGCATGGTCGCGCCACTGTGTGCTGCGGCGGCATCTCCACGATGGCGTCGCGGCGAGTCAGACCCGAGGACCGTCGTCCTGCACCACCGTATGGGACGCGTTGTTCCCCGAGGAGGTTCCATCATGGCCGAGGCTCTCGCTTCCGCTGCCGTATCCACCCCCGCCGGCTCCCTGTCGGCTCCGCTGCCTGTGCGCGCGGTGCTGCCCTGGGCGCTCTTCGTCGGTCTCCTGATGCTCGTCGCCCTGTACTTCGTCGGCGCCGAACAGGGCGCCACGGCCGTGTTCGCCGGCGAGGGCGTGCACGAGTGGGTGCACGACGGTCGTCATCTGCTCGGCTTCCCCTGCCACTGAGAGGCCACGCACATGTACGCCTCCACTGTCAGAGGATTGCTGGTCCGCGGCATGCTCGCGGGCCTGATCGCGGGGCTGTTCGCCTTCGCGGTCGCCTACGTGGTCGGTGAGCCGCCGGTACGTGGCTCCATAGCCGTGGAAGAGGCCCAGGCCGCCCAGGACGCCGCGAGCGCCCCGAGCGCGCACGCCGGGCACGGCGGTGACGCCGCGTCGGGCGAGGCCGCCGAGGAGGAGGAAGAGCTGGTCAGCCGACCGGTTCAGTCGACCTTCGGCCTGGCCACCGGTGTCCTGGTCTACGGGGTCGCGCTGGGCGGCATCGCCTCGCTCGCGTTCTCGTTCGCCCTCGGCCGCGTCGGCGGGTTCAGCCCGCGGGCCACGGCGGCGCTCACCGCGGCGGGTGCCTTCGCCACGGTCTACCTGGTGCCGTTCCTGAAGTACCCGGCCACCCCGCCGGCGGTCGGCAACCCGGACACGATCGGTCAGCGCACCACGCTGTTCTTCCTGATGATCCTGCTCAGCGTGCTGCTGGGCATCGGCGCGATCATCCTCGGACGGCGGCTGGCACCGCGCCTGGGCAACTGGAACGCGACGCTGACCGCGGGCGTCGGCTTCATCGTCGCCGCCGCCCTGGCGTTCGTGTTCCTTCCGGACAACAGCGACGCCGTCCAGCCCGGTTTCCCCGCGGCCCTGCTGTGGGAGTTCCGGGTCGCCTCGCTGGCCGTCCAGCTCGTCCTGTGGGCCGTGTTCGCCGTCGTCTTCGGCGTCCTCGCCCAGCGGCTCCTGGCCGCGCGCGCCGACGGCGCGCAAGTGACGGCTCCGGCTCAGCAGGAGGCGCCCGCGCTCGGCTGATCCCGACCGCGCCGCCTGTGCCCGGGCCCCGCCGCCCCCTTGTGGGGGTGGCGGGGCCCGGGCACTTGCGCGCAGCGGCGCCCGACGATGTGCGCATGAGTGCAGGCAGACATCCGGCAGGTGCACACGGTGCGCAGATCGCGCCGGGTGCGCCGGACGCGCCTGGGCGGGGCGACCGGCTGGAGGCCGCCGCGTCCGTGCTCGCCCTGCTCGCCGACCGCACCCGCTTGGCGCTCATGGAACGCCTCGGCCGGGGCGAGGCCGATGTCACCACCCCCACCGAAGCGTGCGGGGCCGCCCGCCACTCCGTCGGCCAGCACCTCGCCAAGCTCCGTCCGGCCGGACCGGTCACCACTCGCAAGGACGGCCGCCGGGTCGTCTACGCCCTGGGTCACGGGCACCTGCGGCGGCTGGTGGACGAGGCCCTGAACGTCGCCGACCACCAGCTCGGTTCCCTCCCGCCGCACGACTGAACACCACGCCGGCCGGAGCCGGTCGGGCGGCCGGGCGCCGGAAGCTGTCCCGCCACGATCGCGGCGAGCGCGAGCCCGAAGCCCACGAGTTGTACCGGGCCGAGTGTCTGGCCGAGCAGGACGGCCCCGAGCACTGCGGCGACCAGCGGCGAGAGCAGGCCGAGCACCGCGGCGGAGGTGACGGGGAGGCTCCCGATGCCTTGGAACCACAGGACGAAGGTGGCCAGGCCGCAGACCAGGGAGAGCCAGAGGTAGCCGAGGGCCGCGGTCGGGCCGATGGCGGGCAGTGGCCCTTCGGCGAGGAAGGTGACGGGAATGAGGAACAGGCCGCCGGCCGTGAGCTGCCAGCCGGCGAAGGCGGTGGGGCCCATGCCGGCGGGCCGCCCCCAGCGCTTGGTGAGCGTCACCCCGAGTGCCAGTACGGCCGCGGCGGCCAGGCCCGCCGCGATGCCCACGGGGTCGAACGCCGCGTCCGGGCCGATCACCACCCCTGCGATGCCCACGACGCCGATCACACCCCAGGTCAGGCGCCGGGCGGAGAGACTCTCGTGGAGGACGGTCACGGCCAGGACGGCGACCATGAGGGGCATGGCCGCCGTCAGGGTGGCGGCCACCCCTCCGGGCAGGCGTTCGGCCGCGATGAACAGCAGCGGGAACAGCAGTCCGATGTTCAGCGTGCCGAGCACCGCGACCCTCCCCCACCAGGCTCCCCGGAGCGGTGTCCGGGTGAGCGCCAGGGCGATCAGGCCGGCGGGCAACGCCCGTAGCAGGCCTGCGAACAGGGGGTGTCCCAGCGGCAGCAGCTCGGTGGTGACGATGTAGACCGTGCCCCACGTCAGGGGGGCGAGCGCGGTCAGGAGGGTGCGCGGCAGGTTCCCACGGGCCGCCCGTGCGGCTGGACTTGTCATGCTTCGGAGTCTCATCGGGCCCGATAGATGAGTCCAACACATGTTTGTCAGCCCATCGATCGTGATCCACGATGGATCGATGGAGCTCCAGCAGATGCGCTACGTCCTCGCCGTCGCCGAGACGAACAGCTTCACCCGGGCCGCCGAACGGTGCCTGGTCGTCCAGTCCGCCCTCAGCCACCAGATCGCACGCCTGGAACGGGAACTCGGCGCACGGCTCTTCGAGCGCACCAGCCGCCGGGTGCGGCTGACACCGGCCGGTGAGGCGTTCCTCCCGGCCGCCCGTCAGTGTCTGGACGCCGCCGAGCGGGCGGCCGCCGAGGTCGCGGCGGCCGTCGGGGAGGTACGCGGGCGGCTCGCCGTCGGGCTGATCCCGACCGTCGCCGCGGTCGACATCCCGGGGGCGCTGCACGACTTCCGCCGACGGTATCCGCACGTACCCGCGGTGCCCGGCGCCGTACTCCCGAGCCTGCGGCGCAGACCGCCCCGGGTCTGCGTGGTCATCGACACCTCGGGTTCGGTCAGCGACGCCGAACTGGGCAGTGCGCTGCTGGAGGTCGCCGCGATCGCCCGTGCCGTGGGCGGCCGTAGCGACATGGTCAGCGTGGTGCCGTGCGACGCGGCGGCGCGGATCGTGCACCCGCTGTGCAGCGGTGAGGGCATCCCGTTGCTGGGCGGCGGGGGTACGGATCTGCGCACGGGATTCGCCAAGGCCCTCGGCACGGGACCCCGGCCCGACGTGATCGTGGTCCTGACGGACGGACAGACGGCCTGGCCGGCCACGCGACCGCCCTGCCGCACGGTGGTGGGCCTCTTCCCCCGGAATCGGCGGAGCCGTTGGCGCGAGGACAACCCCGACCACGTCCCGGACTCCCCGCCCGCCTGGGCCCGCGTGGTGACCATCGGGTCCCCCGGCGCCCACTGACCCGCACCCCACCGGGCAGAAGATGACGGAACGTGCCCGAACAGGATACGAAGACCTCGTGAACGAAACGACCCAGGCAGCGACCGTCCGCGTGTTCATAGCGCTGGCCCCGCCCGACGACGCGAAGGAAGAGCTGGAGCAGCGGCTGCAGCCGGCCTACGCCGCGTACCCGCGCATGCGCTGGAACCGCATCGAGGACTGGCACATCACCCTGGCCTTCCTCGGCGAGCTCCCGGTCACCGCCGTCGAACTGCTGCGGCCGCCGCTCGCGGAGCTCGCCGCGGCCCGGCGGCCGCTGCGGCTCGCGCTGCGCGGCGGCGGGCACTTCGACGAGCGGGTCCTGTGGACCGGGATCGACGGAGACCTCGATGGGCTGCACCTGCTCGCCGCCGAGGTGCGCGCCGCGGTCACCGACTGCGGCATCCCGTTCCACGGGCGGCCCCTGCGCCCGCACCTGACGCTGGCGCGCTCCCGCCGCCACGACACCACCAGCGCGGTGGAGGCCGCGACCGGGCTCGACGCGTTCACCGGCCGCCCGTGGGAGGCCCGGCGCCTCCACCTCGTCGGGAGCAACACCGGCCGCGGCCCCGGCCCCATCCACTACCGCGACATCCGGTCCTGGCCCTTCGAGGGCGACGGCTGACACCGGCACGGGCTGCGCAACCCGACAGGCCTGCAGGCCCGGAAAACGGACCGTTCATGCTCCGCGGCCTGCGTCGGCCCCGGGGCCTGGCCGTCGTCCTCGTCAGGAGGGCGCCCCCCTCTGGACAGTCGGCCCCCGAACAGACGGCGATCATGCCCGCAGGACGTGGACGTACGACCGAATCGCACGGACGGGGGCACCTGTGCGACACGAGCCTCCTGGAGACGCGGTCGTCACCACCTCGCCCGGCCTGATCGGCAAGACATCCCTAGGACGATGCCGAGCGCACCGCGCCCAGACGGGCGGCCGTCGCGCACACCCGCCGAAGCAGGTAGTGCAGCTGGGCGCGCTCACCCTTCGTGAGGGACGCCAGCAGGACGTCCTGCACCACGTTCATGTCGTCCTGCATCGCGGTCAGTGCCGCCGTACCGGTCGGGGTGAGCGTCACCACCTCGTGGCGACCGCCGATGTTGACGACCATGTCCTGCACCAGGCCCTGCGCCAGGAGATCGCGGATCACCCGCGAGACGTCTGCCAGTGGCACGTCCATCCGAGTGGCGAGATCACGCCGGGCGTGCGGCCCCCATTCGGCCAGCGTCGTGAGAACCGACCGGTGCAAGGGGCTCGATCCACCCGCACGCAATCGCTCGGTCATCAGCGCGTCCCCGGCCTTGCCCGCCGCCGCCAGGAGATGCACGGTCTGCTCGGAGGGACTCGACGACCCGCTCCCCCTGTCGTACACGTCGCATCCAATCGCCGGGGAGGGGGATGTCACCTCCGGCCCGGGACGCGCGGACGACGTCGCCCACGGCACACTGCGCGCCGGCTACGGAGCACTTTCGGCTCCGGGACCACACGGCGCTCCGGGCTCGAAGAGATAGGTGAAGTAAACCCAGGTGAGCTTACTTGCACCCGAGTCGATCGGTCTACATCGACGTCGTCACTCGGTGGTTCAGCGACCCCGCACGTCTTCGGCAGCGAGTTCCACGTACTCGTGCAGGCCGTACGCCAGCGCCAGTCCCAGCAGGGCGGAGACCGCCACCGCCGTCACCAGGCCCGCCACGGCCGCCTGCGTCCTGCGTGCCTGCGGCCGGACCGGCACCGGCCGCAGCAGGGCTTCGACCCGCTGCGGGACCGGCCCGGTACTCACCGACAGCAGGGGGCCACGGGCACTCCGAACCCTCTCGGCGGACGCGGCGGCCAGCGCCGCGCGTGCGATCGCGGTCGCCGCCAACCGCCGGTCGCCCACCGACGAGGCCGCCGACTCGTCCGCCCACCGCTCCAGGTGGAAGTCCAGCGCCGGGCGCAGGAGCCGCAGGGCGGGGTGCACCGCGGCCGCCAGGTAGGCGGTGACGGACCACAGATGGTGGCGGCCCGTCAGATGGGCCCGCTCGTGGCCGAACAGCACCTCGCGCTCCGCCGGACCGAGCGTCTTGAGCATGCCCGTCGTCACCACGACCCGGCCGCCGCGCTTGCGCCACCCCGGCAGCGCGAACGCCTGCGGCTCGGCATCCTGTACGACCAGAAGATCGCCATCGGGCACCGCGCCGCCGGTGGACGACCAGGCGCGGGCGAGCAGCGAGCGGCGCTCGTACCAGCGGCGGACCAGCAGCACCGCCTGGAAGGCCAGCACCGCACCGGCGACCGCGGCCACCGGCACTGCGGCCGGCCACTCGGCAGCCGCCTTCGACAGCGGAATCTGCTCCAGGGAGGCGAGGAACGGCACGTGGAACAGGCCGATGAGCGCTGCCACGGTGCCGCCGGCCAGCAGAAGAGCGGCTCCGGTCAGCGCCGCGCACGCTTCCCTCGGCGGCATGAGACCGGCCAGCCGGCGGGTGGCCGGCACCGCTGCCCAGGGAAGGAGCAGGGTCAGCGTGACCACGGCCAGAACCGGGGTCATTCGCCTTCCCCGGACTCCAGGAGCAGACGCCTCAGCGCTTCCTCGTCGTCCCCGGACAGCGAGGAAACGAACCGCTTCAGTACCAGGTCGCGTTGCGGCTCCCGCTCCAACTCGCGGCGCATGCGCCCGGCCGCCAGCCCGGCGGCGTCGTCCGCCGCGGCGTAGGCGAAGCCCCTGCCCTCGCGGGTCCGTACGACCGTCCCCTTCTCGTAGAGGCGGGTGAGGATCGTCGTCACCGTCGTCCTGGCCAGGTCCCGGTCGAGCACGGCGTTGATCTGCTGCGGGGTCAACGGCTCCGCGGCCGCCCACAGGACCGCAAGCACATCCGCGACGAGTTCACCGTGCGGACGCCTCGCGTCCCCGCCGTCCTCCACCATCCCGCTACCGCCCTGCAGCCGCCCCGGGCCGATGCGCCCGGTCATCGATAAATAGGTTTGCCTTATCTAACTGTACGGGGGCCCGAATCGAGCCCCGCATCCATGCGCCGACGGGACCGGACCACTTCACTCCTCGCCGGTCCCGCCCTGCACGATTTCGATGCCGGTGTGCAGGTTGTCGGCCGCCTGGAAGGACGCACCGGCCGACACGACCAGACAGGCGCGCAGCGTCAGCGCCGCCAGGCGGGGCGGGCCTCCAGGGAACGTGTCCGCGCGGTGCGCTCCAGCGCGCAGCCCCGGAGGACAGTGGGCGGCCAGCTCCACCGCCGCCGCCAGAAGGTGTTGACGGCTCCTCAGATGGGCTCGCTCATGGGCGAGCAGGACATCGCATGCCGCCGCGGACAGCACGCGCAGCCTTCCTGAGGTGATCACGATGCGGCCGGGACGGCCCGGCCGCGCGCAGGCGTCGGGGCGTTCCTCCTCAGGACCGCGAGCTCGCTCCGGCTGCCCGCGGCGGGCAGTGAGGCGGCGACGACAGTGATCGCGACGGCCGTGCCCGGCGAGCCGGACGCCAGTAGGAGCGGCAACGACACCAGCCGGCTCACGCGACACCCCCGGCGCCGTCGCCCTCCAGCAGGGCACGCAGCAGCGCCTCGTCCTCCTCGCTGAGCTGGGAGACGAACCGGCTCAGCACGGTCACGCGGTCCTCGGTCCTCGCCAGTTCCGCGTGCATGCGGCGCGCGGTGAGCCCCGACGCGTCCTCGGTCGGCAGGTAGGCGAACCCGCGGCCGGACCGGGTGCGGGTGACCACGCCCTTCTCGTACAGACGGGACAGGATCGTCGTCACCGTCGTGCGGGCACGGGAGGAGCCGAGCGCTTCCTGGACCTGCCCCGGCGTCAGCGGGGTTCCGGCCGCCCACAGCGCCGCCAGGACGCTCGCCCCCAGCTCACCGGCGGGCCGCCGTTCCGCATGCGCATCCCCCATGGGAATCTCCTCACCACAACAATCGTCTACAGTGACGTAGACCGTCTACATGACTGTAGTCGACGACGCCGTCACCGCCCCGGTCCACTCACCTCAGGGGAGCCGTCCACCATGGCCCTATCCGCCCAGATGGCAGTGCCACAGGCCGTGAACCTGCTCGACGCCGGATCCCTGTTGTCCGCATTCGGTGCGCTCGGCATCGCCGTCGTCCTCTTCGCCGAGACCGGCCTCCTGGTCGGCTTCTTCCTGCCCGGCGACTCCCTCCTGTTCACCGCGGGCCTGCTCTGCGTGCCGGGCGGGAACCGCCCCGTCCACCTCTCACTGCCCCAGGTACTGGCCTTCGCCGTCATCGGCGCGCTCCTCGGCGCGCAAGTGGGCTACCTGATCGGCCGACGCGGCGGCCGCGCCCTGCTCGCCCGTAGCCGCAGTCGAAAACTCCACGACGGAGCCGAGCGCGCCGAGGAACTCCTCCACCGCTACGGCCACGCCAAGGCCGTCGTGCTGGCCCGCTTCGTACCGGTGGTGCGCACCGTGCTCAATCCCCTGGCCGGAGCCCTCGGCGTGCCGGCCCGCGTCTTCACCCTCTGGCAGGTCGTGGGCGGGCTCCTCTGGACCGTGGGCCTCGTCCTCACCGGATACGCCCTCGGCTCCTCCGTGCCCGACGTCGACCGCTACCTCCTGCCGATCGTGGCCCTCGTCGTCCTCGTCTCCCTCACTCCGGTGGCCGTCGAAATGATCCGCCGGCGGGGCCCCCGCACCCCGAACGGAAGTGCGCGTTGAGCCTGGTCGCCCTGGACGGGCCGGCCGCGAAGGCGCCGGGGCCCCTGCCGGTGGCGGCGGTCGCCCGAACCCGCCACCTGCGCTCACCGGCCGGCCCGCCCCGGCCCCTGACCCCTCCGGACGGAAAATGACCGAGCACCCCGGTCACGCGCTGATCGTCGCCGCAGCGCTGCCCCTGGTCGTGAGGCACGGCATGTCGGTCACCACCTCGATGGTCGCCCGGGCCGCGGGGGTCCCGACAGCGGCGGTCTTCACCGCGTTCCCCGACAAGACCGCCCTGCTCGCAGCCTGTGCGGCCGAGGCCCTCAGGGCGGACGAAGCAGTGGCGGCCATCACCGCGATCGACCTGACGCGGCCACTCGAAGCCCGACTGGCCTCGGCCGCCGTACATCTGCGCAGCTACGCAACCCGCGTACTCCTGCTCGCCGATGCCATACCCGTGAACCGGACCGGGCTCTCCGGGCCCTGGGAGGGCACCGACGGGCACGCCCGGCACGAAGAAGAGCTCGCGTCGCTCCGGCAAGCGCTGACGACCCTGTTCGAACCGGAGAGTGAGCTTCTCAGAATGCCCCCGGAGCACCTCGCCCGGGTGTTCCAGTCGATGGTCCTGTCGGGCGCTCCGTCCGGCCCTGCGGAAACCCTGCCCGCCCACGACCTGGTGTCGCTGCTCCTGTGGGGCGCGCTCACCCCTCCCTGACCAAAAACAGTGCCCCTCCCGCGCCCCGCGCCCCGTGCCCCATGCCCCATGCCCACCGACCGTGCCGCCGTGGCGGTCTGTCCGGACAGGACGCCCGATGACCTCCGTCCCCGCTGCCGCACCCGGCACCGTCGGCAAACCGTGGTGGCTGCCCGCCCTACCGGTGCTGGTGTGCTCGATGCTGCTGGCGGCGCTGGTCGCGTCGGCCTGCGCGGCGCACGGCACGCCGTTCGGGGTGGACGAGGTCCTGCACCGCTGGGTGCTGGAGCACCGCACTCGCTGGGCGGTCGGATGGGCCGTGGCGGTCACCGTGACGGGAAGCGGAGTGCCCGCCTACCTGCTGGCGGCGCTCGCCGGGGCCATGACCGTCAGGGCGCACCGTTGGCGCGGGGCGCTGGCGGGGGCCCTGGCACTGGTATCGGTGCAACTGCCGCGCATCGCCCTGGCGTCGTGGCTCGCCCGGCCCCGGCCCGCGGCCGACGAGTGGGCGTGGTCGGCCGACGGATACGCCATGCCCTCGGGGCACACCACGACCTCCGCGGCCGTGGCGGTCCTCCTCACCGCCGGGGTGCACCGGGCGGTGCGGGGCCGGGCGCGGCGGCCGCTCCTGGTGATGCCGGCGCTGTGGGCGGCGGCCGTGGGCGTCAGCCGTGTCTACCTCGGCATGCACTGGCCCACCGATGTCCTGGCGGGGTGGCTGCTGACCGCCCTGTGGGCCGGGCTGCTCGGGATGTTCCTGATTCTCCTCCGGCGCCGGAAGTCCGGCGCCGTCCCATCGAACGAAGGTGAAGGCACGTGAGCGCGATCAGTGTGGGGCAGGCCGTGGTCCTGGGCATCGTGGAAGGGGTGACGGAGTTCCTGCCGGTCTCGTCCACCGGCCACCTCAAGATCACCGAAGGGCTGATGGGCATCCCCGTCGACGACAAGTCCGTCGTGGCCTTCACCGCCGTCATCCAGGTCGGCGCGATCGCGGCGGTCCTCGTCTACTTCTTCCACGACATCGTGCGCATCGTCTCCGCCTGGGGCCGCGGACTGGCCGACCGTGAGGAGCGCTACCACCACGACTACAAGTTCGCCTGGTGGGTCATCTACGCCACCGTCCCCATCGTGGTCGTGGGGCTCGCGGCGAAGCCGCTGATCGAAGGGCCGCTCGCCTCCCTGTGGGTGGTGGCCGGATCGCTGATCGTCGGCAGCGGCCTGATGTGGGCGGCCGACCGGATGGGCCGCCACAAGCGCGGCGAGGACGACACCGACCTCAGGGACGCCATGCTGGTCGGCTCCTCCCAGATCCTCGCCCTGCTCTTCCCGGGCTTCTCCCGATCCGGCGCCACCATGTCCACCGGCCTCATCCTCGACCTGGAGCGGGTCGCGGCCACCCGCCTGTCCTTCTTCCTCGGCATCCCCGCCCTGACCGGCGCGGGCCTCTACGAGCTCAAGGACGCCCTAGGCGTCGGCATCGACGCCCTCCCCCTGGCCGTCGGCACCGCCGTGTCCTTCGCCGTCGCCTACGCCTCGATCGCCTGGCTCCTGAAGTTCGTCGCCAAGCACTCGTTCAACGCCTTCGTCGTCTACCGGATCGTCATCGGCGTACTCCTCTTCGGGCTGCTGGGCACCGGCGTCCTGCACGCCTGACCGCCCGGCCGGCGCCGCTGCGGGCGGGGGGGGGGAGCCCGCCTGCTCCACCTGGCCCGCGAGGGCTTCGGCCAGGGCGCCGGCCCGGGCCCGCTCCGGCGAACTGCGTCCGCTGCCGCCGTGCGGGGCGGTCTACGAGGTCAGGCGCCGGTCAGCACTGCCGGTGCGTCGCCCGTCTCCCTGAAGGAGGCCGACAGGGCGCGGGCCTCGTGTTCGGTCATCCGGGGCGTGTCGTACGGCACGGCGTTGACCCAACGCTGAGTCAGCCGGGCGATCCGCTCGCCGTACCGCTCCGCGGTGATCAGGTCGCCGCGCGATCCGGCCTGCTCCGGCCCCTGGTCGGCGTGGCTCTGGCTCATCAGGCCCAGCCACGAGCCCAGCCGGTTCACATCGTCGCGGGTGCCACCGCTCCAGTTGTTGCCCGGCATGTCACCCACGCCGATCCACTGCATGCCCATCTGCGCGCCGAAGACCGCCAGTTGCTCCAGGACCGCGAGCTTGTCACCGCTCTGCGAGGCGGACATGGTGAACGCTCCGGCCAGCTTGTCCTTCCACGCCTGCGTCGTGAACGGCGTGAACGCCGCCTCCATGAACGCCTTGAACACCGCCGATACGCTGCCCATCAACGTCGGGCAGCCGAAGACGATCGCATCGGAACGGTCGAGCAGCGCCAGTACCTCCGCATCGTGCCAACGGCCCGCGATGACGTCCTCCGGCCGGATCTCGACGAGATGCACCCGGGCTCCCGGCACCATCCGCGCCCCGTCGGCGAGGTGCTCGGCCAGGACCTGGGTGTGCCCGTGCACCGAGTGGTGGACCACCGTCACCGTCACCGTGGCCGTCGGCGCATCGTACTCACGGGCAACTTCATTGACTGTCATGTGCTCTTCGCTACTTCCGGTCGTGGGGAGATCTCTGCTTGCCCACCCATCACAGCCTCCGTACGCCACGGCATCAACGCCGAACTTCGGCACGCAGCGATCGGTCGCACCGATCGATCGCGTTAGTCTGGCCTCGTGGACAGAATGGAACTGGAAGCATTCGTCGCGGTCGCGGAAGAGCTCCACTTCGGCCGCGCCGCCGCGCGCCTGCACCGGGGGCAGCCCACCGTCAGCGACGCCGTCAGGCGGCTGGAAAGCACCCTGGGCGGGCGGCTGTTCCACCGCACCAGCCGCCGCGTGTCACTGACCGGTCTCGGCGAAGCGCTGCTGCCCGACGCCCACGCCACCCTGGCCCAGCTGCGCCGCTTCCAGCAGCGCGGACGCTCCCTGGCCGCGGGCGAGCCCAGCGGCACCACCCTGGTCGTCGCCCACGCCGAATACACCGGCCACCAGCTGCTGTTGCGCTGCCTGCCGCAACTGCGCGACCGTTTCCCCGACGTGACGATCGTGCCGGAGACCATGCCGACCACGGCCCAGCTCACCGCCCTGCGGGCGGAGACGATCGGCCTGGGCATCGGCTGGGCGACCGGCGACGTCACCGGAGTACGCGCGAGGGTGCTGTCCACCGAGCGCTTCATGGCACTCGTACCCGCGGCCCATCCCCTCGCCGGGCACGCCGAGCTGAGCGCGGCCGAACTGTCCACCACCGGCCTGCTCACCTGGCCCCACCAGATCAACAGCGGTCTCTGCGACCGCCTCCTGTCGGCCTTCCACATCGGCGGAGCCGACCTGCGCATCATCAGGACCGCCGACAGCGTGCACGCCATCGCCGCTCATGTCGCCGCCGGAACGGGCATCGGCATCGCCGTCGAATCCGCCCTCGACCACCAGCCACCCGGTCTGCGGATCATCCCCCTCACCGGCCCTTCGACCACCGCCGACCAGGTCGTCCTCACCCCCACCGATCCGTCCGACGCCGCCACGGCACTGCGCGACCTGCTGCTGCACGCCTCGGCAGCGGCTCCCTCCACCGATCACCTCGCGGCCCGCGAGGACTCCGCCGACGCGCGATGACCCTGCTCGTCCTGGCCGACAGCGCGAGGAGACGGGCTGCGCAACCCGGCAGGACGCCCTTGACCGCATGACGAAGGTGTTCCAGCAGAAGCAGGACACTCCGCAGCGCCAGGCGCTGGAGAAGCGCGAGCTGGGCAAGCAGCGGTTCGGGGAGTACACCGCCGCGTGGCTCCCCCGGCAGCGCCACTTCGCGCCGGGCACGATCCGCCCCGTGGGCCGGCTGCTGGACAACCACGTGCTGCCCAGCCTGGAGTCCCGCCGGGTCAACACCTCTCACCAGCCGTGGTCGACGACTTCGTCCAGGCCGTGGAGGAGCGGCGCACAGGCCTCGCCACTCAGCAGAATGCCTTCGACACGCTCAAGAAGGTACTCCTCGACGTCGTCCTGGCTGCGTAGAGCCTTCACTGAGAAGTCGTGAACCCGGCGTCTGGGGCCGACGACGGCCGAGTGGTCCGCGACCTGGCGGGCTTGCCCGGGCCCAGGGGGCCCTGTCACCCCGGTGGACAGTGGCGCGGAGGCGCCGCACGCGTCGCCCCGTGCGGGATTCCTTTTGACGAGCCAGGCTCGCAGCGTTCCGGCTGGGGGCCCGCTCGGTGTGGTCGTGCACCGATCCTGCGCTCGTGCGAGAACGGCCAAACTCGGCAACGCTGCAGGCCCTTGTTCACCTGTGCTTCAGATCGCAGGGATGCCGCTTGGCTCTGCGAATCTCCTCCACGCCCGTCTGAGTGCGTCATTGGGTACGACGGCAGACGCATTCCCAGCTGCGGCACTTATCGGCTCTGCAGTCTCTCAGTAGGAGTTGCGGGAGACCTTGATCAGCTTGCACTCGATCTTGTCACCGGACTTCGCGGACTTGGCCACGTCGAACGCCAGGGCCCCGGCGTCGTCGTCCGTGTACTTCTGGCCGGGTGCAAGGTTCTGGCCGGTGGAAAAGATGTCGCTCTTCTTCTCACCGTTAACGGTGATCTCGCCCTCGGCCAGGTAGTTGAACCGACGGTCACCGCTGTTGATGTACTCGATCTTGAGGTCGAGTTCCTTGATGCCGTACTCGCCGGCCTTCACCTTGCAGGACGTGACCTTCACATCTTTGGTGATGTCCGGCTCGTCGACCTTCGAGCTGCCACCGCCCTGTGCGGCGCCCCCGGGAGCGACGGCCGCGGAATCGTGGTTCTTGTCGAGCTCCTTGCCCGCATCACTGGCGGCCTTGGTGAACAGCAGCCCACAGCCGCCGATCAGAATCAGACCGAGGACTGCGGGGATACCGCAGCCCAGCGCCACCTTGAGGCCCGTGCTCATGCCCTGCTTCGGCGGGGGCTGGTAGCCGTCCGGCTGGTGCGGATTGCCGTGACCGGACTGCGGCTGCGTGGACATGCAACAACTCCTGGGGGTCTGCGTGAGCAGCGCTCAAGTACTAGGCAGGTGGCCTGCGCCAGCCGGTGCGCGAGGGCGCGAACGGCGTTCGGCCGCCGGGCGCGGTTCCGCGAGGACGCGGAACCGTCGAGGTACGGGATGCCCGTGCATCTTGGACCGCCCCCGACGCCAGGTGGATACACCAGCCCAACGCCCTTGGGGCAAGCCGGTTACCGGCAACACGCCCACCGCAGCCTCCGAGATCCAAAATGGCCGGATCTCACAGCACGTGGCCGGTCTTGAATGCAGTGAACCGCCGGCTGTGTGTGCTCGCCCGTCCGCCGCACCCCCGGCCGCTCATCGGCCGCCCTCCCGGCACTGGTACCGACACGCACACCACCGGGTTCGGTGTCCGGCGGGGGCGGCGGATGTCATTGCCCAGGCCGCCGCTCGTGGTGTCGGTACCGGAGGTGTCGACGAGGCAGAGGAGGCGGTGAAGGACGCGCTCCGCTTCGACGCACCTCCATCCCGGTCCGCACGGTGATCAACGTGACGCCATAGCCCGGCGGTGTGACACCGGGCAAAACGGGGGCCTCGCGCGTGCCGCGGTGCGCTGTCACGACGGGGGTGGTTTCGTCGCGTCGTGGGCGGGCGGCGGGCGGGCGGGGGTGCGGTTGCCGTGCCGACCGGACATCGCGTCTCTGGTCCCGCTGGACCGCCGTCGGAAGCGTCGCCCTCACGGTCGGCGCATGGGGCATGGCTCAGCGGCCCTACCTGCTTCCCACATCGCTGACCGTGACCGAGGCGGCCGGCGCGGCTCCCACCCTCAACTGGCTGGGTATCGTCACGCTCATCGCGATCGTTCTCGTCGGTCCGGCGCTCGTGGTGCTGTACCGTCTCGACACCCTGGGGCAGCTGGAGCCGCTCACCGACGCCGACACCCGGGCCGGCCCCGCCCCCGGGGACGACCTGTGACGGGTGACGCACGCGGTCCCAGGGTGCGCACCGGTTCGGGTCAGTTCAGACGGGCCGCAAGATGATCACCGACCCGCAGGGCGTTGGCGATGGCGGTGAGCGACGGGTTCACCGCGCCGATGCTGGGAAAGAAGCTCGTGTCCACGACGTAGAGGTTGTCGAGGTCGTGGGCCTTGCAGTCGGCGTCCAGGGCCGAGCTGCGGGGGTCGGCGCCGAACCGGACCGTACCGGCCTGGTGGGCGGTGGCCCCGATGGGCATGCCCTTGTGCAGGTAGATGCTGTGCGACAACAGGTGATGCTCGTGCATGCCCAGGTGACCGAGCGTCCCCTGACGCTTGTGCTGGAGGCGCCCCAGCCCGGCGATGTTGTTCTTCTCGTCGAGGGCCAGGTGGATGTCGCCGTTCTCGTCGAGGGTGACTCGGCTTTCGGGCAGCGGCAGGTCCTCCCCGCAGAGCCAGAAGTCGACGGCGTGGTGCGCGAGCATCTCGAACGGCATGTCCGGGGTGACGGCGCCGACCCAGCGCGGCGCCTCGCCGTGGATCTGGTCGGCGCCGGACTTGCCGAGCATCTGGATGCCGCCGAGCGGGAAGTCCCAGTCGTCCGCCCCGAGGTACCAGTCGTTCAGCGCGAGTGTCTTCTGGAACTTGGTGGGGTTCGGCTCTTTCGACACCGCCATCAGCGCCAGGTTGTTGTGCCGCATGTAGTGGCGTCCCACCACGTCCGAGCTGTTGGCCAGACCCCCGGGATGTCTGTCGTTCGCCGAACGCAACAGCAGTGCGGCCGAGTTGACTGCGCCACAGGCGACGACGACGATGCCGGCGCTGAAGCCCTCGGTCGACCCGTCGCCCAGCTCGGCGACGACGCGTGTGACGGTGCGACCGGTCGGGCCTTCGGTGGGGTCCTCGCCGTGCCGGCCGTGCACCAGATACAGCTGTTCCGCCTCCGTGTAGTACGGCTCCTGATCCCCGTAGCGGATCGGCCAGGCCGGCGAGATGCCGTCGTGATGGCGCAACTCACCGAAGTCCTCGGGGCGGAGGCGGAAAAGCGCGGCGCCGTAGAACTTGGTGTTGCCCCCGACGTAGTAGTCGACCTCGGGCGCGAAGGCATCACCGTGCTTGTCGTACCAGAATTCGGGGGCGCGGTACTTGCCCTTGACGAAGACGGCGGTGGAGTCCCAGTTGTCCCGCTCCCGGGGAAGGTAGCCGCCGCGCTCCAGGATCAGGATCCGCTTGCCGGTGGGGGCCAGCCGGTGGGCGAGTGTGCCGCCGCCCGCTCCTGTACCGACGATGACGACGTCGTAGTGCTGATCGTCGGCCATGCGGAGGTCCCGTTCCCGGAGTCGCCTGCCGTGCTGGCCGTATCGGCCGACATGAGGGTTGCGGCCGGGATGAGGGTTGCGGTGCTACGGCCTACGGAGCGCAGCCGCGCGGCCGGACTCGGTGACTCTTTCGAAATTACCCGCCCTCCTCGGGAGCGGCGACTCGGGAGGAGTCCGGATGACGCGGAGGGAAGAATTCACCGGGTCCTCGGCAGGGTCTTCACCACCTCGTCGACGATGGATTCGGGGGTAGCCGCGGCATCCACGGTCAGCCCCGGTTCGTCGGGGCGCAGGGGCTCGAGGGCGGCGTACTGGGACTCCTCCAGCCGCGCGGGCATGAAGTGGCCCGGACGTCCGGTGACCCGTCGTTCAGCGGTGGCCGCGTCGAGCGCCAGGTGCAGAAACCGGACGTTCGCGCCGGCCCGGCGGAACTCGTCCCGGTACTCGCGCTTCAGCGCCGAGCAGGCCATGACCCCGCCCCGGCCGGAGGCGGTCGCCTCCCGGATCCAGGCGGCGAGGGCCAGCAGCCACGGGCGGCGGTCCTGGTCGTCCAGCGGCTGACCGGAAGCCATCTTGGCCCGGTTCGCCGGCGGGTGCAGGTCGTCCCCCTCCAGGAACGGCAGCGCGAGCCGTTGTGCCAGCAGGGCCCCCACGGTGGACTTTCCGGACCCCGCGACACCCATGACCACCACGACCGGCGGCGTCTCAGGAGCTGAGTCCATGATGCTCCCCAGGAGACAGCGAAGGTGTAGCGGGCCTGGGACACCCGCCCCGCCCTTGCCAGAGCATCGACGTAGAGGAAGGTGCACAGGCTGAAGGTGCCTTCCGAACCGCGCAGCCCGTCCGGCGATGCCGCCGGGTCGTACCGGTAGACAAGGCTGTCGGAGACGAGTTTGCGGTCCATCGCGTCGAGCGTGGAGAGCCAGGCCTTGTCCCGGGGAGCGATGAACCCGACCATGGGCATGAGCAGCAACGAGGCGTCCAGGACATCACCACCTGCGAACCAGTCTGCGACGACACGAGCGCCGCGGTCTGAAGGTCGCCCACCAGCCCGTGCTCGGCGATGGGAGGGTAGCGATCCATTGCGGCTCCGAGGTCTCCGAGGAAGCCCCCTGCGTCCACTATCCGGCAGCCTGGTCACGCGTGCCACGTCGCAACGGTCGGCAGCGCCTTCCCACGTGCCGAATCTGCTCGCGAACCTCTGGAAACGACCGTGTGCGCCAGGACGCAGGCCCAGACGGCGACCCGCGTGGACGGGGCGATACAGGCCCCGGGTGGTAAACCATTCTCGGGGCCGGAAAAGCAATACGCGCCCGCAACGAGCATTGCCTCGGCCTACTCTCCGGGTTCACCCGAACGGAAATTATGCGGACGATGTCGGTCGAGTCCGCACCGATCATTTATGGCGAATGGTCTAGGTTCAGCCCGTGAGTTCCTTGGACCGTCCCGCTGATCGAAGCGCCGCCCGGTTCCTGTTGCCGTATCCGGCATCAGATGTGCCTGGCATTCCCGATGGTCTGCCCGTCACGGTGTGGGACGGCGCCGGCAGCCCGCCGGACGCGGAAAGCCTCTCAACGGTGGAATTCCTTGTCATCCCATACGGCCGCACAGACGCCGCCGTGCCCATCCTTGCGAGCGCGCCGCGGCTGAGAGTCGTCCAGTCCCTTTCGGCCGGCGTCGACGACCTCGCGAAATTCGTTCCCGCCGGCGTCACGCTCTGCAACGCCAGGGGCGTCCATGACACCAGCACCGCCGAACTGGCCGTGACGCTCGCTCTCGCGTCACTCCGGGGCATCCCCGACTTCGCGCGCGGCCAGGACGCCGAGGAGTGGCGGACCGGCCACCGTCCCGCGCTGGCCGACCGTACGGTCATGCTCATCGGCTACGGCTCCATCGCCACCGCGATCGAGGACCGGATCGCCCCCTTCGAGTGCGCATTCCTGCGAGTCGCCCGAAGAGCCCGTTCAACCCCGCGCGGCCCCGTCCACCCACTCGACGACCTACCCGAACTCTTGCCCCAGGCCGACGTCGTGATCCTCACGGTCCCTCTGACCGAAGAAACACGCGGCCTGGTCGACGCTCACTTTCTCGCCCGCATGCCGGATCAATCCCTGCTGGTGAACGTCTCCAGGGGCGCCGTCGTGGACACCGACGCACTGCTCGCGGAACTCACGGTCGGCAGACTGCACGCCGCCCTGGACGTCACCGACCCAGAGCCTCTCCCGCCCGGCCATCCGCTGTGGCACGCCCCCCACACGCTCATCAGTCCTCACGTCGGAGGCAACAGCTCGGCCTTTCTGCCGCGGGCACTCCGGCTGATCCGCACCCAGATCCTGCACCACCTCGCTGGAGAGCCCTTGGAGAACGTCGTTCCCACCCACAAGTCCTGGCCTCGATCGTGATGCAGGACAACGTCGAGGGGCCCGTCTACCGGGTCGGACCAGCACACGACAGCCACGGCGTGGTTGCTCCCTCTACCGGCGGCGACATTCTCTTCGGCTCCTCCTTGCTCCGACAGGTCCTCGCCGAGCGCTAAGCGCGGGGAGCCCGGTTCACGATGCAGCCGGCCGGCGCCCCACTCCCGCCGGACCACGACACGCTCTTCGTGGTACGCGCCGATCACCGGCTCGACCCCGTCACGGAGAGGAAGCCGGCCGCCCCCAGGAGGGGGACACCGTCGTCCTCATCGGTCCCGTCCCGACCACCGCCGCAGGGTGAGACCCGTTCGGCGGCTCCAATGAGCATGCTCGATTTCCCGTTCGATGCGGTCGTGTCGGCACCTCGGCGCGTGCGGAATGGAGACTGTTGCACGAGCGGCCCGCTGGGTGCCGTCCCCAGCGGGACGACCGGCCCACTGAAGGTGTTCGACGAGGTGGTCACCTCGCTCCAAGGTCGGGCCGGCAAGGTGCCCTTCGCTGCCCGGTGGTTCAGCGGAGCCGGGGCGGTCTACGCCGAACACCCGGGCCCCCTCGCCCCAGACGTGTTCGTCACGGTCGCGGTGAAGCGTGGGCACGCCGCCCACCACCTACGGACGTTCAGCGCTTTGAAGCGCCGGACTCGTTCAGTTCGAGCCGGGGGCGGCCGGTGACGACCAGCCAGGCGGGCAGGGTAGCGAGACAGAGGAGGGGGAACATCGAGGGCTGGGGGGCGAGGACGGCGGCGGTGAAGAGGCTCACCCAGCCCTGCCGGGTGGTCGCGAGCAGCACGCCGAGCACGCCGGAGGAGACGGCGACGGCCGGGGGGATCTCCGGTACGAGTACCTGGGCGAACAGACCGAAGGCCGCACCGACGAACACGGCGGGGAAGATCCTGCCGCCCCGGAAGCCGCAGGAGGTAGCGATCAGCAGGGCGGCGAGCTTGACGGCTGTCATCTTCGCCAGATCGCCGGAGGACCAGCCACCGAGGTTCGAGGCGAGTTCCTTGACCTGCTCCAGGCCCTTGAAGAGTGTCAGAGGCCCGCCGAGTGTGCCTAGGAGGCCGAGGATCAGGCCGCCGAGGGGCAGCATCAGCATCGGGTGGCGCAGCCGCCGGAAGGCGCTGTGGATGTAAGGGAATCCGTAGCAGGAGAGGAGGCCGAGGAGGGCCGCGGCGGTGGCCACGACCATTGCAGCGAGCAGGTCGCCCCATCCGGGGTCAGTTACTGCGGGCAGAGACAAGTCGAAGGTGAAGTCCGTGAGCAGCGAGGTGGTCATCGCCCCGGCCCCGGCGGCGACCAGTGGCGCGAAGAGCCGGTCCCACAGCGAGCCTCGGCCGCCCGGCTGATGGGTAAGGGCCTCGGAAATGACCAGAGCAGCGGCCACCGGGGTGCCGAAGAGGGCACCGATGGTGGCGGAAGTGGCGAGCGCGACCCAAAATACGCCTGGCGCGGCAGGCACCACCTTGCGGCCGAGCCAGTAGAGCAGTGCAACGTTGGCCGCGATGATCGGGTTCTCCGGTCCGAGGCTGACCCCGCCTGCCAGCGCGAGCGTGCTCGCCACCAGCAGGCCAGGGACGACCGCCGGAGCCAGCGGAGGGCCTTCGAGCCCCGTGGAGGCCGGGTCGGGGCCCGCATGCCGGGGAACCTTCCAGACGACCAGCCCCACCGCGATACCGGTCGCGGTCAGCACGACGATCATCCAGAGAGAGGAGTAGCCGCCGATGCCCAATGCGTCCGGGACGGTGTCCCACACCACGTCCTTGAGCTGCTCGGACAGCTCGGTGATCCCGAGGTAGAGCAGGCCCGAGACCACCCCGACCACGAGGGCGGGCAGGATCTGCGGCAGCAGGACACGGAACGGGGTGCCGGGTGCGGAGGGGGGAGGCGCGGATGACGGGGTATCAGTGACCACTAGAACACCCTATGCCCGTAAATGTCTCCTAAGTCCTTAAGTGGGGGCGTTTCGCTTTCCCCTCCGGGGAGCGATCACCACGGCCATGCCGTACCCGCAGACGTCAGCAGCGCCCCGGTGGGAGGCTTCAGGGACAGATCGTCGAGTGGTTCTGAAGCGCGGCTACGGTTGACTGACGCGCAAGCCGCCACCTGCGGGGCCTTGCTCGCCGGTTCGGGGACCGAGCGGTCCCCACGCAGGCGGAGCTCCACGATCTCGACTTTGAAATGATCGGTGAACCGCCGCCTGGGCCGCGGCTTCTTCCTCGGCGGCACGTTGGGGATTCGCTCCGTCCCGGCCGGCTGCCGGGACGGAGCGAGGGGGCGTACGGGTTGGGCTCAGCGGGTGCTTGCGCGCCGGCGCCGGCGGAGCACGACGGCTCCGCCCGCCAGGGCGAGTGCCGTGCCGGAGCCGCCGGCAAGGAGCAGCGTGGAGGACGGGGCGTCGTCCTCCGTGCGCTGGAGGCTGTAGCCGCTGGAGTAGCCCGTGGTGTCGTACTCCGAGCCGGGCAGCTTGTCGGCGTAGCGGGCCTTGACCAGTTTCTGGTAGTCGCTGAGCGACACCGACGCCTGGCCGCCCAGTCCTTGCCGGGCCTGATCGTTGAGGGGCTCGACGGTGGTGAGCCTGAGCTGGTACCAGCCGCGGATCTGCGGCTCGGTGAAGACCAGCGTGCCCACGGTGGCCTTGCCGGCGTACGTGGCGTCGCTGTCGCCGTCGCGCACGGCTGCCAGGTGCCAGCCGCCGCCCTGAGTGGGGGCGAGCATGACGGTGGCGTTGCGGCCGTTGACGGTGGTGCTCAGCGAGGAGACCAGCTGTGTCAGCTTGACCGCCTCGGTGGGCAGCGGCTTGGCGGTGCCTGCGACGAACCCGGGGGTGATCTCGTTCAGTGCCACCGGGTCCTTGATCGTGAAGACCGGGAGGCCCTGGCAGGGCTCGGCCGTTTCGGGGATCGTCTGCACCGGCCCGCCGGCGTCGCCGGTGGGTACCGGAGTGCGCAGGAAGCGGCAGACGGCGTTGCGGACGTCGGTGGACTTCACCGCGTCGAGGGCGGCCTGGTAGTCGGGGATGTCGGCCGGGAGCGGGTCCTTGGCCGGGACCGCGTGCGTCGGACCGACGACGGACAGCAGTGCGGATGCGCTCAGGGCGATGACGAGGGACAGACGGGTGAAGCGAGAGGCCGCCCGCTTGCTGGACATTTCGGTGCCGATGGTGTCGCGCATGTCGCCTGCCTTAGCGGGAGATACCGATGCGGGAGTGGGTCCACTTGGACGAGCCGTTGCTCACGTAGTCGTTGTAGTTCCACCACGTGTACGTGGTGGTGTCCGGCCACGGGTCGGCCACGGCGATCGTGGTGTTCGACGTGTCGAAGCCGTAGACCACGTTCATGTGGCCACCACCGGACGTCCACCCGATGCGGGCACCGATCGGCCGGGCCGCCTTGACGTCGGTGTACACCTGATTGAACGTGGCCGCGCTGCTCAGGCCCGAGCCGGTGTGGGTCAGGCCGAGGCTGCTCCAGCCCCTGGCCATGTCGTCGAGCGTGGCGGGCTGGTTGTTGCAGCCGTAGTAGGGCTGGGCCCGGTTGCAGAAGTCCGTCTGTGTGGAGCCGAAGCCCTGGAACTTGGCGATGGTGAGCCCGGAGGCGACCCAGCACCACTGGGTCTTCTCCTGCTTCAGCATGCCGATGGTGTCCTGACCCGCTTCCGCGTGGGCTGTGCCTCCCGCGGCCGCGAGCGATCCCAAGGCGGCCAGCGCGATGGCCGACGCCGTGGTTCCGTACCTGAACCTGCCCATTTTCCTGCCTTCCCCTGATGGGTGCACGAGATGAACGGGGCAATCTGGCAGGAATATGACAGCGCATCATGTCTACGACACATAGGGCTCTTACATGAAATTGCCCCTTACTGATTACTTGTCAGGTAATCACGTGACTCGGGCAGCGCCGGAGTCGGGCCGCCGGGAGTCGACCTGGTGGCGGTCCTCGAACGCGACCCCGGCCTGTCCGAGGGAATGCCCGTCATCGAACACGGCGGCCTCGCCGACCATCAGCAGCGCGCCCGCGTCGCGGCTCGACCTGAGCCCGGTGCCACGCCCGAGACCCCCGTCTGCCCGTCGCTGCGCGGTGGTCTGCCCTACCGTCGAAGTGAGAAGTGCACAGTCGACACAGGGCCTGACGGGTCATCATGGAAGTCAGCAAGAGGTCAGCATCGGTACCGCCAGCACCCGCTTTCGGACGCCAGGGACCGTAAAGATCAACATCAGGACCTGTGGGCTCTGACCTGCAAAGACAGTTCCGAGAGTCACCCGTCAGCCTCACCTGGAGATACCCATGAGAATGCTGATCAACAGTCCGCAGACCGTGGTCACCGACGCCCTGCGCGGGATGGCGGCCGCCCATCCCGAGCTGGACGTCGACGTGGAGCGGCGGGTCGTCGTACGGCGGGACGCGCGGGCCGGCGGGCGGGTCGGGGTGGTGTCCGGGGGCGGGTCTGGGCACGAGCCGCTGCACGCCGGGTTCGTGGGGTACGGAATGCTGTCGGCCGCGTGCCCCGGGGAGGTGTTCACCTCGCCGGTGCCCGACCAGATGGTGCGGGCGGCCGCGGCGGTGGACTCCGGCCAGGGGGTGCTGTTCGTGGTCAAGAACTACACCGGGGACGTGCTGAATTTCGAGATGGCCGCCGAGCTCGCCGAGGAGGACGGTCTGCGGATCGAACGCGTCCTGGTCGACGACGATGTCGCGGTGACCGACAGCCTGTTCACCGCCGGGCGCCGCGGCACCGGGGCCACCCTGTTCGTCGAGAAGATCGCCGGGGCGGCCGCCGAGGAGGGGGCGCCGCTGGAGCGGGTCGCCGCGCTCGCCCGGCAGGTCGACGCGTGCTCGCGGAGCTTCGGGGTGGCGCTGAGCGCGTGCACCACTCCCGCGAAGGGCAGCCCGACCTTCGACCTGCCGGACGGGGAGCTGGAGTTGGGCATCGGCATCCACGGCGAACCGGGCCGGGAGCGGCGCCCGATGATGTCGGCGCGGGAGATCGCGGAGGTCGCGGTGGGCGCCGTACTGGAGGAGCTGGCGCAGATCGGTCCGGCCGACGGGCCGGTGCTGGCCCTGGTCAACGGGATGGGGGCGACACCGTTGCTGGAGCTGTACGGGTTCCACGCGGAGGTGGCGCGGGTGCTGGCCGAGCGCGGTGTGCCGGTGGCGCGGGCCCTCGTCGGCAACTACGTCACGTCACTGGACATGGCGGGGTGTTCGGTGACGCTGTGCCGGGCCGACGAGGAAGTGCTGCGGCTGTGGGACGCGCCCGTCCGGACCGCGGCGCTGCGCTGGGGTCTGTGAACGTATGGTGTCGGTGGGACTGGCCAGACGGGTGCGAGGCGAGGAGATCCGGTGCGTGACGCAGAGTTCTTCCGGCGCTGGATGGCGGCCGCCGCAGCCGCGGTGGAGCGGGAGGCGGACCGGCTGACCGAGCTCGACTCCCCCATCGGCGACGCCGACCACGGGAGCAATCTGCTGCGGGGCTTCACGGCCGTGCTCGCCGCCCTGGAGGCGGAGCCGACGGCGGCGGCGCCGGGCGCGGTGCTCCAGCTGGCCGGCAGGACGCTGATCTCGACGGTCGGCGGGGCGTCGGGGCCGCTGTACGGGACGCTGCTGCGGCGCACGGGCAAGGCGCTCGGTGAGTCGGCCGAGGTGTCCGACGTGGAGCTGCGTGAGGCCCTGTCCGAGGGGGTCGGGGCGGTGGCGCAGCTGGGCGGGGCGGCGCCGGGGGACAAGACGATGCTGGACGCGCTGGTGCCGGGGGTGGCCGCGCTGGGTACGTCGTACCGGGCGGCCGGGAGCGCGGCGGAGAGCGGGGCGCTGGCGACGGTGCCGATGCAGGCGCGCAAGGGGCGGGCCAGCTACCTGGGCGAGCGGAGCATCGGCCACCAGGATCCGGGGGCGACCTCATCGGCGCTGTTGCTGGGGGCGCTGGCGGACGTGGCGGAATCGGCGGGTTCGCGGTGACGGGCGAGCACCCGGGGCCCGGCTCCGGTTCCGGTTCCGGCCCTGCCCTGGTCGGCATCGTGCTGGTGTCGCACAGCGCGCGGGTCGCGGAGGCGGTGGCGGAGCTGGCGCGCGAGCTGGCGGCCGGCGGACCCGTGGCCCCGGTGGCCGCGGCGGGCGGCACGGCCCTCGGCGGGCTCGGCACGAGCACGGAGCGGATCCTCGCGGCCGCCCGGGAGGTGGACCGGGGGGCCGGGGTGGCCCTGCTGGCCGATCTGGGCAGCTCGGTGCTGACGGTGAAGGCCCTGCTGATGGAGGACGAACTGCCGCCGGGATCAGAGCTGTTGGACGCGCCGTTCGTCGAAGGCGCGGTGGCGGCGGTGGTGACCGCGTCCACCGGAGCCCCCCTGGCGGCTGTCGCGGCGTCCGCCGCCGACGCGTACACGTACCGCAAGGCCTGACGGCAAGGCCTGGACCGGAAGCCCTGCACCGCAAGGCATGGACCGGAAGGCCTGACCGCGGGCGCCGCGGGCAGGCCGGCCGACCGGGACGCTTGCGGGGAGACCTCTACGGACGGCCGCGGAGGACTTCGATCTCGCGGCGCTCGCGCTTCGTCGGGCGGCCCGCTCCCCGGTCGCGGATGCCGACCACGGCGGCCTCCACGGGCGTCGGCGGCGGCGGGCTGTTGTCGATCAGGCATTCGGCGGCGACCGGTGCACCGACCCGCTTGGACACGGGCCGCTTGACGACGACGATCCGCTCGCGCCCCGCGTGGAAGAGCCGCACCTCGTCCCCCGCGCGCACGGGCTGCGCCGGCTTGGCACGCTCCCCGTTGACCTTCACGTGGCCCGCCCGGCAGGCGGTCGCCGCGATCGAGCGGGTCTTGGTCAGGCGCACGGACCAGATCCACGCGTCGACCCGCGCCGTGCCCGTTCCCGTGCCCGTTCCCTCATCAGCCATGCCCCCGACTCTAGCGAGCCGGACAGGGCGGAACGGAATGAGTTTTGGCAGATGAGCCAAGAAGTATGGCATCTGCTATGGAGATCAGGCCAAGAGAATTGCAAATGCGCCACAGGTGGCCCTACGTTGTCGCCCATGCAGTCCTACACCATCGGACAGGCGGCGCGTCTGCTGGGCGTCAGCCCGGACACCGCCCGCCGCTGGGCCGACGCCGGCCGGGTCGTGACCCATCGCGACGAAGGCGGCCGGCGCCTGATCGACGGACGCGACCTGGCCGCGTTCTCCGTCGAGGTGGGCCAGGGTGCCCACCTTGAGGACGGGGAGCCGTACACCTCGGCGCGCAATGCCTTTCCCGGCATCGTCACGGCCGTCAAACTCGGCGACGTGGCCGCCCAGGTCGAGATCCAGGCAGGTCCCCACCGCCTGGTCTCCCTGCTCACCCGTGAGGCCGTCGAGGAGCTCGGGCTGGAGGTCGGCATGCAGGCCACCGCCCGCGTGAAGTCCACCAGCGTGCACATCGACCGCACCTGATCCGGACGGCGCCGCCCGGCGTCCGCCCGCGGTCCCCCGCACCACCCGCTCGGCATCACCGAACGTCCCCACCCGCTCCGCCCGTCACCGGCGCGGGTCACCACCGCGCGGTTCCGGCACCAGGCCGGCCGCCGACCCGACCGAGGAGCATCTGCTCATGTCCCCGATCACGATCCGCCGTCGTACCGCCGCCGCCGCGCTGACCGCCGCCCTGCTCGTGCCGCTGGCCGCCTGCGGCAAGAGCGACGACAAGAAGGCCGCTGCCGACACGACCCCCGAGCCGAAGGCCGTGAACCTCACGGTGCTGGCCGCCTCCTCCCTCACCGACGTCTTCAAGACCGCGGGTGAGGAGTACCAGAAGACCCACCCCGGCACGAAGATCACCTTCTCCTTCGCCGGCTCGCAGGAGCTCGCGGCCCAGGTCAAGCAGGGCGCGCCGGCCGACGCGCTGGTCACCGCCGACACCAAGACCATGGACGGGCTGAAGGCCGAGACCGGCGACGCCACCGTCATCGCCAAGAACCGCCTGGTCATCGCGGCCGGCAAGGCCAACCCGTTCAAGATCGACGAGCTCAAGGACCTCGCCGACACCAAGATCAAGGTCGTGCTCGCCGCGCCCGAGGTCCCGGTCGGCCGCTACAGCAAGCAGATCCTCGACGCCCAGAAGATCGAGGTGAAGCCGGTCTCCCAGGAGCCCAACGTCCGTGCCGTGCTGAGCAAGGTCGAGCTCGGTGAGGCCGACGCCGGTCTCGTCTACAAGACCGACTCCGCCAAGTCCGGCGACAAGGTCGTCACCGTGGAGATCCCGGACGACCAGAACGCCGTGGCCTCCTACCCGGCCGCCACGCTGAAGCAGTCCAAGAACGCGACGGACGCGGCCGCATTCGTGGCCTGGCTGAGCACCCCCGAGGCGCAGAAGATCCTCCAGGACGCGGGCTTCCAGAAGGCGTAACCGCCGTACGGCCCACACCCCCTGAGGGGCTGCCTGGACCGGGGGGGACAGGCAGCCCCTCAGGGCGTTCGCGCGGACGGGCCCCCGGACCCGCCGCCGGCCGCCTACGCTTCCCCCGCAGCCGACCCCCAGCCAGGAACAGCCAGGAACCCTCATGAGCAGACTCCGCAGCCGAACCGGCACGCGCAGCGGCATACGCATACGCGTCCGCACCGGCGTCCGTACCCGTGCCCGCACCCGGCCCCCGTTGGCCCTGGCGCTCCCCGCACTGCTCGCCGTCGCGTTCCTGTTGCTGCCGCTCATCGGCATCCTCGTCCGCACGCAGTGGGGCGAGCTAGGCACCCACCTCACCAGCCCCGGTGTGGTCGAGGCCCTGAAGCTCTCGCTCGTGGTGTCCCTGTGGGCCCTGGCCCTCTCGCTGCTCCTCGGCGTTCCGCTCGCCTGGCTGCTGGCCCGCGTCGAGTTCAAGGGCAAGGCCCTGGTCCGCTCGCTCGTCCTGCTCCCGATGGTGCTGCCGCCGACCGTCGGCGGTGTCGCACTGCTCCTCGGCTTCGGCCGGCGCGGGCTGCTCGGGCCCTGGCTGGAGGGCACCTTCGGGATCACCCTGCCGTTCCACACGTCGGGCGCCGTCGTCGCCGCCACCTTCGTCGCCATGCCGTTCCTGGTGATCAGCCTCGAAGGCGCCCTCGGCGGTCTGAGGCAGAGCTACGAGGAGACCGCCGCCTCGCTCGGCGCCTCGCCGGTCCGGGTGTTCTTCACCGTGACCCTGCCCATGGTCGCGCCCGGCCTGATCGCCGGTGCGGCGCTGACCTGGGCCCGGGCGCTGGGCGAGTTCGGGGCGACCATCACCTTCGCCGGCAACCTGCCCGGCACCACCCAGACCCTGCCGCTCCAGGTGTACCTGCTGCTGCAGGACAGGCCCGAGGCCGCCACCTCCGTCTCGCTGCTGCTCCTCGCGATCGCGATGGGCGTACTGATCGCCCTGCGCGGACGCTGGACGGGCGCCCCGGTGGTCCGCGAGGCCGGTGCGGCGCCGGTCCCCGAGGAGCCGCCCACCCCCGACGCCGACGCCCGCACCACCGGCGACGACGACACCGCGGCGCCCCACGGAAGCGGCCGCTGGCCCCTGCACGCCACCGTCACCGGCTTCAACGAGCTCACCCTCGACGCCGAACCCGGCACCACCATCGCCGTGGTCGGCGAGAACGGCGCCGGCAAGACCACCCTGCTGCGCGCCCTGCTCGGCCTCACCCCACGCGCCCACGCCGCACTGCGGCTCGGCGACACCGACGTCACCGCCCTGCCCCCGCACAAGCGCCAGGTGGCCTGGGTGCCGCAGGACGGGGCGCTGTTCCCGCACCTGACGGCCGTGGCCAACACCGCGTACGGGCTGCGCGCCCGCGGGGTGCCGCGCGCGGAGGCCCGCCGCGAGGCCCACGCCTGGCTGAACCGGCTGGGCGTCCTGCACCTCGCCGACCGCAGGCCCGCCCAGCTCTCCGGCGGCCAGGCCCAACGGGTGGCGCTGGCCCGGGCGCTGGCCGCCCGCCCCCGGCTCCTCCTCCTGGACGAGCCGCTGGCCGCACTCGACCAGACCACCCGGGCCCGCGTCCGGCACACCCTGCGCACCCACCTGGCCGGCTTCGGCGGAGTCTGCCTCATCGTCACCCACGATCCCGTCGAGGCCGTGTCGCTGGCCGACCGGGTCCTCGTACTGGCCCACGGCCGGGCCCTCCAGGACGCGCCGCCCACCGAGGTGACCCGCCACCCGCGCTCCCCGTGGGTCGCCCGGATGCTGGGGCGCAACGCCTGGCCGGGCACCGCGTCGGCCGACGGGCTCACTCTCGCGGCGGGCGGCCGGCTGGTGGTCGCCGAGACGGTGCCCAAGGGGGCGAAGGCGCTGGCGATCATCGCTCCGGAGGCGGTCTCGGTGCACCGGGACCGCCCGGGCGGCAGCCCCCGCAACGTCTGGCCGGGCAGCGTACGGGAGATCACCGCGGTCGGCAGCCGGCTGCGCGTGCTGATCGCCTCGGCGAAGGTGCCCGACCTGGTCGCCGAGATCACCCCCGACGCGGCGGCCGAACTGGGCATCGTGGAGGGCGCCGATGTGTGGACGAGCGTGAAGGCCACCGAGGTCACCCTGGTGCGCCTCTGACGGCAGGGTCCCGGATTTCGGATCCCAGGGCCCCGGTCCCCTGGCCGCAGGGTGCCGGGGGCGCGGTTCCCGGAGGCGCGCATCCAGGTCCCCCGGCTCCAGGGGCGTGCCGGGTCCGGACCGTTGCGCCCGGCCCTCAGCCGGCGTCCTCGGGGGCGGCCAGGGCGAACTCGCACCACACGCACTTCCCACCGCCCCGGGGCTCCACGCCCCACTCGTCCGCGAGGCGGTCCACCAGCATCAGCCCGCGCCCCGAGACCGCCCAGTCGCCCGCCTCGCGCCGCCTCGGCAGGGCGCTGCTGCCGTCCTCGACCTCGATCCGGATCCGGCCCTGCGCCGTGAGCCGCATGCTGACGTGGCCGCCGCCGTCCGTGTGGACCAGGGCATTGGTCATCAGCTCGTCCGCCGCCAGTTCGATCTCGTCGGCCCGGTGCCGCGCACCCCAGGCGGCCACCGCCGCCCGGATCAGGTGCCGGGCCAGCGCCGGGGCCTTCGTGTCACCCGGTTCCAGCCGCTGCTGCAGCGGGCCCCCACCGCGCGGGGTGGGGGTGCCGCGGCGGCGCAGGACGAGCATGGCCATGTCGTCCCCGCCGCCCGAGTCGCCGACCAGGTCGCACAGCACGTCGGCGAGTTCCTCCACGTCGGTCGGGCCGCTGTGGACCGCAGCCATGAGTTCCCGCATACCGGTGTCCGAGTCGGCGCCGGGGCGTTCGATCAGGCCGTCGGTGCACAGCAGCAGGGTGTCCCCGGGGTGCAGTTCGAGGCTGGTGACGGGGTAGCCGGAGCCGGTGCCCGGCTGCTCGCGGGGCGGCAGGCCGAGCGGCAGCCCGCCGGCCACCTGGACCCGGTGGACACTGCCGTCGCCGCGCCGCACGACGGGGTCGAGGTGCCCGGCGCGGACCAGCCGGGCCATCCCGGTGGTGAGGTCCACCTCGGCGTAGGTGCAGGTGGCGAACCGTTCCGTCTCCAGCTCGCGCAGGAAGGCCGACGCCCGGGCCATCGCCGCGCCCGGCGTGTGGCCCTCGACGATGTAGGCGCGCATCACGATGCGCAGCTGCCCCATGACGGCGGCCGCGTCCGTGTCGTGCCCCTCGACGTCGCCGATCATCACCCCGACCCGGCCCTCGCCGAGCGGGACCACGTCGTACCAGTCGCCGCCGATGTCCCGGCCCATCCGCGCGGACCGGTACCGTACGGCGATCCGCGCGCCCGGGACGTCCGGGATCCGGCGGGGCAGCATGGCCCGCTGGAGTCCCTCGGCCAGGTCGTGCTCCTGCTCGTAGAGGATGGCCCGCTGGAGGCTCTGCGCGACCCCGCTGCCGAGCGCCATCAGCAGGTTCCGCTCCTCGGTGGTGAATTCGCCGTCCCGCGTGTAGAGCAGCCCGAGCGCCCCGATGGGCCGCCCCTGGGCGATCAGCGGGAGATAGACGCCGCTGCGGACGGACAGCGGCTCGATGTACGGCCACAGGTCCGGGTAGCGCTGCTGGAACTCCTCCCGGGAAACGAGGAAGACCGATTGCATGGTGCGTACGGCCTCGCTCATCGGGAGCTGTGCGTCGATCCGCGTGTACTCGATCTCGGGCACGTACGAGCCGAGCTGCCCCTCCGCGACCAGGTGGATGCGGCCGCCGTCGACGACGCCCAGCATCACGCTGACGGCGCCGAGGTGGCCGAGGGCCTGCGGGTCCTTGAGGATGTCGGTCACGTCGTTGACGGTGCGGGCGTGGGCGAGGATGGCGGTGGTCCGCTCCACGACGCCGGTCATCCGGCGCCGCCCCTCGATCTCCTCGCCGGCGGCGCCGGGCTCGCCGGGGTCGTGGGCGGCGTCGCGGAGGATCCCGATGACGCGGTAGGAACGGCCGGACGGGTCCCGCAGGATGTGCCCCTGGATGTGGGTCCAGGACGGCGAACCGTCGCGCCGGCGGCTGCGGACGTACGCCCCGTAGTGGCTTCGGCCGTCCTTGATCGCCTGCGCGACCCGGGTGTCGAGCCGGGCCTCCTCACCGGGCGCGAGGCGGCCGCGGAGCCCGCCGGGGGTGCCGTCGTACTCGTCCGGGCGCAGGTCCAGTACCTCGAGGGCGGTGGGATCGAGATACATCCGACCGCTGTCGAGGTCCCAGTCGAAAGTGCCCATGCGATTGAGCGCGAGGCTTGTGTCCGGCCGCGCGGGCCAGCCGACGTCGGGGTTCTCTGCCCTACGGGCCATGCAGCCAGGGTCTCACTCCCGCCCGCCGGTGTCCCTGCGGGAGGCCCGGACACCCTCCGTGCCCGGCCCGACACGCCGGCGGGAGCCCCCGGAGCCGGCGGCGGGACGATTCAGCGCTGTCCGCTGTCCGGCAGGGTCGCGTCATGGACCAACAGGGCGATCTGGACCCGGTTGTTGAGGTCGAGCCGGGTCAGGATCCGGGACACGTGGGTCTTCACCGTGGGCAGCGCCAGGTGGAGCTCCCGTCCGATCTCCGCGTTGGACAGGCCCCGCCCGACCGCCAGGGCCACCTCCCGCTCGCGCCCGGCCAGCAGCGCCAGCCGGGCGCGGGCGGCGCTCGCCCGGGCGTCCTGGCCGAAGTCGCCGGCCACCTGGTCGATGAGCCGGCGGGTGACGGCCGGGGAGAGCACCGGATCCCCGGCGGCCACCGTGCGGATGGCCGTCACGATCTCCTGCGGCGGGGTGTCCTTGAGGAGGAACCCGGCCGCTCCGGCCCGCAGCGCCCGCAGGACGTGCGCGTCGGTGTGGAAGGTGGTCAGGACCAGCACCTCCGGGGCTCCCGGCCGCGCCCGGAGCCGCTCGGTGGCGGTCAGCCCGTCGACGCCGGGCATCCGGATGTCCATCAGCACCAGGTGGGGTCCGTGCGCGTCGACCAGGGCGGGCACCTCCGCCCCGTCCGCGGCCTCCGCGACCAGCGCGATGTCCGGGGCGCCGCCCAGCATCAGGCGCAGCCCGGCCCGGACGATCGCGTCGTCGTCGACCAGCAGTACGCGGATCACCGGCGCCTCGTCTTTCGTGTCTCGTGGTCTCGTGCGTCGTGGTCTCGTGCGTCGTGGTCTCGTGTCTTGCCCGACGGTCAGCCCTGCCAGGGTAGCCAGGCCCGTACCTGGAACCCGCCTCCGGCGGGGAAGGCGGTCAGTTCCCCACCGGCCAGCCGGGCGCGTTCCGCCAGCCCGATCAGCCCCTGCCCGCCGCCCTCGGCAGGCCCGGGGACCGGGCCCCGGGCCGGATCCGGTCCGGGGGGCGGGGTGTTGCGGACCTCCACCGTCAGCCCGTCGCCCGGGTTCCCGGTGACCCGCACGTCGGCGGCCGCGCCGGGCGCGTGCTTGCGTACGTTGGTCAGCGCCTCCTGCACGATCCGGTACGCCGTACGCCCCACCAGGGGCGGCGGCGCGGCCCCTTCGGGCGGTCCGGCCAGCTCGATCCGGCCGCCCGCGGCCCTCGCCTCCGCCACCAGCCGGGGGAGGTCCGCAAGTTCCGGCTGCGGGCGCTCGCCGCCCTCCGCAGACCCCGTACCCGCACCCGTACCCGGTCCCGCCCGGAGTACGCCGATCACCTCGCGCAGGTCGTGCAGCGCCAGGTGGGCGCTCTCGCGCATCACCCCGGCGGCCCGCTCGATCTCCGCCCGCGGGGCGCCGGGATTGAACTCCAGGGCGCCCGCGTGCACGCTGAGCAGCGACAGCCGGTGGCCGAGTACGTCGTGCATCTCGCGGGCGATCTCCTCCCTGGCCTCCATCCGGGCCCGCTCGGCCCGCGACTCCGCGTCCGCCTCGGCCAGCTCGGCGCGCTCGCGCAGCGAGGCGATGAGCTGCTGCCGGGACCGCCGGAACAGCCCCCAGCCGATGGCCCCGGCGATCAGGGCGAAGTACGTCACCGCCGAACCGGCCCGCTCCTCGGACATGTCCGGCAGCTGCCACAGGAAGAGGGGAAGCGGTCCGAAGGCCAGGGCCGCCACCCATGCCGTGGCCTTCCACGGCCGGGTCGCGGCCACCGTGTACACCGCCACCATCGCCGGCCCGGTCAGGTAGTGCGCCACGCTGCCGGCCAGGAGCAGCACCACGGCCAGCTGGACCGGCGCGCGCCGCCGCAGCAGGACCGCCGCGCACCCCAGCCCGCCGGCCACCTGGTCGGCGGCCCGCCAGCCCGGGCCGAGGCTCTCCGCGACCGGGATGGACTGCGCGCTGACGGCGGCGAAGCAGGCGGCGAAGAGGAACAGGGCCAGGTCGGCGGCCCAGTCCCGGCGGGTGCGGTGGATACGGCGCATGTCCTGGGAATCTACGCGGGCGGGCGCGGGGCCGGGCGTCCTCGTCCCGTTCCGAATACTTAAGTACGAGCGCGGGCAGCCCTAAGGCCGATGTCCGGCCCGGTGCCCGGCTCCTAACGTCGGAGCATGACCTCCACCTCTCCGAAGTCCCCGAAGTCCCCGAAGTCCCCGTTGACCACCGTCACGGGGGCGCTCTGTTTCGTCGTCGTCGGCGGCGGCGCGAGCGGCCTGCTGCACGAGTGGCTCGGCTGGATCCACTTCATGGGCTTCGTCCGGTTCCTCGCCCCCGACGGCTACGAGATCTACAGCTACATCGTCATGATCGCCCTCGGCCTGGCGGTGGGCGCCTCGGGCGACGTGCTCACCCGCCGCGACCGGAACTGATCTCCGGTCCGCTGCCGCAGCGCCCTGTGGCCGCGCCTCTCCCCCGTGCCGGGGGGAGACGCGGCCACGGACGGGAGCGGTCAGCTCTCCTGAGCCGGGCCTTCAGGCTCGGGCTGGGGGGCGGTCCGGGCCGGTTTCGGCTCCGGCTGCGGAGCGACCGACTGCGGGGCGGAAGGCCGCGGGGCGGAAGGCCGCAGGGCGGACGGGCGCGGGGCTGACGGGCGCGGCGCGGGAGACGCCACGCTCGCCGGAGCCGTGGGAGACGCCACAGCTGTGGGAGGCGCGGGAGTCGCAGGCGCGGACTTCGGCGTCGGTGACGCCGCAGCCGGCGAGGAGGGCGGCTTCGGCGGTGTTGCCGAGGCCGGCTTCGAAGGCGACTTCGACTCGGCGGACGACGTCGAGGGCGACTCGGCCGGGGTCTTCTTCGGTGACTCCGAAGGGGACTCCGAAGGGGACTTCGAAGGGGACTTCGAAGGGGACTCGGAGGGCGTCTTCTTCGGTGACTCCGAAGGGGACTTCGAGGGCGACTTCGACGGGGACTCCGAAGGAGACTTCGACGGAGACTCGGACGGGGACTTCTTCGGAGACTCCGAGGGCGACTTCGAGGGCGACTTCGAGGGTGTCGGCGTCGTCACGGACGTGCTCGGGGTCGGGGACGTCCCGGACGGGGTCGGCCTCGGCGAGGTCCCCGACGGGGTCGGGGCCGTCACGGACGAGGTCGGTGTGATCACCGGACTCGGGGTGAGCGGGGGCGTCGGGACCGGCGGCGGCGGAATCGGCCGGTCGGGCTTGGGCTTGCCCTGGTGGCCGCCCTTGGGGCGCTCGTACCACTGGTTGTCACGGTGGTCGTAGATCACGATCTTGGTGACGACGGTCGGCGCCGGTGCGATGGCCACCACCTTCGCCGGCTGGTAGGAGGGCCACGTCTGTCCGAAACGCTTCGGGGAGGCCTTGAGCGGCACCGGCGGACCCAGCGGGTTCCCGCACGCGCAGCGCACCCGCGGCACGCCCCGGTCGTCCACCAGCACGGCCGTCCCGGCCTGGAGCACCGCCTGGTAGGGGACGAGCTTGCCGTCCCGGTAGCTGTGGTTCGTCACCCGGGTGTCCATCCGCAGCTGCACCGAGGTCAGCGAGCGGAGGTAGCCGGGAACGGCGGCCGGCTGGATGCCTTGTGCCTGGGCGAAGGCCGCGTTCTTGGCGGGATCCGCGCTCAGCGATCCGATCAGCTTCTCGACGTCACAGCTGGCGACGTTCCTGGTGCCGCCGTACACGCCCGGCGCGGAACCGCTGACGCTCCTGGTGCCCACCGGCCCGGTCGGGCTGGCGCTCGGGCCGACCGTGCCCTGGGGAGAGGGCGGCGGGCTCTCCGGCGGGGGCGGCGCGTCCTTCACCACCGTGGACTCCGTGAAGGGGTCGGGGCCGGAGGCGGCGACCGGCTGGAGGAACACCTCGCCGCCCGCGTTGTCGGACTTCCCGCTGGGCCTGGTGAGGACCACGGCCAGAGCCACGACGGCCGCCACCGCGACCAGCGCGGTGACGAGCCGTGGCACCGAGCGCCACCAGGGACCTCCGGCCGGTCCCGGAGCCGATCCTCCGGGCCCACCCGGCGGCGCCGGCGGCGGCGGTGGCGGAGGACCCTGCTGCCCGCCCGAGAGCGGGCCTGAAGGCGGCCCGGTGGGGCGTTCTGAAGATGGCGGTCGGCCGGAGGGCTGTGTGGTCACGGGCTCTTCTTCCCAGGAGGAGTGAGTTCCCCGGGGACCATTGTGTGCGCCGTCCGGGTGGTGCCCGCAAGCCGGGGATGTCACGGTGGCAGGGTGAGTCGGACGCCTGGATCGTCATCGTCGGGGGGCTCCGCGAGGGCATGGCGGGACGCCCTCGTCGCCGTCATCGCGGGATTCGTGGTGATGGGCGCGGTCGCCGCCGCCGGGCTGATGTGCGCGGGCGCGGGCGGCCTTCCGGGCGGCGCGTTCCCGCATGTGGTCGCCGGAGTCGTGGTGATGGCGGCGGGCGGTTCGCTGGAGGTGTCGGGCGGTGCCGGTTCACTGGCGGGGGCGGAGGTGAGCCTGTCGGTGGTCCCCCTCTCGGTGAGCCTGGCCGGCGCCCTCGTGACCGGTTACCTCTTCCTGCGCCCCCTGCACAACCGGGCCGTGGCCCGGCCCCGCGAACTCGTCGGCCGCGCGGTCCCGTTGGTCGTGCTGTGGCTGCTCGCCCTGACCGGCGCCGCCTTCCTCGCCCGCGAGACCTTCGGCATCTCCACCGGCGACTCCCCCATCGGGACCATCACCGAACTCCTGGACTCCGCACCCACGGTGGGCTTCCAGGCCGACCTGCCGGCCACCCTCCTGTACGGACTGCTGTGGATCCTCGGCCTGTTGCTGATCGCCCTGCTGGTCTCGCGGCGCGCCCCGCTGCCGGCCCGGCTGGTCCGCTTCCACACGGCGCTGCGCCCCGCCGCCTTCGCCACGATGCTGCTGCTCCTCGCCTACGTCGTCCTCGGCATCGGGGTCGGCGTGGTCGTGGCCGCCACCCAGGGCCACGCCGACCGGACCTTTGCCGTGATCCTGCTCGGGCTGCCGAACCTCGTCTGGCTCGCGCTCACCCTGGGCTTCGGCGGCGCCTGGGAGGGCAACGTCGAGGGACCCTTCGGGCTGCCGATGCCGCAGCTGCTGGACCAGGTCCTGCGCGGCTCCGACCCGTCCCGGATCGACGTGGCTGCGCTCGCGGAGCAGGACTCCCGGGCCTGGTGGCTGGTGGTGGTGGCCGCCGTCCTGCTGCTCGGCACGGGCGTACTGGCCGCCGTACGCTCCCCCGCCCACGTCCGCCCCTGGCAGCACGCCCTCCATCTGGGGGTGGCCCTGGCCCTGGCGACCCTGGCGGTGTGCCTGCTGGGCCGGATCCAGGCGCAGTTCGGCCTCTCCCTGCTGGGTATCGGTGACGTGGACGGCCTCGGCGGCCAGGTCCAGCTGCAGCCCGTGCTGTGGCGCAATGTCGGTCTCGGGCTCCTGTGGGGCGCGGTGGCGGGATTCCTGGGCGCCCTGCTGGCCCGTCCGCTGCACCGCGGCGGGCGGGTCGACGAACCGGCCCCCACGACCCGCGCGACACCCGAATAGCCGAACGGGCCGGACGGGCCGGACAGGCCGAACGGGCCGGACAGGCCGGGAGCGGCTCAGGCCGTCCCTCTGGAGGCCGGCAGGCGGAACACCGGCAGGGCCCACGGCGGCACCGGCGGCGGGGCGGGCAACTCGGGCCGCGCGGGCTGCACCGCGCCTCCTGCCGCCTCGTCCACCGTCCCGCCCACCTCACCCGCCGTCGGCGGCCGGGCGCCCTCCCCCGCCCGACGCAGGGCTCCGGTGAACTCCAGACAGCTGTTCCACCGGTCGTCCGGCGACTTGGCCAGCGCCTTCGCCAGGACCGCGTCCACCTCCGCCGGCAGCCCGGGCCGCCGCGAGCTCAGGGGTGGCGGGGGGTCGTACTGGTGGGCCCACAGCAGGGCGATGTCGTCGTCCCGCTGGAAGGGCGGCTCCCCGGCGAGGGCCTCGTAGACGACGCACCCCAGGCTGTAGACGTCGCAGCGGCCGTCCACCGGCTTCCCGGAGATCTGTTCCGGCGCCACGTAGGTCACGGTCCCGACGAACTGCCCGTCGGTCGTGAACCCGGTCAGCGACAGCGACTTCTTCGTCAGCCCGAAGTCCGTGAGGTAGGCGTGTTCCGGGTGGTCCCGGTCCGTGCCCGGGGCGATCAGGATGTTGCCCGGTTTCACGTCCCGGTGGACCAGGTCGTGGGCGTGGGCGGCGTCCAGCGCGGAGGCCACCTGGCCGGCGATCCGCGCGGCCGTCTCCACCGGCAGCGGGCCCGTCCGGTCGAGCATCACCCGCAGGTCCGGTCCCTCGACGAGGCGCATCGCGATGTAGAGCAGTCCGTCCGCCTCCCCCGCCTCGAACACGGGCACGATGTGCGGGTGCTCGATGGTCGCGGCCACCTTCGACTCGTGGGCGAACCGCCTCCTGAAGGTGTCGTTCCGGGCCAGCTCGGGGGCCAGCAGTTTCAGTGCCACCCGCCGGTCGAGGCGCAGGTCCCGCGCCTCGTAGACGACGGCCATGCCGCCGCGCCCGATCTCGCTCTCCACCAGGTACCCGGCGATCTGCTGCCCGCGCAGGTCGGTGGGGGATCCGCCGGCGCGCTCCGCCCGTTCCTCGTCCACCGTCAGCCGCCTCCGGGGTCGCGGGTGTCCACGATCCGCGTCGGGTCATGGGCCGCCGCCCGGTCGGGCTGCTTCCCGGGGGCTTCGCGCGGGACTCCGACCGCGTCGGTCGGTGGCGGTTCCCTGCGTACGGCCGCCCCGCCGCCCGGATCCGTGTCCGCGGGCGGCGACGCGGGCGGTGGCGGCGCGGGTTCGGGCGCGGACGGGCCGCCCGGTCCGGCGACGACCGCGTAGGTCGTCATGCGGTCCCCGTCGTCGTACAGCCAGCGGCCCGACTTCTCGTCGTAGAGCCACACCGACTCCCCGTCGATGACCACCCCGGCCCGCAGCCCGCGCACCGAGCGGCGGAAGGCGTCGGCGTCGATCCGTCCAGAGGCGAGCTCGTCCACGGCCCGCCGGTAGCGTTCCAGGGCCTCGGAGCCGCGGGTGAGCAGCGGCCGCGGGTCCTCGGAGCGGACCGGGGGCCGTCCCCCGGCCGTCGGCGGCGGGTAAGGCACGGCGACCAGCAGCCGCCCGTCCACCCAGGCGGACCACCCGTTGGCGCACAGGACCTCCGCCCACTCCCCGCGCCGGGACAGCAGCTGCACGGGCAGGAAGGCGTCCAGGGGCACGGTCGGCCGGGTGACGTCGGGGCCCTCCCAGGCGGGCAGGCCCTCCTGGGGAACCACATGGGTGGGCCGGAAGTCCGCCACCTCGCCTCCGGGTCCGAGCGGGCTGCTCATGAGGCCTACTTCCGCATGATGGTCGGCTCGTGGCGTCGCAGCAGCCGGACGACCAGCACGCCGAACAGCACGCACAGGACGACGAGCATGCCCATTTCGAGGAGCCACAGGTGGGCCTCGTGGTCGAACAGCGGGTCCTGGGTGATCTTGCCGGGCACGATCGCGCCGAGGTCGATGGTGCCCGCCATCGCTCCCATGGCCCACCGGGCCGGCACGAACCAGGCCAGCTGTTCGATGACGGGGACGCCGGTGAGTTTGAGCAGGGAGCCGCAGAAGACGACCTGGACGATCGTGAGGAGGACCAGCAGCGGCATGGTGACCTCCTCCTTGGACACCAGGGCGGAGATCAGCAGGCCGAGCAGCATCGCGGTGACGGAGAGCAGGGCGACGGCGAGGGTGATCTCGATCAGTGGTGGCATGAAGAGGCCGCGGCCGCCGGGGGCATTGATCGTGACGCCCGCGAGGCCGACGAGGGTCAGGACCACGGCCTGGGCGACGGTGATCGCGCCGAGGACGACCACCTTGGACATCAGGTAGGCCGACCGGGACAGGCCGACGGAGCGCTCGCGCTGGTAGATGACGCGTTCCTTGACGAGTTCGCGCACCGCGTTGGCGGCGCCGATCAGGACTCCGCCCACGCACAGGATGAACAGGGCGTTCAGCGCGGTTTCGGCGTTGAGGGAGTTGCCGGCCAGTGCGCGGGTCATGGCGCCCATGACGAAGGGCAGCGCGACCATGATGACCAGGAAGGTGCGGTCGGACCTGAGCACGGCGGCGTACCGGCGCATCAGGGTGGAGAGCTGGGAGCCCCAGCTCTGGGCCTTGGGCGGTGGCTGCGGCGGGATGCCGGCGGCCCGTTCGGCCTGCGCCGTGAGCGGGGGCCGGCCGGCGGTGACGTCGACGTGGCGGCGGTGCAGCGGCGAGGCCCGGTACTCCCCGGCCCAGTCGCGGTCACGCTGGTTCTCGAAGGCTTCGAAGGCCTCGGGCCACTGTTCGAAGCCGAAGAAGTCGAGGGCCTCCCCGGGGGCGCCGTAGTACGCGATGCGCCCGCCGGGCGCCAGGACCAGGAGGCGATCGCAGCCTTCGAGGTTGAGCACGCTGTGGGTGACGACGATGACCGTGCGGCCGTCGTCCGCGAGGTCGCGCAGCATGTTCATCACCGAGCGGTCCATGCCTGGGTCGAGTCCGGAGGTGGGCTCGTCCAGGAAGAGCAGGGAGGGCTTGGTGAGCAGTTCCAGGGCGACGGAGACGCGTTTGCGCTGGCCGCCGGAGAGGCTGTGGATGGGCTGGTCGGCGCGCTGTTCGAGGCCGAGTTCACCGATCACCTCGTCGACCCGGGCCTGGCGTTCGGCCTTGGCGGTGTCCTGCGGGAAGCGCAGTTCGGCGGCGTAGGTGAGGGCGCGCCGGACGGTGAGCTGGGAGTGCAGGATGTCGTCCTGCGGGACGAGGCCGATGCGGCTGCGCAGTTCGGCGTAGTCGCGGTAGAGGTCGCGTCCGTCGTACAGGACGGTGCCCTGGTCGGCGGGGCGCAGGCCGGTCAGGGCGCCGAGCAGGGTGGACTTGCCGGCTCCGCTGGGGCCCACGACGGCGAGCAGGCATTTGGCGCCGACCGGGAAGGAGACCTGGTCGAGGAGGGTCTTGCGGCCGCGGTCGACGGCGACGGTGAGGCCCTGGACGTCGAGCGAGACCTCTCCGGTGTCCACGTACTCCTGCAGCTGGTCGCCGACGAGGCAGAAGACCGAGTGGCCGATGCCGACGATGTCGCCCTCGGTGACGGGGGTGGCCCGGGTCACGGCGGCGCCGTTGAGGTAGGTGCCGTTGTGGCTGCCGAGGTCGACGATCTGGTAGCTGCCGTCGGCGAGGGCGTGCAGCTCGGCGTGGCGGCGGGACACGGTGAGGTCGTCGACGACCAGGTCGCTGTCGGGGGCGCGGCCGATGCGGACGGCGGTGCGGACGGGCAGCGGACGTACGGTCGTCGGCTGCCGGAAGGTGCCGGTCATGGCCGGGTTCGCGACCTGGGAGGGACGGCCGGTGCCGGGCGCGGGGGGTGGTGCGGGCGCCGGCGGCGCAGGACTGATGACGGCGGCGCGCGGTCCGTCCTGGACGCTGCCGAAGCGCAGCTCGGTGCCGACGCCGACGCTCCACTCGTGGACGCGGTGACCGTCGGCGAAGGTGCCGTTGGTGCTGTCCTCGTCCTCAAGCGTCCAGTGGTCGCCGTCCGGGCGCAGGATCGCGTGGTGCCAGGAGACGCGGGCGTCGTCGAGGCAGATCTCGCAAAGGGGGTCCCGACCGACGTGGTAGATCCGGTCGGGATCCATCTCGGTGGCGCCCCAGTCGGTCACCAGGACGAGCTGGGGCGCGGTCGGCACACTTGGGCGCTGGACCATGACCAGATTTTCCCACGATCGCGAAGGTCTGGCACCGGTCGGACATCATCGCAGGTCAGAGCCCTCTTATGGGTAATGACAACGGTCCCCGTTGCAGCCTTTGCCGATCCCGCCGGGGTGCGCTTCACTTCACGCGACGGACCCGAACACACGGGCGCCGCGACGAGACGGGGGACGCCATGAGTGGGCACGACCACGCGCACGACGGCCACGGGAACGGGAACGGGAACGGCAAGAGACGCGGCAACGGGTCCGCGGGCCACGACCATGGCCACGGTCCCGGCGGGCACAGCCATGGCGTGGCGGCCGACGCCGACCGGCGCTGGCTGGCGATCGCGCTCGCCCTGATCGGCGGGTTCATGGCCGTCGAGGTGATCGTCGGCGTCATGGCCAACTCGCTGGCACTGATCTCCGACGCGGCCCACATGCTGACCGACGCGGTCTCGATCATCCTGGCGCTGATCGCCATGCGGCTGGCCGCGCGCCCCGCCCGCGGCGGATTCACGTACGGCCTCAAGCGGGCGGAGATACTCTCCGCCCAGGCGAACGGGCTGACGCTGATCCTGCTGGCGGTCTGGCTGGCGTACGAGGCGGTGCGGCGGCTGATGGACCCGCCGCCCGTGGAGGGCGGGCTGGTCGTGGTGACGGCGCTCGCGGGCATCGCCGTCAATGTGGCCGCGGCCTGGTGCATCTCCCGGGCGAACCGTTCGGCGCTCGTCGTCGAGGGCGCCTACCAGCACATCCTGAACGACCTCTTCGCCTTCATCGGCACCGCGATCGCCGGTCTGATCGTGCTGACCACCGGTTTCCGGCAGGCGGACGCGATCGCCACGCTGGTCGTGGTGATGCTGATGATCAAGGCGGGTTACGGGCTGGTCCGCGAGTCCGGCCGGATCCTCCTGGAGGCCGCCCCGGCCCATGTGGACCCGGACGCGGTCGGCGACCGCCTCGTCGGGCACCCGCCCGTCACCGAGGTGCACGACCTGCACATCTGGACGATCACCTCGGGCCAGGCGGCACTGTCCGCGCACGTGCTGGTGGAGCCGGCGGGCGACTGCCACGCCGTCCGCCGGGACCTGGAGCAGCTGCTCGACAAGGAGTACGGGATCACGCACACCACCCTCCAGGTGGACCACGTGCAGGACTCCCTGCTCACGGTCGGCCGCGCGGGCGGGGGCCCGTCCGACGCGCACTGCGCGGACGCGCACGGTCCGGTCCACCGGCAGGGCCCGCACGACCACTGACCACTGACCACTGACTGCAGAACCTGTACCCGCATCACTGGCCCGGGTCCGTACGGGGCATGGATGTACCCATGACGCACAAACGCAGTGCCGGACTGCTCCTCTTCCGGCGGACCGGTCCGGAGCCGGAGCCCGGTGTCGAGGTACTCCTCGGACATATGGGCGGCCCGCTCTGGGCCGGGCGGGTGACCGGGGACTGGGCCATCCCCAAGGGTGAATACGGGCCGGAGGAGACTCCGCGGGACGCGGCCCGCCGCGAGTTCACCGAGGAGATCGGGCTGCCCCCGCCGGAGGGCGAGTACCTTCCGCTGGGCGAGGTACGTCTGACCAGCGGAAAGCTGGTGACCATCTGGGCGGTGGAGGCGGATCTCGACCCCGCGCTGATGGTGCCCGGGACCTTCTCGATGGAGTGGCCTCCGCACTCCGGGAACGTCCAGGAGTTCCCCGAGCTGGACCGGGTGGCCTGGTTCGCTCCACCACTGGCGCGAAACATGCTCATGCCCTCCCAACTCCCCTTCCTGGAGAGACTGTTGGAGCTCCTGAAGGTTTGACCCACACTTTCACTTGCCAACACCCTTACCTGCATGGACATTGCACACATGACGAACGTCGTGCTGGTGGGAACCTTGGACACCAAGGGTGTGGAGTACGGCTGGCTGCGCGAGAGGCTGCTGCGCGCCGGCGTCGAAGTGGTACTGGTCGACACAGGAATCATGGGCGAACCCCGGGTGCCCGCCGACGTACCGCGTGACGCGGTGGCCCGGGCTGCCGGAACGGAACTGTCGGAACTGCGCACGGCCGCCGACCGGGGTGCGGCCGTGACCACCATGGCGAGGGGCGCGGAGGCGACCCTCTTACGCCTGCACGCCGAGGGCAGGCTGCACGGGGTGCTCGCCATCGGCGGGAGCGGCGGCACCTCCATCGCCACCCGGGCGATGCGCGCCCTGCCGCTGGGCGTACCAAAACTGATGGTCTCGTCCATGGCGTCCGGGGACGTCCGCCCCTACGTGGGCTCCTCGGACATCACCATGATGTACAGCGTGGTGGACATCGCGGGGATCAACAGCATCTCCGCACCGGTCCTGGCGAACGCCGTGGCGGCGGTCACCGGGATGGCCCGGGCCTACGCCCGCACCTCCGCGCAGGGCCACCCGCCCCGGCTGGGCGCGGGCGGCCGCCCCCTGGTCGCGGCGAGCATGGCGGGCGTGACCACGGCCGGGGTGGACGCGGCGCGCGAGCGGCTGACGGACCTCGGCTACGAGGTGCTGGTCTTCCACGTCAGCGGCACCGGCGGCCGCACCCTGGAGACCCTGGCCGGCCAGGGGATCTTCGCGGGCGTCCTCGACCTCACCCTCAGCGAGCTCGCCGACGACCTGTGCGGGGGCATCCTCACCGCGGGCCCGGACCGGCTCAGCGCCGCCGGGCGGGCCGGAATCCCGCAGGTGGTGAGCCTGGGGGCGCTGGACATGGTGAAGTTCGGCCCGCTGGAGAGCCTGCCCCGGCAGGTCCGCGACCGGGGCGTCCACGTCCACAATCCGTCCATCACTGTGACCCGCACGACCACGGCCGAATGCGCGGAGCTCGGCCGCCGGGTCGCCGCCAAACTGCGCGTGGCGAACGGCCCCACGGCGGTCTGCGTCCCGCTCCGTGGACTGTCCACGCTCGGCGCGCCGGGCGGGCCGTACCATGACGCCGGCGCGGACCGGGCCCTGTTCTCGGCACTGCGCGAGGGCCTGCGGGGCAGTGCCATCAGGCTCTACGACTACGACACGCACATCAACGATCCGGCCTTCGGGCGGGCGGCGGCCGACCGGCTGCACGCCATGATCGGAGCCCTGTCGGCCGCGGCCTGAGCCGTCCGCCGTGGGTGGGAACCGGCCACGGCGGAAACCACGTCCCAGAGGGCGTCCGGTCCGGGGAGGGCCGGTGGACGCCGGTCCGGGACCGGTCGTCCGAGCGATGCGGCGGCACCACACGGCAGGCAGGGGGCAGGAACGATGAACGACACGCGGGCGGCATGGTCGGTCCCCGGTTACACCGAGGTCCGTGAGCTCGGTTCGGGCGGCAGCGGCCGCGTGGTCCTCGCCGTCCACGACGGCACGGGCACCCCGGTCGCGGTGAAGTACCTCAGCGACCGGCTGCGCCGGGATCCGGCGTTCGTCGGGGAGTTCCGGGCCGAGGCCCGCCTCCTGGGCGGGCTGGAGACCCCGTACGTGGTCCGGCTGTACGAGTACGTGGAGGCGACCGGCGGCGCGGCCATCGTCATGGAGCTGGTGGACGGCATCTCCCTGCGCGCTCTGCTGAAGCAGTCCGGGCGGGCCGACGCCGAGGCCGCGCTGGTGGTCCTCAAGGGGTCCCTGCTCGGGCTTGCGGCGGCGCACCGGGCGGGCGTCGTCCACCGGGACTACAAGCCGGAGAACGTACTGGTCGCACCGGACGGCTCGTCGAAGCTGGTGGACTTCGGGATCGCGGCGAACCGGGGCAGCACGCCCGGCGTGGCCGGAACCCCCGCCTACATGGCTCCCGAGCAGTGGCAGGGCCGGCCGGCCTCGCCCGCGGCCGACGTGTACGCGGCGACGGCGACCTTCTTCGAGTGCCTCACCGGCCGCAAGCCCTACGACGGGGAGAACTTCGCCGAGCTCGCCGTCCAGCACATCGAGGCGCCGGTACCCGAGACGGAAGCGCCCGAGCCCGTCCGTCCGCTGATCCGGCGCGGCCTCGCGAAGGCTCCCGAGCAGCGGCCGGAGAACGCCGAGGCGTTCGTGGCCGAGCTGGAGGGCGTGGCGCTGGCGGCGTACGGGCCCGAGTGGGAGGAGCGCGGACAGCGCAAGCTGGCGGCGCTGGCCGCCCTGCTGCCGCTGCTGTTCCCCTCGGCGGGGGGCCCGGCGGCGGGTACCACGGCGTTCGCCACGACCAAGGTGCCCAGCGGTTCCGGCTGGGCACCGGGGCGCCGCGGCTGGCTCGCGGCGGGCGTGGCGCTGGTGCTGGGAACCGTGCTGGTCCTGACGACGGACGCGATCGGCGCGGCCCCCGGCGCGGCGTCGGCGGTGAGCGCCTTCGCCACGACGAGCGCGGCCCCGCCCGGCTCGGCCACACCGAGCACGAGCCCGAGCCCGACGGACTCCGCCTCCCCTTCGCCGAGTCCGAGCCCCTCGGCGTCCCCGAGCCCTTCGCCGTCCGCGTCCGCGTCCCCGTCGCCTTCTCCGTCGTGGTCGACGAGCCCCACCCCGAAGCCGACGGTGAGCTGGCCGCCCACGCCGACCCCGACGCCCACGCCGACGCCGACGCTGAAGGTCACGGACGTCGCCGTGTCGCTCAAGACCGGCGTCTACCGGGGCGACGCGACGGTTTCGGTCACCTCCCAGGGCACCGGCTCGGTCACCGTGACGGTGGAGTGGTTCCTGGGCGGCGCGCAGGGCTCCTACTCCGTCCCCGACGGCACGGAGTCGTTCGTCGTCCCGGCCGGCTCGACGGCCACCCAGGTCAGGTCGCACACCTTCACACGCGACCGCGGCTGCTACGGCGGGGTCCGGGTCACCACCAAGCCCACCGCCGGAAACAAGTCCGCGTCGGCCTCGCAGTACCTGCTGCGCTGCCAGGAGGTGCCCCGATGAGCGGTTCCGGCGCCCCCGAGGGCGACGACTACAGCGCCACCGTCCTCGGCAGCCACTGGTTCAGCGGTCCCCCGGACACGACCAAGAGGATGGCTCCCGAGGAGGTGGCCCCCGACCGGGTCGAGGGCTCCGTGCTCCGGTTCGGGCCCGGGGTCACCGCGGCCATGCCCGCGCCGTTCCCCGTCGACGTCTCGATGGCCGTCGTACCGCCGCCCCGGCGGCGCCGCCTGGCCGGTCTGCGGCGGTACGCCCTCGCGGCGCTCGTCCTGGCCGCGGTCCTCGCGTACCTCGGATGGCAACGGCTGGGGCCCGGCATCGAGGTCCGGGACGTGGCCGTGAGCACCGATCCCAGGGGCCCGGCCTGTGACGCGGCGGCCGACGTGGTGGCCGTGGTGGCGACCAACGGGCGCCCGGGCATCCTCACCTACCGGTGGGTGCGCAGCGACGGCACCCGGTCCGAGCAGCTGACCGAGCGGGTGCCGCGCGGGCAGCGGGAAGCCCGGCTGCACCTGCTGTGGACCTTCCAGGGCAGGGGGAGCTACCCGGCGAAGGCGGAGCTGCAGCTGGTGTCGCCCGGTCAGCGCACGGCCGCGGTGGACTTCACGTACCGCTGTTCCCCGTAGGCCGCCTCTTGCGGATCGTGCCGGGCAGCCGGATGACGGCGAGTCCGCCGTCGAGGTAGACCCGGGTGCGCGGCGGTGCGCCGTCCTCCTCGTCGTCGCGCATGACGAGGGCGCTCTGCCGTTCCTTGAGCTCGTTCTGCTTGCCCGGCGAGAAGCTGGCGTGCAGCTGCTCGAAGCCGGTGGCGGATATCTGTCCTTGGCGGCCGTTCCACCGCCAGGGCAGCAGCCCGGCGCGGACCAGTGCCAGGTCGAGGAAGGCCACGGCGGTGAGCACCAGAGCCAGACCGGGAAGGGTCATGAAGATGACGAAGCCCATGCGGCGACGGTAGCCGAAGCCGGGCCTCGGCCGTTCGGCCGAGGGAGGTCCGGCCGTCCGGCCGAAGCGCGGCCCCGCGGCCCGCTGGTTGACGTTCCAGCCGGCGTACACCCCCACCGGAACGTGGCCGTCCCGGCGGCTGCCGCGTCCGCGCGGGAGGCCCGCGGCCCCTTTGGGGAGTGGCCGCGGGCCGTTTCGTCTTCCGTCCCCGCCGCAACCGGGGGACGGAAATCAGGGGGCTCCGACCGGGGTCAGAACCGGGCGTGCGCGGTGATGTCCGCCTCGAACTCTCCCGTCATGGCCGGGGTCACCGTCGGCCGGCACTGCCGGACCGCCGCCAGGTAGTCCTCCGTGGTCGCGCCCAGCTGCGCGGCCGCCGCGCCCCGCGCGCCCACCGCCTCCAGGTCCCGCTCGAAGGACACCTGCGCCGCGATCCGCGCCGCGTGCTCGATGTCGGCCGGCGTGAACAGCTCGGTGGCCGCCACCAGGGCGTTCACGTCGACGTCCGCGCGGCCCGCCGTGTAGCGGGACCAGATGGCGGCGCGCGCCCCGGCGTCCGGGGTGCCGATCGGGATGAGGTAGTCGAAGCGCCCGGGCCGCAGGAAGGCCGGGTCGAGGGAGCGGATGGAGTTGGTGGCGCACACCAGCAGCCGCTCGTCGCCCTCCCGGAAGCCCGGTATCAGTTTCAGCAGCTCGTTCGTCACCCCGTGGATCCCGCCGGGCTGCGCGGGCTCGGTACGCACCGGTGCGATCTCCTCGACCTCGTCGATGAAGACGAGTACGCGCTCCAGCTCTGCGATCCGGGCGAACGCGTCGCGCAGCGCGGCCGCCAGATTGCCCTCGTCGGCGAGGCGGGAGGGCAGCAGTTCCACGAAGGGCCAGCCGAGCCGGGAGGCGATGGCCCGGGCGAAGGTGGTCTTGCCGGTACCGGGCGGGCCGAAGAGGGTGATGGCGCGCGGCGGCCGCACCCCGTGCGAGGCGGCCCGCTCGGGCTCGGCGAGCGGCAGCACCACACGCCGCTCGATGAGCTCCTTCTCCTTCTCCATGCCGGCGACCTTGGTCCACAGGTCATTGGGCAGGAAGCGGCCGCCGAGGTCGTCGAGGAGGCCTGCGGCCGGTCCGTGCAGCGGCTCGGTCTTCTCGAAGTAGGCGACGGCCGGCTGACGGGTGTATCCGGCGTTGAGGAGGCCCTCGCCGAGCATGTCCTCCTCGGGCAGGACGTACGCGATGCGGCCGACGCGCGCGGCGATGAGCCGTCGCTCCAGTTCGACGAGCAGGGCGCTGGCCAGGCCGCGGCCGCGCCAGCCGGCGGCGATCGCGATGCGCATGACCCAGGCCCGTTCGCCGGTGACGCAGGCGAGCGCCGCGCCGATGGGGACGCCCTGGTGGACGGCGACCACACAGGGCTGACGGTCGGTCAGCGCGCTGATGCACTCGGCGAGCGAGAAGACGGACTCCTGTCCGAGTTCGGCCGTGGTGTCGATCAGATGGACCACCGCTGCGAGATCGCTCTCGCGGTAGTCGTGGATGAGCCAGTTCACCGGGTACCGCCCCTCGTTCGTGCTCCTGCGGCGAGGCTAGGGGCGGGGGGCCGCACGATCACGCTCCGTGGTGCACAACACCCGGTCCGGAAACCGTCCGTGGCGTCCATAGACTGGTGCTTTCCGCCGACGCCCCGCACCGAGGATCCGCGCACCTTCATGCCTTCCGACATATCCGCCCCGCCTGAATCCCGAAGTCGGCGCGTCGTGGTGTGGCTGGTCCCCCTGCTGTGGACCCTGGGGCTCGGTCTGTGGGGGCTCTCCCGGCAGGACAGCGTGTGGCGGGACGAGGCGGCGACCTGGCAGGTGGCCGGGCGGTCGGCGGGTGAGATATGGGCGATGCTCGCGAACGTGGATGCCGTGCACGGGCTCTATTACCTGCTGATGCACTGCCTCTTCGAGGTCTTCGGGGCGAGTACGGCGACCCTGCGGCTGCCGTCGGTACTCGCCGTCTCGGCCACCGCGGCGTGCGTGGCGCTGATCGGGCGGCGCCTGGCCGGGTTCTGGGCGGGGCTGGGCGGCGGGCTGGCCCTCGGGCTGCTGCCCGCGGTCCAGTTCTACCTCCAGGAGGGCCGCCCGTACGCGCTGGTCGCGGCGGGGGCCGGGCTCTCCACGCTGCTGCTGGTCTCGCTCCTGGAGCGCGGGCCGGGCCGGCGGGCCTGGCCGCGCTGGGCGGCGTACGGGATCACCGTGCTGGTGTGCGCCCTGCTGAACTGGCTGTCCCTGCTGGTCCTGCCCGCGCACGCGGCCACCCTGGGCTGGGTGCGGGCCGGGCGGCGGGTGTGGCTGCGCTGGGCGGCGTACGGCTCGGGCGCGGTGGCGGGGGCGCTGCCGCTGATCCTGTTCAGCCGCGGCCAGTCCGACCAGGTGTCCTGGATACCGCCGCTGGGCTGGCCCATGCTGATCGGGCCGGGGATACTCCTGGCGATCGGCGGGCTGGGCGCGTGGGCGGACCGGCCGGACCGGCCGGACCGGTCTGTCCGGCCGGGCCGCAAGGCGCTGTCGGTGGCCGCGGTCGGCCTGCCGCTGTTGGCGGTGCCGCAGCTCGGGCTGATCGGTCTGTCCCTGGTGCAGCCGCTGTTCCAGGACCGGTACGTGCTGTTCAGCATGGTGGGGCTGGCGCTGCTGATCGGCGCTGCGCTGGGCGCCGCCGTACGGGCCTGCGCGCCCCGCCTCCCGACGGCGGCGGGTCTGCTGGTGCCGGGCGTGGTCGGGGTCTCGGTGCTGGCCCTGCTGCCGGTGGAACTGGCCAAGCGGGCTCCGGCCAGCCGGATCGACGACGTGCTCGCGGTGGCCGGCGAGGTGGCCGGGCTGAAGCGGGACGGGGACGCGGTGGTGTTCGTGCCGGCCGCTCGGCGGGACACGGCGCTGGTCTCGCCCGGTGCCTTCGGGGGCCTGGCCGATGTGGCGCTGGCCGCGTCCCCGGCCGCCTCGGCCACCCTCAAAGGTGAGGAGGCGGAGCCCGCGCGGATCCGGGCGGCGCTGCTCGGGCAGCGGCGGGTGCTGCTGGTGACGGACGCGGAGAAGGTGGCGAAGCCGCCGTCGGCGGAGCGGGACCGGGCCAAGGCGGCGGTCCTGCGGGAGCACTTCGCGGTGGTGGCGGACCGGCAGGTGCGGGGGCGCCGGGTGACGGTGTACGAGCGGCTCGGATAGCCGCCGATCGGCTGTCTACATCCGACATAGCGGGGCCTGTCCGGGCATGCCCCGGCCTTCACATGAGCTTCACAGGATTCACAGGGGATTCATACGGAACACCATCCTCCGGACATAGGTTCGGCGGGCAGGGTGGAAAAATGATCCACTCCACGCTCCTCCGACCGGCCCGGCGCATCCGTGCGCGGCGGGCGTCCCGGATCCTGCTCGCACTGGCCGCGATGGCCGCGCTGGTCGGCGTGGACCTGCCCGACGCCGCCGCCGGACCACCGCTGGGCGTCACCGCGTGGGCGCTGCCCGGCGCCACCACCGACCGGGTGGGCGCGCTCTTCGCGGGCGGGCAGGGCGGCGGGCATCACTGCACCGCCGCCGTGGTGCACAGCGAGCAGGGCGATGTGATCGCCACCGCCGCGCACTGCCTGGAGAGCCCGGACACCACCGTCTTCGCGCCGGGCTACCGCGACGGCAAGGCCCCGTACGGATTCTGGAAGCTCACCGGCGCGTACATCGCACCGGGCTGGACGGACGGCCAGGACCCGGACGACGACATCGCCTTCGCGACGGTGGCCCCGGTGGACGGCGGGCGGACCGGGACCGTGGAGGACCTCGTGGGCGGTTTCCCGGTCGCCGCCGAGCAGCCGGACGACGCCAGGGTGACGATCATCGGCTACCCGCGGACCCTGGAGGCCCCGGTGCGCTGCGCGAACACCACCGGCCTGCTCTCCGCGACCCAGCGCCGGATCGGCTGCCCGGACCTCACCGGCGGCACCAGCGGCAGCCCCTGGCTGGTGAACGGGGCACTGGCCGGGGTACTCGGCGGCTACGAGGGCGGCGGAAGCGTCCCGGAGATCTCGTACAGCGCGGTCATGGGCGACCGGGCGGTGCGGCTGTACCGGGAGGCACGGTCCTGAGGCCTATAGATCGGCCTAGCGGCCGGCCGGAATGCGTTCCGCGCCGGGTGCCGAGGGCTGGGCGGGGAGCCGGTCGATCGACGGGCCGGCCGGGGTGGCCGACCGGATGTCCTCCACCCCGCTGCGCAGCCGGTCGCGCAGGCGTCGGCCGAGCGGGCGTTCCACGAGCCGGTGGACGAGCCAGGCGAGCAGCAGCATCGCGGCGGTCACGCCGATGACCAGGGGTACGGGCGCCACGTCGCGGCGGAAGTGATGGATGAAGGTCAGCCCGGCCATCATGTGGATCAGGTAGAGCGGGTACGTGAGCGCTCCGGCGTGCGGGAGCCAGCGCCACCGGACGCCGTCGAGGGCGCCGAGCGCTATGGCCGCCATCAGGGCGAAGCCCAGCACGATGACCAGGTGGGCGGGCCAGGCGGGCGTCCGGTCGGTGGCGGCCCGGCCCAGGCTGGAGATCATACGGGCGTGCACGTGGTGCTGCGCGAGGAGGAACTGGACGCCGACGACGGCCCACAGGACGGCGTTCGGCCGGAACCGGCGCATCAGGTAGAAGGCGATGCCGGCGATGAAGTACGGGGACGAGGTCGAGACCGCGAAGAAGGACAGCACGCCGTTGTCGGCGGTGGGCGCCACGACGCCGGCCAGGGTCCAGGCCGCGCAGAACAGGACGCAGTTGCGGTAGGTCACGCCGCGCATGACCACGACCGCGAACAGTACGTAGAACTTGAGCTCGACGAAGAGGGTCCAGTACGCGTCGTCGATGTTCGGGACGCCGATGCCGGACTGGAGCATCGACAGATTCACCAGGACATCGCTGAACGCGTTGACCTGCCTGACCTCGGGCCAGGAGAAGAGGACGAGGGAGGTGAAGGCGACGGCCGCCCAGTAGGCGGGGAAGAGCCGGGAGGCCCGGGACACCGCGAAGTCGCCCACCGAGCGCCCCCAGGCGCTCATACAGATGACGAACCCGCTGACCAGGAAGAAGATCTCGACGCCGAGCCAGCCGTAGACGGCGAGCCGGTGGGCGTTCGGGAAGATGTCCGCGGGCGCTTTCCCCCAGGCGCTTTCGAGGGCGAAGTAGTGGTAGAAGAGCACGCCGAGCGCGGCGAGGACCCGCACTCCGTCGAGGACCGCCAGGCGCCCGCCGGGGACCGCTCCGGCCGGCGCGCGGCCGTGGCCGCCCGCCCGCGACTCTCCGGCTGAACTGCGCGAGCTCATGCCCCGACCGCCCTCTCGAATGTACGACTGTCCGACAACCGCCTTGGATCAGCGGAACCCTACAGTGCACGTCCGCGCAGCCCACGCCGCCCGTCCGGGAGCTACGTGAGAGCGGCGGGGGCCTCGAACCAGGTCGGCTCGTCGATCAGGGACCGGTGGATCCGGTCCAGGCCGAAGGGATCCAGCGGCGGCAGCGCGTCCACCTCGAACCAGGCAACTTCGAGGGACTCGTGGTCGTTGGCCCGTGCCTCGCCGCCCGTCGCGCGGCAGCGGAAGGTGATGTCCTGGAACTGGCAGATGTCACCGTTGGGGTAGGTCATCGGCTCAGTCATCTGGACGAGGACCACGCGCTCGACGACGCAGCGCACCGCCGTCTCCTCGTACACCTCGCGCACGGCGGTCTCGGCGGGCTGCTCCCCCGGCTCGGCGATACCGCCGACCACCGCCCACTGCCCGGTGTCGGAGCGCCGGCCGAGCAGCACCCGGCCGAGGTCGTCGAAGACGATGGCCGTGACTCCGGGCAGCAGGAGCAGCTGGTGCCCGGCGGTGGCGCGGATCCGGCGGATGAAATCGGGTGTGGTCATGTCCCGACCCTACGAGGCCGCCGGACCGAATCCGGCCTCAGGCGTCGCGGGGCGAGCGGATCCGGCGGTTCAGGATCCACCCGAAGCCGCCCGCGGCCAGCAGGAGCAGTGCGTACTCCGGCAGCGGACCGACGACCGTGGCGGGGGTGCGGCCGGAGCGCAGCGGGATCTCGGCGACCAGCGCGTCCGCGGTGAACATCTTGGTCTGCGAGACGATCTTCCCGTCGGGGCGGATGACGGCGCTGACCCCGCTGGTGACGGGGACGAGGACGGTGCGGCTGTGCTCGACGGCGCGGATCCGGTCCATGGCGAGCTGCTGGTAGGTCATCTGGGTCCGGCCGAAGGTGGCGTTGTTGCTCGGTACGGCGATCACCTGGGCGCCGTCCTGGACGGTGGAGCGGACGGCGTCGTCGAAGGCGGCCTCGAAGCAGGTGACCATGCCGACGCCGGTGCCGGCCATGTCGAAGACGCCGGGCTCCTTGCCGGGACCGAAGTCGCGGCGCACCCGGTCCACGTCGGCGCTGAAGAGGCGGACGACGGAGCGCATCGGGATGCGCTCGCCGAAGGGCTGGATCTTGCGCTTGTCGTAGGTCGCGGTGGGGCCCTTGACCGGGTCCCACAGGATCATCGTGTTGCGCAGCGGGCCCGTCTCCGGGGCCACCACGGCGCCGATGGCGACGGGCACGCCGATGGCCTTGACGGCCTGGTCGATGACGTCGTGGGCGTCGGGCTCGGCGTACGGGTCGAGGTCGGAGGAGTTCTCCGGCCAGACGACGAAGTCGGGCTTCTGGGCGCGGCCGGCCTTGACGTCCTCGGCGAGCTGGACGGTGCGCCGGGCGTGGTTGTCGAGGACGGCCCGGCGCTGGGAGTTGAAGTCGAGGCCGAGGCGGGGCACGTTGCCCTGGATGACGGCGACCACGGCGGTGCCGTCCTCGGCCGCGTCGGAGACCAGCGGGCGGGCGGCGAGGCCCACTCCGATCGGGGCGGCGACGGTGAGCGCGGTCAGCGCTGCGGTGGTGCGGCCGGGGTGACGGCGGGCGGTGCGCAGGGCCTCGTAGAGGCCGAATCCGCAGAGGGCGACGCCGAAGGAGAGCAGGGGGGTGCCGCCGAGGGCGGCGAGCGGGGTGAACACGCCGTCGGCCTGTCCGAAGGCGAGCTTGCCCCAGGGGAAGCCGCCGAAGGGGGCCCGGGACCGCAGTGCCTCGCCCGCGACCCAGACGGCGGCGGCGAACAGCGGCCAGGCCGGGAGCCGGCTGACCAGGGCGATACCGAGGCCGGTGAGGCCGATGAGGAGGGCTTCGAGGGTGCTCAGCGCCAGCCAGGGCACCGGGCCGACCTCCTCACCGGTCCAGACGAGGAGCGGCAGCAGGTAGCCGAGTCCGGCGAGGAGCCCGAGGCCGAAGCCGGCCCGGGCGCGGCGGCCGTGGAGGCAGCCGGCGAGCAGGGCGAGGGCGAAGGGGGCCAGCCACCACAGCGGGCGGGGCGGGAAGCTGAGGTAGAGCAGCACGCCCGAGAGGGCGGCGAGCAGGGCACGCAGCAGCCACGGTCCCTTCCGGTTCGCTGCGGACCGGGCGGTCGCGGGGGGCGTGGCCGCCTCGGCCGGGGGCCCGTCGGCGGACTGCGAGGGCTCGTTCCCGGTCGCGCGGGTGACACTGCTGCTCATCTGGCGGAGTGTACGTCCCCGCGCCTCGCGGAGCGGTAAGCGCCCGGCCGCGCTCCGCAGGACACCTCTACCGGGCGAGGGCGCGCAGGTGGGCGCGGATGACGCGGACGGCGTTCTCGGCGTCGTCGACGGTGACGGTGAACCGCTTGCCGTCGTCGAGGACGAGGGCCAGGCCCTCGCCGCGCCGGACGATGATCGCGGTGCCCTTCTCGGGGCGCCAGCGGTGGCCCCAGCCTCCCCACTGCTGCGGGGTGATGCTGGGGAGGAACTCGGCGGCGGTGACCTGCGTGAGCCGGATCCTGCGGCGGGGCACCCCTATGTGGCCGCAGCGCACTTCCATGGCCTCGGCGTCGACGGTGACGGCGACGTGCACGAAGGCCAGGGTGCCGTAGAGGATGAGCAGCCCGACGGCGAGGCAGCCGATCACGGACATGAGCAGCGGGATGATGCCGGCGGTCCAGGCGTAGTCGACGGCGAGTTCGACGCCGAGCGCCAGACAGGCCGCACCGACGGCGGCGAGCAGCCACTGCACACGGTTGGAGGCGCGGCCCGCCCAGAGCGGACCCGGAGGGTGACCCGTCATGAGTAGCAGCGTACTCACGTTCCGCTTGCCCGCCACCGTCCCTCGCCCACTCGGTGCAGCGCGGCTCCCGCACGGCGGACGAGCGCGTCGCGCAGGGCCGGGTGGCGGCCGGTCATGAAGCGGTGCAGGTTCCGGGAGGCGAAGGCGACGCGCTGGGCGCTGCGGCGGCGCTCGGTCCGCTCGCCGCCGAGCCGGTCGAGCGCGGCGAGCAGCGCGTCGATCAGGTGGGGCCGGGATATGAGCAGTTCGGGGCGGCCCGCCCTGCGCTCGATCCGTTCGAGCGGGAGGGCGGCCAGCACCGTCCCGTCGGGGCGCCGGATCCGGGCTCCCCGGTACGGGACCGCCCGCGCCCGCAGCGCGTCGCCGAGGCCGAGCCGGTCGAGCGCGGTCTGGGCGGTGGGGTGGATCCCGAAGGCGGTTCCGTAGCGTTCGAGCGCGGTACGCCGTTCGAGGACGGTCACCTCCCAGCCCGCACGGCGCAGGCCGACGGCGGTGGCGAGTCCGCCGACCCCCGCGCCGACGACCACGGCCGTGCCCGCTCCGCGCCCCGGCCCCCGCCCGCTCGACGTTTCGCTCATGGCCCTGCCCCCTTCGCCGCACGCCGACAACCACCACAGATGTGGTACTACATCTGTGGTACCACGGTTGTGGCTAGGGTGGCACCGTGAATCAGGACCGGAGGGACCGGCTGCGGGACGCGGCCATCGCCGTACTGGCGCAGGAGGGCGGGCGCGGGCTGACGCACCGGGCCGTCGACGCGGCCGCCGCCGTGCCGGCGGGCACCGCCAAGAACTACTTCCCGACCCGCGACGCCCTGCTGCGGGCCGCGGCCGAACGCTGCGCGGAGCAGTACCGGGCGCTGGCGCAGACCCTGGCGGGGGCCGGGCAGGAGCACGGACCGGGACCGGAGTCGGGACCGGGACCGGAATCCGGACCGGGGCTCGGACCGGGGCTCGGACCGGGGCCTGGCAACGCGGCGCAGCTCGCGGCTCTGCTCGCGGGGCTGCTGCGCAACACGGCCGGGCCCGGCCGCATCCGCGTGCTGGCGTATCTGGAGCTCCAGGCCGAGGCGGCGCGCCGGCCCTGGCTGGCCGAGCTGCTGGACCCGGTCGCGGCGGCGGATTTCACGGCGCACGCCCACCTGCTGCGCGCGGCCGGCCTGGCCGCCGGGCCGGAGCGGGCCCGCGCGCTGACCCTCGCCCTGCACGGCGCCGTCCCCCACCTGCTGACCGGCGCCCCGGCGACCCTGGCGGCGGCCGGCCTGGACGACCTGGACCGCTTCACGCGCGAACTGCTGGCGTCCGTGTGCGAGGAGGAGGCCCGGTGATCACCCGGCTGGACCGGACCGTGGGAACCGTCATCGGCTCGGCGGCGGGCGACGCGCTGGGCGCTCCCTACGAGTTCGGGGCGGCGGGGGAACTGACCGCGCGCGGCGCGGAGATGGCCGGGGGCGGCGGCTGGGACCCCGGCGAGGCCACGGACGACACGCAGATGGCCGTCCTCGTCGCGGAGTCCCTGCTGGAGTGCGGCGGTCTCGAACTCCCCGACATCTTCGGCCGGTTCCAGCGCTGGGCGGCCGGGCAGCCCAAGGACATCGGGCTGCAGACCGAGGACGTGCTGACCAACGGCGAGTCCTGGGAGCTCGCCTCGGCCCTGCACTTCCAGATCAACGCGCGGGCGGCGGGCAACGGTTCCCTGATGCGGGCCGCCACCTCGGCGGTCTACTTCGCCCCCGCCGGGCGGGAGGGGACCATGGAAGCCGCCCGGCGGATCGCGGCCCTGACGCACGGCGACCGGGCCGCCTGGGAGGGGACCGCGATCCTGCACGAGCTCGTCCGCGTCGCCCTGGAAGGGGCCGACCCGCTGGCCGCCCTCCCCGCGACGCTCGCCGCGGTGCATCCGGACCACCGCGAGCGCTACGGTCGCGTGCTCGCCCCCGACTGGCATCCTGAGCTGGCCACCGAGTTCAACGGAGCGGTGTGGCCCTGCCTGGGCTCGGCCGTGTGGGCACTGCGGACCACCACCGGCTTCGCCGAGGCGGTACGGGCCGCCGTGGACCTGGGCGGGGACACCGACACGGTGGCCGCGGTGACGGGTGCCCTGGCCGGGGCCCGGTACGGCCAGGGGGCGGTCCCGGCCCACTGGACGGCGGCGCTGCACGTGCCGCTGCCCGGGTTCGGGGACCGGGTCCTGGACGCGGACGACCTGCGTACGCTGGCTCAGCGGCTCGCGGCGGCCGGCTCCCGCTGAAGTTCCAGGCGCCGTCCCCGGAAGGACGCGCGCAGCCGCCGGTCGTGCGTGACGAGGACCAGGGTTCCGCCGAAGTGGGCCAGGGCCGCCTCCAGTTCCTCCGCCACGGCCGGGGCCAGGTGGTTCGTGGGCTCGTCGAGCAGCAGCAGGTCGAGGGGGCGCGCCACCAGCCGGGCCAGCTCCAGCTTGCGGCGCAGGCCGGCCGAGAGCGCGCGTACGGGCCGGGTGAGGTCGTCCGCGGCCAGCAGTCCGTCCTCCGCAACCCGGTCGGCGTACTCCTGGCCGAACACCTCGACGACGGAGCGCGGTTCGCGCTGCCACGGGTCGTCCTGCCGGAGCAGTCCGACCCACGGCGGCGTCCGTACGCTGCCCCGCGCGGGCTCCAGTTCACCCGCGAGCACGTGCAACAGGGTGGACTTCCCGGCGCCGTTGGGTCCGGTCACCAGGAGCCGATCCCCCGGCGGCAGCGTGAGCGAGACGGGCGCGAGCCGTCCCGGCAGGGCCGCTCCGGCGATCTCCACCACTCCCGCCGAGCCCTCGGTGAACCGGCCGGTGAAGGAGAGCGGTCGCGGCGGCGGCGCGACCGGGTGCCCGGTCAGCCGGTGCAGCCGTTCGCGGGCGGCGCGGACGCGGCTCGCGGCGCCGTGGGTCCGGGACCGGGCACGGAAGGCACCGGCTCCGCTGAAGCCGCGCGGCAGCTTCCGCGGGATCGCGGCGAACCGCCCGATGTTGACGTCCGCCAGCCGCTCGGCGTCCCGCACCTCCTCGCGCCACTGCTCGTACTCCCGTTCCCGGCGGGCCCGTTCGGCGGCGCGGGCCGTGCGGTAGCCCGCGTAACCGTTGCCGTGGCGGCGTACCGTCCGGCCGTCCTGGTCCACTTCCAGGACGGCGGTCGTGACGCGGTCGAGGAAGAGCCGGTCATGGGTGACGGCGACGACGGTGCCGCGATGGGCGAGCAGATGCTCCTCCAGCCAGGCGACCGCCTCATCGTCGAGGTCGTTGGTGGGTTCGTCGAGCAGCAGCAGTTCCGGCTCGGCGGCGAGGGCCGCCGCGAGGGCGAGCCGGGAGCGCTGACCGCCGGACAGGGTGCCGAGCGGGCGGTCCGGGTCGAGCTCGGCGCGTTCGCCGAGGCGGCGCAGGGTGGCCGCGACGCGCCGTTCGGCATCGCGGCCGCCGCGCGCGTCGTAGGCGGCCAGGAGGTCTCCGTACGCGGCGAGTTCCTCGGGGCCGGCCCGGTGGAGCAGGGATTCCGCGGCGCGGATCCGGCGCTCCAGGGTGCGCAGGTCCGCGAGGGCGAGGTCGACGGCCTCGCCGACGCGGGCGGTCGGCGGGAGGTCGAGGGTCTGCGCGAGGTACCCGAGGCCGCCGGGGGCGGTGACGGCGACCTCTCCGTGGTCGGGACGCTCCCGGCCGGCGAGCAGCCGGAGCAGGGTGGATTTCCCGGAGCCGTTGTCGCCGACGACGCCGATCCGCTCGCCGGGCCGGACCGTGCAGCTGACGCGGTCCAGGACGACGCGGGTGTCGTAGCTCTTGGTGACCTCGGACAGGACGATCCGGGTGGTGACGAGTGGAGCACGCAAGGGCAGTCTCCCTCCGACATTGCGAGACGGACCGTTCCGTCTCGCTACCTGGGCAATCGTAGATCGGGTCCGGATCTCATGCAAGACGATTCGTCTCGCCGGGGGTGGGTCGGGCGGTGGGGCGGTCGGGCTCCGTCAGCCGACGGGCGCGCCCTGGCCCGCGAGCAGCCTGCCTTCGGCGTACGCGAGCGCGGCGGCGGGCAGGGTCCCCTCGCGCCCGCTGCGCAGCACGGCCAGTCCGCCCGTGCGCGGCAGGTCGGGCTCGGGCCGCAGACCCAGCCGGCGGAGCGCCTGGACCGCGACGGGCTCGGCGGAACCGTGGTAGACCAGCTCCGCCCCCCGGGTCCGCGCGGCGAGGGCGGCGCGGATGGGGCCCTCGACCAGCTCGTAGTGCGTACAGCCGAGCACCACGTCGGTGACGTCGGCCGGGGTCAGCGCGGCGGCCGCGGCGACGGCGGCCGTCACGGCGGCGTCGTCGGCCGCCTCCACCGCGTCGGCGAGCCCGGGGCAGGGCACCTCGGTGACCCGGGCCCCGGCGGCGAAGTCGCGGATGAGCCCGCGCTGATAGGTGCTGCCGGTGGTGGCGGGGGTGGCCCAGATCGCCACCCGGCCGCCGGCGGCCGCGGCGGGCTTGATCGCCGGCACGGTCCCGATGACCGGGATGGCCGGCTCCAGCTCCGCCCGCAGGACGTCCAGGGCGTGCACGGTCGCGGTGTTGCAGGCGACGATCAGCGCGTCCGGGCGGTGCACGGCGGCGGCCCGGGCGACGGCGAGTGCCCGCTCGGCGAGGTCGGCGGGGGTCCGTGGACCCCAGGGCATCCCGTCGGGGTCGGAGGACACGACCAGATCCGCGTCCGGCCGCAGCCGCCGCACCACCGCGGCCGCCGCGAGGAGGCCGATTCCGGAGTCCATGAGCGCGATCTTCACCCGGCCACCTTAGTCGACCCCCGCCCCGACGAAGCCCTCCCTCCACCACACCCAGGGCCCGCCACGGCAGGACCGAAAGCCCCAGGGCGCACGACACACCCGCCGAAACCGGCACCACGGAGAACAGCAAAGCCGCCGGACCCCGGCCGGAACGGCACCGCGCCACCGGCCGGAAGAACGCCGCACCCAGGGCCGAAAGGCCATCGCGCCCAAGCCGGGAGGCCGCCGCACCCGGGGTGTCGGGGTGCGGGACACGCATGCCCCGGCCCGGCACACTGCCGCCATGGGCCTCCTCACCGCCGCCTGCGCGGCCTACGCCTCCCTCGCCGCCTGGCTCTGGCTCACCCTCGCCCAGGGCATGTTCTGGCGGACCGACGTCCGCCTCCCGCCGCGCACGGCCCCCGCCCGCTGGCCGTCCGTCGCGATCGTCGTCCCGGCCCGGGACGAGGCCGAGGTGCTGCCGCGGAGCCTGCCCTCGCTGATCGCCCAGGACTATCCCGGCGAGGCCGAGGTGATCCTCGTCGACGACGGCAGCACCGACGGCACGGGCGAGCTCGCGCGCCGGCTCGCCCGCGAGCACCCCGGGCTCCCCCTCACCGTCGCCTCCCCCGGCGACCCCGCACCCGGCTGGACCGGCAAGCTCTGGGCGCTCCGGCACGGCATCGGGATCGCCCGCACCGCGCACGTCACCGAGCCCGACTTCCTCCTCCTCACCGACGCCGACATCGCACACGAACCCGACAGTCTGCGCGAATTGGTCGCCGCCGCCACCTCCGCGGACCTCGACCTCGTCTCCCAGATGGCCCGCCTGCGGGTGGTGGGCCTCTGGGAGCGCCTCGTCGTACCGGCCTTCGTGTACTTCTTCGCCCAGCTCTACCCCTTCCGCCGGATCAACCGGCCCTCCGCCCGGACTGCGGCGGCCGCCGGCGGCTGCGTACTGCTGCGCACCACGGCCGCCCTGCGGGCCGGGGTCCCCGACTCCATCCGCCAGACGGTCATCGACGACGTGTCCCTCGCCCGCGCGGTGCACCGCTCCGGCGGCCGGATCTGGCTGGGACTCGCGGAGCGGGTGGACAGCGTGCGCCCGTACCCCGTGCTCGCGGACCTGTGGCGGATGGTCTCGCGCAGCGCCTACGCGCAACTGCGCCACCAGCCCCTCCTGCTGGCCGGGACGGTGGCCGGGCTGGTGCTCGTCTACCTCGTGCCCCCCGCCGCCCTGCTGACGGGGATCGCGGCCGGGCGTCCGGACATCGCGTGGACGGGCGGGCTGGCGTGGCTGCTGATGACCGGCACCTACCTGCCGATGCTCCGGTACTACCGCCAGTCGGCCGCCCTCGCTCCGCTGCTTCCGTTCACCGCGCTGCTGTACCTCCTGATGACCGTCGACTCGGCCGTGCAGCACTACCGGGGCCGCGGGGCGTCATGGAAGGGCCGAACCTATGCCCGTCCCAGTGAATCCTGAAACGGCGAACTGCCGCCCGGAACAGAGTCATCCGAGGTCACCGCGTTGTGACGCTGCGTCAGCACGAAGTCGGTGCAACACCCAACCGGTGAGTACGAGTACGAACAAGGTGGGGCGGAAGTGGCGAATCGTGCACGTGAACGTCAAGTGAAAGGTGAGGCCCTGACCTGCGAATATGCAGGTCAGCGCGGGGTTGACGACACCTCGCTATGGACCCGGTGAAGTCGTGGGCTTAACTTAGGTCCCATGACCTCCCCCCGCTCCACTTATGGCGGCGGTTACTACTCCGCGCCCTCCTTCCCGGACACCCCCATCTACGACTCCCTCGTCGCCGAACGCGGCACTCCGCAGATCGCCCCGATCCGCGTCCCGGCCGCCTACGAGTCCCCGAGTGCCGGATACTCGAGCGGCGGGTACCTGCCGGCTCTCGCGTCGTCGATGCCCGCGCTGCCGCCGGCCCAGCCCCAGCAGCAACAGACCTCGGGGTACGGATACCCGTACCAGCAGCAGTCGGCCCCGCAGCCGATGCCGCTGCAGCAGGCGCCGGCCCCGTACATCCCTCAGCAGCAGCCGATGGCGGCCCGCGGCGGATACATGCCGCAGCCCCAGCCGCAGCAGCCCCGCCCGGTCGCCATGGCCACCGGGTACGAGGCGATGCGCCCGGCCGCGCCGCGTCCGATGCAGGTGCCCGCACCGGTGCCGGCCGCCTCGTACGAGGACCCGTACGGCCGCCCCTACCAGGGGCGCGGCTACTGAGGGGGCTCTGAGAGGCGGGGCAGCGGAGGGCTGGCAGGATGCCCTCATGTCGAACTTGCACGTCCAGGCGCTCCACATCCATCCCGTCAAATCGGTAGCGGGGACCGCTCCCGACGAGGTGGCCGTGGAGCCCTGGGGTCTGTCCGGGGACCGACGTTGGGCGCTGATCGATCCCGAGGGCACGGTCATCACCCAACGCCGCCATCCACGCCTCGCCCTGGCCACGGCCCGTCCTGCGGGCGGCGGGCGTATCGCGGTGACGGCGCCGGGCATGGCGGAGCTGTTCGTGGAGGTGCCCGAGCCGGGTCCGCTGGAGCCGGCGATGCTGTTCGGGAAGAAGGTCGAGACCGTGGCCGCGGCGACCACCGCGGCCGACTGGTTCAGCGCGTACCTCGGGGAGCCGGTACGGCTGGTGCACATGGATGATCCGGCGGTACGCCGTCCCGTGGATCCGGACTACGCCCTGCCGGGCGAGATGGTGAGCCTCGCCGACGGCTATCCGCTGCTGATCGCCACGCTCGCCTCGCTGGACGCGCTCAACTCGCTGATCGCGCAGGGGGACCATCCTGAGGAAGGCCCCCTGCCCATGAACCGTTTCCGCCCCAATGTGGTGGTTTCCGGGGCCGAGGCGTGGGCGGAGGACGGCTGGCTCCGCATCGCGATCGGCGATGCCGTATTCCGCGGTGTGCGCGAATGCGGCCGGTGCGTCGTCACCACCACCGACCAGGAGACGGCGCAGCGGGGCAAGGAGCCGCTGAAGACCCTGGCCAGGCACCGGCGGATCGGCAAGTCGCTCGCGTTCGGGCGGCTCCTGGTACCGGTGCGGCTGGGTACGGTGCGCGTCGGCGACGAGGTCCGTGTCCTCGCGTGACGCGTCTGGTGCCATCCTGGGGCAGGTGGGACATGAGGGGCGGGCGGGTGGTCGCGGACCGGCGACCGGCCGCCCGGATTGACACCTTCGAGGGGCTCGGCGCCCGCACTGGAACCAACTGGCACGACCAAGCCGTTGGATCAGTCAGGACAGAGGCGCAGGCAGGCGGAGACTGGCACAGGTTGGGGGAGCCGGACCGTGCGGACAGCAATGGGTGTGTGGCGTTGGCGGCGCAATCCGCTGCGCCGGCCGACCGATCTTTTCGAGGCGTGGGTGGCGTTCGCCGCGCTGGTGTGTGTCCTGGTGGTGGCTCCGGCCATCGGCTGGGTCGCGGGCCTGCAGGTGGACGGTACCCTTCAGCAGGCCGCGCACGAGCAGCGGCAGGAGCGTCATCTCGTCCCGGCGGTGGTCCTGCGGCCCGCCCCGGAGTCGGCGGCGGCCACGGGCGCGGGCGCTTCGGCCAGCGCCTCGGCCGACACGTCGGCGCAGCGGACGGCCCCGCACCGGACGCAGATCGTGGCCTCGTGGACCGCGCCGGACGGCAGCAGCCATCAGGGCACGGTGCCGGCCGCGGAGGAACCGCCGCGGCCCGGCGAGCGGTTCCGGATCTGGACCGACGCGCGCGGCCGGCTGGTGGGGCAGCCGCTCGACCCGTCCGCGGCCGTGTTCCACGCGGGGATGGCGGGGCTGGCCGCCGCGATCTGCGTGGCCACACTGGTGGAGACGGTCCGGCGGCTGGTCGTACGGCGGCTCATGCATCGGCGGTACATACGTCTGGACCGGGCCTGGGCGGCGGCAGGACCGGACTGGGGCCGAGCGGGCGCGGGCAGCTGACCTGGCAGCTCATCGGCTCCGCGCGCGCTACGGTGGAGCGGCCGGATGGGTCGCTCCAGTGACTTCGGTGGCTGCGGTGACGTCAGACTTCAGTGGCATCGGTCGTATCGGCAGCGCGAGTACGAGGGTGGGGGCACGACAGCACCATGGTTCAGGGCACGGTCCAGGTGACGCACGGCGGGACTTCGCGGTGGCGGCGCCGCTCCGGTGAGTATCCGACGCTGACCGCCGCGCTCGCCGTCGCGGGCGACGGGGACGTGCTGACGATCGCCCCCGGCACCTACCGCGAGAACCTGGTGCTGGACCGTGCCGTTACCCTGCGCGGGCCCGAGGCCGGGGCGGGGTCGGTGCGGATCGCCCCGCTCGACGGGGTCGCGCTGACCGTGCGCGCCTCGGCCGTGGTCCAGGACCTGTATCTGGAGGGCCAGGACCGGGCGGCGCCCGCGCTGCTGGTGGAGGAAGGCTGCCCCGAGCTCACCGATCTGCGGGTGAGCACCCACTCCGCCGCCGGCATCGAGGTGCGTGGCTCCGGAGCCCGTCCCCTGGTGCGGCGGTGCACGGTGGAGAATCCGGCCGGCGTCGGCATCGCCGTACTGGACGGTGGCGGCGGGGTGTTCGAGGAGTGCGAGGTCGTGTCCGCCGGGCAGAACGGCGTCTCGGTGCGCGGCGGCGGCCGGCCCCGGCTGGAGCGCTGCAGGATCCACCACGCCACGGGCGCGGGCATCGGGGTCACCGGCGAGGGCTCGGGGCTGGAGGCGCTGGGCTGCGAGGTGTACGAGGTCAAGGGCGCCGGGGTGCAGATCGCCGCGCGCGCCACGGCCCGGCTCACCGACTGCTCGGTGCACCGCACCTCGGCCGACGGGGTCACGCTCGACACCGACGCGGTGCTCACCCTGGCCGGCTGCGACATCCACGACATCCCGGAGAACGCGGTCGATCTGCGGTCACGTTCGGTGCTCACCCTCAGCCGCACCACGGTGCGCCGGTTCGGCCGCAACGGCCTGTCCGTGTGGGACCCGGGCACCCGGGTGGACGCCGAGTCCTGCGAGATCCACGACAGCACGGGTGACTATCCGGCGGTGTGGATCAGTGACGGGGCCACCGTCTCCCTCGACTCCTGCCGGGTGCACGACGTGCCGGACGCGCTGTTCGTGCTGGACCGCGGATCGCGCGTCGACGTGGTCGACAGCGATCTGTCCCAGGTGCGCAACACCGCCGTGTCCGTGAGTGACGGGGCCATGGCGCAGCTCGACGACTGCCGGATCCGCGAGGCGGCGACCGGGGCCTGGTTCCGCGACCACGGCAGCGGCGGCACGCTCGCCGGCTGCACCATCGACGCCGTGCAGACCGGTGTGATCGTCACCAAGGGCGCCGACCCGACGCTGGAGCGGTGCACGGTCACCTCCCCCGCCGAGGCTGGTTTCTACGTGTCGGCCGGTGGCCGGGGCACCTTCACGGCCTGCCGGGTGACGGGCAGTTCCGGCTTCGGCTTCCACGTCATGGACGGCTGCCGCACCACGCTGACGCGGTGCCACACCGAGCGCTGCGCCCGCGGGGGCTACGAGGTTCCCGAGGACGGGCCGACCGCCGAGGAGTGCACCGGCGACGAGTCCGGCGCCCGTCTCGCGGACCGGGCCGCCCCCGGCGGCGCGCCCGCCGGGGCGCGGGCGGGTATCCGTACGGCCACCGGGACGCAGAGCCCCGTGGCGCAGCCGGCGCAGACGCCCCCGCCTTCCGTACCGCGGCCCACCGACGGGGCGGAGGGCGGTCCGGCCGCCGCCGCGCCGGATTCCGGCGAGATGCTGGGCCGGCTCGACGCGCTGGTGGGCCTGGACAGCGTCAAACGCGAGGTGCGGGCGCTCACCGACATGATCGAGGTGGGCCGGCGGCGTCAGCAGGCGGGCCTGAAGGCCGCCTCGGTGCGCCGGCACCTGGTCTTCACCGGTTCCCCCGGCACCGGCAAGACCACGGTCGCCCGGCTGTACGGGGAGATCCTGGCCTCGCTCGGGGTGCTGGAGCGCGGGCACCTGGTCGAGGTGTCCCGGGTGGACCTGGTCGGCGAGCACATCGGCTCCACGGCGATCCGTACGCAGGAGGCCTTCGACCGGGCGCGCGGCGGGGTGCTGTTCATCGACGAGGCGTACGCGCTGGCGCCGGAGGACTCGGGACGGGACTTCGGGCGCGAGGCGATCGACACGCTGGTGAAGCTGATGGAGGACCACCGGGACGCGGTGGTCGTGATCGTCGCCGGGTACACGGCGGAGATGGAGCGCTTCCTGACGGTGAATCCGGGGGTGGCCTCGCGGTTCTCCCGGACCATCACCTTCGGCGACTACGGGCCCGGAGAACTGCTGCGGATCGTGGAACAGCAGGCGGAGGAGCACGAGTACCGGCTCGGGGACGGGACGTCGCAGGCATTGCTGACGTACTTCACGGAACTGCCCAAGGGCCCGGCCTTCGGCAACGGCCGCACGGCCCGCCAGACCTTCGAGTCGATGGTGGAGCGGCACGCGGGCCGGGTGGCCCAGCTCGCGGAGCCCAGTACGGACGAGCTCACCCTGCTGTTCCCGGCGGATCTGCCGGCGCTGCCGGATCTGCCGACGCTGCCGGTCCAGCCCGCTCCTTGCTGACCACGACCCGCTGACCCGGCACCTCGGCCCGTGCGGCGGCGTCCAGCCGGGCGAGCAGGGCGTCGCGTTCGGCGGCGAAGGCCGGATCGGCCTGGTAGTCGGAGTGGCCCAGGATCGGGGCGGGCAGCGGATGGCGGGCGCTGCGCCCGTAGGCGAGCGGGTCGGCGAGCGGGCCGCGGTCCACGTCCGGCTCCGCGCCGGGCAGCGCCGGCCCGCCGATGGGGTCGGTGGCCCGCCAGAGGTTGCGCCAGCAGTCGACCTCGCGGTGCAGGGCGGTGAGCGGCCCCGGGCCGAAGTAGGCGGGGAACCAGCGGCCGTAGAGGCGGCCGAGGGGGGATCCGTAGGTGAGCAGGGCGACACGGCGGCGGGCGGGCGGCGGCAGTTGCCAGACGGCCGCAGCGGCGAGCACGCTGCCCTGGGAGTGGCCGGAGATGACCAGGCGGCCGCCGGTGCGGCCGGTCCAGCCAGCCATCCGCCAGGTCAGGTCCGGTACGGCCCGCTCGGCGTAGCAGGGCGGCGCGAACGGGTGGGCGGCGCGCGGCCAGAAGGTGCCGACGTCCCACAGGATCCCTATGGTCCGGCGGGCGGCGGGGTCCCGGTAGGCGCGGCGGCCCCAGGCGATGAAGGCGGCGATGCCCAGGCCGATGAGCCAGGACCCGGTGTCCTGGGCGGCGCGGGCGGCGGCTTCCAGCAGCGGCACGGTCCCCCGGGCGGCCTCGCCCGGGACCTTTCCGCTGAACCAGGCCCCGGCCAGCGCGCCCCCGCCCAGCACCAGGGTGATCCCGGAGACGGCCGCCACGAACCAGGGCGCGGAGTCGGTGAGCGCGGCCGCGGTGCGCGCCCCGGCGATCCTGCGGCTGCGGGCGAGGTCCGGTGTCTCCCCCGGGTACTCGGCGGCCACGGCGGCGGCGAGCCGGACCCGGGCCCGGGCTCCGAGCACCGCGAACCAGCCCGCGAGCAGCACCAGTACGAGGAGCAGCGGGGGCAGTACGGCGGCCTGCCAGGACAGCAGGACCGGCGGCCCGGCCAGCGGGGCGCCCGGCATGCCGGGCGTGGCTCCCCCGTCCAGCCAGTCGGCGACGCGCTGCGCGACCCCGCCGGACATCACCCCGCCGAGCGCGCAGCCGAGCATGGCGACGGCGGGCCCGCCGAGGCCGTACAGGGCCGTCGCCGGGTCGGGAGCCCTGCGGTACAGGTCGCGGGCGACGGCGGCGAGGGCGAGCACGCAGAGCCCCTGACCCAGCATGAGCACGCCGAAGGCCAGGTCCCCGGGGAGCCGTCCGGTGGCGGTCCAGCCCGGGCGCGACCAGCAGGCGTGCACGAGGACGGCGGCGAGCAGGGCGAGGGCGGCGCCGGGCAGCAGGGTGACGGCGGCCCGGTCGAGCCGGTGGTCGGCCCGGTCCTCGGTGCGGCCGCGCCGGCAGACGACCCAGGCCACGGTGACGGCCCCGGCGGCGAGCAGGACGTGCGTGAGGGTACCGAGGGCAGTGAGGACGGGGGCGCCGGCCCGGCGGTCCTGGCGGGCGGTCGGCACGGAGACGGCCACCGCCACGGTGAGCAGCCCGGCGGCGGTGTGCGCGGCGCGCAGCCGGGCCACGAGCCGGCGACCGTACCAGAACCCGGGGCGCCCGAGCGCGGGCACGGGGTCCGACGCGGTGTCCGGATCGGCGGCGCCGGCGGGCGGGGGCTGGGACTCGTAGGCGCTCCAGGTGCGGTTCGACAGGTACCAGAGCAGGCCGGTCAACGCGGCGGGGACCAGGGCCCCGAGGGCGAGGCGCCGTCCGGGCTGGGCCCACCAGCCTGCGCCGGGCGCGAGGAAGCCCAGCCAGGAGCGGAATCGGGAGCCGGCGCAGGTCCCGGAGCCCGCGCACTGCCAGGCGAGGAGGTCGAGCGCGACCTCGCAGGCGGCGGCGATCAGCAGCACGGTCAGGCTGAGCGCGAGGATCCGTACGAGGACCCCGTACGTGCGCACGGCGCGTGGCGCGGGGTCGGCGGCGGGCGTGGCCGGCCGGGCCCAGTGGGCGAGGTTGGCCACCATGAAGGGCAGGAGCAGCAGCCACAGGGCGCGGGCGCCGTTGCCGGAGGTGAGCCGGGACCAGCAGTAGGCCTCGGGGACGGGCCGCCCGGCGTACCGCTCGGGGTGGGCCTCGGCGTCGGCGTCCTCGGTGCGGCGGAAGACGGCGGCGGTGGAGTCGCCGGTGACACGGACGGTGCGCGGGTCGCCGAGCAGCTCGCCGGGGGCGGCACCGGCGACTCCGTGGACCAGGAGTTCGAGGGCGAGGGGGGTGTCGGCCGGGATGTGGGGCGGGGAGGGGTCGGGTTGGGAGGTGTCGGACGGGGAGGGGTCGGGCTGGGGGCGGTCGGGCACAGCGGCCTCCGCTCGCGGGGCGGGATCGGCGCGGCTCCAGCATCCCGCGCAACGGAGCCGCTGCCCAGGTCCCGCGCGGGGATCGGCAGAGATCGGCAGAGATCGGACGGGGCCGGACAGGGCCGGACAGGGCCGGACGGGTTCGCTCGGGATCGGTCCGGATCGGTCGGGATCACTGCGGACTTCTCACGGGTACGGGGCTATGGTGGCGCGCACGCCTGTTCAGCAGCTCACCCCAGGGGGTACCGCCCATGGATCGCCGACTCCGACCGGTGGGGCTCGACTTCATCGACGACGCGCCGGTCCGGCTGGTCTTCGCCACCGACACCGTGGCGCCGCCCGAGGCCGTGTACCAGGCGCTCGCCGAGGAAGTGGCGGGCTGGGCCGAGTGGTTCGGGGCGGTGACACTGGCCCGCCCCACGTACGGGGGCGCGGGCCGCGAGATCAAGCTGATGGGCGGGGTGCGCTTCCGGGAGACCATCATGGCCGCGGATCCCGAGCGGCGTTACGCGTACCGGGTCGACACCACCAACGTCCCCGGGGTGCGGGCCCTGTTGGAGGAGTGGCGGCTGACCCCGGCCGGTTCCGGCACGCACGTCCGCTGGACCTTCGCGGCCGACGGGCCAACCCCGTTCCGCCTCGGCCTGGCCGCCGCCCGCCCTGGCCTGGGCCACTCCTTCCGCACCGCGGTCCGAGCCCTCGACCGGCGGCTCACCGCCCGGCGCGGGGCCGATCAGTGACCGGGGCCATCGTCGCTCCCGACACGCGGTGGACCTCGGCCAGTTCTCCGTAGCCGCCCGCGCTCCAGACGGCCGTGCGGAACTCCTGCAGCGTCAGCCCCGGCCCGCCGGCGAAGTGGACCACCGCGCAGCGTGCGCAGCACCAGCCACGGGACCAGACGTCCTCGGCGGCGACCCGGCCGGCCGCGACCCGGGCCCGGAACGCCCGTTGGGTCCGCGCGGTCGAGACGATCAGCAGGACCGCCCCCAGCAGGGCGAACCCCGAGATCCAGGCCAGGAACAGGAGCTCGGCCCCGGGCTCGGCCGCGGGGGCCCATGTCGCGCCGCCCCAGAGCGTCGTCGACCCGTGGTTCACTTCGGCCGCAGGCGCGTCGGTGAACCAGTTCCCGCCCAGCGCGCCGCCGATGAACGTACCGATCGACACCAGGACGAGCAGCACGCCCAGCCCGGTGCGCCCCGAAGTATCCGGGGGCGGCGGGGCCGGGGCCAGCGCGTCGGCCAGCCGCGGGACGATCTCGCGGACGCCGGTGCGCCGGTCGCCGTCGCCGGTCTCCTCATGGAACCGGCGCTGCCCGCCGAGAGAGACGGCCGGGACGGCGCGGACCTCGTCGGAGCGCCGGCAGCTCGGGCACTCCAGAGGGGCTCCCCCGCGCTCGTCTCGGCTCTCCGCTCCGGGCCGGTCACCCGGACCGGTCGTCCGTGCGCGTGTGCGCGCGTCCCGCTCGGGTCTGCTGTACTCGATGCCCGCCATGGTTCCCCCCGGCCGCGCGTGTTCTGAGTCCGCCGAGCGTAGCCAGGCAACCCCGGTGCCACCAGGCCGTTTTCGTCACGGGCCCGTCACGGCGGCGCCACATGGCCGCCGCTCCGGGCGGGCCTGCCGCCGCGACGGGGTGTCAGGCGGTGGGCTCGCGCCAGACACCCGTCGCCAGCAGCGTGTCGATGGTCTTCGCGTACGGGGCGATGTCGAGCCGCTGCGCCGCCAGCCACTCGTCGGAGTAGTACTTGTCCAGGTAGCGGTCGCCCGGGTCGCACAGCAGGGTGACGACGCTGCCCGTGCGGCCCTCGGCCACCATCTCCGAGATGATCTTCAGGGCGCTCCACAGGCCGGTGCCGGTCGAGCCGCCCGCCTTGCGCCCTATGGCCGTCTCCAGCGCGCGGCAGGCGGCGACGCTCGCCGCGTCCGGGACCTTCATCATCCGGTCGATGGCCCCGGGCACGAAGCTCGGCTCCATCCGCGGCCGGCCGATGCCCTCGATGCGCGAGCCGCAATCGCTGCTCGCGTCCGGGTCGTTGTTGGTCCAGCCGTCGAAGAAACAGGAGTTCTCCGGGTCCGGCACGCAGATGCGGGTGTCGTGCTGCATGTAGTGCACGTAGCGCGCTATGGTCGCCGAGGTGCCGCCGGTGCCGGCGGTCGCCACGATCCAGGCGGGCTCGGGGTACCGCTCCAGGCGCAGCTGCTGGTACATCGATTCGGCGATGTTGTTGTTGCCGCGCCAGTCGGTGGCCCGCTCCGCGTACGTGAACTGGTCCATGTAGTGCCCGCCCGTTCGGGCGGCGAGCTCGGCCGACTCCTCGTACATCTTCATCGGGTCGTCCACGAAGTGGCATGCGCCGCCGTGGAATTCGATGAGGCGGCACTTCTCCGGGCTGGTCGTGCGCGGCATGACGGCGATGAAGGGCACACCGATCAGCTTGGCGAAGTACGCCTCGGAGACGGCGGTGGAGCCGGACGAGGCCTCGATGACCGGGCGGCCGGGGCGGACCCAGCCGTTGCAGAGCGCGTAGAGGAACAGCGAGCGCGCGAGGCGGTGCTTGAGGGAGCCTGTCGGGTGGGTGGACTCGTCCTTGAGGTAGAGGTCGATGCCCCACGCCTCGGGGAGCGGGAAGCGCAGCAGGTGGGTGTCGGCGGAGCGGTTGGCGTCGGCCTGGACCTTGCGGACGGCCTCCTTGAGCCAGGCCCGGTAGTCCGCGTCGCTGCGATCGACGTCGACGGTCGTGGCAGTCGTACCGGTGGTTCTGGTGGTGCCGGTGGTGCTCATGTGCCGCGCTCCTTCGTGGGTGAACTTCGCCCCCTTCTTCGCAATGTACCCCTCCCACCTGCACAAACGTTCGCTTTGGGGATCCATGCGAATCCCTTTCGATCGCGTTCGGTTGCACTGTGCGGCACCGTGGGTGACCCTGGTGGAGCATTACCGAGGGTGCAGCACCCGTAACACTCATGTCGGGGAGTCGCAGCCGTGATCACTCATTCCCGCAGGCACTGCGTCGTCGAACTGCAGGCCTTGCCGTCGCGGATCGGCCAAATCCGCAGAATCGTTTCTGCACAACTGCGCCACTGGGAGCTCGACCCGCTCATAGACCGGGCTGCGCTCGGCGTGACGGAGCTGCTCAGCAACGTCCACCGCCATGCGCAGCCGGACAAGACCTGCACCGTGGAGATCGAACTCCGGCTCGGGCGACTGACGGTCTCGGTCATCGACAGCGATCCGCGGCTGCCGGTCGTCCACCGGACGCGGGCGGAGGCGCTGGAGACCTGCGGACGCGGGCTCGCCCTGGTGGAGGCGCTCAGCGAGGCCTGGGGGGCGCGGGAGCGGCCCGACGGCCCCGGAAAAGCCGTGTGGTTCTCGCTCACGGCGGCCCCGGCCAGGGCGACGCCGGTAGGGCCGGTCCCCCTCAGGGCCACGCCCGTACGGGAACCCGCGCGCGCGGTGCTCCTGGCCGTCGATCCGGCGGCCGTCGCGACAGGCCTGCCGGTGGCATCGCCGGTCGGCGCCCGGCCCGGGTGACCGACCGCCCCGGCCCCCGGGGCCCGGCCCGATCCGCGGGGACGGCCGGGACGGACCGGGACCGGCCGGGGCCGACCAGCGCCGACCGGGCCCGTCAAGATCGGCCTGATCCGGTCGGATCCGGTCCGATCCGGCTCAGGCCAGGGCTCCCAGCGGGTCGTCGAGCACCGGCTGCCACGCCAGCTCCGCCGCGCCGACCAGGCTGTTGTGGTCCAGGGTGCACGGCAGGATCGGCACCCCGCCGCTGCGCCCCCACAGGCTGCGGTCTGCGACCACCGCGCGCAGCCGCTCCGGGTCGGCGTGCAGCAGCTCCCGGTGCAGCCCGCCCAGGATGATCCGGTCCGGGTTGAGGATGTTCACCAGGCCCGCGAGGCCGAGCCCGAGCCGGTCGATCAGCTCCTCCGTGGCCGCCCGTACCGCCGGTTCCGCGGGCTCGTCGCGCAGCAGGTCGCGGGCCTGCTGGAGCAGCGACACCTCGGGGCCGGGGCTGCGGCCCGCCGCGGTGAGGAAGGCCAGCGGGTCCGCCTCCACGTCCAGGCAGCCGCGGCTGCCGCAGTGGCAGGCCCGCCCCTCGGGATTCACGGTGAGGTGGCCTACCTCCAGGGCCAGGCCCGAACTCCCGCTGTGCAGGCGGCCGTCCAGCACCAGCGCCCCGCCGACCCCGCGGTGCCCGGTGGCCACGCACAGCAGGTGCTGGGCGCTGCGTCCCGCGCCGTGCCGGTGCTCCGCCAGGGCAGCGAGGTTGACGTCGTTGCCGGTCAGGGCCGGGCCGTCGATCCCGGCCGCCTTCACGCACTCCGCGAAGATGGCCCGCACGGGAGAGCCGGCCGGCCAGGCCAGGTGCAGCGGGTTCAGCGCCGTACCGTCCGGCTCCGCGACCGCCGAGGGGACCGCGAGACCCGCGCCGACGCAGCGCCGGCCGCTCTGCGCGAGCAGCTCCGCGCCCGCCTCCACGACCGCGCCGAGCACCTGCGCCGGATCGGCGGAGACGGTGACCTTGCCGGGGGCGGTGGCCACGATGCGGCCGCCGAGGCCGACCAGGGCGGCCCGGAAGCCGTCCGAGTGCACCTGGGCGGCCAGCGCCACCGGGCCGTCCTCGGCCACCGAGAGCCGGTGCGAGGGGCGGCCCTGGGCTCCGCCGGTCCCTCCGGTCCCGCCCGGGCGGGAATCGACGCGGATCAGCCCGAGGGCCTCCAGCTCGGCGGCGACCGCTCCGGCGGTGGCGCGGGTGACCCCGAGCTCGGCCGTCAGCACGGCGCGGGTCGGGGCACGGCCGGTGTGGACGAGCTCCAGCGCCGGCCCGAGCGCGCCGCGACCCCGTTCCAGCCTGGTCCGCGCAGCCGCACCGGACGCGGATGACGTGGTCACATCCCCCACCCGCGGCGGGGCCCCGTTGCCGTTCATGGCAACGATCCTCGCATGATCGGAGGGCGCAGGGTGCCGCCGCTCAGCCCAGCCCCCCGACCCGGAGTGTGATGTTCAGCCGCCCGGTCAGCCCGAGCTCCCGCGGGCCCGTGCCCGGCAGGACCTTCGGCACCCCGTGATAGGCCAGCCGGCTCGCCTCCCCGAAGACGAAGAGATCCCCGCTGCGCAGCTCGACGTCCCGGTACGGGCGTCCGCGCGAGGCGGTGTTCCCGAAGCGGAAGACGCAGGTGTCGCCGAGGCTGAGCGAGACCACCGGCGCGGTGGACCTCTCCTCGGCGTCGCGGTGCATACCCATGCGGGAGTCGCCGGCGTAGAAGTTGATCAGCGCGATGTCGTAGGCCGGTCCGGGTCCGGGTCCAGGCCCGGGCTCCGGCGGGTCCCCGTACGCCGCGGTCACCGCCTCCCGCCCCAGCTCGGCGAGCCATGGCGGCATCGGCTTGACCGGTGCCCCGTCGCCGTCGACGGCGGTGCGCGCGTACCCGTACGGGTACCAGTGCAGGCCGAGGCACACCTGGCGGGCGGTCATCACCCCACCGCCCGGAGTGCGTACGGTGCGCAGGCCGGCGGGCGGCCGGGCCCACGCGCGGCAGGCCGCCAGCAACTCGCCCTGGCGCCCCGCCCCGAGCCAGTCCGGCACGTGCACGGCGCCGGGGGCGATCACGGTCCGCTCGCGCGGGAAGAGTTCCCCGTCCATCTCTTGATCTTCGCAGGGAATCCCGGCCTTCAGGCCGGGCGGGAATGCGATCCTCGGGCCGGAGGCGCGAAGCGCCGGAGTTCTCAGCGCCTCCGTCGTAACGGTCAGGCTGGTCGCTTCTGGTTCTCGATGTAGTCCTTGACGATGCTCAGCGGTGCCCCGCCACAGGACCCGACGAAGTATGAGGGTGCCCAGAAGACGGACCCCATACCGATCCGGTTGATCCGGCCGGTGTACTCGGCGCGCAGGTATCGGGAGCTGACCCCCTTCAGGCTGTTGACCAGCTTGGACAAGGCGATCTTCGGCGGGTAGTGGACCAGCAGGTGCACGTGGTCGCCCTCGCCGTTGAATTCTTTCAGCTCGGCCTCGAACTTCACACACACGTCCCGCATGACCTCCTCGCAGCGGGTCAGCATGGCGTCGTTGAAGACCTCGCGCCGGTACTTGGTGACGAACACCAAGTGAGCGTGGAGGTTGTAGATGACATGGTTTCCTCGGCGGATATCAGGGTCTGGTTCCCAGCGTGGTGACATCCACCAAGCGTATTGTGGTCAGGCGAACCGACTTGGAAGGGGGTGGGCTGGGTGATCCGTGCGTACAAGTTCCTCATGCGGCCCACCGTGGGTCAGGCGATCACACTCGGCGAGATGCTGCGGGATCACTGCGGCCTCTACAACGGGGCGTTGCAGGAACGCCGCGATGCCTACCGGCACGCCTCGAAGACGAGCATCAAGTACGGGCAGCAGTCCGCGCAGCTCAAGGAGATCCGGGCGTTCGCCCCGGAGCGTCACGGCCGGTGGTCGTTCTCCAGTCAGCAAGCGACGCTCCGCCGTCTCGACAAGGCGTTTGCCGCGTTCTTCCACCGGGTCAAGTCCGGTGATACGCCGGGCTATCCGCGCTTCCGGGGCGTCAACTGGTTCGACACGGTGGACTTCCCCAAGGACGGGGACAGCTGCCGCTGGGACTCCACCCCGCACGACCCCGTCACCCGTGTCCGATTCCAAGGCGTCGGGCACGTCAAGGTCAACCAGCACCGGCCCGTCGTCGGCAAGGTCAAGACCGTCAGCGTCAAGCGCGAGGGCCGCAAGTGGTTCGTCGTGCTGACCGCCGAGCGGGCGCAGCCCGAACCGCTCCCCGCGACGGGCAGCGTGGCCGGCATCGACATGGGCATAGCCAACTTCCTCGCCGACTCCAACGGCGAGTTCGTTCCCAATCCCCGCCACGGCAGCAAGGCAGCCGCGAAGCTCGAAACCGCACAGCAGGCCCTCAGCAGGTTCCCTCGGGTCCGCCGCGGCAAGCGCACCGCCAACCACCGCCGGGCCGTCGAACGCGTTGCCGCCCTGCACCGCAAGGTCCGTCGCCAGCGGCTCGACCACGCGCACAAGACCGCTCTTGACCTCGTACGACAGCACGACTTCATCGCGCACGAAGACCTCAAGATCCGCAACATGGTCAAGGCGCCCGCTCCGAAGACCGACCCAGAGATGCGGGGCAGCTTCCTGCCCAATGGGGCGGCGGCGAAGGCCGGACTGAACCGCTCGATCTCGGATGCCGGATGGGGGGTGTTCCTGACGATCCTCACGGGCAAGGCTGAAAGCGCCGGCAGGGAAGTGGTCGCCGTGGACCCCCGCAACACCTCCCGCACATGCCCCGAATGCGGGCACGTCGACAAGGAGAACCGGCCCGCACAGGAAAAGTTCCACTGCGTCTCGTGCGGCCACCAGGCGCACGCGGACACGGTGGGCGCGCTCAACGTTCTACGGGCCGGGCTGGTCCGCCGCAAAGCCCAACCGGCATAGCGAGAAGCCCCCTCGCTCACGAGGGGGAGGAGTCACGCTCTCCATTGTCGCGGGCGGGCTGATAAGACTCACGGTATGGAGATCACCGAACATGTGAAGACCCTCGCACGCGAAGGCGAGCTGCTCGCCGAGGTGGCCGAACGCGCCGGTACGGAATCCGCGGTCCCCACCTGCCCGGGGTGGCGCGTCACCGACCTGCTGCGGCACACCGGCTCGGTGCACCGCTGGGCCACCGCGTACGTCGCGGAGCGGCGGCTGGAGCCGGTGGGCTTCCCGGACGCGCCGGAGCTGGTCGGCGGCGAGCTGCTGGCCTGGTTCCGGGAGGGCCACGCGGACCTGGTACGGACCCTGAACGAGGCGCCGGCCGATGTGCAGTGCTGGACCTTCCTGCCGACGGCCCCGCCCTCGCCGGTGGCGTTCTGGGCCCGGCGGCAGGCTCACGAGACCACCGTGCACCGGATGGACGCGGAGGCCGCGCTCGGCGTGGTCTTCTCCGCGGTGGAGCCGGAGTTCGCGGAGGACGGGGTGGACGAGCTGCTGACCGGCTTCCACGCCCGGCCGCGCAGCCGGGTGCGGACCGCCGAGCCCAAGGTGGTGCGGGTGCGGGCCGCCGACACGGGCGCGGTGTGGACCGTACACCTGTCGGCGGAGCCGGCCCGTACGGTGCCGGGCGACACGGGCGAGACGGCCGACTGCGAACTGACCGGCGAGGCGTCCTGGCTGTACGCGGCGCTCTGGAACCGGACCCCGCTGGCGGGTCCGGGGGTGACGGGCGACCTGGCGCTGGCCCGGCTGTGGACGGACACGGCCGGAATCTGACCCCGCCGCCGCCGGGCGCGGCGCGGGGGGCTTGTGACGGGCAGTACGCGCTGTGACACTCCATGCATGGAGCGACGCACGCAGGCGGACCGGGACGCGATCACCATCGAGATCGGCTACGCCTTCGTCAGTGCCTGCTTCGCGGCCGCCCTCGCCTTCGGCTCGGTGTACGGGCCCGCGCTCGCGTTCTCCCTCTCCCCGTCGACGCGCCGCACCCTGGCCGTGGCGGGCGTGATCCTGGCGGCGGCTGTGTTCCTGCTCCGGGTCACCCACGTGCTGCTCGGATTCGCCCGCCGTCCGGAGAACGACGGGCGCTGACCATGGGCACGGCGAGGTGGCCTCGGTAGGGTCAGGCCCTCGACGATCACGGGGGTATGCGATGCGGTTCGGTTCAACGGCGGTCGGTGCGGCGCTTCTCGCGGTGGCACTGGCGGGGTTCGCGGTCTCCTGCGACCTGGAGCCGGCCGCGCCGCCCGCCGTGTCGGCGCCCCCGGACGGGGGCGCGCTGGGCCCGTCGGATCCGAGCCCGTCGGCGCCCTCGCCGACCGGGGAGCCGATACCCCCCGACAACCGGCCCGACAAGGTCCGGGACGCCTTCGCACGACTCCAGGCGACGCTCGACGATGCGTGTGTTCCGGGCAATTGCGCGTACGTGCTCGGCCGGCTCGACGACGAACTCCACCGCATGGACCGTGCAATGAAGGCCGACCCGAAGGGCCCCGGCCACTTCCCCGAGCCGATCGCCCTGATCGCGAAGCTCGACGGGGAACTCGGCGGCGACCGGAGCACGGCGAACCTGGAGAAGCACAAGGCGTTGCTGATCGACACCCGCGACAGGATCAACACCTGGATGCAGGGCCACCCCGACGACTACCGCTGACGCGGCACCCGCGAAATTCGTGTGCCGCGTCCGGGACGGCCCGCCAGGATGACGGGCATGACCGGTGAGACGCGCGCGGGGAGTCGGCAGGGCCCGGGTGAGGCGGGGCGCCCGCTCGCCTTGGTCACGGGGGCGGGACGTTCGGCGGGAATCGCGTCGTCCGTCGTGCTGAACCTGGCCCGGGCCGGGTGGGACGTGGCCTTCACCTACTGGACCCCGTACGACGGGCGGATGCCGTGGGGCACGGAGTCGGGCGCACCCGAAGAGCTGCGGACCGAGGTGACGTCCTTGGGGGCGAGAACACACGCGGTCGAGGCGGACCTGAGCGACCCGGCCGTGCCGGCGCAGCTCTTCGACGGCGTCGAGGATGCGCTGGGGAACGTCACCGCGCTTGTGCTCTGCCACTGCGAGTCGGTCGATTCGGGCCTGTTGGACACCACGGTGGAGAGCTTCGACCTGCATTTCGCGGTCAATGCGCGGGCCACCTGGCTGCTGATCCGGGAGTACGGGCTGCGGTTCCGCGGGCGGCACGGCAGCGGGCGGATCGTCAGCCTGACCAGCGACCACACCGCCGGCAACCTGCCGTACGGGGCGAGCAAAGGCGCGCTGGACCGGATCACGACGGCCGCCGCGCAAGAGCTCGCCCACCTGGGAGTGACCTGCAACGCGATCGACCCCGGGCCGACCGACACCGGGTGGATGGGCGAGGAGCAGAAGGCGGACCTGATCCGTTCAACTCCCCTGGGACGCCTCGGTGTGCCGCAGGACTGCGCGCATCTCGTCACGTTCCTCTGCTCCGCCGAGGGGGGTTGGATCAACGCCCAGCTCCTCCGGAGCGACGGCGGCCTGGGTCGGCCGAGCGCATGAGAGCACGGCTCACGGGCGCTCCCTGTCCCACGGTCCTCAGCCGAGGGTGGCCGCGTACGTGGTCTGGGTGCGGTACTTCCATGCCGGGCCCGCGTTCCAGGGGTTGGGCATGACCGTGCTGGTCGCGTACGCGTAGCCCGCGCCGCGGTCGAAGGCCGTGCGCAGGGTGGCGCGCATCGCCTCGGGGTCGGGGACGTCGTGGACCAGGTGCCAGAACGCCGTGCCGCTCGGGTCGAGTTCGGCGCCGGAGCGGTAGCCGGAGAGGTGGTCGAAGACGTTGCCGCCGAGCCAGCCGGCGCCGGTGTACGCGGCGTACGTGTCCTCGAACGTGACGAAGATGTCCGCGGTGCGGTGGCCCGGCTCCAGGTAGCAGTCGGCTATGGCGGTGCCGGGGTTGTTGACGACGAGGTCGGGGGCGGCCGGGTCGGCGGCGCCCATCGCGTCCTGGACGTAGCGGCGCAGCTCGGCGTAGTAGTCGCGGGTGGCGTTGACGGGGCCGCAGTCGCGGCTGACGACGTCGAAGAAGATGCCGTCGACGTGGAGGCGGCCGTCGGGGGTCTTGAGGTAGTTGTCGACGGAGGCCTTGGCCGCGGCGATGTCGCGGTTGCCGTGGTCGGTGTGGACGTAGCCGAGCACCCGGGTCTTCTCGCCGGTGGAGGTGGTACGGGTGCGCAGTGCGTCGGCGCGGGCCCGCCAGGGGCCGTCGAACGGGGAGTCGCCGTTGCCCGGGTTCAGTACGACCACCGAGGGGGCCGGAGCGGTGGCGGTGAGGTCGGTCAGCATGGGGTCGTTCGCCCAGACGTACGCGGGGACGGCGATCTCCAGGCCCCGCACGCCCGGCGTCCGGGGGGTGGGGGGCGCGTTGGGCGCCGGCGGGGCGGTCTGCCGGGGCGCGTCACGTGCCGCGGCGATGATGGCGGGCGCCGATGCGGCCAATAAGGCAGTGACCAGGGCGGCGTACAAGGCCTTCACGGCGCGAGGCATGAACGTTCCTTCGGCGGCGGCAGGGGGACGACCCGAGGAACACTAGACGGGCGGCCCATCGTCCAAGGCTGAACCGCCCGCATTCGTATGAGGAACAGAAGAGCGAGGCGTCCCCTCATCAAATGAATCTCCTGGATGTCCAGGACCTCCAGGACCTCCCGGCCCTCCCGACCCCTGGACCTCCGGGGCGTCCACAACGGTCCGCGCCGCCGCCCGCCCGCCCGTCATACGGCCGGCAGTCCGACCCCCTGCGCGAGCTGGTCGGCGGCATGCGCGAAGAAGGCGGCGCGGTCCTCGACGACCCGGTTGAACTGTCCGAACAGTTCGAAGGACACCAGCCCGACCAACTGGGCCCAGGAGGCGACCAGAGCGGCGGTGACCGCCGGGGGCAGGCCCACGGCGAAGTCGGCGGTCATCCGGTCGGCCTCGGGGCGCAGGGCGGGCGGCAGCGGCGGGAGGGCGAGGCCGGGGCCCTCGTACGCGGCGTGGAGGATGCCGATGAAGGTGTTGGCGACGCGGGAGGCCGGACCCACGGTGTCGATGGGGGCGCTGTAGCCGGGAACCGGGGAACCGTAGATGAGGGCGTACTCGTGCGGGTGCTCCAGCGCCCAGGAGCGGACGGCCTCGCAGACCGCGATCCAGCGGGCGCGGGGCGGGGCCCCGGCGGCGCGGGCGTGGGCGTCGGCCGCCTCGGCGGCCGCGCCGACGCTGTCGTACGCGTCGATGATGAGGGCGGTGAGCAGTTCGTCCCGGCTGGGGAAGTACCGGTAGAGGGCGGAGGAGACCATGCCCAGCTCGCGGGCGACGGCGCGCAGGGAGAGCTTGGCGGCGCCCTCGGCCGCGAGCATGCGGCGCGCCTCGTCCTTGATGGCGGCGGTGACCTCGATGCGGGCCCGTTCCCTGGCCCCTCGCACGGTGTTCATGCGGGTCAGTCTGCCACGCGAACGGAGCACCGCCCAGGAATCGGATTGCCGCTCCATTTCGAGAGCACTGCTCTTGCTTTGGCGCACCGATCCGTGCACACTGCTCTCAAGCGAGAGCAGTGCTCTCTCAATGAAGAAAGCGGCCCCGGAGGTCACGATGAACGCGCCCACCCCGTACTACGTCCAGGCGACCCCGTTCGAGACCCGCTTCAACGCGCTCTTCGGCAAGCTGGCCCGCTTCGGCATCAGCCTGGCGGGCAGCGCCGAGCTCTCGGTACGCGGCCGCAAGTCCGGCGAGATGCAGCGGATCCCGGTCAACCCGCACACCTACGAGGGCGCCCAGTACCTGGTCTCGGCCCGCGGCCACTCCCAGTGGGTCCGCAACATGCGGGTGGCGGGCGGCGGCGAGCTGCGCGTGGGGCGCAAGGTGCGCGCGTTCACCGTCACCGAGATCACCGACCCGGCGCAGAAGGCCGACGTCCTGCGCACCTACCTGGAGAAGTGGGGCTGGGAGGTCAACCGGTTCTTCCAGGGCGTCACCGCGAAGTCGTCCGACGCCGAACTGCAGGCGGCCGCCGGCGACCACCCGGTCTTCCGGATCACGCTGTCCGGCTGACCCGGTGGACGGCGGCAGCCGGTCAGCCGGGCGGTCAACCACGCAGTCGGCCCAGCAGCCGATCGAGCGGTCGGCGCAGCCATGCGAGCAGCTGTTCCCCCAGGTGGTGCCGCCACAGCCAGAGCGGCAGCTCCCGGTGCGGCACGAAGGACCACAGGTCGTCGTCGGCCTCGTTGCCGCGGGGGCAGCCACGCAGCAGCTCCAGGCAGCACCGGTCCACCGTTCCGTGGAGCCGCGCGACGTGTGCCAGGGCGATGACCCCCTGTCGGCGGACCTCCCGGTCCGCCGACTCCAACGCCCTCGCGACCACGGGCAACACGGCCCCGGGGTCGGCATGGTTGAGGGCGAGTGCGATCACCGCCACCCCGGCCTTCGGCTCGCCGCGCCCGAAGGCCGCGAGGACGATCTCCGGCCGGTCCACCTGGTTGAGGTTCGAGCCGCCGTGCCAGTCCGGACCATCGGCACGGCCCGCGCCCTCGCCGCCGGCCGCACCCGCACCACCGGCCGTGCCTCCACCGCCCTTTCGCACGACAGGACCTAGTGCTGGCCGCCGCCGCTGCGGGCCGCCGCCTGCCGGGCGTCCATCATGTGCAGCGCCTTGCGGGCCAGCGGGTACGTACGCACCAGGTCGGCCAGCGTCGTCGAGCCCCGCGTGATCCGGGCGAACGCCCGCCACGCCGGACCGAAGCCGGTGATCGCCGCGTGCAGCAGCCGCGGCCGGACCTCGAAGAGGTTCAGCATCCGCTTGCCGACCCCCATCTCCACGCCCAGCCCGGCCTTCACCGCGAAGGCGTAGTTGAGGGCCTGACGGCGCGCGTCCACCGCGTCCTGCGCCTCGGAGATCTTCACCGCCCACTCCCCCGCCAGCCGCCCGGAGCGCAGCGCGAAGGAGATGCCCTCCCGGGTCCACGGCTCCAGCAGTCCGGCCGCGTCGCCCGCCACCAGCACCCGGCCGCGCGAGAGCGGCGAATCGGGCTTGCGGCAGCGGGTCAGGTGCCCGGAGGAGACGGCCGGTTCGAAGCCGGCGAGTCCGAGTCGGGCGATGAAGTCGTCCAGGTAGCGCTTGGTCGCGGCGCCCTCGCCCTTGGCCGAGATGACCCCGACTGTCAGGGTGTCGCCCTTGGGGAAGACCCAGCCGTAACTGCCGGGCAGCGGGCCCCAGTCGATCAGCACCCGTCCCTTCCAGTCCTCCGCGACCGTCTCGGGGACGGGGATCTCCGCCTCCAGGCCCAGGTCCACCTGGTCCATCTCCACCCCGACGTGCGCGCCGATCCGGCTCGCGCTGCCGTCCGCGCCGACCACCGCGCGGGCCAGCACGGTCTCCCCGTCGGCGAGCACCACGGCGACGGTGCGCCGGTCGGGAACGGCCGCCCCGTGCTGTTCGACGCGGGCCACGGCCGTACCCGTACGGACGGTGGCGCCGGCCTTCTCCGCCTCGGCGACCAGGCCGGCGTCGAACTCCGGACGGTTGATGAGCCCGAACAGCATGTGCTTCGAGCGCCGGGTGCGGGTCAGCTTCCCGTCCATCGAGAAGGTGACCGCGTGGATGCGGTCCTTGAAGGGCAGCACGAAGCCCGGGGGCAGGGCGTCGCGCGAGGGGCCGATGATGCCGCCGCCGCAGGTCTTGTAGCGGGGCAGTTCGGCCTTCTCCAGCAGCAGGACGCGCCGCCCGGCCGTCGCCGCCGCGTACGCGGCCGAGGACCCGGCAGGTCCCGCCCCGACCACGACCACGTCCCACACCTCGCCGGTCTCCCCGGCCGCCTCGCCGCCCGCCTCGTCGCCCGCCCGCTGGGCGTCCCGCCCCGTGCCCGTGCCCCTGCCCACGCCTGCGTCTGCGCCCGCGTCCATGCCCGCTCCTGCGTCCATGCCCGCGCCCGCGCCTGCGTCTGCGTCGCGTACGTCGTCGTCGCTGCTCACGATGTGTCGCTGCTCCTGATCACCCGGTTGCTCCGATGCCGGGGAAATCCTACGGCGAGACACCGCCCCGTCCCGCTGTGCGAGGATCAAGACTGTCTTTCGCCGTACCCGGCATACGCACACCCCGCGGATGCGGGCGGCGTACACGGAGAACAACGTCGCACCCAAAAGGAGCGTGCCCATGTCCCAGAATCCGATCGCCGAGACCATCGCCTCGCTGATGCCCCGCGCCAAGCAGGAGCTGACCGAGCTGGTGGCCTTCCAGTCGGTGGCGGACTGGGCGCAGTTCCCCAAGAGCGAGAGCGAGGCCGCCGCGAACTGGGTGGCCGACGCCCTGCGCGTCGAGGGTTTCCAGGACGTTGCGCTGCTCGACACCCCCGACGGCACCCAGTCGGTCTACGGTTTCCTGCCCGGCCCCGAGGGCGCGCCGACCGTGCTGCTCTACGCGCACTACGACGTCCAGCCGCCGCTCGACGACGCGGCCTGGACCTCCCCCGCCTTCGAGCTGACCGAGCGCGACGGCCGCTGGTACGGGCGCGGCGCGGCCGACTGCAAGGGCGGGTTCATCATGCACCTGCTGGCGCTGCGCGCGCTGAAGGCCAACGGCGGTGTGCCGGTGAGCGTGAAGGTGATCGTCGAGGGCTCGGAGGAGCAGGGCACCGGCGGCCTCCAGCAGTACGCCGAGGCACACCCGGAGCTGCTGACCGCCGACACCATCGTCATCGGCGACGCGGGCAACTTCCGCCTCGGCCTGCCGACGGTGACGGCCACCCTGCGCGGCATGTGCCTGGTCAAGGTGAAGATCGACACGCTGGGCGGCAACCTGCACTCGGGCATGTTCGGCGGCGCCGCCCCCGACGCGCTGGCCGCGCTGATCCGCGTACTGGACTCGCTGCGCGCGGCGGACGGTTCGACGACCGTGGACGGGCTGGCTTCGGACGAGGTGTGGGACGGCCTGCAGTACCCGGAGGCGGACTTCCGCGCCGACGCGAGGGTCCTGGACGGTGTCGAGCTCATCGGTGAGGGCACGATCGCGGACCGTCTGTGGGCCCGCCCGGCCGTCACGGTCCTCGGCATCGACTGCCCGCCGGTGGTCGGCGCGACGCCGTCGGTGCACGCGAGCGCCGGCGCCCTGATCAGCCTGCGGGTGCCGCCGGGCGTGGACACCGCTGCGGCCGTCAAGCTGCTGCAGGCCCACCTGGAGGCGCACACCCCGTGGAAGGCGCGCCTCGAACTCGAGGTCGTCGGCCAGGGCCAGCCGTTCCAGGCGGACACCGACAGCCCGGCGTACGCGTCGATGCGCACGGCCCTGGAGGCCGCCTACCCCGGCCAGGAGATGCAGATCAGCGGCATGGGCGGGTCGATCCCGCTGTGCAACACGCTGACCTCCCTCTACCCGGACGCGGAGATGCTGCTGATCGGGCTGAGCGAGCCGGAGGCGCAGATCCACGCGGTCAACGAGAGCGTGTCGCCGCAGGAGCTGGAGCGCCTGTCGGTGGCGGAGGCCCTCTTCCTCGTCGACTACGCGGAGTCCAAGCGCGCCTGACCCCGGCGGGGGCGGTGCCGGCCGGCCGCAGCGTGTACGCCAGGGGTGTCTTGTCGGTAGGGGCGGAAGCCGAGAGGGGGGGACGACCAACAAAAAACACCCCAAGGAGTAACGTGACCAAGGTGTGTTGCGCTTCCGGTGGAATCGGGGCCGTTCGGGGTGCGTGCT
>NZ_JBVIAH010000011.1:126308-275463 GCF_055574035.1 Streptomyces sp. NPDC030021
AGAGGGCACAAGGGGGGTTTGTGGGGGGGGGGTCGGGAGCTGGGGGGCCGGCCCAAACCAAAAAGACACCCCCTGAGGCGTACTGCGCCCAGGGCGTGCTGCGCTCCCGGCGAACTCGGCGCCGTGCGGGGCCCGGCCGGCCGTACGTTGACGGTATGGATCTTGTCGAAGTGCTCCCGAACCGGCTCCACATGCTCCGCTTCCCCATCGGCCAGGCCTACCTCTGGCAGGACGGGGAGGCCCTCACCCTGATCGACGCGGGCCATGCCGGATCCGCCGACGGGATCGAGCAGGCGATACGTTCCCTCGGGCTGGCGCCCGAGCGGCTGGAGCGGATCGTCCTCACCCACTGCCACGGCGACCACTTCGGCGCGGCCGGTGAGCTAGCCGCCCGCTGGGGCGCGCAGGTGCTTGCGCACCGCTTGGACGCGCCGGTGGTCCGGGGCGAGCGGCCCGTTCCCGAACCGGTGCTGCTCGACTGGGAGATCCCGCTGTACGCGCACGCCCTGACCGCCGTCCCCGAGGCCCCGCCCACTCCGGTCGACCACGAGCTGGAGGACGGGGAGACGCTGGGCTTCGGGGACGGGGCGTACGTCGTCCACGCACCGGGCCACACGGACGGCAGCATCGGGATCCACCTCCCGCACCACGGCGTGCTGTTCACGGGTGACTGCGTCGCCGCCGTCGGCCCGCTGATGCTGGGCGTCTTCAACACCGACCGCGCCCGGGCGATCACCACCTTCCAGCGCCTGGCCGCGCTCGCCCCTTCGATCGCCTGCTTCGGCCACGGCGATCCGCTGACGGAGAACACGGCGCAGGCCCTCGCGAAGGTGGCCAAGGAGGCGGCCGCCTCCGGCTGAGGCCCGCCCCCTGGGGCCGCCCGCACGCTGCCGGCGTGATCGGCGTACCCACGGCCCGCTCCAGCTCCGCGCCGTCCATCCGGGCCGGCCAACCGCCCCCGGGCGTGCGGGTGCCACCGGTGTACTGGCCTCGCGACGCCTCCCGCACCGCACCGCCTCGCCGACGCCGAGTTCGCCGAGCGCCCGGAGGCCGTTGGCGGCCGGCGGGATGCCCGCTCCCGCGTCGGCCGGCACCGAGGCACGCACCGCGCGGTCGACCGCCGGGCGGCCGTGCCGCCCGGCACCACGTCGGCGTCCTACCGCACCCGGGCCGCGCTGCTCACGGCACTCGTGACCCGGCTCGTCCGCCTCGATCAGGCGGAACCGCAGGCGACGGCCGAGCAGTTCCCCTCCTGCGCTGCTCACCCGCCGGCGGCTCACCGGGGAGGGCCGCCGCCCTGCGTCCGGCGGGGCGGGCGGATCAGCCGGTGGGGACGCCCGCCTCCAGGTAGAGGGGGCGGCCGCGTTCGCGGGCGCGCAGGGCCCAGCGCAGGCGTTCGTAGCGGTGCTGCGGGAGCAGGCCGGCGGCCTCGGCCTCCGTGACGAAGCGCCAGGCCCGCAGTTCCGGGCCGGGCAGCCGGAGCCGGGCCGCCGCCTCGTCCGAGAGGTGGCCGCCGTCGAAGAGCAGGCGCAGCCCGCCGTAGCCGGGCGGCTGGGGCGGTTCCCAGTCGACCACCAGCAGCCCGGGCGTCCGTTCCAGAACGACGCCCAGTTCCTCCGCGACCTCCCGTACGCCCGCGGCCGCGGGCGCCTCGCCCGCTTCGACGACTCCGCCCGGGAACTCCCAGCCCGCCTTGTACGTCGGATCAACCAGCAGCACCCGGTCCTGCTCGTCGAAGAGCAGCACCCCGGCCGCCACCGTCTCCCGGGTGGGCTCCGGGGTCTGCACGATGTCGCAGACCTTCGCCGTCTCCGAGCGGACGGCCCCGGCGATGCGCTCCGCCGTCTCCCGCGGGGTCAGCACCCCGTTGTCGATGACGTGCGCGTCGCCGGTCAGCCAGCCGAGGGCCTGCTGGTAGACCGGGATGTGGTCGTACGCCCACTGCCGGACCCGGAGGTCGACCTCCGCGGGCTCCCCGAGTTCCTGCCGTGTCGCGATCCGCTCCCGAAGGATCGTTTCCGCAGGAGCCAGCAACACATGCCGCACCGGGATCCGCCGAGCCGCCAGCCCGCCGAAGATCTCGTCCCGGTACTCCTGGCGCAGCAGCGTCATCGGTACGACGAGCACCCCGCCCAGTTCGGCGAGCATCGCCGCGGCCGTGTCCACCACCAGCCGCCGCCAGCTCGGGAGGTCCTGGTAGTCGGTGACCTCCGCCAGTCGTTTGGACGGCAGCAGCACGCGCAGCGCGTCGCCGATGAACTCCGGGTCGAACAGGGTGCTGTCCGGCAGGATTCCGGTCAGTTCGCGGGCCGTGCTGGTCTTTCCGGCGCTGAATGTGCCGTTGATCCAGACAATCACGTCTACCCCTTTCCCCATGGCTCGTCCGGAGCCCCCAGTGGCTTGCCCGCCCCAGCCTGCCACGAAAACCTCACGATCGGCCCAGTGCTTATCCTCAAGGTCACAGCCCTGCCCGTGAGCCCCGGAGGATTCGCCACCGTGCCCCACAACCGCCGCCCGTCCGAGCCCCGCTACGGCAACCGGCCGACCATGAAGGACGTGGCGTCCCAGGCGGGCGTCGGCCTGAAGACGGTGTCGCGCGTGGTCAACGGTGAGCCAGGGGTGACCCCCGAGACCGAACGACGGGTCCAGCAGGCCATCGAGGCCCTCGGCTTCCGCCGCAACGACAGTGCCCGCGTGCTGCGCAAGGGCCGTACCGCCACCGTGGGCCTGGTCCTGGAGGATCTCGCCGATCCCTTCTACGGCCCGCTGAACCGGGCGGTGGAGGAGGTGGCCCGCGCGCACGGGGCGCTGCTCATCAACGGCTCCAGCGCCGAGGATCCGGACCGGGAGCGGGAGTTGGCGCTCGCCCTGTGCGCCCGCCGGGTGGACGGGCTGATCGTGATCCCGGCCGGGGACGACCACCGCTACCTGGAGCCGGAGATGCGGGCCGGTGTGTCCACGGTGTTCGTGGACCGCCCGGCCGGGCGGATCGACGCGGACGTGGTGCTGTCGGACAGCTTCGGCGGTGCCCGGGGCGGGGTGGCCCACCTGATCGCGGGCGGCCACCGCCGGATCGGTTTCATCGGCGACCAGCCCCGCATCCACACGGTGGCGGAGCGCCTGCGCGGCTACCGCGCGGCGATGACGGACGCGGGCCTGCCGGTGGCGGAATCCTGGATCTCGCTCGGATCCACGGCCCCGGCACGGGTCGCGGCGGCGGCCGGGGCGATGCTCACGGGCCCGGACCCGGTGACCGCCGTCTTCGCGGGCAACAACCGGGTGACGGTGACCCTCGTACGGGTCCTCGCGGGGCACGGCCGGCCGGTGGCGCTGGTCGGCTTCGACGACTTCGAACTGGCCGATCTGCTCCGCCCCGGCGTGACGGTGGTCGCCCAGGACCCGGCGGCCCTGGGCCGGGTGGCCACGGACCGCCTGTTCCAGCGCCTCGCGGGCGCGGACCTGACCCCGACCCGCATCGAACTCCCGACCCGGCTGATCCCCCGCGGCTCGGGCGAACTCCCCCCGGCCGTCTGACCCTTCACCGGATCAGGCCGCGCAACACGGGCACGGCCGCCCCGGCGGCGGCGAGCCCGGCGAGCACGGACAGGGCCACGCCGGTACCGCCGAGGAAGGTCAGGCCGCCCGCCGTGAGGCCGATCAGGATCGCGGCGAGCAGCACGACGGCGGCGTGCAGGGTCACGAAGGGCGCGTCGTCGCCCCGGGATGTGGTCATGCCTCGATTGGATCGGTTCGCCGGGCCCGGCCCCGACCCGGCCGAACGGATCCGCAGCGCGTCGATATACGCCGAACTCCCCTGAACAGACGGAGGTGTTCGCGGCCGTTCGGTGAAGTTCGGGACCCTGTGGCGGACGGGCCCCTAGCCTGGTGCTCCGCACGCTTCGGGGAGCACCATGGACGGGCAGAGTACCTTCGGGGACGAACTGGGCCGCTTCGCGGCGGACTTGCGCCGCCTGCGCATCGAGCGGGGCAATCCCTCGTACCGGGAGCTGGGTTCGCGTGCGGTGAAGGCCGGAGTCGGTGGACGGCTGCCCGTCGCCACCCTGAGCGACGCGTTCCGGGGCAAGCGGCTGCCGGGCCTGGACAAGCTGATGATTCTGGTCCGGGTGCTGCACTCGTACGACGAGTACGGCCGGACGACCGCCGTCCCTCCCCACACTTCCCCCGCGCTGGACTCCTGGCGGCAGCGCTGGCGAGTCCTCGCCGCTCAGCAGCCGCCCGCGCCGGTCCGGGAGCGCGGTGTCCGCCACCCGCAGGGCCCGCCTCCCGGCGGAGCGGTCGCCTCCGGCCCGCCGTCCGTACCGTCCCCGCCGCCCTTCCCCGAGGTGTACACGAGGTCCCACGTACTGACGAGCGAGCGCAACAACATCGGGGTGGCGTTCTCCCCCGACGGCGGCCTCCTCGCCGTCATGGGCGAAGACGGGACGGTGCAGTTGTGGAACCCCGTCGACGGTCGCCCCGCGGGCGAGATCAGGACCGACGCGTCCCCGTTCACGTTCGCCTTCTCCCCGGCCGGCCCCAGGCTGGCGGTCGGGGCGGAGGGCCTCCAGGGCGCGGTGCAGCTCTGGGACACCGGAAGCCTCACCCCGGTGGGTCCGCCGCTGCCCTGCGGCAGCGCCATCGACGTGGTCGCGTTCACCCCTGACGGCCGCACCCTGGTCGCGGCCACCGACAACGAGGTGGTCCATCTGTGGGACACCCGGACCGGGGAACCGGCGGGCGGGCCCCTCGTGGGTCACATCGGGGAGGTCTGCGCGCTCGTCTGCCGTCCCGACGGAACGCTGCTCGCCGCCTTGTCGGGACGGCACTCGGTCCGCCTGTGGGACCTCGGGGCGGGCGCGAGCGTGGGACGGCCGCTCGGCATCGCGGAGGGTGATCTGTACGCGGTCGCGTTCTCCGCCGACGGCGCTCTGCTGGCCACTGCCGGGCAGAACGGGGCGCAGCTGTGGGACACCGCCACAGGCCTCGTGCACGGCCCGCCCCTCCACCCCGGACACCCGGTGTCGGGGGTGGCCTTCTCGGCCGACGGCAGCCTGCTGGCCACCACCGGCGCGGACCGTACGGTGCGCCTGTGGAATCCCGCCACCGGGGCCTGTGCCGCTCCGCCTCTGGCCGCGCCGACCCAGCACTCCGAGTTGCTGGACCGGCTGGCCTTCTCACCCGACGGGCGCACCCTGGCGAGCTCGGGTGACGGTCGTACCGTGGTGATCTACCACCGCGGGCCCGATCCTCGCTCGCTCGCCGACCGGGCCCTGGCCGCCGCCTTCGGCGAGCGGTACGCCCTCGCGCTGCCGGCCCTGTCCTCCGGCACCGGGGTACCGCTGTACAACGTGGCGTTCTCCCCGGACGGCGAGCGCGTGTACGCGCGCACCCAGGACCGGGAGATCATGGTGTGGGACCCGACGACCCGCGCCGAGCTGCCCGAGACGCGGCCGCTGCCGGAGGAAGGGCCGTGCGGTCTGGAGTTCCCGCTGGAGCGCGGCCCCGCCGCCCTGTGGACGTGGGACGGGCGGGACGGCCCGCCGAGCCGCCCGGTCTCCCTGGTCAGGCGGGTGACGTTCACCCCCGACGGCCGCAGGGCCGCCTGGATCGGCTCGTCGGGCTGGGTGCGGCTGTGGAACGCGGTCGACGGCGGCCTCGTGACCGTCCACCTTTCCCCCGGAGCGGACAGCGCGACGACGCTCGCGTACGCCCCCGACGGCCGGATGCTGGCCGTGGCCGTGCACCACCGGGTCGAGATCTGCCATCCGGAGGCCGCCCGGAAGGTCGGTCCGCTGCTGAACGGGCACCGGACCTCGGTCAGGGCCGTGGCGTTCTCCCCGGATAGCGCGCTGCTGGCCACCGCCGATGACCGCGGAATGGTACGCCTGTGGCACACGAGCGGCGATCACCCCGTCGAGGGCCCGGTCGTCGACGCCCACACCAGCCGGGTGAACGACCTCGCCTTCGCCCCCGACGGACGACTGCTCGCCAGCGCCGGTGCGGACGGCACCGTGCGGTTGTGGGACGCGCACGCGGGCGTTGCCGCCTCGCGCCTGCCGTTGACGGGGCACACCGGCGCCGTCCGGGGTGTCGCCTTCGCCCCCGACGGGAGCCTGCTCGCCGCCGCCGGGGAGGACGGCACCCTGCGGTTCTGGATGCTGCCGGGCCCGCACACGGCGGCGGCCCGGCCCCTGTGGTCCGGGGCCGGGCCGCTCACGCCGTGAGCCGGGATCAGCTGGTCGCCGTCAGTGTCGCCGAGCGGCGCGGGATGGCGAAGGCGTCCAGTTCCGCGCGGGTCAGGCCGGTGAGGGCGGTGACCTCGTCCGTGCCCACCGCCCCGCAGTCGAGCCCGCGGACCAGGTAGCCGGCCAGAGCCTTGGCGGTGGCCGGCTCGTCCATCACGTCGCCCTCGATCTTGGCGACGTACGCCTTCAGGCGTGCGGCGGCGGCCTCCAGGCCCTCGCGGTAGAAGGTGAAGACGGCCGCGTAGCGGGTCGGCAGGTGCGCCGGGTGCATGTCCCAGCCCTGGTAGTAGGCACGGGCCAGGGCACGGCGGGTCAGGCCGTAGTGCAGCTTCCAGGCCTCGTGGACGTGCTCGGTGGTGCCGATCGGCAGGACGTTGGTCGAGCCGTCGGAGACGCGTACGCCGGTGCCGGCGGCCGCGACCTGCATGATCGCCTTCGCGTGGTCGGCGGCGGGGTGGTCGCTCGACTGGTACGCGGCGGAGACGCCGACGCAGGCGCTGTAGTCGAAGGTGCCGTAGTGCAGGCCGGTGGCGCGGCCCTTGGAGGCCTCGATCATCCGGGCGACCGTGGCGGTGCCGTCGGAGGCGACGATGGACTGGCTGGTCTCGATCTGGATCTCGAAGCCGATCCGGCCCGGGCGCAGGCCTCGGGTGGTCTCGAAGGCCTCCAGCAGCTTGACGAAGGCGCTGACCTGCTCGGCGTAGGTGACCTTCGGCAGGGTCAGGACGAGGCCCTCGGGCAGGCCGCCGTGCTCCAGCAGGCCGGAGAGGAAGATGTCCGTGGTGCGGATGCCGCGGTCGCGGACGTTGGACTCCATGCACTTCATGCGGATGCCCATGTACGGCGCGTTGGTGCCGTTGGAGAAGGCCTCCGACACGAGGCGGGCGGCGCGGGCCGCGGCCTGGTCCTCCTCCTCGTCGGAGCGGACGCCGAAGCCGTCCTCGAAGTCGACGCGCAGGTCCTCGATGGGCTCGCTGAGCAGCTTGGCGCGGACGCGGTCGTAGACGGGTACGGCCAGCTCGTCGGAGATGCCGAGCACCTTGGCGAAGGTGGCGGCGTCCGGGGCGTGCTCGTCGAGGGCGGCGAGGGCCTGGTCGCCCCAGGAGCGGATGGTGTCCGCGGCGAAGACGTCGCCGGGTACGTAGACCGTGTGGATGGGCTGCCGGGTGCCGGGGTCGCCCGGGTAGTGGCGCGCGAGTTCCGCGTCCACCGGCGCGAGGGAGGCGCTGATGCCCTCGCTGACCGCGCCTGCGAGGCTCGTCGCCACCTTCTCCTGCTGACCCATCGTGCACTCTCCTCTTTTCCGCTTCACGGAAGCTTAGATCCGCATAGCAGAATTTAGTCACGGGGTTCCGCTCCGTCAATGGTCCCCCCGCCGTCCTGGACAAACGACTCGGGGCCGCGCGGTGAGAATCACCACACGGCCCCGAAGAAGTAACGCTACGAAGAGAAGCGCAGGTCAGGCCGTCAGCCCTTGCGCGCCTTGATCTCGTCCGTCAGCTGCGGGACGACGGCGAAGAGGTCGCCGACGACGCCGTAGTCGACGAGGTCGAAGATCGGGGCCTCGGCGTCCTTGTTGATGGCCACGATGGTCTTCGAGGTCTGCATGCCGGCCCGGTGCTGGATCGCGCCCGAGATACCGGAGGCGATGTACAGCTGCGGGGAGACCGACTTGCCGGTCTGGCCGACCTGGTTGGAGTGCGGGTACCAGCCGGCGTCCACGGCGGCACGCGAGGCGCCGACGGCCGCACCGAGGGAGTCCGCGAGGTCCTCGATGATGTGGAAGTTCTCGGCACCGTTGACGCCACGGCCGCCGGAGACGACGATCGCGGCCTCGGTCAGCTCAGGGCGGCCGGTCGACTCGCGGGGGGTGCGGCCGGTGACCTTGGTGCCGGTGGCCAGGGCGCCGAAGGTGACGGCGAGCGCCTCGACGGCGCCGGCGGCCGGAGCGGCCTCGACCGGGGCCGAGTTCGGCTTCACGGTGATGACCGGAGTGCCCTTGGAGACGCGGGACTTGGTGGTGAACGACGCGGCGAAGGCGGACTGCGTCGCGACCGGACCCTCGTCACCCGCCTCCAGGTCGATGGCGTCGGTGATGATGCCCGAGCCGATGCGGACGGCCAGGCGCGCGGCGATCTCCTTGCCCTCGGCGGAGGACGGGACGAGCACGGCGGCCGGGGAAACGGCCTCGTACGCGGCCTGGAGCGCGTCCACCTTCGGTACCACGAGGTACTCGGTGAACTCGGGGGCGTCGGCGGTGAGGACCTTGACCGCGCCGTGCTCGGCGAGCACCGCGGCGGTGGCGTCGGCACCGGCGCCCAGGGCGACGGCGACGGGCTCGCCGATGCGGCGGGCCAGCGTCAGCAGCTCAAGGGTGGGCTTGCGGACGGCACCGTCCACGTGGTCGACGTAGACGAGAACTTCAGCCATGGGACTGCTCTCCTGCGATTGCGAAGTGTCTGGGGGCTAAGAGGGGTGGCCGAGGTTCTTAGATGAACTTCTGGCCGGCCAGGAACTCGGCCAGCTGCTTGCCGCCCTCGCCCTCGTCCTTGACGATCGTGCCGGCGGTGCGGGCCGGGCGCTGAGCCGCGGAGTCGACCGCGGTCCAGGAGCCCTCGAGGCCGACCTCGTCGGACTCCAGGTCCAGGTCGGACAGGTCCCAGGACTCGACCGGCTTCTTCTTGGCGGCCATGATGCCCTTGAAGGACGGGTAGCGGGCCTCGCCCGACTGGTCCGTCACCGAGACGAGCGCGGGGAGGGAGGCCTCCAGCTGCTCGCTCGCGGTGTCGCCGTCGCGGCGGCCGGTCACGGTGCCGTCCTCGACCTTGACCTCGGAGAGCAGGGTGACCTGCGGGACGCCCAGGCGCTCGGCCAGGATCGCCGGCAGCACACCCATGGTGCCGTCGGTCGACGCCATGCCGGTGATGACCAGGTCGTAGCCGGCCTTCTCGATCGCCTTGGCGAGCACCAGCGAGGTGCCCATGACGTCGCTGCCGTGCAGGTCGTCGTCCTCGACGTGGATGGCCTTGTCGGCGCCCATCGAGAGCGCCTTGCGCAGCGCGTCCTTGGCGTCCTCGGGGCCCACCGTCAGAACGGTGATCTCGGCATCGTCGGCATCGTCGGCGATCTGCAGCGCCTGCTCGACGGCGTACTCGTCGAGCTCCGACAGCAGGCCGTCGACGTCGTCACGGTTGACGGTCAAGTCCTCGGTGAACTGCCGGTCGCCCGTGGCGTCGGGCACGTACTTCACACAGACAACGATCCTCAGGCTCACGCCGGCTCTCCTACCGCATCGTCTTTTCTGGTACCGCCTTGTGCAGGCAGCATAGGCGCCTTGTCGGGCGGATCCCGGTCGGGGCGGCCCGCGCTCCGAAGGGAATGTTACTCGTCAGTACATCGTGGGTCCCGCCAAGTCGCAAGGCTGGTGAGCTGTGATCTGCCCAACGCCACCCGACCCTTCCAAGCAGGGACGATTCAGTCGCGCAACGCGTTGAAGCGCCCCTGGTGGTACAGCAGGGGGCGGCCTTCCCCGGCCGGATCCCCGGCGACCGCCTCAGCGATGATCACACGATGTTCGCCGGCGGGCACACGTGCGACCACCCGGCAGACCAGCCACGCCAGCACGCCGTCCAGCACCGGTACCCCGTGCGGGCCGGTGGCCCAGCCGGTCGGCGGGCCGAAGCGGTCGGCTCCGCTCCTGGCGAACAGGCCCGCCAGCTCCCGTTGGTGCTCGCCGAGTATGTGGACGCCGAGGTGCGCGCTGTCGCGCACCGCGGGCCAGCTGGAGGCCCCGGTGGAGATCGTGAAGGACAGCAGCGGCGGATCGGCGGAGACGGAGTTGAGCGAGGTGGCGGTGAACCCCACCGGGCGGCCGCCGTCCTGGGCGGTGATCACGGCGACCCCCGCGGCGTGCTGCCGGAAGACCGAGCGCAGCAGGTCGGGCGAGCCGGTGCGGACCGTGCCGGTGGCCGTTCCGGCGCCGGAACGGGAGGAAAGGGGGGAACGGAGGGACGGAGGCGTGGGAACGGCCGGGACCGTCGGGACTGTCGGAGCAGTCATCAGGGTTCTGCCTTCTGCCGCGGAACACGCGGGCGCTGTCGGGGATCGGGGGCCGGGCTGTTCAGTGGCCCCGACAGCGCGCGCTCGCGTGGCGGACGAGGTCCACATGGACCCGTCCGTAGAGCAGGAGTTCATACCGCATACGGCCAGCGTGGCGATCTCCCGTGGACGCAGTCAAGCGAGATCGGGCAGATGTCAGGCGCGTCACGCTGTGTGCGGGCGCGCGCACCGGCGCCCCCGGCCCCGCCGCGTCGGGCCGCCCGGCGGCCGGACGGCGCGTCATACGGCGGCCCCGAGGGCGGCGATCACGTCCACCTTGCGCGGCATTCCGGCCGCCCGCCGCACGATCCGGCCCGCCGAGTCCAGGACCAGCACGGTCGGGGTCTTCTCGATCCCGAGGGCCCGCACCAGTTCGAGCCGCTCCTCCGCGTCGATCTCGATGTGCGCCACCCCGTCCACCATCGCGGCGACCTCGGCGAGGATCCGCCGCGTGGCCCGGCAGGGCTGGCAGAAGGCGCTGGAGAACTGCACCAGGCTGGCCCGCTCCCCCGGTTCCGCTCCCAGTTCGGCCGCGCCCAGCCGGGTCCGCGCGTCTTCCTGCCCGGGCACCCCGCGCTCCCCTCGCCGTATTCGTCCGTGTACATCATCTTCGTACACTCGTCCGTGGAACGGAGCGCCCCATGGGCCCGCGACATTCCCGGCGTGATGAGAATCTCCCCTAGCAGGGGCTTCTGGACTGGCCAGCGGGCCGCGTATGGGGCACGATCCCCATGGTCGCGTACCTACGCTTCCGTAACTTCCGGCCGGGAGCACCTCCCCAGGCAGAAAGCGGGGTCTCCCCACCATGGCTGAACTCGTCTACCCTCCCGTGATCGGCGCCGCGCACGGACTCTTCCGCGCGCTGGACATCCGTATCGACATGAAGGGCGCCGAGAACATCCCCCGCAAGGGCGGTGCGGTCCTGGTGTCGAACCACATCGGATACCTCGACTTCATCTTCGCCGGCCTGACGGCGCGGCCGCAGAAGCGCCTGGTCCGTTTCATGGCCAAGGAGTCGGTGTTCCGGCACAAGGTGTCCGGTCCGCTGATGCGTGCGATGAAGCACATCCCCGTCGACCGCAAGCAGGGTGAGGCCGCCTACCAGCACGCCCTGGACTCGCTGCGGGCCGGCGAGATCATCGGCGTCTTCCCCGAGGCGACGATCTCCCAGTCCTTCACGCTCAAGAGCTTCAAGTCGGGCGCCGCGCGCATGGCGCAGGAGGCCGGGGTCCCGCTGATCCCGGTGGCTCTGTGGGGCACCCAGCGACTGTGGACCAAGGGCCGCCCGAAGAACCTCAAGCGCAGCCACATCCCGGTGACGATGCGCGTGGGCGAGCCCGTGGAGGCCCCCGCCGACCAGTACGCAGGCGCCATCACCCGCCGGCTGCGCGAGCGCGTGCAGGAGCTGCTGGACGCCGCGCAGCGCGCCTACCCGGACAAGCCGAAGGGCGCCGACGACTCGTGGTGGCTCCCGGCCCACCTGGGCGGCACCGCGCCGACGGCGGCCGAGGTTCGCGAGGCCGGCTGATCCCCTCCGCTCATGGCGTCGGCGTCCCGGACCACCACTGGGGCCGGAGCCCGGACGGCCGGCACTCAGTGCCGGGCACCGCTGGGGGACTCGCACGGGGCGGCGAAGCACTGCCACTGCTGCCCCCCGTCCGGAACGTGCACTCCGCCGCCGTCGTTCCTGCCGGGACGGTGCTCGCCCTTCTTGTCGTGGCGGTCCCACTTGTCGTGGCCCCGCTTGCCGTGGTGGTCCCGCTCGTCGTGACCGTCCGTTTCCGGGCCGGTGCTGCCGGGGGGTTCGCACGGGGCGGCGAAGCACTGCCACTGCTGCCCCCCGTCCGGGACGTGCACTCCGCCGCCGTCGGTGCCGTCCGCCACGACCCGGTGCGGCGCCGTCGGGGTGGCGGCGAAGGCGGTCGTGGGCAGGAGCACGCCTCCCGCGGCGATGGCGGTCGAGGCTACGAACAGGGCGACGCGTCGGGGGCGAAGGGGGTGGGTCATGGCCGTTCTCCTCGTGAAGGAAGCCGGAAGGGTCCCCTCCAGTACGCCTCGCCGGCCGCGTCCCGTCATGCCGCTGGATCTCGTGGCTTGACGGATCGAAGAGCCCGTGACCTCAGCTCGGGTTGTCGGCGTGCGTCAGGGTCTCCCAGGCCTCGAAGTGGTTCTCGGTGCCCGCCGGGCGGCGGCCCTCGGTGAGCCTGCGGGTGTTCTCCAGGGTGATGCCGAGCCGGGTGTGCAGGGCGTTGTAGCCGACCTCGGTGGCCGGGCCGATGCCCGTGGTCAGCTTCCCGCCACACAGCCAGGAGGGCACGGCCGCGCCGAGTTCGTAGGTCGCGTGGAAGCCCAGCGCGCGCCGGAACCGGTCCTTGAACTGCGGGTAGAGGTCACGGCCCTGGATCCGTGAGGTCTCGGCGACGTGCATGGCCGCGGCGATCCCCATGCCGGTGTGGCCGAAGTCGCGGCAGGTCTCCTGGGCGAGTCCGTCGGCGAAGGTGCTCTGGCCGTGCCAGTAGTCGATCAGCTCGGCGCGGGTGTCGATGGACGAGCGCGGCGGGTACGCGGGCTGCGGGCCGTCGGCGGCCAGGTAGAAGTAGGCGGGGACGCGCCCCAGGTAGACGGCCATCGCCTGGTCGTAGCTCGCGCGGTCGTCGAGGTGGACCGCGATGCCGACGGCCGCGTCCATCATGATCAGCTCCCAGTTGCCGTTGCTGTTCGGCCTCCCGCCGATCACCTCGGGCAGGTAGACGTCGCGCAGCATGGCCGCGAAGCGCCCCTGGTTCGGCCAGCCGCCGGTGTACGTGTGCTTGACGATCTCGGCGGCGCGCGGCCAGGTCGAGCCCGCCCAGCCGCTCTGCAGCGGCGCGTTGCTGTTGGTGTGGTCCTTGATCTTCGCGGACCAGGCGTCCATCAGCTCGATCGACTTCTTCGCGTACCTGGCGTCCCGGGTGATGTACCAGGCGAGCGCGTGGCTGTACGCGGCGATGGCGTCCTCGCGCTCCTCGGAGCAGCCGTTGTCCGGGTTGGAGTAGGAGCCGCACTCGACGACCTCGCGCGGCCGGGGGGTGCGCGAGAGCGACCCGTATCTGCTGGCCAGCATCTGGTCGTAGGCCGCCTTCCAGGGCTGCCGGCCGGCCTGCACCTGGGTGCGTACGAAGTCCAGTTGGGCGCGGCTGTTCAGGACTCCGGGGTGGGCGAACTTCGCGGGAGCGGCGGTGGGGGCGGCCGGAGCCGCGGGCGCCGCGAGGGTGGGGAGGGGGATCAGGGTCATCGCCAGGCCGAGGGCGAGGGCGGTGAGACCGGCGGGGATTCCGAAACGCATGGGGGGCCTTCCGGTGGGAGGGGTTCCGGTGGCCCGAAGATACTCATGCCCATGCCAAGTGACAACGAGGTCTGACAAGAAAGTTTCCTATCAGCGTCCCGCCTCCCCCTCCCCCTCCCGCCTACGGCGGCGGTGGGCCGCGACCCGCGCCCGCGTGGCACAACTGCCGGAGCAGTAGCGGCGCGCGCTCCCCGGCCCGGTGGCCAGGAAGAACCGCCCGCAGCCCGCCCCGGCGCAGGCGCCCCAGGCGATCCGCCCGTACTCCGTGAGCAGTTGGGCGAGCGCGAGGGCGCCCGAGGCCAGGAACCAATCGCCCCAGCCGGCCTCCTCACCCCGGTCGACGTGCAGGTGCCAGGGGTGTCCGTCATGCCGGGTCAGGCGGGGGCGGGTGCCGCACTCCACGAACAGCGCGTTGAGGGCCTCGGCGGCGCGGTCTTCGTCGCTCTCCCCGAGCACCTCCCCCATCCGCCGGGCCGCGGCGCGCAGTTCGGCCGCGCTCGCCTCGGGGAACGCCTCGTCGGTGAGGTCGGCGGGACGCTCCCCGTGCCCGGCCAGCAGCTCCGCGAGCCCGGCGCGCGGCAGTTCGGGGGTCGCCCGGACCGCTTCGGCGAGGTCGATCAGCCTCCGGGCCGCCGAGAAGCCGTCCTGCGAGTCACCCATCCCCGCATCCTTTCGTCCTACACACGTATGACGTAACGTCTTGTCCGTCTATCGCGTTACAGCATACCGGGGAGGGGTCTCATGGGCGGTTTCGGGCGGTACCTGGCGGCGGCACTGGCCGCGCGCATCGCCTCGGAGGGCATGGGCATGGCCGTGGTGCTGCTGGCCCTGGAGCGCACCGGGAGCGCGGCGCACGGCGCGTTCGTCCTGACGGCCTGGCTGGCCCCGCACGTCCTGGCGGCCCCGCTCGCGGGCGCAGCGGCGGCCCGGGCCCGCCGGCCGCGCCTGTTCCACGCCGGCGCCCTGGCCGGGTTCGCGACGGCCGTCGCGGCACTGACCGTCCTGCTCGGCCGGGCCCCCGTACCGCTGGTGCTTGTCGTGGCGGTGCTCGGCGGCTCCTGCGGGCCGATGGTGACGGGCGGGCTGTCCAGCCTGATCACCGGCCTGGTTCCGGCAGGACCCGGTCGGGACCGGGCGTACGGCTGGGACGCCGCGACCTACAACGCGGCGGCCGTCACCGCGCCGGCGGCGGTCGGCCTGGTCGCGGCGCTGGGCTCGGCCGGGCCCGCCATGGCCGTCCTGGCGGCGTCCGGAGCCCTGGCGGCCGCGCTGGCGGCCACCCTCCCGTACGAGGACCGGGGCGCGGGCCCGGTCCCGGGCGCACCCCGGGCCGGGCTGGGCGCGGGGCTCACGGCCCTGTGGCGGGTCCGGGAGCTGCGGGCGGTCACCTCGGCCACGACCCTGGGCTTCGTGGGCATCGGCTCCCTCACCACCGTCTCGGTGCTGCTGGCCACGGAGCTCGGCAGCCCGGGCGGCGGGGGCGTGCTGATGACCGCCTTCGCGGTGGGCGCGCTGGGCGGCTCGCTCACGCTGGGCCGCATCACGTCCGTGGACTCCGGCCGGCTGGTGCGGTGGGCGCTGGCCGGGACCGGGGCGGCCCTCGCGGCGGCCGCGTTCGCCCCGTCGGTGGCCGTGACGGCGGCGCTGTTCGCGCTCGCCGGGGTGTGCGACGGGCCGCTGCTCACGGCCACGCTGCGGATCCGCGCGCGGTACGCGCCGGACGGGGTGCGGACCCAGGTGTTCACCCTGGGCGCGGGGCTGAAGGTGACGGCGGCGTCGACCGGGGCGGCCCTGGTGGGGGTCGCGGCCGACGCGCCCGCGGCGGCGCTGCTGAGCGGGATCGCCGGACTGCTGCTCGCGTCGGCGCTGCTGCACGCCCTGACGGCGGTGCGGGAGCCCGGGCGGCCCGGACGGCCCGCCCGCACCGGGGCTACAGAGCCGTCGGCAGGTTCCGCCACAACTGCGGCCGGTCCACGGACTCCTGAAGGGCCTTGAGCGCGGCCGGATGCGGGGCGGCGTAGAGCTCGGGGTAGTCGATCTCGCCGAGTTCCGGGCGTACGGGGAAGGCCAGCCGTTCCTGGTCGAGGTCGAACCGGGCGTCCACTCCGGGCTTGTTGCCGCGCGGGTCGAGGCGGGACCAGCGCGCGCCGCCGGGCAGCCGCAGGGCGACCAGGCCGTGCACGACGGGGTTCGTGCCGTCGTCGTCGGCGAGGCGCTGGTAGCACAGGGCCCCCGGGATGCCCTGGGCGCGCAGCAGGGCGACGAGGGCGTGGGCCTTGGCGTAGCAGATGCCGTTGCGCGTGGTGAGGACGTCGGACGCGCGCCAGGCGACGCGCGGGTCGCCGGAATCGCCCGAGTGCGGGATGGTGTCGCGGACGAACTCGAAGGCGGCCTCGGCGTATGAATATGCGTCGCCGCCGGCGGACCACAGGGCGTCGGCGGTTTCCTGTACGACCGGACTCCAGTGGTCGATCGCCTCGTCGGACGCCAAGTAGGCGTGAATATCGGGGCTCTGTTGGATCAGCTGCATGGCCGGAGCATAGGCAAACCCCCGACCGTAGATCAATAGATTTACGGTCGAGGGAATAGTTATGCAGACTTCGTGAGGTGCCTGCTAGCGCGCCAGCTCTTCCTTCAGCGCTTGGAGGAAGCCGTCCACATCCTCTTCCTGGGTGTCGAAACCGCACATCCAGCGGACGTCACCCGCGGCCTCGTCCCAGAAGTAGAAGCGGTAACGCTTCTGCAGCCGCCGCGAGACCTCGTGGGGCAGCCGCGCGAACACCGCGTTCGCCTGCACGGGATAGAGGATCTCCACGCCGTCCGTCTCGCGCACGCCGGCGGCGAGCCGCTGCGCCATCGCGTTGGCGTGCCGCGCGTTGCGCAGCCACAGGTCCTTGGCGAGCAAGGCCTCCAGCTGCACCGACACGAAGCGCATCTTGGACGCGAGCTGCATCGACATCTTGCGGATGTGCTTCATCTGCCGGACCGCGTCCGGGTTGAGCACCACCACGGCCTCGCCGAACATCATGCCGTTCTTCGTGCCGCCGTACGACAGCACGTCCACGCCCACCGCGTTCGTGAAGGCGCGCATCGGCATGTCGAGGGAGGCCGCGGCGTTGGCTATCCGGGCACCGTCGAGGTGGACCTTCATGCCGAGCCCGTGGGCGTGCTCGCAGATCGCCCGGATCTCGTCCGGGGTGTAGACCGTGCCCAGCTCGGTGTTCTGGGTGATCGACACGACCTGCGGCATCGCCCGGTGCTCGTCCTCGAAGCCCCAGGCCTCCTGGTCGATCAGCTCGGGGGTGAGCTTGCCGTCCGGGGTCGGTACGGCGAGCAGCTTGAGGCCCGCCATCCGCTCCGGCGCGCCGCCCTCGTCCACGTTGATGTGGGCGCTCTTGGCGCAGATCACGGCACCCCAGCGGTCCGTCATCGCCTGGAGGGCGGTGACGTTCGCACCGGTGCCGTTGAAGACCGGGAAGGCTTCCGCGTACGGCCCGAAGTGGCTGCGTATGACCTTCTGCAGGTGTTCGGTGTAGTCGTCCTCGCCGTAGGCGACCTGGTGGCCCCCGTTGGCGAGCGCGACGGCGGCCAGGACCTCCGGATGCACGCCCGCGTAGTTGTCGCTCGCGAACCCGCGCACCGCCGGGTCGTGGTGGCGCCGGGCGTCGGTCTTCCCTGCCTCGGTTCTCACGGTTGCGGAGTGAGCCACAGACGCTGTCCGTTCACATCGATGGCGGGCCGCTCCCAGACGCCGGCGATGGCCTCGGCCAGCTCCGTCACGTCGGTGAAGCCCGCGAACTTCGCATTGGGACGCTCGGCGCGCATCGCCTCGTGCACCAGTGCCTTGATGACCAGGATCGCAGCTGCCGCACCGGGGCCCTCGTCACCCCCCGCCTTGCGGAAGGAGTCCGCCATGGCCAGGGTCCAGGCCTCGGCCGCCGCCTTGCCCGCGTTGTACGCGGCGTTGTTGGCGACCGGCTTGTGCGCCCCGGACTGGCTGATCAGCACGTAGCGCCCGCGGTCGCTGCGCAGCAGCCCGTCGTGGAAGGCCAGCGAGGTGTGCTGGACCGTGCGGATGAGGAGCTTCTCCAGGAAGGTCCAGTCCGCCAGGTCCGTATCGGTGAAGGTCTTGCTGCCGCGCCAGCCGCCGACGAGGTGGACCAGGCCGTCGATCCGGCCGAACTCCTTCTCGGTCTGCTCGGCCCAGGCCTTGGTGGCGTCCAGGTCGAGCAGGTCCACGGTGTCACCGGTGATGGTGGCGCCACCGTGGGCGTAGCGCGCCGCGTCCACGGCCTCCGCGAGGCGCCCCGCATCGGCGTCGGACGCGATGACCACCGCACCCGCCTCGGCGAGGCGGAGCAGGGTGGCGCGGCCGGCGGGCCCGCCGGCCCCGGCCACCGCCACCACCGCTCCGTGCAGCTTTCCGTTGCCGTTCCCGGAGCCGTTCATCTGTGCAGCCTCCTGTGGGCGAGTGCTCACGCGGCGACTCGCTCGGCCTGCTCTGCGTTCAGGGCCGTGATGCCCTTGGTTGCGGCGATCGTCCCTTTGAGCTTCTTGGCGAGCGCCTCAAAGAACATGCTGAGCGGAAACTCGTCCGGAAGCACGTCGTCCACGAGCTTGCGCGGCGGCTGCGTCAGGTCCAGGGCGTCGGCGCCCTTGGCCCACTTGGAACCCGGGTGCGGAGCGAGGTAGGTGGAAACCAGCTCGTACGCCTTGAACCAGTGCACGAGCTTCGGGCGGTCGATGCCGGCCCGGTACAGGTCCTCGATCTCGGCGCACAGCTGGTTGGTGACCTGCGGGGCGCGCATCCAGTCGATCTTCAGCTTGTTGTCCGTCCAGCGCACGACGTCGTGCTTGTGGAGGTAGGCGAAGAGCAGCTGGCCACCGAGGCCGTCGTAGTTGCGGTTGCGGTCGCCGGAGACCGGGAAGCGGAACATCCGGTCGAAGAGGACGGCGTACTGCACGTCACGACCGTGCTCGTTGCCCTCGGACTCCAGCTTCACGGCCTCCTTGAAGGCGGTGAGGTCGCAGCGCAGCTCCTCCAGTCCGTACATCCAGAACGGCTGGCGCTGCTTGATCATGAAGGGGTCGAACGGCAGGTCGCCGTGGCTGTGGGTGCGGTCGTGGACCATGTCCCACAGGACGAAGGCCTTCTCGCAGCGCTCCTGGTCCTCGACCATGCGGGCGATGTCCTCGGGCAGGTCGATGCCCAGGATGTCGACGGCGGCCTCGGTCACCTTGCGGTAGCGGGCGGCCTCGCGGTCGCAGAAGATGCCGCCCCAGGTGAAGCGCTCGGGGGCCTCTCGCACGGCGATGGTCTCCGGGAAGAGCACGGCGGAGTGGGTGTCGTAGCCCGGGGTGAAGTCCTCGAAGGTGATGCCGAGGAAGAGCGGGTTGTCGTACCGGGTGCGCTCCAGCTCGGCGAGCCACTCGGGCCACACCATCTTGAGCACGACGGCTTCCAGGTTGCGGTCCAGGTTGCCGTTCTGGGTGTACATGGGGAAGACGACGAGGTGCTGGAGCCCGTCGGCGCGCTCGGCGGCCGGGTGGAAGGCCAGCAGGGAGTCGAGGAAGTCCGGCACCTTGAAGTCGTCGGCGGCCCACTTGCGCAGGTCGGCGACGAGGGCCTGGTGGTACGCGGCCCCGTGCGGGAGCAGCGGCGACAGCGTCTCGACCGCCGTGATCACGCGTTCCACCGCGGCCAGGACGGTGGCACGGCCGTGCGCGCCCTCTGCCTCGAAGTCGATGGAGCCGTCCTTGGCCTGCCAGGGCCGGATCTCCTCCACGGCGGCCTTGAGCTCGGGCCACGCGGGGTGGTCGACCACCCGCGCTCCAGCGGTTATCACGGCGCCGCCGGTACCGGGCACAAGAGTTTCCGTCATGTCACTTCCTCCACAGGAGAACCTCACGTATGGGCAGAGTATGCGCGCCAGGCTCTCCCCCTCAAGAGGGAAGTCAGGAAATTATCCTGCGTCACCCCCCATTTCACCGGAAGTCTTCCCGTTCGTCAGCGCGGAACCGACCACTCCGCCCAATTGCGCCAAGGCTTCTCGGCCAATGGCCGGGTAACCGGCCGGGCCGGGGAGGGCGGAGCCCGACGGGCGACAGAGGTGCACATCACACGCCTCTCACACGCCTCGGAAGTGCGGAATGACCTTTTCGCCCCATTGTCTCAGGGTCTCCAGGCAGGCCTCCTGCCCCACCGTGCCCATCTGGATCAGGCACATGATCTCGTCGGCGCCCGCCTCCCTGAGCCGCTCGACGTACGCGATGGCGTCGTCGGCGGTCCCGTAGGCGTGGTCGGCATTGAAGGTGGCCGTCGAGGTCGGCCGGACCGGGATGTCCAGCTCGTGCAGCCGGGCCACCACCTGCTCGGCTGCCCTGCGCATCTCCGCGGCCTCGTCGGCGCCCGCCACCACGGCCTCCTCCGGAACGCCGGCCCCGCCGTACCAGTGGCCGATGGACTGGGCGAAGAACCGCTGCCCGCGGGTGCCGATCCGGCGCGCCTCCTCCCGGTCGTCGAGCACGATGGTCGGGCAGAGCACGGAGAAGTGGTCGTTGACCACCGTGGACACGAACCGGCTCCCGTCGCGCCCGGCGACCGCGGCGTCGTAGACGGACCGCATCCGCGCGATGGACTCGGGGCCGGCGAAGCCCATCACCAGCGCCCCGATCCCCAGCTCCGCGGCCTGGGCCAGGGTCTCGCCCCGGCTGCACGCCAGGAACAGCGGCGGGTGCGGGGTCGGCCGCGGCCTCGGCAGGATCGGGTGCGGGTCGATGTCGATCAGCTCGCCGTGGTACTCCAGCTCCTCCTCCTGCCATGCCCTGCCGATGATCCGCAGGGCCTCCTCGACCTCGGCCGTGGTGCGGTCCCGGTCCACCCCGCACAGCGAGGTCTCCTGCTCGGTGCCCCCGCGCCCGGCCCCGAGGTCCAGGCGCCCGCCCGAGAGCAGGTCGAGCATGGCGGCCCGCTCCGCGACCCGCACCGGGTGGTTGAAGTTGAAGGGCATGCACACGACGCCGTGACCGATGCGTATGGTGTTCGTCCTGGCCGCGACCCAGGTCAGGAAGATCTCGGGGGCACTCATGTGGGCGTACCACTTGAGCGAGTGGTGCTCGACCGCCCAGATCCGGTCGAATCCCATGCGTTCGGCGAGCACGGCCTGCTCGACGCAGTCACGGATGAGCCGGTGCTCCCGTTCCACCGTCGGGTCGGCAAGCTGAGCTTCGAAGATCACGGAGAATTTCACTGTGCCTCCAGGGTTGCGTCGCGTACCCGGTCTCACTTCAATTCGAAATATGACTAGTAGTCAGGAGTCGAAGAAGCAAGAGCTGCCGCCGACCGCATGGGCCGTTCTGGGCCTGCTCTCCTTCCCCGGCGAGCGGACCGGCTACGAGCTGAAGAAGTGGGCGGACTCCTCCCTGCGCTTCTTCTACTGGTCACCGGCCATCAGCCAGATCTACGCGGAGCTGCGCCGTCTGGAGGAACTGGGCTACGCGGCCTCGGTGCGCTCGGGACCCGAGGAGGCGCGGGCCAAGCGGCGCTACGCCATCACCGACGCGGGGCGCGAGGCGCTGGCGGGCTGGGCCGCCGACACCGGCGAGGCCGGTCCCCCCGTGCTCAAGCACGGGCTGCTGCTGCGGATCTGGCTCGGCCACCTGGCCGAGCCGGAACGGCTGCGCGCGATGGTCGGCGAGCACCTGGAGCGCACCCGGGGCGAGCTGGCCGCCGTACGGGAGGCCATGGAGCACGCGAGCGGCGTACCGGAATGGACCTTCCCGACCCTCGCGCTGCGCTGGAGCGAGCGGCAGCACCTGGCCGAGCTGGAGCTTGCCGAGGCCCTGCTCACCGACCTGGACGGGCTGGCCGGGACTTAGGGGGCTGTCTTGGCGGACCCGGGCCGTCAAGCCGGCGGGGACGCGCCCACGCCCGGGTGACACGACAGGCACGGCACGAGTCCCGGTGGGGCGCACAACCCTGGCGGGAAGCGGCCGGGGCGCTCCTCCGGGGCCGTGCACGCCCGGTCCCTTCGCACCCGCGGCGCACTAGCATGCGACCTCATCGCGCGCGGCCGGTCGGGACACCGAAGCCGCGCGGGGAGCCGCCGTCGACGGAAGCGAGAGAACCTTGACTTTCCTCACCATCGGTCACCGCGGGGTCATGGGTGTCGAACCGGAGAACACCCTGCGGTCGTACCTCCGAGCGGAACGTTGCGGCATGGACGTCATCGCTCTGGATCTGCGCCTGAGCAAGGACGGAGCCCTCGTCGCCGTGCACGACCCCGAGGTGGACCGGACCACCGACGGCTCGGGGGCCGTCGCCGATCTGACCCTGGCCGAGCTGCGCGAGCTGGACGCCGGTCAGGGCGAGCACGTGCCGGTCCTGGAGGAGGTCCTGGACGCGGTCCGGGTGCCGCTCCAGGCCTTCGTCGCCGACCTGGCCACCGCCGCGGTGCTCGCGGAGCTGATCCTGCGCCACGACCTGACCTCCCGGGTGGAGGTGGCCTCCACCCAGGATGCGGTGCTCGCCGAGACGGCCCGGCTGGTGCCGGGCGTACGGACCGTCCTGTACGCGGCCTCCCCCGGCGGCGGAGCCGGGTCCGTCGTGGACCGGGCGCTGGCCGTGGGCGCCGCGACGGTCGCCGTGGACATCCACCGGCTCAGCCTGGAGTCGGTGGACGCGGCGCACGCGGCGGGGCTGCGCGTGACGGGCCGGGCGGTGGACACCCTGGACCTGTTGCGGCTCGCGCGGGCGCTCGGACTGGACGGAGCCGCCACGGACTTCCCGGAGATCCGCAGCACCGGACGCTTCACCGCCTGACGACGGCGGCCCGGCTCCGGACGCGGCTCCGGACGCGGCTCCGGACGCGGCTCCGGCTCAGAGCGACTTGACCAGCAGCTCGAAGGCCAGGTCGTCGCGGAGCGGGACGCCGAAGCGCTCGTCACCGTAGGGGAAGGGGCTCAGCTCGCCGGTGCGCCGGTAGCCGCGGCGCACGTAGTACGCGATGAGCTCCTCCCGTACGTGCACCACCGTCATCCGCATCTCCTTGGCGCCCCACGTCTCGCGGGCGCGGCGCTCGGCCTCGGCCAGGATCTCCTTGCCGAGGCCCGCGCCCTGGAGGCCGGGGCGGACGGCGAACATCCCGAAGTAGACGTGGTCGTCCCGGTGTTCGAGCTGGCAGCAGGCCACGAGCTCGCCCGCGCGCTCGACGACGAGCAGGACCCCGTCCGGGGCGGCGATGACGGCACGGACCCCGTCCGGGTCGGTGCGCTGCCCGTCCAGGTAGTCGGCCTCGGTGGTCCAGCCGGCCCGGCTCGCGTCCCCGCGGTAGGCGGACTCGACGAGTTCCACCAGCTCCGGCACGTCCGTCTCGACGGCGCTTCGGAAACTCAGGGCGGCGGGCTGGGCGGTCGACATCGGGCGCTCCGTTCAGTGCGGCGGCATATGACATGCCTGGAAGGCAGGGAGAGCGTATCCCGGAGCCGCGTGAGGGTGGTGTGAGAGGGGCATCTCTCCCCGTGACGCCGACGAACCGGGAGGTTCCGCCGTGCACGGTTCCGCCACGTCCCTCACCACCTCCGTCTCCTCCTGGCTGCTGGTGCTGTTGTGTGCGGTGAGCGGCGCGTACTGCCTGCGCCGGGCGCGGGGTTCGGACGGCGGCGCCGCCGGGGAGGCGGTGATGGGATTCGGGATGGCCCTGATGGCCGTGCCCCTCGGCGGGCGCGGCGACGGGTGGCGGGCGCCCGTGCTGGGTGTGGTCTTCTGCGGCGCGGCCCTGCACGCCCTGTGGCTGCTGCGGGGCGGCCCGCACCACACGCACCACCTGGTCGGCTCGCTGACGATGGTCTACATGACCCTGCTGGCCGGGCCCGGGCCGGAGCACGCCCAGGCGGCCGGGCCGCCCCTGCTGACGGGTGCGCTGCTCCTCTACTACGCCGGGTACGTGATGCTCGGCGGGACCCGGCTGATCACCGCGGGCGACGCCCTGTCCCCGCGGCCGGCCGCCGGCCGGGGCGGGCCCGCCGAACTCGTCCGCGCCTGCCGACTCGCCATGGGAATGGGGATGTTGGCCATGCTGCTCACGATGTGACGGCGCCGGCGGACGTGTCCTGCGTCACCAATGGCCCGCGGACGTACCGCAGGTAGTCCCTCGCTCATAGGCTGGCGGCCATGATGGTCCCCGCCGTTCTCCTGTTGCTCGGCGCCCTGACCGCGGTGCTCGCCCCCCGTCTGCTGGCCCGGGCCCGATGGCCCGAGCGTGAGCCGGTCGTCGCCCTGTGGGTGTGGCAGTGCGTGGTCGGCGCCGTGCTCCTGTGCTTCGGACTGTCGATGCTGCTGAGCGCGGCGGCCGCCTGGCAGGAGTTCCGGGGCCGGCTGTTCGCCTCCGCCCCGCACGGGGTGGTCGACGCCTACGCCCTGGGCGCGGCCGGCGGGCCCTGGGCCGCCGTCACCGCGCTCGCGCTGGCGGGCGGCGGGCTGTGGACCGGGGCGATGCTGACCGGTGAGGTGCTGCGGGCACGGGCCCGGCGGCGTGCCCAGGGCAGCGAACTGCTGGTACGGGCCCCGCTGCTGCCCGGGGAGGACCCGGCGGGCGCGCGGCTCGTCGTCCTGGAGGGTCCCCGGCCGGACGCCTGGTGGCTGCCGGGAGCGGCCCCGCAGCTGGTGGTCACGACGGCGGCGCTGGGCCGGCTGAAGGGCAGCCAGCTGGACGCGGTGCTGGCGCACGAGCAGGGGCACGCGGCGGCCCGGCACGACTGGCTGCTGCACTGTTCGCGGGCGCTGGCGCGGGGCTTCCCGCAGGTTCCGGTCTTCGCGGCGTTCGAGGCGGAGATGCACCGGCTGGTGGAGATGGCCGCCGACGACGTGGCCTCCCGGCGGTTCGGACGGCTGACGATCGCGCTGGCGCTGGTCGGACTCAACGAGGACCGGGGGGTGTTCGGGGCCTCCTCGCCCGAGCACGCGCACGTTCCGCAGCGGGTGCGCCGGCTGCTGTCGGCGGCGCCGCGGCTCTCCCCGGGCCGCCGGCTGCGGCTGACGGCGCTGGCCACGCTGGTCCCGGCGATCCCGCTGCTGGTGGCCTTCGTACCGGGGCTGAGCGCGCTCGCCCAGTAGGTACGCCCCGGCGCTGCCCGGCGCCGCCCCACGCCTCCCGGCGGGCGGCGGTGCAAGGATCTCCACATGCGGAACGATCACTTGCGGTGGACGGGCGTCGGCTGCGCCCTACTGGCGGCGGTCCTGACGGCGCTGGTGGTCGCGCAGTGGCGGCCGCTGCTCGCCTACGACGAACGGGTCGCCCGGGACCTCCACGCCCACGCCGTCACCCACCCCGGGGTCACGCACCTCATGCAGGTGCTCAGCGACCGGGTGTGGGACCCCTGGACCATGCGGGCGCTGGCGGCGGTCGCCTGCGCGCTGCTGTGGTGGAGGGGCGACCGGGGGCGGGCACTGCGGGTGGCCCTGGTGACGCTGGCGGCCTCGGCACTGCAGCAGGGGCTGAAGGTGCTGGTGGGGCGGGAGCGTCCGGTGTGGCCGGATCCTGTGGACTCGGCGCAGTACGCGGCCTACCCGTCCGGCCACGCCCTGACGGCGACGGTGGTGTGCGGCCTGCTCCTGTGGCTGCTCCCCGGCCCGGCCCGGGGCCGGGTGCCGACCGTCCGGGTGCCGGCCGTCCGGGTGTCGGCCGTCCGGGTTCCGGTCGCCTGGGTGGTGGCCGCCTGGACGGTGGCCGTGGTCTCGGTGCTCGGAGTCGGCTTCACCCGCGTGTACTTCGGAGTGCACTGGCCGTCGGACGTGCTGGCGGGCTGGCTCCTGGGAGTGGCCCTGGTGGCTCTCGCGACGTCCGTGCCCGTGCGCGGACGCGGCTGCGACCCGGTGGAACAGTGAGGGTACGGCGTGCCTGCCCTGGATGATCCCCCGTGTCACCCAGAGCAGGCGACCCCGTGCGCTGAGTATATTGGCCAGGAGCCAGTCAACGCAGGAGTAAGCATGTCCCCGCGCAGCGCATCGGTCAATGAAGAATTGCGCAGACGTTCCCGGGAGCGGCTGCTGCAGTCCACGGTCGAACTCGTGGCCGAGCACGGCTACGAGGCCACGACGCTCGGCGACATCGCCGACCGGGCGGGCGCGGCACGCGGCCTCGTCTCGTACTACTTCCCGGGCAAACGGCAGTTGCTGCAGTCCGCGGTGCACCGGCTGATGCACCTCACCCTGTACGCCGCGCTGGAGCGGGAGCCCCGCAGCGAGTGCGGGCACGAGCGGCTCGCGCGTGCCGTCGACGCGGTCCTGGGGCTCGCCCGGGACGAACCCCTGCTGATGCGCACGCACATGGCGGGCATCCTCACGGCCGAGGGCTTCGTGCAGTGCCCCGAGCAGCAACGGCTGGCGGAGCTGCTGCGGGACACCGTCGTCCGGTACGGCTCGGCGGACCCGGACACGGACTATCCGCTGCTGCGGGCCCTGCTGATGGGCGCGGTCGTGGCGATCCTGCTGCCCGGCGCCCCGATGCCGGCACAGCGGCTGCGGGCGGAGCTGTTCCAGCGCTACGGGCTGGACTGGGAGCTCGGCGTTCCGCCGGACGGCGGCCCGCCCGGCGGAACGTTTCCCTCACCCCCTTCGCAACCCTCGCTCCCCTCGCACCCCTGAGGTCAGTGGTACTCGGGCTGGGTCTGCACGTTGAGCCGGTCCATCCGCACCCACCCGGCGCTCTCGGTGCGCCGGTCGTCGAGCCGCAGCACGTCGAGGCCCTTGACGATGTCGTTCGAGTAGATGTGCCCGTTGTAGTAGTACGCCGACCAGGACCCGCCGAGTCCGAGCTGGTCCGTCGTCAGCGGTCCGCGCTCGAAGTAGGCGATCTCCCTGGGCCGGGCGGAGTCGGTGAACTCCCATACGGAGACGCCGCCCTGGTACCAGGCCTGCACCATGATGTCGCGGCCGCCGCCGACCGGGACCAGCGAGCCGTTGTGGGCCACGCAGTTCTCGGTGTCGGCCTGGTGGCGCGGGATCTTGAAGTAGCCGCGGAAGGTGAGTTTGCGCTGGTCCCCACGGCCGGTGATGTCGTAGATCCCGTCGGCGCCGCGGTCGGGGCCGGTCGCCTCGTTGCAGGTGGCGCCGCCGCCACCGCCGAGTTCGTCGGTGAACACCACCTTGTTCGCGCGCTCGTTGAAGGTGGCCGAGTGCCAGAACGCGAAGTTCACGTTGTCCTGGACCCGGTCGATGACCCGCGGCTGCTCGGGCCGGCTGATGTCGAAGAGGATGCCGTCACCCATGCAGGCGCCGGCGGCCAGGTCCTTCGACGGCAGCACGGTGATGTCGTGGCAGCCGGTGGTCTTGGAGACGCCGGGGTTGGTGGGCGCGCCCGGGTTGCCGCCGTCGGGGAAGAGGACCGGGAAGGCGACGACCGCGGCCTTCGTCGGCGCCTTCTTCGGGACCTTCACGACCGAGATGCCGTCGTGCGGCGGCTTGCAGTCGGGGAAGGCCTCGTTCGGGGAGTACGAGGCGACGTAGAGGTAGAGGTCGCGGTCGCCCGGCACCAGGGTGTGGGTGTGTGAACCGCAGGCGGTCTCGACGGACTTGATGTACTTGGGGTTCTTCTTGTCCTTGATGTCGAAGATCTTGATGCCCTCCCACGAGGACTTCTCCGTGGCGGGCTGCGAGACGCTGTTGCAGGAGTCGTCGCTGCGCGAGGAGTCGGTGGAGAGGAAGAGCAGGTCACCGTGGACGGAGATGTCGTTCTGGCCGCCGGGGCAGAGCACCTGGGTGACCGTCTTCGGTGCCTTCGGGTTCGCGATGTCGTAGATGGTGAAGCCGCTGTAGCTGCCCGCATAGGCGTACCTGCCCTGGAAGGCCAGGTCGGTGTTGATCCCCGCGGGGTCGCTGCTGGGGATGTTGGCCAGGTGCTTGACGTTGGCGCTGTGCACGATCTCGTCCTGGCCGGGGATGTCGCCCGGGGCGAGCCCCCGGCCCTCGGTGAGGCTCGTGCCGTGCTGATGCGCACTGCCGGGCGATAAGTCGCCCGGGTCGGGGGTGGCGGCCGCCGGTCCGGCCGCCAGGAGCGTGGTGAGGAGCCCGGCCGCGGCGACGGCCACCCCCACCCTCCTGTTCCGTACCCGCCTGGTGTGTAGCGAGGTCACTGTGCCCTCCCTTGAGAGCCCGATCGGCTCCGCCCGCGAGGGAGCGGAACCAGGACCCCGGCAGTATCTTCCCTTCATGGACATGGCAAAAGACCTCAGGGGCCGCCCCCGGGACTTACCGGCGCCGCCCGTCCGGTTCGCCGCCCTGGTGGCGGCGGCCGCCGGCCTCCTGCTGACGCTCTCCGGCTGCCAGGGCGAACAGGGGCCGGACCGGGCCGACGACGGACGGGCCGCGGTCGTCGCACCGGGCAGGCCGGGCGAGAAGGCCCGTCACCTCACGCCCGAAGAGGCCGCGAAGGCGAAACCGGACGACAGCCCGAACGCCGCCGACCACGCCTACGTGTCGCGCATGATCGAACACCACCGGCAGGCCCTGACGATGAGCGCGCTGGCCCCGGAGCGGGCCGCGGCGGACGGGGTCAAACGGCTGGCGGAGCGGATCACGGCGGCCCAGAAGCCCGAAATCGGCGCGATGGAGAAGTGGTTGGCCCTCCATCCGGCCCCGGCGGCGGGCTCCGGCGGGCACGGGCAGGGCCACGACCACGGCGCGATGCCGGGCATGGCGACCGAGCGGCAGCTGGCGGATCTGACCGCGGCCAGGGGAGCCGACTTCGACCGGCTCTTCCTGAAGCTGATGACCGCCCACCACGAGGGCGCCGTGACGATGGCCGGCGAGGCACTGGCGGGCGGGAACAACGTGGCGGTGGAGGAGATGGCCACCGAGGTGGTGGCCACGCAGAGCGCCGAGATCCACCGGATGCGCACGATGGGCTGACGCCGCGGGGGGCCGGTGTCATGCTGGGACCACCTGCGGGAGGAGCTCCGCCGTGCTTCGAGTCGCCGTTGTCGGATCGGGCCCCAGCGGGGTCTACGCGGCCCAGACGCTGGTGCAGCAGCGCGAGGTGCCCGGGGTACGGGTGGACGTGCTGGACCGGCTCCCCGCCCCCTACGGCCTAGTCCGCTACGGGGTCGCCCCGGACCACGAGAAGATCAAGTCGCTCCAGGGCAGCCTGCGCACCGTGCTGGAGGACGAGCGGATCCGTTTCCTCGGCAACGTGGAGGTCGGCGGGGAGGCGCTGCCCACGGACCGGCTGCTGGAGCTGTACCACGCGGTGGTGTACTGCGTGGGCGCGGCCCGCGACCGGATGCTCGGGATCCCCGGTGAGGAGCTGACCGGGGTGCATTCCGCCACGGCCTTCGTGTCCTGGTACAGCGGGCACCCGGACGCCGCCGCCGAGGCCTTCGACCTGCCCGGCGTGGATGCGGCGGTGGTGGTCGGGGCGGGCAACGTCGCGGTGGACGTGACGCGGATCCTGGCCCGGGGCACGGCCGAACTGACGCCGACGGACATGCCGCAGCCGGCGCTCGGCGCGCTCGCGGAGAGCGGGGTGCGCGAGGTGGCGATGGTCGCCCGGCGCGGTCCCTCGCAAGGCAGGTTCACCACCAAGGAGCTGCGTGAACTGGGCACCCTGCCCGGCGTGGACACCTGGGCCGACCCGGCCGAACTGGCCCTGGACCCCGTGTACGCCGACCCTGAGGCGGCCGCCGCCCTGCCGGCGGTGGCCCGGCGGAACCTGGAGGTGCTGCGCGGCTGGTCCGGGGCCCGCCCGGAGGCGGGGCCGCGCCGGATCGCGCTGCGGTTCTACCTGCGGCCGGTGGAGATCCTGGGCGGTCCGGACGGCCGGGTCACCGGGATGCGCTTCGAGCGCACCGCCCCGGACGGCCGGGGCGGGGTGAGCGGGACGGGCGTGCACGAGGACATCGAGGCGCAGTTGGTGCTGCGCTCGGTCGGGTACAAGGGCGTTCCGCTCGCCGGGCTGCCCTTCGACCCCGCGAAGGGTACGGTCCCGCACGCGGCGGGCCGGGTGCTGCGCGCGGGCCGGGCCTCGGTCGGCGAGTACGTGGCGGGCTGGATCAAGCGCGGCCCGACCGGGGTGATCGGCACCAATCGGCCCTGCGCCAAGGAGACCGTGTCCTCCCTGCTCCAGGACGCGGGGGCACTGGCCCGGCGCGACCTCCCCGGGGACCCGCTGGACGCTCTGCGGGCGGCGGGTCTGCGCCCCGTACGGTGGCCGGGCTGGCTGGCCATCGAGGCGGCCGAGGCCGAGCTCGGGCGCTCCCTGGGCCGCCGCTCGGTGAAGATCCCGGACTGGCAGGGCCTGCTGGACGCGGCGGGCTCGGGCCGGGCGTAGGGGGGCTTGCCGATCAGGCCGGCTCCCGCGGACGTGCTTCCGGGTGGTCCTCCGGCCGGAACACCCTCGGGCGGGAGTGTCGCCGTCCCGGCCCCGCGCACGCGGGCCGATCATGTCGCCGGAGCGAAGGCCCGGAGCAGTATGCGGATGGAGTGGCATGACACCGAACGGATTCCGCCGGTCATGGGACGGGTTGCGGCCCTGGATCCTCGGGGTGGCGACGACGGCGCTGCTGGTTGCGACGCCCTCGTACGCCTCGGCGGCGGCCGGGGCGGGAGCGGCCGTCCGGAACCAGCCGGGCATCGCGAGCCACGCTGCCGGCGGTGCCGCCCGGTGCCCGGACCACTGCGAGGGCCCGGGTGTGCCCCTCGGTGACGTCACGGTGATCAAGGAGGACGGGCTGACCGGCAACCCCCTGGCCGGCGCGAGCTTCCTGCTCTGGGAGGAGACCAACGGCATCCCGGGACTCCAGACCACCGGCAGCGACCCGGACACCGGGATCGGCACCCCCTGCACCACCGGGGCCGACGGCACGTGCATCCGCACCCTGCCGACCGGCGTCTACTACTGGCAGGAGACCCAGGCCCCGCCCGGCTACGACCTGCCCGCCAACCCGGTGTTCGGCCCACTGGTACTGACGGAGGAGAACATCGCCGAAGGCGTGACGGTGACCGCCGAGAATACAGCCACGCCCGTGACCGCCGGTGAGGTCGCATAACCCGCCACACGCGAGCACAGCGGGCAGGCGAAATGCCGGGCCACTACTGAGCCGCGCCGTCGCACGCGCCGCGGCTCAGGACGCGAGCCGGGCCGCCTCGGCCGCGGCCGCCGCGAGGACGCTGCCGAGGAGGCCGGGGAAGAGCGCCTCCAGTTCCTCCCGGCGCAGGGCGTTGAGCTTGGTGGTGCCGCGGTAGGCCTGGCGTACGACGCCGCTCTCGCGCAGGACGCGGAAGTGGTGGGTGGTCGTGGACTTGGTGACCGGCAGGTCGAAGTACGAGCAGGACAGGTCCTCGGCCGAGGCGGCCAGGTCCAGGACGATGGACAGCCGGACCGGGTCGGAGAGCGCGTGCAGCACGCCCTCCAGGCGGATCTCGCCCGCCTCGGGGTGGGCGAGGGTGCGGGAGGTGTCCCGTTCCGTCATGTCCCTGCTCCACTCACTCGGTCGGTCCGTTCCGGATGCCGCGTGGGCCCCATCGTACGAGAGACGTCGAAGAAGGCGGGCCGGTCCGGGAAACCGGCGGTACGGCTCCGGGGCGGGCGCCGCCGGAGCCGTACCCGGGTCACCAGGAGCGGTGGTACTGCTCGGGCGTACGGATCTCCCCGCCCAGCTCCTTGGCGGCGCGGCGGGCCCAGTACGGGTCGCGGAGCAGTTCCCGGCCCAGCAGGACGGCGTCGGCCTCCCCGTTGGCGAGGATCTTCTCGGCCTGCTCCGGTTCGGTGATCAGGCCGACGGCGGCCACGGGAAGGGCGGTCCCGGCCTTGACCCGGGCCGCGAAGGGGACCTGGAAGCCCGGGCCGACGGGGATCTGCGCATGCGGCGCGAGGCCCCCGGTGGAGACGTCGAGCAGGTCCACCCCGTGCTCCAGCAGCAGATCCGCCAGCCGGACCGTTTCGTCGGCGGTCCAGCCCTCGTCCTCCAGCCAGTCGGTGGCGGAGATCCGGAAGAACAGCGGGAGTTCCTCGGGCCACACCGCCCGTACGGCGTCCACGACTTCGAGGGCGAATCGGGTGCGGTTCTCGAAGGAGCCGCCGTACTCGTCGGTGCGCCGGTTGCTGAACGGGGAGAGGAACTCGCCGATGAGGTAGCCGTGGGCGCCGTGGATCTCGACGACCTCGTAGCCCGCGGCCAGTGAGCGCTCGGCGGCGGCCGCGAACTGGCCGGTGATCTCCCGGATCTCCTCGACCGTCAGCTCGTGCGGCACCGGGTGGTCCTCGGAGAACGGCAGCGCGCTCGGGGCGAGCGGCTGCCAGCCGTGCGCCTCGGGCCCGACCGGCCGTCCGCCCTTCCAGGTGCGGTCGGTGGAGGCCTTGCGGCCGGCATGTGCGATCTGGATGCCGGGGACGGCGCCCCGGGCCTTGACGAAGGAGGTGATCCGGCGCAGTGCCTCGACCTGGGTGTCGTTCCAGATGCCGAGGTCGTAGGGGGAGATCCGGCCTTCCGGGGAGACCGCGGTGGCCTCCTGGACGATCAGCCCCGTACCGCCGGTGGCGCGGGCGGTGTAGTGCGCGAAGTGCCAGTCGCCGGCCACGCCCGCGTTCGGGCCGAACGCCTCGGCGCTGTACTGGCACATCGGGGCCATCCACACCCGGTTCGGGATGGTGACGGAGCGGAGCGTGTAGGGCGCGAACAGGGCGGCGAAGGCGGCGGGTGCAGCACTCATCAGGCTCTCCAGATACGACCGGGCATGCCGGGGATCGATCAAGTACGAGAGATACCGTACTACGAATTTCCTCGTACTACGAGACCTCTCGTACAAGCTCGTCGAGTTCCGCGCGCAGCGCCCCCGCCAGGGCCGCCAGATCCGGGACGGCCTCCGCGTCGGCGACCAGTCCGTAGTGGACCGTCCCCTTGTACGTGGAGACGGCGACGGCCAGTGACTGCCCCCGGGCCAGCGGGGCGAGCGGGTACACCTCGCGGACCGGGCTGCCGCCCAGGGTGAAGGTGAAGCCCGGCAGCGGCACGCTGGTGACCAGGATGTCGAAGAGCAGCCGGGCGGCCTGAGCCACGAGCGGGCCGCCGAGCCGGTGGCCGAGCGGATGGACGTGGTCGGCGAGCAGGGCGACGGCCCCGGCGCCGCGGGCGGGCCCGGCGTCCTTGTTGCGGTCCATGGCGGCGCGCACGCTGTCCAGGCGGCGCAGCGGATCGGATTCGGCGAGCGGCAGCCGGAGCAGATAACCGGAGAGCCGGTTCCCGGCGCCCCCCGAGCCTCCGGGCCCGCGGCGGCGGGACACCGGGATCAGCGCGCGCGGGCCCGCGCCCCAGGGCTCGGGATCGCCCCGCTCCGCCAGCCAGCGCCGCAGCGCGCCCGCGACCAGAGCGATCAGCACGTCGTTGACGGTGCCGCCGGCGCCCTTGCGGACGAGGTTGACCTCGTCCAGGTCGAGCGCGAGGCACGCCACCGCACGGGCGCCCGAGCCGGTGGAGCCCGCGGTGAGGGCCGCCGGCACCCCGAGCGGCAGTCCGGCGCGGGCCACGGCGGCGCCGATCTCCAAGGCCTGGCCGACGTCCTGGACCCGGGCCGCCAGGGCTCCGGGGAGCCGGCGCAGGACGGAGCCGCCCCGCTGCTCGGGGACCGGGCGCGCGGGCGGCCGGGGGGCCGTCGCCTCGTCGAACAGGGTGGCCGCGAGGGCCAGCGCGCCCAGGCCGTCGGCGAGGGCGTGATGGAACTTGAAGAGCACCGCGAAGGAGTCCGGATCGGGTCCGGCCAGCACGTGCGCCTCCCACGGAGGCAGCGCCCGGTCCAGCGGCCGGGCCATCAGCGGTCCGGCGGCGGCGTGCGGGACTGCCTCGTCGGTACGGACGAGGAACACGTGCCGGGCCGGGTCGAAGCCGGGGTCCGGCGACCAGGCGGCCGCGCCGACCGGCAGCAGCACGTCGCGGATCCGGCGGCGCAGGCGCGGCACGGCCGCGCAGCGGGCGGTGAGCAGGCGGGCAGCGCGCTCCGCGGCGCCTGGCCCGGTTGCATGGAAGACGGCGAGGGCACCCAGGTGCATGGGGTGGTCGGCGGATTCGATCCGCCAGAAGGCGAGGTCGAGCGGGGACAGGTGCTCGGTGGCCACATACGTCCTCTCGCGTGCGGCGGCAGTGACCTGAAGTCAATCCATTACGGACACCCGCATGCAAGCAGCAACCATTTCGGGGCGGTAAATGATCGGTATTGATCTGCTCATCAGCAGCCCTGCGCCGTCCGCCGGGTCACTGTCACAGGGCGGGTGCAGACTGGCCGAAAAGATACTCCGCAAGGAACGCCCGCCGAGGGCGACGAGGTCCGGAGGTGCCGGCCATGGCCGACGCAGTACTGCTCGTGGGAACCCGCAAAGGACTCTTCATCGGCCGTCGCCGGGGCGATGCCCCCTGGGAGTTCGACGGGCCCCATTTCAACGCCCAGGCCGTCTACGCGGTCGCCGTCGACCGGCGGGGTCCGGCGCCCCGGCTGCTGGTCGGCGGGGACAGCTCGCACTGGGGGCCGTCCGTCTTCAGCTCCGACGACCTCGGGGCGACCTGGCGCGAGCCCGCCGCGCCGGCCGTGAAGTTCCCCCAGGACACCGGAGCCTCCCTGGAACGGGTCTGGCAGCTGCAGCCGGCCGGCCCCGAGGCCCCCGGCGTGGTGTACGCGGGGACGGAACCGGCCGCGCTGTTCCGCTCGACCGACCGGGGCGACTCCTTCGAGCTGGTCCGCCCGCTGTGGGAGCACCCGAGCCGCGGGAAGTGGGTACCGGGCGGCGGCGGTGAGGGCCTGCACACGGTGATCACCGACCCGCGCGACCCGGACGCCGTGACCGTGGCCGTGTCCACCGCCGGGGTGTTCCGGACCCGGGACGGCGGGGCCAGCTGGGCGCCGTCCAACAAGGGGGTCTCGGCGGTGTTCCTGCCGGACCCGAACCCGGAGTTCGGCCAGTGCGTCCACAAGATCGCCCAGGACGCCGTGGACACGGACCGGCTGTACCTGCAGAACCACTGGGGCGTCTACCGCAGCGACGACGCGGGCGGCCGGTGGACCGACATCGGCGGCGGCCTGCCCTCCGACTTCGGGTTCGCGGTCGCGGCCCATCCGCACCGGCCGGACACCGCCTACGTCTTCCCGCTCAACGCCGACTCCGACCGGGTCCCGGCCGAGCACCGGTGCCGGGTCTTCCGCACCCGGGACGCGGGCGCCACCTGGGAGCCGCTGGCGCGCGGGCTCCCGGCCGGGGACCACTACGGCACGGTGCTCCGGGACGCGCTGTGCACGGACGACGCGGACCCGGCGGGCATCTACTTCGGCAACCGCAACGGAGAGGTGTACGCCAGCCACGACGACGGCGAGAGCTGGCAACTGCTCGCCGAGCACCTGCCCGACGTCCTGTGTGTCCGGGCGGCCACGTTCGGCCAGTAGAGTGATCCACCGTGGCAGCACGACCGTTGAACGAGATCGTCGAGCCGGGCTGGGCCCGTGCTCTGGAGCCGGTGGCGGGGCAGATCGCCGCCATGGGCGACTTCCTGCGCGCCGAGATCGCGGCGGGGAGGACGTACGTACCGGCCGGGGCCAACGTGCTGCGCGCCTTCCAACAGCCCTTCGACGAGGTCAAGGTCCTGATCGTCGGGCAGGATCCCTATCCCACGCCGGGACACGCGGTGGGCCTGTCCTTCTCGGTCGCCCCCGACGTACGGCCGGTACCGCCGAGCCTCGACAACATCTTCCTGGAGATGCACCGGGACATCGGCACCGGCCGCCCGGCGAACGGCGACCTCACCCCGTGGACCCGGCAGGGCGTCCTGCTGCTCAACAGGTCGCTCACGACCGCGCCCCGGCGCTCCAACGCGCACCAGGGCAAGGGCTGGGAGGCCGTCACCGACCAGGCCATCCGGGCCCTGGCCGCGCGCGGCAAGCCGCTGGTCTCCATCCTCTGGGGACGGGCGGCCCGCAACCTGCGGCCGCTGCTCGGCGAACTGCCCGTCGTGGAGTCCTCGCACCCCTCCCCCAAGTCGGCCGACTACGGGTTCTTCGGCTCCCGGCCGTTCAGCCGGACGAACGAGCTGCTGGTGGGCCAGGGTTCACAGCCTGTGGACTGGCGCTTGCCGTCAGTCAGTTGAACGTATCTGATATTCATCGGATAAATACGGACAGATGCCTCGCGAGAAGGCCCTGCCCGAACACCTTGTTCCGATAAGCCAGTAGCATGCGGCGCCATGAGCTCCCCCACTGGGCCCGCAAATGGCCTGCCCGTACGAATGCCGCGACCCCGCCAGACCGGACGGCACCGCCGGCCCGAGCCCGCGGTGGCGCCCGAGGGCGCGCCCGCGCTGGTGCTCGCCGTGCCCGGTGCCCCCTCGGCCGCCTCGCGAGGGCTCGCGGAAGAGATCATCAGCATCGGCCGTTCCGAGCTGCCGGGCCTCGACGCCCGGATCGGCTTCCTCGAAGGTGACGACGCCACCGAGTTCCCGACCCTGTCCGGCGTGCTGAGCGCCGTCGCGACCGAGCGTGTCGCGCGCGCGGAGTTCGCCCGCGCGGCCGGCCACGAGGTGCCCGCGCCGACCGGCCCGGACGCCGTGGTCGTGCCGCTGCTGGCCGGCCCCGACAGCGATCTGCTCCGCCGGATCCGCCAGGCGCTGATGGACTCCTCGGCCGCCGCCGAGCTGGCCGACGTGCTCGGCCCGCACCCGCTGCTCGCCGAGGGCCTGCACGTGCGGCTGTCCGAGGCGGGCCTGGCCCGCGCCGACCGCGCCCGGCTCTTCACCGTGACCACCGCCGCCGACGGCATCGTCCTGGCCACCACCGGTGGCGAGGAGGCCGTACAGGCCGCCGGGATCACGGGCATGCTGCTCGCCGCCCGGCTCGCCGTGCCCGTCATGGCCGCCGCGCTCGACCAGGAGGGCTCGGTGGCCGCGGTCGCCGAGCAGCTGCGCCGCGAGGGCTCCACGCTGCTCGCGCTCGCCCCGTACCTGATCGGCCCGGAGGCCGCCGACGGGCTCCTCGACACCGCCTGCAAGGAGGCCGACTGCGCCACCGCCGAGGTGCTCGGCGCCTACGGCGCGCTCGGCAAGCTGGCCGTCGCGCAGTACGCCGCGGCGCTCGGGATCACCCAGGACGCCGCCGCACACTGACCGCCCGTACGACGCGAAGGGCCCCCGGGGCCACGGGAGACCGTGGCCGCCGGGGGCCCTTTCGCGTGCCCCGCGCGCCCGTGTCAGCCGAGGACCACGCAGGTGGCCGCGGGCACGGCCAGCGAGCCGGCTCGGTGCGGCTGCCCGGTCAGCGGGTCGACCTCGAACCAGGTGACGTCCCCCGAGCGCTCGTTGGCCGCGTAGAGCCGGTTCCCCGAGGGGTCGACGGCGAGATCGCGCGGCCACGCGCCGCCGCAGTCCACGGCGCCGGTGAGCCGCGGCTTCCCGGGGCCGTCGGCGAGGGAGAGGGTGACGATCGTGTCGGCCCCCCGGACGGCCGCCCAGACGAATCTGCCGTCGGGTGAGGCGACGATCGCCGAGGGGTAGGCCCGTACGGCCCCTGAGGCACCCTCGGAGGCCACCGGAACCTCGCCGACCGGTTCCAGTCGCCCGGACGCACCGTTCCAGCGGCAGACGGTCACCTGTGGCTCCAGCTCGTGCAGGACGTACGCCACCGCGCCCTCCGGATGGAAGGCGAGGTGGCGGGGACCGGTCCCGGCGCGCAGCGCGGTCTCGGTGTGCACCCGCAGCGCCCCGGTGGCCGGGTCGAGCGCGCAGACCCGTACCGAGTCGGTGCCGAGGTCCACGCTGAGCACCCAGCGGCCGGTCGGGTCGGGCAGCACCTGATGGGCGTGCGGGCCCTCCTGCCGGTCGGTGTCGGGGCCGGAACCCTGGTGCGGCAGGACGTGGGAGGGCCCGCCCGGGCGGCCGTCGGCGGCGAGCGGGAGGCTGCTGACGCTGCCGGAGGCGTAGTTGGCGGTGAGCAGCCTGCGCCCGGCCACGCTGAGGTGGGTGGGCCCGGAGCCCCCGACGCGCATGGGTGCGCCGAGCGGGGCGAGGCCGCCGGCGGTGGGCCGGAAGGCCGCCGCCTCGCCCCGCTCGGTCTCGCTCACCGCGTAGAGGACGCCGGTGTCCCGGGCGAGGGCGAGGTACGACGGATCCTCGGCGGTGGCAACCGAGAGCGGGGTCAGCGCCCCGGTCTTCGGATCCACGGCCGCGATGGTCACACCGCGGCCGCCCCCCGAGGTGAAGGAGCCGATGTAGGCCCGGTGTTCGCCGCTTCGGTCCTTGCTGTCCGCGCCGCCCACAGGAAACCCCTCTCACCGCTTTCGGATCCGTCCGGAGCCGACGGTAACAGAAGGTCTAGACCAAATCCCGTCCTTGGGCCCGCTCCTGCGCGCCGGGGTGGTGGACGTAGGCCGTACTGCTGCTGCGGTCCTCGTAGGTGCGGTGGAAGACGGGGGTCGCGGAGCCGGAGATCGGCGGCACGATCCAGGACCAGTCCGCACCCACCTCGCGCCCCTTGCGCTCCTCCCGTTCCATGTGGGACAGGAAGCGCCGGGACTCGGTGTGGTGGTCGGCGATCGTGACGCCGGCGCGGTCGAAGGAGTGCAGGACGGCCCGGTTCAGTTCGACGAGCGCGCGGTCCTTCCAGAGGGACCGGTCGCTGGAGGTGTCCAGGCCCAGGCGGCGGGCGACGGCGGGCAGCAGGTTGTACCGGTCGGTGTCCGCGAGGTTGCGGGCGCCGATCTCGGTGCCCATGTACCAGCCGTTGAACGGCGCGGCCGGGTAGTGGATGCCGCCGATCTCCAGGCACATGTTGGAGATGGCGGGTACGGCGTGCCAGCGCAGCCCCCAGTCCGCCCAGCCGTCGCCGTCGGGATGGCCTATCGGCACCTCCAGGACGGCGTCCGCGGGGGTGTCGAACCAGCGGGGTTTGTCGTCGACGCCCTGGACCACCAGCGGCAGGAGGTCGAAGGGAGTGCCCGGGCCGCCGGCCCAGCCGAGCTGGAGGAGGGCCTCGGTGAGCGGGGCGTTGCGGGCGTCACCGACGGTTATCGACGGATGGTCGCCGTAGCCCGCGTATCTGACCAGCTGCTCGCTCCAGATCAGCGGGCCGGGCCGGGCCGGGGTGTCCGGGGCGAAGACCGTGATCGTGGGCCTGACCCTGCCCCGGTTGGTGGCCTCGCGCAGGTGGTCGAAGCATTCGGCGGCGATGTCGTCGGCGTCGGTGAGCTCGCGGCGGTCGCGGACCCGCAGCGAGTTCCAGTAGAGCCGGCCTATGCAGCGGTTACTGTTGCGCCAGGCCACTCGGGCCCCGTGGACCAGTTCCTCGGGGGTGTGCACATAACTGCCGGTCTCGGCGAGCTCGGCCCTCACGGCGGCGAGCCGGGCGCGCGGATCACCGGCGTCCGCGTTCTCCCGGTGGAAGAGTCGGATGAACTCCTCGGCCGCTTCCCACACCTGAGCGGTGGTGGAGCGCTGTTGAAGAATTTCCATTCCGGGCGGTTACCCCCTGTCCGACCAGATCCACCCTGTAGGTGCCGGATGAATGTGCAATAAACAATTACCCGTTGTACATGCCGCAGGTCAGCGCCGGGTGATGGGCAATGAGGGAGCACTCCTCCGGGCGATCCCTCACGGATCGGGCTGCGGCAGGGCACGCGGGGGCGTATGATCCGGCGCATTCCGGGAGTTGGCCGTGCACCGGGTCAGCGGCAGGGGCGGCTCATGTAGAGCGCGTGTTCGCCGGCCGCCGGCGTGCCGCCGTACAGCGCGGTGTCGAGGCCGCAGAAGGTGAATCCCATGCGCCGGTAGGCGTGCACCGCGGGGGCGTTGACCGAGCTGACCTCCAACCACAGGTGCTCCGCGCCCCGTTCGCGGGCGAACCGCTCGGCGCACTCCATCAGCGCGCGGCCGATGCCGCTGCCCCGGTGGCCGGGCGAGACCTCGATGTCCTCGATGGTCAGCCGCCGGTTCCAGGGGGCGTAGCCGACGGCGGCGAACCCGCAGAGCAGGTCGCCGTCGAGGGCCACGAAGGTCCGCGCGTCGGCGTCCGAGTCCTTCCCGCCGCCGAAGACCTGCTCGTCGTGCTCCTCCGGCGGGAACGCCTTGTGCACGGGCGGGTCCACGGGCACTTCGCGGAGCAGGAAGCCGGAGCCGGCGCCGTCGCCCGAGCCGGGGTCGCTCACCTCGAAGACCGTGGCGGTGGTGAAGGAGCTGTCCAGGGCCTCGATCGCACCCGCGTCCTCGGGACGGGCGAGGCGGTAGACGATTCCGTCGGCTGAGCCGTGTGCGCTGGTCATGAGATCCACCGTACGCAAAAAATCCCCCGGCCGAATTGGCTGCCGAGGGAGAAGAGAGCGTATATTCAATGGTTCACGACTTCACCTGAAACGAAGCCATGAAGAAGCTTACGAGGACACCGTATCGCGGCAGGAGTGCAATTGTCAACCGAGGAATTCCGGAAAGAGCAGCAATTCGTCACCGAGCTCTATGAGCGCCTCGATGGTCTGCGTGACCAGGCCGAACGGGCGGTCGAAGGGGCGCTGCGCGATGTCGGTACCGGGTTTCAGGCGCGGCTGGAGCGAGACGTCCTGGTCGCGGAGCAGTCCGGTCTGCTTTCCGCCCTGAATGCGGGCGAGAACAGCCTCTGTTTCGGCCGTCTGGAGTTCTCCGACGGCCGGGACCACCACATCGGCCGCCTCGGAATCCGGGCCGACGACGCGGAACGCACTCCGCTCGTCCTGGACTGGCGCGCGGACGTGGCCCGCCCCTTCTACCTCGCCACCGGTCACACCCCCATGGGGCTGCGCCGCCGCCGGCACATCAGCAGCCGGGGGCGCGTGGTCACCGCCCTGCACGACGAGATCCTCGACCTGACCGACGCGGAGCGCACCGGCCACGAGGGCGCGGACGCGGACGCCGTGCTGCTCGCCGCGCTCGACGCGGCCCGGACCGGCCGGATGCACGACATCGTGCGCACCATCCAGGCCGAGCAGGACCGGATCATCCGCTCCACGCACCGCGGGGTGCTGGTCGTCGAGGGCGGCCCCGGCACCGGCAAGACCGCGGTCGCGCTGCACCGCGCCGCATACCTGCTGTACGCCCACCGGGAGCTGCTCGCCAAGCGCGGTGTGCTGATCGTCGGACCCGGCCCGGCCTTCCTCGGCTACATCGGCGGGGTGCTCCCGGCCCTCGGCGAGACGGGCGTGCTGCTGGCCACCCCGGGTGAGCTCTTCCCCGGCGTGCACGCCACCGGCACCGACCGCCCCGGGGCCGCCGCGGTGAAGGGGCGGGCCGCGATGGCGGAGGTCCTCGCCCGGGTGGTGGCCGACCGGCAGTGCCTGCCGGAGCACGTCCCCGCGGAGACCGGCGAGGAGTACGACACCGTCCCCGAGCCGGCCCTGGAGATCGACCACGAGGAGTACGGGACCCTGCTGCTGGACCGCACCATGGCCTACGAGGCGCGGGACCGGGCCCGGGCCACCGGGCTGCCGCACAACCAGGCGCGGCCCTCCTTCGCCTTCCCGGTCATCGACGCGCTCACCGCGCAGCTCGCCGACCGGCTGGGCGCCGATCCGTACGGCGGTCCGAACCTGCTGGGCTCGGACGACATCGCCCAGCTCGGCAAGGAGATCGCGACGAGCGCCGCCGTACACGCGGCGATCGATTCGCTGTGGCCCTCCCTCACCCCCCAGCGGCTGATCGCCGACTTCCTGGCGGAGCCCAGCCACCTGCCCGCGCACGAGGCCGACCTGATCCGGCGCGCGCCCTCGGCCCGGCCGGACTGGACCCCGGCCGACGTGCCGCTCCTGGACGAGGCGGCCGAGCTGCTCGGCGAGGACGACACGGCCCGGCGGGCCGCCGAGGAGCGGGACCGGCAGCGGCGCATCGCCTACGCGCAGGGCGTGCTGGACCTGTCCGAGGGCTCTCAGTCGTACGAGTTCGAGGACGAGGAGAACGAGTTCCTCGCGGCCCACGACATCATCGACGCGGAGCGGATGGCCGAGCGCCACGAGGAGTCCGACCACCGCAGTACCGCCGAGCGGGCCGCGGCCGACCGCACCTGGGCCTTCGGGCACGTGATCGTGGACGAGGCACAGGAGCTGTCGGCGATGGCGTGGCGGCTGCTGATGCGGCGCTGCCCGACCCGGTCGATGACCCTGGTCGGCGATCCGGCGCAGACGGCCGACGAGGCGGGTTGCGGCTCGTGGGAGCGGATCCTGTCGCCGTACGCGGGCGAGCGCTGGGAGCTGGTCCGGCTGGGGGTCAACTACCGCACTCCGGCCGAGATCATGGAGGTGGCGGCGGCCGTGCTGCGGACGCGCGATCCCGGCTTCGAACCGCCGCGTTCGGTACGGGCCACCGGGGTGCGGCCGTGGGCGCACGCGACCGGCGACCTGGCGGCGGCGACCCGGGAGGCCGTGGCTCGGGAGCTGCCGGCCGAGGGGCGGCTCGCTGTGATCGCGCCGCGGGCGCGGCACGCGGCGCTGGCCGCCGTACTGCCGGGGGTACGCGCGGGGGCGGAGCCGGACCTGACCGGGGAGGTGGTCCTGCTGGACCCGCGCCAGGCCAAGGGGCTGGAGTTCGACACGGTGATCGTGGTGGAACCGGACGAGTTCCGGCCGAGCGACCTGTACGTGGCGCTGACCCGGGCCACCCAGACCCTCGGGGTGGTGCACACCGCCGGCCGGCTGCCGGCGGGGCTGGCGGACACCCCGGAGGGGCTGCTCAGGCGCTGATGACCAGCGGCGCCCGGGGGTCGGTGCGCAGCGGGGTCGCCAGTGCCACGAGGGTGTGCTCCAGGCCGTGGAGGTGGGCGAGGGCCGGTTCCGCGGCGGCGGGCCGGGGGTGCGGCACGGTGGCGATCCCGGGGGTGCCGTGCGGGGCGGTCAGGGCCTCCACCGCGGCCTCCACGCGCCAGCAGGCGGCGGCCAGCCGGGCGTCGTGCGAGGCCTGCGGGTCGGCGGCGACGGCGACCAGCCCGCGCACGTCGCGGGCGCAGTCGTCGAGCAGCGCGAGCACCTGCCGGGCCCGGGCCTTGCGGGCACGCAGCGGGCTCAGCGGGTGGACGAGCGGCGCGAGCGCCATCCGGACCCGGCCCAGCAGCAGCTCCAGCTCGGCGGCGTGCGGGGCGGGGTCGGCGTCCGGGTCGCCGGCGAGGCGGTCCAGGGCGGCCGCGGTGGAGGCGCGTACGCAGTGCAGGGCGCGCTGGATCCACGCGTCGTTGGCGGCGTGGGTGGTGACCGGAAGGATGAGCACGACGGCGAGGGCGGCGCCGAGCGCGCCGATGGCGGTCTCCTGGAAGCGCAGGAGCAGCAGTCCGGGGTGCAGGACGCCGAGCAGGCCGTAGAGCAGGCCTGCCATGACGGTGACGAAGAACATCATCCAGGAGTACGAGGGCGCGGCCGTGTAGAAGATCCCGAAGACGCATACGGCGACCAGTACGGCGGTGGGTGCGGGCGCGCCGTGCAGGGGTACGGCGATCAGCAGACCCGCAGCGATGCCGACGACGGTTCCGAGGACGCGGCGGAAGCCCCGTACGAGGGTCTCGCCCCGGGAGGCGGTGTTCACGAAGATCCACCAGGAGGTGCCGACGGCCCAGTACCAGCGGTCGTCGGAGAGCGCCTGGCCGATGCCGAGCGCGAACGCGCAGGCGGCGGTGGCCTGGAAGGCCTGCCGGGTGGTCGGCCGCGCGAGCCCGGTTCCGGGCAGGCCGGGCGGGGCCGCGGGGGGCGGGGTGCGCCGCTCGATGGGCCACAGCAGGAAGCGCACGGACCCGGCGGCGAGGAGCGCCAGGCCGACGGCGGCGTACAGCTCGGGCAGCTGCCCGGGCCGGGCGTGCAGGAACTGGGTGACGAAGAACATCATGAAGCCGAAGATCCCGAGGGCGTGTCCGCGGGGGCCGAAGCGGCGGGCGTACACCCCGGCGAACACGACGGCGAGGAAGGCGGCGTCCCGGGCGAGCGGCACCCCGTGCAGGGCGGTGGCGAGGGCCAGGACGGGGAACCCGGCGACGGGCAGCAGGGCGGTGGTGAGGCGCTGGGCCCGGACGTCCGCGTCGAGCACGGTGAAGAGGGCGAGCAGGGCCGCCAGTCCCCCGGCGATGGAGGCGGTCAGGGAGAGACCGCACACCTCGGCGAGGGCGACGGCGGCGGCGACGCCGATCACCGCGCGGGCCGAGTTCCGCAGTCTCATACGCCCCGGATCCGGAGCCACGAACATCCTCTTCACGGCGGTGTGCCGCCCCCCTTGCAGTGCTGCGCGCCGGCCCGGCGCCGCCCGGGGGTGGTGGGCGGCGGACGGGCACGGCGAAGGCGCCGCGCTCCGGAACCGGCTTCGTTGCCGTCCGGCGCTGCGCGGCGCCGTAAGTACATGGATACGACACAGATAAGCATCCGGAGGCCCACTGGCTCAACCGGACCAGCCGACACTGGGCCATTGGTACATCAACTGGGCGGGATTGTCGGCCGCAGGCCTACCAACGGACCAGCCCGGCGGGCGCCGTCCGCCGACCCGGTCACCGCCCCGACGGGCCCGGCACACCGGCCGGGTCGCGCCGCCGTGGCCGACTCTCGTCCACGTGACCACACGCTGTTATCGTGCAGCGACCCGCGGGGCGTACGGAAGGGGACCGACGTTGACGCGTACGGCGGAGTCCGGGGAGGCCGAGGCGTTCAGCCGGGCCGCTGTGGCGGTCTTCCGGCTGAACGGACGGTTCACGGCGGCCCTCGACCGGCTCGCGCTCGCCTCGGGGCTCAGCGCCGCGCGCTGGCAGATACTCAGCACGGTGACGGATGAATCACTGTCCGTGTCCGCCGTGGCCCGGCGGTTGGGGACCACCCGGCAGAGCGTGCAGCGCATAGCGGACCTGCTGGTGCGGCAGGGGCTCGCGGCCTACCTGGACAATCCGGCGCACCGGCGGGCCAAGCTGCTCACCGCCACCGAGCAGGGCGTGGCCGCGAAACGGGAGATCGACTCCTGTCTCGCCGGGCTGGCGCGTCAGCTGTGCGAGGGCCTCGGCGGCGAGGACGAGGTGCAGCGCACGGCCGAGGTGCTGCGAGGCCTGTCCGGCGCGTTGTCGTCGATCGGATCCGACGACTCTCGGTGAGGTCCGCGCCCGTGTCCACCGCTATACGGACAAGCTGGCCTGAAACTGCCCATGTTTTTCCCAAGAGTTGACTGCACCGAGGAACGCTCTTTGCGGTACCGTTCGCGCCTGACGTGGGGTTTCAAGGCCGGGGGACCTTTTGAATCGGTTTGTCTTCAGAGTGCTGGGGCCGCTGCTCGTCCAGACCGATAACGGTCCACTGCGCATCAACGGCCGGCGCCAGGCCACGGTCCTGTCGATGCTGCTGCTCTACGCCGACCGGATCGTGTCGGTGGACACCCTGGTGGACGCCGTCTGGCCGGAATCTCCCCCGGCGACGGCCCGCAACCAGATCGCCATCTGCGTGGCCACCCTTCGAAAGACCTTCAAGCAGGCCGGGGTGACCGATCTGCTGATCACCTCCCCTCCGGGCTACCTGCTGGCCAAGGGAGAGCACCGGATCGACGTCCAGGAGTTCATGGAGCGGGCCGAGCAGGGGCGGGACGCCGCCCGGCACGGACGGACCGAAGAGGCGTGCGCGCAGTTCGAGGAGGCGCTCAGCATCTGGCGGGGCTCCGCGCTGGACGAGCCCTCCGGCTCCCGGCTGGAGGCGGAGACCACCAGGCTGGAGCAGATGCGGCTCGCGCTGATGGAGGAACGCGCCGGTCTGATGCTCCAGCTGGGCCGGCACCGCGCGCTCACCGGTGAGCTCACCGAGCTGGTGGCCCGGCACCCCCTGCGCGAGCAGTGCCGCGAACACCTCATGCTGGCCCTGTACCGGTCGGGGCAGCGGGCCGAGGCCCTCGAAGTGTTCCTGCACGGCCGCCGGTTACTCACCGAGCAGCTCGGGATCGAACCGGGCCCCGGACTGCGTCAGCTGCACGAACTGATCCTGCGCGACTCCCCCGAACTGACCCGGCCCCCCGCCACGGCGGCGCCCGCGCCGGCGGCCCTGAGCACCATCCCGGCACAACTGCCCGCGGACGTCATGGCGTTCACCGGCCGGCAGCGGGAGATGACCTCCCTGGACCGGCTCCTGAAGGAGCCCTACAACCCGCACACCCCGGCGCTGGCGACCATCGTCGGCGTGGGCGGGGTGGGCAAGACCGCACTCGCGGTGCACTGGGCGAGCCAGGTCGCCGACCAGTTCCCGGACGGCCAGCTCTTCGCCGATCTGCGCGGGTACGACGAGGAGCACGCGCCGGTGTCCCCCGCCGCCGTGCTCGACCGCTTCCTGCGCGCCCTCGGGATCGGCGCGCCCCAGATACCGGCGGATCCCGACGAGCGGGCCTCGCTGTTCCGGAGCCTGCTCAGCACCCGCAAGACACTGATCGTCCTGGACAACGTACGCTCCTTCGACCAGCTCAGACCCCTGCTCCCGGGTGGCGGACGCAGCGTGGTGCTGGCCACCAGCCGGGAGAGCCTGGGCGATCTGACCGGGGACTACACGGCACTGACCCTGCGGCTGCGGATGCTGGAGCCGACCGAGGCGACGGCGCTGCTGATCAAACTGGCCGGGGCCGACCGGTTCGGCAGCGACCCGGTGGCGGTGGAACAGCTCGGCGCCCTGTGCGACTGCCTTCCGCTCGCGCTGCGGATCGCCGGTGCGCGCCTGGCGGCCAAACCGGGTCTGAGCGTACGGAGCCTGGTGGCGCGGCTGCGCGACCACCGGTCCCGGCTCGACGTGCTGAGCCCGGGCGAGGGCGGGGTGCGGGCCGGCTTCCGGCTCACCTACCGGGACCTGGCCCCCGAGGCGGCCCGGATGTACCGCAGGCTCGGGCTGCTGCGCACGGCGGACTTCGCCGCCTGGGCGGGGGCGGCCGTACTGGACACCGATGTGTGGCACGCGGAGGAACTGATCGACCACCTGGTCGACGCGCAGCTGCTGGAGGTGGCCGACGCCGAGCCGGGGCGGGCCGCCCGCTACCGGTTCCAGGACCTGCTGCGGCTGTTCGCCCGTGAGCGGGCGGAGTCGGACGAGCCGGAGGGGGAGACCGACGCCGCGCTGGAGCGGGCCTTCGCGTCCTGGCTCTGGCTGGCCGAGGAGGCGCACCGGCGGATCGACGGGCGGGAGTTCCCGGTGGGCCGGACGCCGGCACCGGCCCCGCGCTTCCTGCCGGAGCTGGCCGACGAGCTGCTGGCGACGCCGATGGACTGGTTCGAGTCGGAGCGCACGGCCGTCACGGACCTGGTGGCACACGCGGCGGAGACGGGCCGGGCGCGGTACGCGTGGACGCTGACCGAGAGCGCGGTCCCGCACTTCGAGACGAAGAACTACCTGGAGGACTGGCAGCGCTGCGCCGAGCAGGCGCTGGCGTCGGCCCGGCGCACCGGCGACGGACCGGGGGAAGCCACGATGCTGCGGCTGCTGGGGTCGCTGGCGATCTACCAGCGGCGCTACGAGCAGGCCGAGGGCTGGAACATGGCCGCGCTGCGGCTGCTGCGCAACGCCGGTGACGTGGGCGGGGCGGCGCTCGCCCAGCGGAACCTGGCCATGTGCGCGCGGTTCCAGGGGGACTGGGAGCGGGCCCTGGAGTACTGCGAGGCGGCCCTCAGCGGTTTCCACGCGTCGGGTGACATCGGGAACGAGGCTCATCTGCTCGGCTTCCAGGCGCAGATCGAGCTGGACCGGGGCAACGTGGGCGGCGCGCTGCCGCTCGCGGAGCAGGCGGTGGCGCTGAGCCGGCGTACCGGATCGGTGCGGGCGGAGGCGCAGAGCGTGTACCGGCTGGCCGAGGTCCGGCTGCGCGCGGGAGATCTGGGCGAGGCCGCGGAGGCCTTCGGCGCGGTACTGCGGCTGACCCGGGGCGAGGGCGACCGGGTCGGGGAGGCGCACGCGCTGCGGGGACTGGGGCAGACACAGTGGAGCCAGGGCCTGCTGTCGGCGGCGGGAGGGACGCTGCAGCAGGCCCTGGAGATCACGGATGAGCTGGCGGACCGTTTCCTGTACGCCCGGGTGGAGACCGATCTGGGATGTGTGGAGGCGATCGGCGGCCGCTCGGCGGAGGCGGCGGAGAGGTTCCGGCGGGCGCGGGCGGCGTTCGGCGAGGTCGGCGCACAGCCCTGGCGGGCGCAGGCGGACCGGCTGCTGGCGGCGGTCCAGGGCGCGGCGGCCGAGCCGGGCGGTGGGGGCGCCGGTGGGCTGCCGCATCGTTCCTTCACGTCGGCGGAATTGACCTTGCTGCTGACGCAACCGGAGGACGGCAAGGCCTAAGGGGCGGGAGCGGGGGGCGGGGCCGGAGCGGGGCGGGTCAGCCCCAGGGCATGTCGCCGTGCTTGCCGGCGGAGCCGGGGTGCGGGGGGACCAGCGGCTTGACGACGCCCCAGGGCATGTCGTCGTCCGCCTGCGTGGTGGTGTGCGTGTCCGCCAGGACGGCCGACGCTCCCCCTGCGCCGACGAACACTCCCGCAAGAACGACCAGGCAGGCCGCCGCCGTCGCGTTCGCCGTCTTCACCGTCCGCGTGCTGCGCATCTGGGAATCCCCTCTCGGTGGAGCATCACTGCCGCTCGCTGCGGCACGAATGGAACAGTAGGGACGTCTCCTTTCCCTTCCGTGTTCCATCGATTTCGTGACCCGGGCCGCCCTCGAAATCGCCACGATATCGAGGAGACAACGCACTCCACTAGCTTCGTCCAGAGATTCTTCTCCATGAATCACGGATGGGGCGGTACATGGAATTCCGAGTGCTCGGGCCAGTCGAGGTACGGCGGGACGGCCGCCGGGTCGCGTTCTCCGGGGCGAAGCTGCACACCGTGCTCGCGGCGCTCCTCGTGGCCCGTGAAGAGGTGATCTCCGACGAACGGCTGTGCCGGCTGCTGTGGGGCTGGGCGCCGCCGGCCACCGTCAGCGCCCAGCTGTACACCTATGTTTCCCGCTTGCGCAAGATTCTCGGCGACGATGTTCTGATCGATCGTCGGCCACCCGGATATGCCATGAGCATCGGTAATGCGACCCTTGACCTGAGCGAATTCGAGAAGCTGGCGCTCGGCGGCCGCGAGGCACTGATCGCCGAGGACTTCGAAAAGGCCGGTGAGCTGCTGCGCGGCGCCCTGGCCCGGTGGAACGGCCTGCCCTTCGCGAACGCCACGGAATACCTCGCCGACGCCGAGGCGCCGCGGCTCACCGAGGCCCGGGCGGTCACTCTGGAGCACCGCATCGCGGCCGATCTCGCCCTGGGCCGGCACGAGCAGATCACCGGCGAGCTCACCGGTCTGGTCGCCGAGTTCCCGCTGCGCGAGCGCATCCGGTGCCAGCTGATGACCGCACTGTGCCGGTCGGGGCGGCAGGCGGACGCCATCCACCTCTACCACCACGGCCGCGCGGTGCTCGCCGACGAGCTGGGCGTGAACCCCGGCGAGGAGCTCCAGGCCACCTACCGCGCGCTGCTGGAGGGCACGCTGGACCGGCAGCCGCGCTCGGCCCCCGCCGTCCTGGCCGGCCCCCGGCGGGACGCGTCCGGCCGCCCGGACGGCGCCCCGGCCATGCTGCCCCCCGACACCGTCGACTTCACCGGCCGGGAGCCCGAACTGGAGCTGCTGTGCCGTGCGCTGGCGCCCGATGCGCAGGGCTCCGGGCGGCCCCGCCGGGTCCTGGTCACCGGTATGGCCGGGCTCGGCAAGACCGCCCTGGCCGTGCACGCGGCCCACCGCTGCCAGCGGCACTTCCCCGACGGGCAGTTGTACGCCGACCTGCGCGCGCCCGACGGCACCCCCCGGCACCCCACCCGGGTGCTGCGCGGGCTGCTGCGCGCGCTGGGGACGACGGACGACGTACCGGACACCGAGGACCAGGAGCAGCTGGTCCGGCTCTACCGGGAGCGGACCCGGGGCCGGCAGCTGCTGATCGTGCTGGACAATGCCTCCGGAGCGGCCCAGTTGGGGCCGCTGCTGCCCAACACCCCGGAGCCGGCGGTCCTGGTCACCGGGCGGACCGCCCTGCCCACCGTGGCCGGGGCGCACACCGTGGCCCTCGCTCCCCTGGCGCCCCGGGACTCGCTGGAGCTGCTCTCGGCCGCGGCCGGTCCCGCCCGGGTGGCCTCGGCACCCGGTGCGGCGTCCGCGATCGTCGAGCACTGCGCCGGTCTGCCGCTGGCCCTGCGGATCGTCGGGACCCGGATCGCCGCCCGGCCGCACTCCACCCCGGACCGGCTGGCCCGCCGGCTGGCGGATCCCGTCACCCGGCTGCGGGAGCTGCACTCGGGCGATCTGGACGTGCACAGCTCGCTGCTGCCGTCCTGGCGGGCGCTGGACCCCGAGGTGCGGGCGGTGTTCCCGGCGCTGGCCGCGCTGGGACCGCAGCCGTTCCCGGCCGCGGCCGCGGCGATGTCGCTGAGCCTGCCGGAGGCCGAGGCCGAGCGGCTGCTGGAGGCGCTCGCCGACGCGGCCCTGCTGGAGGTCAGCGGCGCGGACGAGTGGGGCCAGCCCTGTTACCTGTTCCATCCGCTCGTACGGCTCTTCGCGCTGTCCCTGGGCGAGGGGGCCGCGCCCGGCCACGGGACCGCCGCCATCGCCGCACGGACGGAACATAACCGGCGGCTAACTCACCGCCCCTAGCCTCGCCCTGCCCCGCAGCAGGGCGCTCCGGCCCGTCACCACCCCAGGCAAGCACCAGCCAACGGCCCGTAACACCGAATGGAGTTGGACCATGACCGAGCTCCTGCCCGCTCGCGCGGACAGTGCCGCGTCCTTCCCGATGACCGAGACGCAGCAGGCGCTGATGATCGGGCGAGGTGAAGCAGTCGAGCTGGGCGGTATCGGCTGCTACGGATACTTCGAATGGGAGCGTGCGGACCTCGACCCCGAGCGCTTCGCCGCCGCCTGGCGCAAGGTGGTCGCCCGTCACGACATGCTCCGCGCGATCGGCCGCACGGACGGCACCCAGTGGGTGCCGGCCGACCCGCTGCCCTTCGGGATACCGGTCGTGGACCTGAGCGGGCTGTCCGCCGACGCCTCGCGGGAGCGGCTCGCCGCGCTGCGGGACGAGATGAGCCACGTGGTCTTCCCTGTGGGCAGCTGGCCGTTGTTCGACCTGCGGATCATCCGGCTGGGCGGTCCGGGGAACCTGAGCCGGGTCCACCTCGGGATCGACCTGCAGGTGCTGGACGCCTCCAGTGCCTTCCAGGTGCTCTTCCCCGAGCTGGTCGACCTGTACGAGCACCCGGACGCCGAGCTCCCGGAGCCCGGCATCAGCTTCGCGGAGTACGCCCGCTGGCGCGCGGACGCCCTGCCGCACACCGAGGCCTTCCGCGCCGCCCGCGACTACTGGGTGGAGCGGGTCCCCACCCTGCCGCCGGCCCCCTCGCTGCCCACGGGCGGCTCCGCCGGCGGCGGGCGCGAGGTGCGCTTCGACCGGCGCGAGCACCGCCTCTCCCCCGCGGACTGGCAGCGCTTCTCGGCACGGGCGCGCGAGGCGGGGCTGACGCCGTCGGTCCTGCTCACCGCCGCCTTCGCCGAGGTGGTCCGGTGCTGGGCGGAGGAGTCCGACTTCACCATCAACTACCCGATCTTCCAGCGCCCGGCGGTGCACCCGGACATCACCGGCGTCCTCGGTGACTTCACCAACGCCGTGATGCTCGCCGCCGACGGTTCGGGCGCGACCTTCCTGGACCGGGCGCACGCCCTGCGCGACCAGCTCGCCCGCGACGCGGAGCACGGCGCCTTCAACGGCGTCCGGGTGCTCCGCGAGCTGACCCGGCTGCACGGGGTGGGCGCGCAGGCCGGCATGCCGGTGGTCGTGACCAGCCTGCTCGACTACCCGGTGCGCAGGCCCGTCACGGACCTGGGCCGGGAGGTGTACTCGATCTCGCAGACCCCGCAGGTCTCGCTCGACGTGCAGCTGCGCGAACTGGCCGGTGAGCTGCGCGTCATCTGGGACTTCGTCGACGGGGCGTTCGCGCCCGGCTTCGTCGACGCCGCCTTCGGCGTGTACGTGGACCTCCTGGAACGGCTCACGCGGGACCCGGAGTCCCTGCACACCCGGCGCTTCGACCTGATCCCGGCGGCCGAGCGGACGCTGCGCCGCCAGGTCAACGACACCGCCGGGCAGATCCCGTACACCACCTTGCACGAGCTGTTCGCCCAGCAGGTGGAGCGCACCCCCGGCGCCGAGGCCGTGGTGGATGCCGGGCGGAGGCTGAGCTACGCCGAACTGGCCTCGTACGCCTGGCGGATCGGGCACACGCTGCGGGACCACGGGGCGGCCCCGGGCGAGCTGGTGGCCGTGGTGATGGAGAAGGGCTGGGAGCAGTACGCCGCGGTGTACGGGATCCTCGCCTCCGGCGCCGCCTACCTGCCGCTGGACCCGTCCGTGCCGCCGGAGCGGCTGCGCCGCCTGCTCACCGAGGCCAAGGTCGACCGGATCCTCACCCAGTCCTGGCTGGACTCCCGGATCAGCTGGCCCCGCACGGCCCGCCGCTACCGGGTGGACAAGGACTTCGAGTCCGGGACCGACACCCGGCCCGACACCGCGCAGACCCCGGCGGACCTCGCGTACACGATCTTCACTTCGGGCTCGACCGGTGAGCCGAAGGGCGTGATGGTCGACCACATCGGCGTGGTCAACCTGATCCGCGATGTCGCGACACGCTTCGAGGTCGGCGCGCGGGACCGGCTGCTGGCCATCTCCGGGCTGCACTTCGACGCCTCGATCTACGACGTGTTCGGGGTGCTGACGCAGGGCGGGACGGTGGTGCTGCCGCCGCCGTTCGAGCACGCCGAGCCCGACGTCTGGGCCGATCTGGTCCAGGCCGAGCAGGTCACCCTGTGGAACTCCGTGCCCGTGCTGATGGAACTGCTGGTCGGCGAGGCCGAGGTGCGTGAGCGGCGCGGCGGCGGCCGGCCGCTGGAGTCCCTGCGGCTGTCCGTGCTCTCCGGCGACTGGATCCCGCTGACGCTGCCGGACCGGCTGCGGGCGCAGAGCCCCCGGATCCAGGTGGTGGGTTCGGGCGGTCCGACCGAGACGATCTGCTGGTCGCTGTTCCAGCCGATCGGCGAGGTCGACCCCTCCTGGACGAGCATCCCGTACGGCAAGCCGATCACCAACCAGCGCTACTACATCGTCGACCGGGCCGCCTGCGAGCGCCCGCTCGGGGTGGTCGGCGAGATGGCCGTGGCCAGCGACGTCGGGCTCGCGCTCGGCTACTGGAACGACGCGGAGCGCACCGCGAACCGCTTCGTGCACCTTCCGGAGAGCGGCGAACGCGCCTACCTGACCGGTGACCTGGGCCGGTACCTGCCGGACGGCAGCATCGAGATCCTGGGCCGGGACGACTTCCAGGTGAAGATCCAGGGCCACCGGATCGAGCTCGGCGAGATCGAGGCCGTGCTGCGCCAGGACGCCGAGGTCGAGGCGGCCGTGGTGGTGGCCCCGGCCAGCGCGCACGGGGTGCGGCGGCTGCACGCCTTCGTCGTGGCCGGCGCCGATGCGGCCGGGCCGGTGCTGGAGCGGCTCGCCGAGCAGCTTCCCGCCTACATGGTGCCGGCCGCGCTGACCGTACTGGAGGAGCTGCCGCTGACCCGCAACGGCAAGGTCGACCGGCTGCTGCTGGCCTCCTCCGCCGGGCGGCAGCAGCAGTCCGCCGACGAGGCGGCCGTACGGGATGCCGGGGACGGGCCGGGCAGCGCGCTGGAGCTCGTGCTGTGCGCGGCGGTCGCCGACATCCTCGGCCTCGACGGGGTGGCGCCCGGTGACAACTTCTTCAGCCTGGGGGGCGATTCGCTCAGCGGTACCCGGCTGGCCGGTCTGCTCAAGGAGCTGCTGGGGGTGCCGGTGCCGGTGAAGACCGTGTTCCAGAACCCGCTGATCTCCGAGCTGGCCGGGAAGATCGCCGCGGACGAGCAGCACGGCGCGGAGGCGGTCGCGGCCGCCGAGGCCTTCGGCGAGCTGGAGGCCGACGAGGCGGACACCGCCGATGCGGACGGCTGAGGACACGAGCCGGTTCAGCACGGCCATCACGGACGATTCCGAGAGGGGACAGTCATGAGTCTCACCCTGCCCGCGCCCGTCACCGAGCCGGAGCTGCCCGCGGCATCCGGCCGCGGCCCCGAGCCCGAGCCCGATCCCGACCTGGTCGATTTCGCCGCCCACGCCAACACCCGGCTGAGAGAGCGCGATTCCGTCCTGTACGACCTGCTGGCCCGGGAGTCGGCGCGCCAGCGCGACACCCTGATGATGGTGGCCGCGTCCAGCGTCGCCGATCCCTCCGTCCTGGCCTGCGAGGGCAGCGCGCTCGGCAATCTGACCGCCGAGGGCTTCCCCGGGAACCGCTACCACGCCGGCTGCGGGGTCGCCGACGAGATCGAGCGCCTCGCGATCGACCGGGCGTGCGCGGCGTTCGGGGCGCAGGACGCGATCGTGCAACCGCACTCCGGTTCCTCCGCCAACCTCGCCGTGATCACGGCGCTGCTGAGCCCGGGCGACAGCCTGCTCGGACTGGACCTGGACTGCGGGGGCCACCTCACCCACGGCTCCCCCGCCTCGGTGACCGGCCGCTACTACCGCGCCCACGGCTACCGGGTGACACCGGAGGGGCTGCTCGACTACGACCAGATCCGCGAACTGGCCCTGGAGCATCGCCCGAAGCTGATCGTCTGCGGGGCGAGCGCGTACCCCCGCAGCATCGACTTCGCCCGTTTCCGGGAGATCGCGGACGAGGCCAACGCCTATCTGCTGGCCGACATCTCGCACATCGCGGGACTGGTCGCGGCCGGCCTCCACCAGAGCCCCGTCGACCACGCCCACGTGACCACCACCAGCACCTACAAGCAGCTGTACGGCCCGCGCGGCGGGCTGATCCTGCTCGGCCGGGAGGCCCGCAAGGCCGGACCGGAGCGCGGCACCCTGGCCGCGACCCTGCGCCGCGCCGTGTTCCCCTTCACCCAGGGCACCCCCGACCTGGCGTCGGTGGCGGCCAAGGCGCGCGCCCTGGACTTCGTGGCGAGCCCGGACTTCGCCGAGGTCGCCAAGCGGCTCGCCGACGGAGCGCAGGCGATCGCGGAGCGGCTCCTGGACCGGGGGTTCCGGCTGGTCACCGGTGGTACGGACACCCATATGGTGCTGCTCGACCTGCGGGACACCGGGGTCACCGGGGACATCGCCGAGCAGGCCCTGGAGTCCTGCGGGATCGTCGTCAACCGCAACCGGGTCCCCGGCGACACCACACCGGTCCGGGTGACCGGCGGACTGCGGCTCGGCACCAACACGCTGGCCGCGCGCGGGATGGACCACACGGTGGCCGCCGAGTGCGCCGACCTGGTCGCCGACGTCCTCACGGCGCTGCGCGCGCAGGGCGGCGTACTGCCGGACGCGCTGCGCGAGCGGGTGCGCACCCGGGTGTCCGAACTGTGCGCCGCCCACCCCCTGCCGGGGTATCTGCCGTGACCTTCAGCGGCTTCCCGCCCTCGGCACTGCGCCTGTACGAGGACCTCGCGGCCGACAACAGCAAGGAGGCGTGGCGGCTGCGCCACCGCGAGCGGTACGAGCGTGACGTACGTGCGCCGATGGACGAGCTGGCCGCTGAACTGGGCACGTATTTCAAGGAGTCGGCCGGATCGGGCGAGGTGCGGGTGCTCGGCCCGGTCCGGGACACCCGGATGTCCCGGGACAAGTCCCCGTACAAGACCTACCAGGGCGCCTATCTGGATCTGCTGCCCTGTCTCGGCCTCTGGGTGCACCTGGACCGGCACGGCCTCTACGCCTCCGGCCGCTGGTATCCCTACGCCGGAGCCGAGGTCGCCCGGTACCGCGCCGCCGTCGAGGAGGAGGACGGTGGCGCGGAGCTGGCCGCGATCGCGGGCCGGCTGGAGGACCAGGGGTTCACCCTGGGCGGCGACCGGCTCAAGTCCCGGCCGCGGGGGGTCCCGGCGGACCACCCGCGGCTGGGACTGCTGCGCCACCGCAAGATCGACGCGGGGCGCCGCCACGGTCCGGACGCCGGGCTCCACACGGCGCGCGCCGGGGAGCTGGTGCGGGAGACCTGGCAGCTGGTGCGCCCGCTGCTGGACTGGGTGGCGGCCCGCGAACTCACCCCACAGCCCCGCGAGCGAGGAGTTGACGTACCGTCATGACCATCGGGAGTTTCGACACGGTCGATCTGCGCAGCGACACGGTGACCCGGCCGGGTCCCGGGATGCGGGCCGCGATGGCCGCGGCCGAGGTCGGCGACGACCTGTTCGGGGAGGACCCGACCGTCCGCGCGCTGGAGGACCGGCTCGCCGGGCTCTTCGGCTTCTCCGGGGCCCTGTTCACCCCGTCCGGGGTGATGGCCAACCAGATCGCCCTCCAGCTCCTCGTCGGTCCCGGCGAGGAGCTGGTGTGCGACGCCGAGGCGCACGTCCTGGCGCACGAGGAGGCCTCCCCGGCCCGCTACGGCGGGATCCAGACGCGCACGGTGTCGGCGGAGCGGGGGGTGATCACCGCGGAGCTGCTGGCCGGGGTGGTCCGGCGGGGGAACCCGTACACGCTCGGCACCCGTGCGGTGGAGGTGGAGCAGACCCACACCCGGGCCGGCGGTACGGTCCATCCGCTGGAGACGCTGCGCGCCGTTCGGGAACTGACGTCCGGCGCGGGTCTGGCGGTCCACATGGACGGGGCCCGGATCTGGAACGCGATGGCCGCGACGGGCACTTCGGCGCGCGAGTACGGGCGGACGGCCGACTCGCTGTCCGTGTGCCTGTCGAAGGGCCTGGGCGCGCCGGTCGGGTCGGTGCTCCTGCTGTCGGCCGAAAGGCTGCCGCGGGCCCGGAAGTTGCGGCACGGTCTGGGCGGCGGCATGCGCCAGTCGGGCATCCTGGCGGCTGCGGGACTGTACGCCCTGGACCACCAGGTGGAGCGGATCGCCGAGGACCACGCCAACGCCGCGCTGCTGGCGGCGGGGGTGCGGGACGCGGGGTTCACCGTGCGCCCGCCGGAGACCAACATCGTCCTCATCGAGGTTCCCGGCGCCGACGAGGTCGTCGCACGGGCCGCGCAGGAAGGAGTACTGGTGACCGCGCCCGGCCCGGAGACGGTCCGGCTGGTCACTCATCTGGACGCAGGACACAAGGCGTGCCGGCGGGCCCTCGGGGTGCTGGTCGCCGTGATGACCGATGTCGTCGCCGGGGCGCGGGACACCGCGGCCGCGGGACGCTCGTAAGAAGCGGAAGAGAGCGAAGTAGCAGCATGAGTTTAGAAGTACGGCCCGCCACGGCGGATCTGTGGGACGACATCCGCCAGGTGCTCCAGCCGAAGAAGAGCGCGCACACGTGCTGGTGCATGGCGTGGCGGCTGTCCACCGGCGACTACGGGCGGCTCACGGCGGACGAGCGGGGCGAGCACCTGCGCGGCCTGATGGAGAAGGCCGATCCGCCGCCCGGGGTCCTCGGGTTCCTGGACGGCGAGGTGGCGGGCTGGTGCAACGTGGCCCCGCGCCGGCAGCTCGACCGGCTGACCTCCTCGAAGACGATCACACCGGTGGACGATCTGCCCGTGTGGTCGGTGACCTGCTTCGTCGTGCGCAAGGACTTCCGAGGCAAGGGGGTCGCCTCGGGCCTGCTGGAGGGGGCCGTCGAGCACGCGCGCGCGCACGGCGCGCCCGCCGTCGAGGGGTATCCGGTGGATCCGGAGGGCGGCCGGGTCAATCCGACCCTCGCCTATGTCGGGACGATGGACATGTTCGAGCGGGCGGGCTTCCGCCGGGTCCAGCGCACCGAGGCCAAGAGCGACAAGCGGCACCGCTGGGTCATGCGGCGCGACCTGGTCTGAGCGTCCTGGTCTGAGCGTCCTGGTCGAACGAGGAAGGGGCTCCCGCGGTGCGGGGGCCCCTTCCCTCGTGGGCGCCGGTCAGGGCGTGTGTGCCGCGATGTCCCAGAGGTGGGCGGGGCGCCCGCAGCGCATGGCCTCCCAGGCCGCGCGCCGGTAGCAGCCCGCCACCAGGCCGTCGCGGACCAGGCCCGAGGCGCCGTGCAGATGGACCGCGTCACGGGTCACGTCGAGGGTGGTCTCCGCCGTGAGGGCGATCAGTCCGGCGGCCTCCCCCGCGGTGAGCCGGTCCTCGTCGAGGTCCCGGGCCGCGTCCCCCACGGCCCAGCGGACGGCGTCGAGGCGGGCCAGCAGCCCTGCCACGCGCAGCCGGGGGCCCTGGTGTTTGACCAGGGCCTGGCCGAACTGCTGCCGGCCGCGGATCCGGGAGACGACCGCGGTCAGGGCGGCCGCCGTGATCCCGGCCAGCAGCGAGGCCTGGTGGACGGCGGCGCGCAGCCCCACGCGGGCGAGGGCCTGTTCGGCGGCGAGGCCGCTCAGCAGCACCGCCTCGGCAGGCAGCCGTACCTCGTCGAAGACGGCACTGGCGACGGCTCCCCCGCCGTGGTCGCGCAGCGGGCGGATCTGGACGCCCTCGGTGGGCAGGCGTACGAGTGCCACGCACGGGCCGTCGGGACCGCCGGCCAGGACCAGCAGGGCGCCCGGGCCGACTCCGGCGGCGAAGGGGCCACCGGTTCCGGTGAGGACGACGGCGCCGGTGTCCGGGTCCGGCTTCCAGGTGATGCCCGGCGGTACGGTGCCGCGCGGATCGGGCAGCCGGCCCGGCACGGCGAGTTCCAGTTCCCCGGTGCGTACCTGGTCCAGGAGGCTCTCGGCGGCTTCGGGGGCCAGCGGGCCGAGGCCGGAGATCAGGTCCAGGGCGAGGAGGGTGTCGGTCAGCGGGACGGGCTGCATCGCGTTGCCCGCCTCCTCGCACACCATGGCGATGACCGCCTGGCCGAGGTCGAGGCCGTCGTGGCCGATGGGCAGGGCGAACTCCCACGCGCCGACCTGGGTCAGCGCCTCCCAGGCGCCGGCCGGGGTGTCCCCGTCGACCTCCAGGGCCTGGCGCACGGTGAGCCGGAGCTGGCGGAAGAGCGAGTCCTCGTCCTCCCGCTCCCGCCAGCGCTCGGACGCCGCCACCGGGCCCTGACGGCCCATACCGTTCCCGCCTACCGCCTGTGATGTCACGGCCGTACCTCCGCCCCTGAGTCGAGACGCAGCCGGGCCAGCGTCTCCAGCATCATTTCGGCGGTGCCGCCCGATATCCGCATCCCCGGGGCTTCGCGCAACGCCGCATCGAGTGGGTGTGCCACCCCGTCGACCTCGGGGTCGTCGAGGGTCATGCTGCGGTCGCCGTCGAGTTCCGCGGCCCACCAGGCCACCTCGGCGGCGAGTTCGGTGGTGTACCACTTGGCGGCGGCGGCCTCGTCCTCGTTGAGTTCGCCCCGGTCGAGGCGGGTGAGGACGCGGCGGACCAGCGTGCCCGCCGCGAGCAGCCGGGCGTTGAGTTTGGCCAGGCCGATCTGGTCGTGCTGGCCGGCCTCCAGCCGGTCGGTGTGGACCTCCAGCCGTTCCACGGCGGCCCGGTACCAGCGCAGCGCCTTGACGTAGTAGTCGAGTCCGGTGCGCTCGAAGGCGAGCGTCTTGACGACGATCGCCCAGCCCTGGCCCGTCTCGCCGACCACGTCGTCGGCGGTCACGGCCACGCCGTCGAGGGTGACCTCGTGGAAGGCGTCGTCACCCATGCCGGGGATCTGCCGGATGGTGACCCCGGGCTGGGCCAGCGGGACGAGGAACAGGCTGAAGGCGTCGTCCTCGCCGCGGGCCAGGCACAGCCCGTAGTCGGCGAGCCGGGCGAAGAGCGAGTGGACCTTGGTGCCGTACAGCTTGTAGCCGCCCTTGCCGTCGGAAACGGCGCGGGTGGAGAGGATGTTGAGGTCGGAGCCGGCCTGGGGTTCGCTGAACAGCACGCAGCCGAAGGCGGTGCCGGCGGCGAAGCCGGGCAGGTGGCGGGCCTTCATCGCCGGGCTCGCGACATTGAGCAGGGTGGATCCGACGATCTGCACGGTGAGGGTGTGCAGCAGGTCGGGGACGTCGTGCATGGCCAGTTCCTCGACCAGCACGGCGGCCGCGACCTGGCTGATGCCGCGGCCGCCGTACTCCTCGGGCCACTGGGGGGCGAGGAGGCCCCGCTCGCCCAGGGCCCGGTGGATGGGCCGGGGGTCGCGGGTGCGCCGGGCCTCGGCCACGGGGGCCGAGACCAGGATGTCGTGGATGTCCTCGCGCAGGGCCCGCATGGGGGTGCGGGGCACGTCGGCTCCGCTCCGTACGAGCCCGCAGTCCGCGGGCGCGCGGTAGAACTCGGTGGTGAGCACGGGCAACTCCCTAGGTGGTGAGCGGGGATGCGGGCGCGGCGACGGCCCGGTCCAGCACGTCCTCGATTCCGGTGAGCAGCCCTCGCACGTCCTCGGGCGTGGCCGCGTGGCGGTTGTACTCGGCGGTGCCGCCGATCGCGCCGTCCCGTTCCACGAGGCCGATGCAGGCGAGGGCGGCGGCCGGGTCGGGGCTGTAGAGCTCCAGGTGCCGGGCGGGGGGCCCGGGCAGCTGGCCGACCTCGATGCCCGGCAGGTCCAGGGGGACCGACGGGTAGTTGTGGAGGGCGAACAGGACGTTGTACGGCGGAGGCGTTCCGTCACCGAACAGGACGTCCACGGGCAGGCGTTGGTGGGCGAGGGCCTCGGCCACCGCGGACCGGGTGCGGTGCAGCAGTTCCCGGAAGGCGGGGCCGCCCGCGAGGTCGAGCCGGATCGGTACCACGGTGGTGAACTGCCCGACGGCGCCTTCGAGGGCTCCGGCGAAGCGGCCGGCCGCGGGGGTGCCGATCACCACGGAGGTGCGGCCGTCCCGGCGGGCCAGCACGACGGCCAGCGCGGCGAGCAGGGTCATGAACGGGGTGGCTCCCTCGGCCGCGCCCAGCTCCAGCCCGGCGTCGACCGGCCCGCGGGTGAGCCGTACGGGCAGATGGCCGCGTTCGAACCCGCCGGGCGCCCGGGGTGCGGGCGGGTCGGCGGCGAACACCGCACGGCGGCGGGCAAGTTCGGCGGAGCCGTCGGGCCCGGCGAGCCACCGGTGCTGCCAGTCGGCGTAGTCGGGGAACTGGAGCTCGGGCGGGGCGAGCCCCGCCGGGCCCGCGCGGTAGCCGGCGGCCAGGTCCGCGAGGAAGATCCCGGAGGACCAGCCGTCGAAGACCGCGAGGTGGGAGGCGAGGATCAGGACGTGCTCGTCGGGGGCGAGCCGCAGCAGCCGGAAGGCGCTGGTGCGGCCGCTCTCCAGGTCGAGGACGGTGGAGGCGCTCTCGGTGCTCTGCAGGGCCACGCGTTCGGCGGCGGCCTGCGGGGTGAAGCCGGAGAGGTCGGCCCGGGTGAGCCGCAGCACCGGTTCCTCGTCCACGTGCAGCCGGGGCTGACCGGTGGTGGAGACGGTGAGCCGGGTGCGCAGTGCCTCGTGGCGGCGCAGCACCCCGGTGAGGGCGTCCACGAGCCGCCGCGGGTCGAGCGGGCCGGTCAGCCGGAGCGCGTGCGAGCCGGTGGCGACGGCCGGGTGGGTGCGCTCGCGGCGCCACAGCCGGGACTGGAGGGCGGTGGGCGGGACCGGCCCCGCGCCGGAGCGCGGGGCCGGGTGGGCGGGTACGGGCTGCCGGGCGGCCAGCATCAGCCGGGCGAGTTCGCGCTTCGCCTCGGGGAGCGCGGCGAGCGCTCCTTCGAGCCCGGCCGGGTCGGCCATCAGGAACCGTCCGGCTGCTGGAGGGAGCCGAGGAGGGCGGCGGCCTCGTCGTCGCTCATGTTCTCGATCTGCTCGAAGACCGCGAGCAGCCGGTCCTGTTCGCCGGCGGCCTCGGCCTTGGCGGTGCGAACCAGTTCGGCCAGTCCGGAGACGGTCGGGCGGCCGAAGAAGTCGGCGAGGGCGATGTCGATGCCGAAGAGGGCTCGGACCCGGGAGACCACGATGGTGGCCTGCAGGGAGCTGCCGCCGAGGGCGAAGAAGTCGCCCTCCACGTCGGGGTTCTGCCATTCGAGCAGCGGGGTGAGGATGTCCCGGCAGATCTGCTCCTCGATGGCGTCGCGGGGCGCGGTGCCGCCCTCGGCCGACAGCTCGGTGGGCTGGGGCAGTGCGGCGGTGTCGACCTTGCCGTGCGGGGTGAGGGGCAGCTCCTCCAGGACGACGACGACCGGCACCATGTAGCCGGGCAGCCGGCCGGCCGCGTAGGCGCGCAGGCCCTCGGCGTCGGCGACCTCGGAGGCGTACGAGCCCACCTGTTCGACGGTGACGTAGGCGGCCAGCATGCGCTCGCCGCCCGCGGCGGGCTGGGCCACCACGACGGCCTGCTGTACGGAGGGGTGCCCGGTGAGCACGGCCTCGACCTCGCCGGGCTCGATGCGGTGGCCGCGCACCTTGAGCTGGCGGTCGGTGCGGCCGAGGAAGTCCAGGTTGCCGCCGGGCAGCCAGCGGACCAGGTCGCCGGTGCGGTAGAGGCGGGCGGTCTCGGGGCCGTCCGCGTAGGGGTTGTCGGCGAAGCGGTCGGCGGTGAGGTCGGGGCGGCCCAGGTAGCCGCGGGCGACGCCGGGGCCGGAGACGCAGAGTTCACCGGGTACGCCGGGCGGGACCGGGCGCAGCCGCTCGTCGAGGACGAACGCCTGGTGGCCCGGCATGGGACGGCCGATCGGCGGGTTGCGGTCGTAGCTGCCGGTGCAGTCCATGAGCGTGACGGCGACGGTCGCCTCGGTGGGGCCGTAGCCGTTGACGAACCTCCGCTCCCCCGCGGTCCATTCGGCGACCAGCCGGCCGGGGAAGGCCTCGCCGCCCACCGAGACCAGACGCAGGTCGGGCAGGCCGGCCTGGTCGAGCAACGGCAGGAGGGCGGGCGGGAGTTCCGCGACGGTGGCCGCGTCCTCGCGCATCCGGGTCTGGAGCAGGGCCGGGTCGCGGCGCTCGTCGTCGGTGGCGATGACGAGCGAGCCGCCCGCCAGCAGGGTGGTGAAGATCTCGAAGACGGAGACGTCGAAGGTGAGCGGGGCGAACTGCAGGACCCGGTCCTCGGCCCGGATCTCGTAGGCCTTGGCGATGGTGCGGGAGAAGTGGGTGACCGAGCGGTGCTCGATCATGACCCCCTTGGGGGTTCCGCTGCTGCCCGACGTGTAGAGCACGTAGGCCAGGTCGCCGGGGGTGGCGGTCGGCGCGAGGGAGGGTACCTCCCGGACGGGGGCCGCCGTTCCGGTGGTCACGAGCTCCAGCGGTACGGGCAGCTGCGCGGCTTCGTCGACGAGGGCGTGCCGGACCTTGGCGTCGGTGAGGACCGTACGGGTCCGCTCGGCCGGGGCGGCCGGGTCGACCGGGATGTAGTGGGCGCCCGCCTTGAGCACGCCGAGGACTCCGGCGACGGCGGCCGGGCCGCGGGACACGCACACCGCGACGGGGTCGCCGTGGCGGACGCCGCGGTCGCGCAGCCGGTGGGCGATGGCCTCGGACCAGCGGTCGAGGGCGGCGTAGTCGAGCCGGGTGGAGCCGTGGCGGACGGCGACGGCGTCGGGGTGGATGGTGGCCCGCTCGCGGAACGCGCGGTCCAGGGTGGTGGTCCAGGCGGCCTCGTCCACGGGGCCGCCGCGGGAAAGCTCGCGGGCGTGCCGGGAGGCGGCGGGCTCCTCGACCAGGCTGATGTCGCCCACCTGGAGGTCGGGGTTGTCGGCGACCTGCTCCAGGACCTGGCGGAAGGCGGCGAGCAGGGCGCTCGCCGTGCCGTGCCGGTAGAGGGAGGTGTTGTATTCGAGGGAGAGTTCCAGGCCGTCGTTCTCGCCGACCAGGAAGCTCATGTCGAACTTCGCGGCACCGTCGTGGAGTTGGTCCATGGTGAACTCGACGTCTGCGGCCTGGGCCCGGTGGGTGCCCCAGCGGCCCAGCGAGGTGAACTCGATCTGGAAGAGCGGGTGGCGCAGCGGGTCGCGCACCGGGCGGACGGCCTCGACCACCTGCTCGAAGGGCAGCTCGCTGTTGGTGAAGGAGTCCATGACGGAGGACGCGGTGCGGGTGACCAGCTCGCGGAAGGTGAGCTGGTCGGTGACCTCGGTCCGCAGGGTGATCATCTGGACGAAGCAGCCGATGACCTGCTCCAGGTCGGGGTGCGGCCGGGAGGCGCTCGCCGTGCCGACGACGACGTCCTCGGTGCGGGTCCAGTGCCGCAGCAGCGCGTTGAAGGCGGCGAGCAGGGTGGTGAAGACGGTGGTGCTGTTGGCGTCGGCGAGCTCGGTGAGGCGGTCCAGCAGCTTCTGGTCCAGGGTCAGTTTCAGACCGCGGCCGTCGCCGCGGGTCTCGGGGCCGCGCGGGTGGTCGGGCAGGACCTCGGTGGCGACGGCGCCGGCCAGGATCTGGCGCCACTTGGCCGCGAGCGCCCGGCCGTGCTCGTCGTTCTCCAGCTTGGCCCGCTGCCAGGCCGCGAAGTCGGCGTACTCGACGGCGAGCCGGGGGGCCTCGGGGCGCTTGCCCGCGGCGGCCGCCGCGTAGCTGGAGGTCAGTTCCTCGGTGAAGATCCGGGTCGAGCCCGGGTCCCAGGCGATGTGGTGGACGACCCAGAGCAGGACGTGGCGCTCCGCGGCGAGGCGTACGAGGTGGGCGCGGACGGGCGGGCCGGCGGCCAGGTCGAAGGGGGCGGCGGCGCAGCTCGCGGTGAGTTCGGCGAGTTCGCGGTCCGCGTCCTCGCTGCCCGACAGGTCGGTGCTCTGGACGCCGAGCACGAAGGAGGGGACGGGTTCCTGCCAGGGGACTCCGTCGATCTCGACGAGTTTGCTGTGCAGCACCTGGTGGCGGGCGACGACGGCGTTGAGCGCCTCGTGCAGGGCGGCCCGGTCGAGGGGGCCGCCCAGGCCTATGGCCAGGGCTATGTTGTTGCGGGCTTTGCCGGCGCCGAGCCTGTCGACGAACCACATCTGCTCCTGCTGGAAGGAGGAGCGGGACCGGGGCCCGTGGTCGGTGCGCTTGAGCTCGATGCGGCGGCCCACGCCGGCCGTCATCTGGTTGCGCATCCGTCCCAGCAGCCGGGAGCGCTGTCCCTGGGGCAGACGGCCGAGCCGTTCGGCGAGATCAGACATGGGTTCCTCCGTTGCGGTGCAGGTCGGCGAGGAGAGCGGCGAGCCGGTCGGGCAGGTGCTTGGCGAAGTAGTGGCGGCCCCCGGGGATCACGGCGAGGCGTACGTCGGCCGCGTACCGGCCCCAGGCGCGGTAGCCGTCCTCGTAGCCCTCGGTGGCGTCGTCGGCGTCGCCGATGATGCAGGTGAGCGGGGTGGCCAGGGGGCGGTCGTAGCCTCCTGGGGTGCGGGCGAAGAAGCGGGCGGCCTCGGTCATGTCGTGGCGGACCATCCGCAGGACCGCGGTGAGGTCGCTGTCGTCGAGGACGCCGTCGAAGCCGTCCATGGTGGTCAGGTACGCGACGAGGTCGTCGTCGCCGGAGACGCGCTCCATCTCCAGGGCGTACTCGGGGTCCTCCTCGGGGAGGGCCGCGGCGAGGTCCAGGGCGATCGGGCGCTGCCCCAGCCGTTCCAGTACGCGGGTGGTCTCCAGGGCGGTGACGACTCCGGCGCAGTGGCCGTAGACGGCGTACGGTCCCCGCACGGTGCGGGCGATCTCCTCGGCGGCGAGTTCCGCGAACTCGGGGACCGGGAGCATCGGGCCGGGGCGCAGCGGGTCGTGTCCGGGCGGTGAGACGGCCAGGAGTTCGATGTGCGGCGGGAGCTGGGCGGCGAGCGGCTGGTAGGCGATGGCGTCGCCGCCGCCGTGCGGGAAGCAGACGAGGGTCAGCGAGGCGGTGCCGGCGGGGCGTTCGGGGGTGAGCCGGTGCAGCAGACTGTGCGCCTGCGTTCCGGCTGCGCCGAGTTCGGCGGTGCGGGCGGCCAGGCCGGCCGGGGTCGGGTTGCTGAAGAGGTCGACGACGCGCAGGGCGGCGGCTCCGCCGTCCGGCAGGGCGGTGGCGACGGCGCGGACCGCGCGCACGGCGGCGAAGGAGTCCCCGCCGAGGGCGAAGAAGTCGTCGTCGGGCGCCACTTCGGCCGCGCCGAGCACCTCGGCCCAGACGGCGGCGATCCGCAGGGCGACGGGGTCACCGTCCACGGGTGCGGCGGCGGGCCGGTCCGGGGCGGTGGTGGGGCGCGGGTCGGGCAGGGCGCCCCGGTCGACCTTGCCGTTGGGGCTCAGCGGCAGCCGTTCCAGCAGGACCAGTTCGGCGGGGACGCAGTGCGGGGGCAGGACGGCGGCGAGGGCGGTGCGCAGGGCGGCGGTGTCCAGGCCGGCGCCCTCCTCGGGCACCACGTAGCCGACGAGGCGGTCGGAGCCGGCGGTGCGGCGGGCGGCCACGACGGCCTCGCGGACGCCGGGGCGTTCGCGCAGCGCGCTCTCGACCTCGCCGGGCTCGATGCGGAGCCCGTTCAGCTTGATCCGGAAGTCGGTGCGGCCGAGGAGTTCGATGGTGCCGTCTGCGCCGTAGCGGGCCAGGTCGCCGGTCCGGTAGAGGCGTTCGGTGCGGCCCGGCTCCAGTTCGACCCGGACGAACTTCTCCTCGGTGAGCTCGGGCCGGTTCAGGTAGCCGCGGGCCAGTCCGATGCCGCCGAGGTGGAGTTCGCCGGGGACGCCGACGGGGACGAGACGGTCCTTCGGGTCGAGGATGTAGGTGAGCTGGTTGGCCATGGGCCGCCCGTACGGGAGCTTCGTCCACTGCGGATCGACCCGGCCGACGGGGAACTCCACCGAATGGATGGAGGCTTCGGTCGCTCCGCCGAGCGCCACGAAGGACAGGCCGGGGGCGAAGGCGCGGATCCGGTCGGGCTGGGTGACGGGGATCCAGTCGCCGCCGAGGAACGCGGTGCGCAGCTTCGGCAGGCGGGGCCCGCCTGCGTGTTCGAGCTGGTCGGCCAGGAGGCCGAGGAGGGCGGGGGCGGAGTTCCAGACGGTGACGCCGTGCCGCTCGACGAGGTCGGCCCAGTGCGCCGGGTCCTTGGCGGCGGCCGGGTCGGGCAGGACGAGCGTGCCGCCCGCGGCCAGGATGCCGAGGGTCTCGTAGACGCTCATGTCGAAGCTGGGCGAGGACAGGGCGAGGACCGAGTCGCCGGGCCCGATGCCGTACGAGCGGTTGAGGTCGAGGATGTTGTTGACGACGCCCCGGTGTTCCAGGGCGATGCCCTTGGGGGTACCGGTGGAGCCCGAGGTGAAGATGACGTAGGCGAGGTCCCGGGAGGTGACGGGGACGGCCGGACGGGTCGCGGGCAGCTCGGCGAGCGCGGCCCGGTCGGTGTCGAGGAGCACCTGCGCGGTGCCGGCGGGGACGGGCAGCCGGCCGATCAGCTCCGCGTCGGAGACGACGATGGGCGGCGCGGAGTCCCGCAGCAGCAGGGCCAGGCGCTCGGCCGGGTAGTCCGGGTCGAGGGGGACGTAGGCCCCGCCGGCCTTGAGGACGGCGAGGATCGCGGTGACCAGTCCCGGGCCGCGGCGCAGGCACAGGGCCACGGTCCGGTCGGGGCCCGCGCCGGCTTCGACGAGCCGGTGCGCGAGCCGGTTGGCGCGCTCCTCCAGCTCCCGGTAGGTGACGTTCCAGCCGCCGAGTCCGCCGAGGATCACGGCGGGCGCGTCGGGCCGCCGGTCGGCGTGCTGCTCGAACAGCTCGTGCAGGCAGGCGTCCTGGGGGAAGGGGGCGCGGGTGGCGTTCCAGTCGTCCAGGGCGGCCCGGCGCTCGGCGTCGGTGAGCAGCGGCAGGGCGGACAGCGGGGCGTCGGGGCGGTCGAGCGCCCCTTCGAGGGTGGTGAGGAAGTGGCCGAGCAGCCGGTCCACGGTCGCGGCGTCGAACAGGGCGGTGGGGTACTCCACGAGGGCGCGGACGGCGGTGCCGGTGTCGTGGACGCTGATCATGAGGTCGTACTTGGTGGCGTGCGAGGAGAAGTCGATGGGCTCGGTGGTGACGCCCGCGAGGCCCGGCGCGGTGTCCGGGGTCTCGTCGAGGAGGAACATCACGGAGGTGAGCGGCGGCCGGCTGGGGTCGCGGGGCAGTCCGAGGGCGTCGACGATCAGGTCGAAGGGCAGTTCCTGGTGCGCGTACGCCTGGAGGGTGGTGTGGCGGGTGGCGCGGACCAGTTCGGCGAAGCCGGGGTCGCCGCCGGTTCTGATGCGCAGCGGCAGGGTGTTGACGAAGAAGCCGATGAGATCGCCGAAGGCCGGGTGGTCGCGGCCGGAGACCGAGGTGCCGACGACGATGTCCTCCTGGCCGGTCCAGCGGCGCAGGGTGGCGGCGAAGCCGGCCAGCATCGTCATGTAGAGGGTGGCGCCCTCGGACTTGCCGAACTCCCGCAGCCGGGCGATGAGCCGGGGCGGGAGGTCGATGTAGCGGGAGGCGCCGGCGTGGCCGAAGACGGGCGGTCTGGGCCGGTCGGTGGGCAGGTCCACGGGGGTGGCGCCGCCCAGCTCCTCGCGCCAGAAGGAGGTGAGGCTCTCCAGCCGGTCCCCGCTGACGCGGCGGCGCTGCCAGGTGGCGAAGTCGGCGTACTGGAGGGCGAGCGGGGCCGCCGCATCGGCGGGCGCCCCGGTGCGGGCGGCGTAGGCGCGCTCCAGTTCGGTGTAGAGGACCCGCATGGACCAGCCGTCGGTGACGATGTGGTGCAGGTTGAGGACGAGGACGTGGTCCTCGGGGCCGATCCGGCCGAGCCGGGCCCGCAGCGGGACGGCGCCGGCCAGGTCGAAGGGGGCGCCCGCGTCGGCGTCGTAGAACGGCCGGGCAGCCTCCTCGTCGGGCAGTTCGGTCAGCGGCAGGGGCAGCCGGTAGCCGTCCACCACGCGGGGGACGGCCTCGGTGGCGCCCTCCTGGTAGGTGTAGACGGTCCGCAGCACCTCGTGGCGGTCCACGATGTCCTGCAGCGCCGTGTGCAGGGCGGGGACGTCGAGCGGGCCGCGGATGCGGGTGGCGACCGGCACGTTGTAGGCGGGGCTGCCGGGCTGCAGCTGGTCGATGAACCAGAGGCGGCGCTGCGCGAAGGAGAGCACGGGCGCTTCGGCGGGGTCGCGGGGTGCCGGCTCAGGGTCCTCACGTACGGCGGCGCGCCCGCCTCCTCGGCCGGTCAGGGCCTGGAACAGTGCCCGGCGGGACTTCGGCAGTGCGGCTATGCGTTCGGCGAGGGACTCGCTCACCTTGAGCCTCCGTGCGTCTTCGGGAGTGGGCGTGCGGCAGGGCGCGCCGCAGGAACGCGGCGCGGACGTGTGGGTTCCGCGGGTGCGGGTGCGGGTTGCGGATGGGGGCGCAGGCCCCCGGTACACCTGCTGGCCGCGGCTGCGGCTGCGGCTGCGGCTGCGGCTGCGGCTGCGGCAATGTCAGCCACGGCGCCGCACCCGCGTACCGTCCGGTGGCGCGGATTCGGGGCGGAGCCCGGCGGGAGCGGATGCCGATCGCGTGGCACCCGCTCCCGATGGTCTGGACCGGTCAGGCAGTGATCTTGGAGGCCTCGCCGGCTTCGGCGGCCTCGGCGGGCTGCTCGGCGTCGCCGCCCGGCATTTCCTTGATCTTGGCCACCGGACCGGCCAGCAGGGTCAGGCCACCGACGATGGTCACGGCACCGGCCACCGCGAGGCCTGCGGTGAGGCCGACCCCTTCGCCGAGGGCGCCGCCCGCGAAGTAGCCCAGCGACAGGGCGCCGTAGACCGCGGAGAGGGCGGTGCCGCTGACGCGGCCCATCTGCTCGTTCGGGGTGACACCCTGGACGAGGCTGAGGACGTGGATGTCGAACATCGGGGAGACGAAGCCGATGACGGCCTGGACCACGATCAGTCCGACGAAGCCGCCGATCGCGCCGCCCATCGGAACCAGGATGTAGCCGGCGCCGAGCACGACCGCGGTGATGACCAGGAGGCGGCCCACCGAGAGGCTCTTGGAGACCACCTCGGAGAGCACCGCGCCGACGATGACGAAGACCGACATGACGGCGAAGGCGATGCCGACCTGGCCGGGGCTCAGGTCCAGGACCTTGTACGCGTAGACGATCAGCAGGGCGTCGCCCATCGCGGCACCGAGGTTGACCACGACGTTGGCGGTGAACAGGCCGCGCAGCACCGGGTTGCCGAAGAGGGTCTTCATGCCCTCCTTCATCTCCGCCTTCGCGGAGGCCTTGCGCTCCTCGGTCCGCTCGCGGGTGTCCCGGTGGCGGATGACGAGGAGGGCGATCAGCGAGACGAGGAAGGTGAAGGCGTCGGTGGTGACGGCACGTGCGGCGCCGAGCAGCTGGATGAGGGCGCCGCCGGCGCCGGCCCCGACCGCTTCCGCGACGCTCCGGCTGATCTGCAGTTTGGTATTGCCCTCGATGAGGTTCTCGGTACCGATGAGCTGGGGCAGCCAGGACTGGTACGAGACCTCGAAGAAGGTGGTGAGGCAGCCGGTGACGGCGGCCACGATGTAGATATGCGCCATGCTGACGGAGTCGAGGGCGAATGCGAGCGGAATCGTCCCGAGGGCCAGGAACCGGCCCAGGTCGGCGACGATCATCACCGTGCGCCGCGAGACCCGGTCGGCCACCAGCCCGGCGATCGGGGCGAGCAGCAGGAAGGGGAGGAAGCGCAGCGCGCCCAGCACGCCGACCTCCAGGGCCCCGCCGTCCAGGACCACGACCGCGAGGGTCGGAAGTGCCAGGAGGGAGATCTTGTCGCCGAAGTTGCTGACAGTCTGCCCGAACCACAGGCGATTGAAATCGGAATGCCGACCGAGTGCCATGTCGACGCCCTTTTCTGATTGGGTACGGAATTGTCGGACGGCACTGACGCTATGGTCCGGGAGTTAGACGCCGGTTATGGATTCCGGGACTATAGACCGCTTGTAGACATGCGATGAGTTCAGCTGGAGAATCGTGCGATGTCGGCGCTCTCGCGGGCGATTCCGGCCGCCACGGCGGGGGTGTGGGGCTCGGCCCCGGGGAAGGGTTCGACCGTCACCGGCGCCCCGCGGCGGCCTCCGGACCAGGTGCCTACGGCCAGGCCGTCGACCAGCACGGTGGCGCGGATCTGCCCGCCGCCGGGCCACACCCGGCGTTCGTGTGCGGCGGGCACGGACAGGTCCCGGCTGCGGTAGCCGACGAGGTAGTTGTCGTAGGCCGGCAGCAGGCGTACGTCGGGCTCGCCCGGGGTGGGCACCGGCTCGGGCCCGGTCTCCCGTACGGCGGCCCACGCGTTCTTGCCCGTGGTGGCCTTGAGCCCCGACCAGTGGACGAAGTCCAGGGCGTCGGAGGGGCCGTACGCCGCGCGGTAGCGGCGCGCGAGTTCGCGTTCGGCGGCGGCTCCGGTGAAGTGCAGGGGTCCGGTGGCGGGCAGCCAGTCGTCGAGGAGGACGAAGGTGGCCTCGCCGCCCTGCTGCGGTCCGTGGCAGATGCGGCCGTTCAGGGCGGCCCGGCGGATCAGGTGGAAGGCGGACTGCCCCTTCGGCTCCACCCCGAGGGTGGTGAGCCGGTCGGTGAGCTGGGCGCGGGTCAACGGCCCCTCGCCGTCGATCGCTTCGGTGATGAGGCGTTCCGAGCGCGTGCACAGGGACTCGTCGAGGCCCAGTTCGCGCAGCCGCCGGGCGGCGAGCGCGAGGTAGACCGGTCCGAAGAGGGCCAGCAGCCAGCGGGCGTCGGCGGCCGGCACCAGCTGGAGGGTGCCGCGCATGAACCAGCCGCGGACGGCGCTGCGTTCGGTGTCGGTGGCCCGGCGGACCGCGCCCTGGGTCATCCCGCGGGCCCGTACCCGGAGCCCGAGCTCCGCCGCGGGAAGGTCCTGCGCCTGCACGGCGAGCACCCGGTCGAGGACGGCGGCGACCGATTCCTCCCGGACCTCGCCCCCGATCGCCTGTGCGCGCGCCCTGAGCAGCCGGTCGGTCGTACGTCGTTCCACGTGTCCAGTCTTTCAGCCGAGCGGCCGTGGCCGCATCTTCTCCTCGCGGGGAGGACCACCGCAGCTCCGAACGACGCCGAGGCCCTGCGCCGGGCGGCCGAGGAGCCGCCCGGCACAGAGCCGGACCGGAGCGTGCGGCCGTCAGCGCTTGCGGCGCAGCACCGCGTAGTAGCCGGGCAGCCGCAGCGCGTCGGAGTCCGACCGGGGGTCGATCGCGTGCAGTTCCATCGCCTCGTCCTCGACGACCTCCCACGCGTCCGCGCCGAACGCCTCGGCCAGTTCGGGCCGGGTGAAGCGGTGCGAGTGCCGGACACCGGCCGCCTCCAGCGGGCCGACCAGGTCCTCGGCGCGGCCGCGCTTGCCGCCGACGAAGCCGAGGTAGCCGAAGGAGTTGCTGGAGTAGTCGGGCTCGTGCACGATCAGCGTGCCTTCGTCGCCCAGCAGCCGGCCGGCGACGGCGGCGAGCCGGGCCCGGGCCTCGCTGTCCAGGACGTGGAAGACGCCGCGGACGAAGATGTTGTACGGCCCCTCCCCCAGGACGGCGGCCTGCTCGGCGTCGGTCATGTCGATCGCCAGGTAGTCGACGTTCGGTACGCCGTCGGCCTCCCGCTTGGCGTGGTCGATGGCGCTGACCGATACGTCGACGCCGATGACGGAAGGGTGGTGCGGGGCGAGTTCGCGGCTGTACCGGCCGTTGCCGCAGCCCAGGTCGATGACCGGCAGGTCGCTGCGGAAGTGGCGCTGCGCCTGGTCCAGCAGCCACTGGAACTCCTCGCCGCTGTCGGCGTCCCAGATGACGTCGCCGCCGCGTCCGGTGCGCCGGATCCCGGCCCAGTACCGCTCCCAGGCGTCGCCGGTGTCGCGCTCCTCGGCCTTGCCGGGGGCGGTGCCGTCCTCACCGGGCGGCGGGGAGTGGCGCTCCCAGATCTCGTCCTCGGCGAGGGCGTCCAGCAGGGAGGTGAACTCCTCGAACATGGCGTCGACGAGTCCGTCCGGATAGACGGCGGGCAGGAAGTCCCAGTTGAAGGTGAGGCCGTCGGGCTTCTCGAAGACCTGGAAGTCGAGGGAGACCTGCGGGGTCTGGGAGATGCCGTAGACCGGGGCGCCCAGCTCGGTCTCCTCGTACTGCGGCGGGTGGCCGGCCAGGCTGGTCATCACCACCGGCATGGCCGGGGCGAGGGAGCCGCGCAGCTTGGTCAGCTCGCGCAGCACCTGCACCCCGCTGAAGTAGCGGTGCTCCAGGTCGGCCCAGAGCCGGCGCTGGACGGCCTGGGCCCGTCCGGCGAAGGTGGTCTCCGTCTGCTCGACGGCCAGCAGCAGGGTGGTCGTGGTGTCCGCGAGCAGCGAGTTGACCTGCGGGTGCAGCGGAAGGCGGTTGAACAGCGGGAAGTTGATGGTGAACCGGGCCTGTCCGGCGGCCCTGCCGAGGATCTCGGCGTAGGCGGCGGCCAGTATCCCGGAGGGGGTCACCTCGCGGGCGTGCGCGCGCTCCTGGATCCGGCTCCACCGCTCCGGGGCGACGACGTGGCTGCGGCGCTCGAAGCGGACCGGCAGCTCGGGGGCGTCGGCCGGGCGCCCGGGCAGTTCGGGGGCGGGCGGAAGGGTGGCGAGGCGGTCGCGCCAGTACCACTCGGAGCGGCGGTAGAGCTCGCTGTCGCGCAGCGAGTTCCCGACGGCGAGGACGTAGTCGCGGAAGGTCAGCTCCAGCGGGGCGAGTTCCGCGCCGGGTTCCACGTAGTAGGTGACCAGGTCCGGGATGAGGACCTGGAAGTAGCTCCAGGCGTCGGCTACGAGGAAGTCCAGGCAGAGGTGGATCCGGGCCCGGCCGCCGCCGAGCAGGCTGATCCGTACGTCGAACAGCGGCCAGGCGTCGGCGTCGAGGACCTGGTGGGAGAGCCTCTCGCGCAGCGCGGCCAGCTCGGCCCGGCGGGACTCCTCGTCGAGCCCGCCGAAGTCGGTGACGGGGATCTCGTACGCCGGGATCTCCTCGAAGACCTGCTGGGTGCCGTCGGGCAGGACGCGGGTGCGCAGTGCGTCGTGGCGTTCGACGAGCCGGCGCCAGGCGCCCTCGAAGCGGGCCACGTCGAGCTGCTCGCTCTCCCACTCGAAGTAGCCGTGGCAGCCGACGTTCCCCAGTTCCACGAGCCCGCCGCGGCCGATCCACAGGGCCTGCTGGCTCTCGGTGAGCGGGAAGGGCTCGAAGCGCGCGGCGGGGTCCGGGACGATCGCCGGCAGCCCGCCGAAGGAGCCGCGGCCGCCCGTGCGTTCGGTGGTGACGAGGGTGGCGAGCTCGGCGACGGTGGGGCAGGTGGAGAGGTCGGAGAGGCTGAGCTCGACGCTGTAGCGGCGGCGGATCTCGTCGATCAGCTGGAAGGCGAGCAGCGAATGCCCGCCCAGCTCGAAGAAGTTGTCGTGGATGCCGACGCCGTCGGTGCGGAACGCCTCGGCCCACAGCCGGCTGAGCCCGTCCTCGACCTCGTTGCGGGGGGCCTCGTAGCCGGCGCCGACCGCGTCGCGGCCCTCCGGGGGCTCGGGCAGGCTGCGCCGGTCGACCTTGCCGTTGGGCAGGCGCGGGAGGGCGGGCAGCACGACCACGGTGGCGGGGACCATGTAGTAGGGCAGGGTGCGGGCGACATCGGCGCGCACGGCGGCGGAGTCGGGTTCGGCCGCGCCGGCCGGGGACACGTAGGCGATGAGCCGCTTGTCTCCGGGACCGCGCTCCTGGGTGACGACGACGGCCTCGGCGATGTCGTCGAGGCGGGCGATGTGCGTCTCGACCTCGCCGAGCTCCACGCGGAAGCCGCGGATCTTCACCTGGGAGTCGGAGCGGCCGAGGAGTTCGACGGCGCCGTCCTCGCGGCGGCGGGCGAGGTCGCCGGTGTCGTAGAGCACCGGGTGCGGGTCGTCAGGGAGGAAGTTGGGGTGGAACTTCGCGGCGGTGAGCTCGGGGCGGCCGTGGTATCCGGCCGCGACCCCGGCGCCGGAGACGTGCAGGCGGCCGACCTCGCCCTCGGGCACCGGGCGGCCGTCCTCGTCCAGGAGGTGGACGCGGAGGTTGGCGATGGGCACGCCGACCGGGACCTGGCGGGTGGCGCGGACCTCGTCGGAGGTGGCCTGGCTGGTGAAGTCGACGCCGGCTCCGAGGTCGAGGCAGGACAGGACGTTGGTGGTCTCGGTGGTGCCGTAGGTCATCACGACCCGGAACGGGGTGTCGACGGGCGGCCAGCTGTGGACGCGCTCGGCGGTGGTCACCAGGATCCGCAGCGCGGTGTCCGCGGGCCAGTCCAGGCCCCACGCGGGCTCGGCCAGGGCGGCCACCAGCATCGTGTGGGTGATGCCCTCGCCGACGAGCCAGTCGCGGATCTGCTCGGGGGTCTGTGCCTGCCCGGCCTCGGGGATGTGGATGGCCGCGCCGGCGGGCAGGTAGGCGAGCCACTCCATGATCTGGACGGCGAAGCCGGGGGTGGACATCCAGGAGGCGCGGTCGCCGGGCCGGACCCCGTAGGCGCGGGTGGTCCAGTGCACGAGGTTGGTGAGCGCACCGTGCCGCTCCAGGACGGCCTTGGGGGTGCCGGTGGAGCCGGAGGTGTAGATGAGGTGGCTGACGGTGTCGGGTCCGGTCACGACGGCGGGCGCGGTGTCCGGGAGGTCCTGTCCGGCGGTGGCGACCTCGGCCTGTGGCACGTCCTGCGGTATCCGGCGGCCGTTGCCTGCCGGGGTGAGGACGAGCAGCGGGGCGGCGTCGGCGATCATCGCCGCGAGCCGGTCGTCGGGGTTGACCGGGTCGAGGGCGACGATCGCGGCGCCCGTCTTGAGGATGGCGAGGGAGCCGATGACGTACTCGGCGCTACGGGGGTAGCAGAGGCCGATCCGGGTCCCGGCGGCGGCTCCGCGGGCGATCAGCGCGTGCGCGAGCCGGTTGGTGGCGGCCTCCAGTTCGGCGTAGGTCCAGCTGCGGCCGCCCTGCGCGAGGGCGGTGGCCCGGGGGGTGCGGGCGGCCTGTTCGGCGAGGAGCTGCGGATACCCCGTGGCGGGGAAGGCGGCGTCCGAACGGTTGAAGTCGACGAGTGCGGTGGTCACAGTGCGGGCCCTTTCTTACTTCGCGAAGGCTCGGCTGCGCAGCAGCCGCACGGGGAGACTGTTTATCCCCCAGGTGAAGTTGGAGGAGTTGAAGGTGACGGGTCCGGCCAGTTCGAAGCCGTCCAGCACGCCGAGCATCTCGGTGAGCAGGGCGCCGAGTTCGAAGCGGGCGAGCCGGGCACCGAGGCACAGGTGGCGGCCGTGCCCGAAGGCGACGTGCCGGTTGGGACGGCGGTCGACCCGGAAGGCGTGCGGGTCGGCGAAGACGTCCTCGTCGCGGTTGGCCGAGACGTTCCACAGCGTCACCCGGGCGCCCTCGGCCACCGGGATCCCGTTGATCTCGGTGTCGCGGACGGCGGTGCGCAGGGCGTGCACCCCGGGGGTGGTCCAGCGCAGGATCTCCTCGACGGCCGGGGCGATGCCGCCCTGGCCGAGGCCGCGCAGCAGCCGCCACTGGTCGGGGTGTTCGGCGAACATGTGGACCGCGCCGGCCGCCGAGTAGCGGGTGGTCTCGTTGGCCCCGGAGAGGACCCCGTTGAGGTTGAACACGATCTCGTGGTCGCTGAGCGGCCGTTCGGTGCCGTCGCCCTCGTCCACGAGGGTGTCGTGGGCGATCTGGCTGACCAGGTCGTCGCCGGGGCGGACCCGGCGTTCGGCGAGCAGCTCGATGAAGTAGAGGAAGATCTCCGAGTGCGCGTTGGTGCGTACCTCGTCGTCCGGGGAGTCGAAGGCGTCGGTGGTCAGGGCCCCGATCCAGGCCCAGTCGGCGCGCGGGATGCCCATCATGGCGCACACGACCCGGTTGGGCAGTTGCTTGGCGAGGTCGATGAAGTCCAGTTCGTCGCGTTCGGCGGCCTCGGTCACCAGCTCGCCGACCACCTTCTCGACCATCGCCTCCAGGCGCGGCATCTGCTGCGGCCCGAAGGCCTGGTGGAGGGCCCGCTTGAGCCGGGTGTGGTGGGGGACGTCGGAGACGATGAGCATGCGCTGGGCGACGGCGGCGACGGCCGCCGGGTCGCTGCCCAGCCGCATCCCGCGGGCCGAGCTGAAGGTGTCGCTGTCGGCGTACACCTTCATGATGTCGCGGTGGCGGGTCAGCGCCCAGAAGCCCCCGTCGTCGCTGCCGGGCTCGGGGTGCCAGTGGACGGGCGAGTGGGCGCGCAGCCAGGTGAAGGCGGGCCAGAAGTCGTTGCGGCCGAAGGGGCCCGGGTCGAGCAGGTCGATCTCCATCTCAGGCTCCTCGCAGGCTGAGCGGGCGGGTGTCGGGCCATTGGGCGTCCACGAAGCCGGCGCATTCGTCCTCGGTGCCGTCGAACCCGGCCGGCATCCAGCCGTCGGGGGTCTCGCGTGTGGCGGGGTACAGCGCGTACTGCCCCTCGTGGTTCACGAGGACCTGGTGGGTGGTGGGCACGGTGTCCTCCGGGCTCGGGCGGGTGGGGACGGTCGGGCGCTCAGGCGCCGGTCGCGGTGGGTGCGGGGGCCGGCACATCGGCGCCCTCGGCCCGCAGCAGGGTGGTCAGGTGGTCCAGTACGGGCCGCGGGTGACGCAGTACGGCGTGGTGGCCGCCCGTGGTGGTGTGCCGGGTGAAGGCGGCGGTGGTGATCGCGGCCCAGCCGTCCAGGTCGGCGGAGCTGACGGTCTCGTCGCCGTCGGCCCCCCAGGCGTGGACGGGCGTGCCGAGGCGGACACCCGGCTTGTGGACGTAGCTCAGGGACAGCTGGGCGTCCTTTCGGAGCATGGCGACCATCAGGGCGCGGGTGTCCTCGTCGAGCAGTTCGGGGTCGAGGCCGGCCGTGTCGAAGAGCTTGTCCAGATCCTCGCCGTCGTCGACGATGCCGCGGCCGGCGCCGTCCCAGTGGCCGGGCGCCCGGCAGCCGCTGACCACCAGGGCCCGCGGGGCGACGCGGCGGGAGACCTCGTAGCCGAGGAGGCCGCCGAAGCTGTGGCCGAAGACGATCAGCGGCCGGCCGGTGGCGACGATGTCCCGCAGCTCCGCGGCGATGGCCAGGACGGCCTCGTCGAAGGTGTCCGGCATCGGCTCCCGCCAGCGGTTCTCCCGGCCCGGCAGCTGTACTCCGTACACCTGGGCGGTGCCGGCCAGCTCGGGCTGCCAGGAGCGGAACTGCTGGCAGCCGGCTCCGGCGGGGGGCAGGCAGAGCAGCACGGGCAGGGCCTGGTCGGCGGGGTCGTCCGTCCAGGTGGAGATCCAGGCGCCCATGGCTCAGGCCCCTTCGGCGGGGTCGGCGGCCGGGCCGGCGGCGGAGGCCTCCCGCTCGGCGGAGGCCTCCCGCTCGGCGGAGAGCCGGTCGAGTTCGGCGGCGAAGTGCCGGGCCGTCGGCTCGGCCAGCAGCGCGCCGAGGCCGACGCGCAGTCCGGTGACGCGGCGCAGTTCCGACACCGCGCGGGCGGCGGCCAGGGAGTGGCCGCCCAGCTCGAAGAAGTCCGCGTCGGGGCCGGCGATCTCGGTGGCGAGCACGTCGGCCCAGACGGCCATCACGATGCGCTCGCTCGTGGTCGGACCGGCGCCCGGGGTCACCACCGGTGCACCGGGCGTCCGTTCCGGCGCGGTCAGGGCCGTGGCCAGCGCCTCGCGGTCGGCCTTTCCGGTGCTGAGGGTCGGGATCCGGTCGAGCACCCGTACGGTGCTGGGCACCGCGGCCGCGGGCAGCTGCTTGCGGCAGCGTTCCACGACCAGGTCGGCGAGGCCCGCCGGGTCGGCGCCCGGGGCCGCGACCACGGCGAGGCCGAGGGTCTGCCCCGAGGCGAGCGGGCAGCAGGCGGCGGCGACGACCTCGGGGAGTTCGGCGGCGATCCGCTCCACCTCGCCCAGTTCGATGCGGTGGCCGCGGATCTTCACCTGGTCGTCGCGGCGGCCCCGGTACTCCAGTTCGCCGCCGGCCCGGCGGATCACCACGTCGCCGGTGCGGTACATGCGGGTGCCGCCGCCCTGGAAGGGGTCGGGCAGGAAGCGGCTCGCGGTGAGTCCGGGGCGGCCCCGGTAGCCGCGCGCGACGGCGGGGCCGCCGAGGTAGAGCTCGCCCTCGGTGCCGGCGGGCACCGGGCGGAGCTCCTCGTCCAGGACGTAGGCGCGGTAGCCGGGCAGCGGTCGTCCGATGGTGGTCACGTCGTCCCCTCGTCGGCTGTCGGCCCAGGTCGCGGCGATGGTCACCTCGGTCGGCCCGTACACGTTGAGCAGTCGGCGGCCGCGGGAGAACCGCTCCGCCAGGGCGGCCGGGCAGGCCTCCCCGGCGACCACGACCACCTCGGCGGTGTCGATCCCGGCGCCGTGGGCGGCGAGCAGCGACGGGGTGAGGGAGACGGTGCGCAGGCCGGCGGGCAGGGGCTCGCGGCCCTCGGCGGCGGCCTGGCGCAGGCCGTCCAGGGAGAGGTCGGTGAGGGCGACCCCCTGGCCGTGCGTCAGGTAGAGCAGGGTGCACCAGAGCCAGCCGTCGAAGGCGGGCGAGACCGCGTTGAGGCCGAGGCCGCCGGGGGGCAGGCCGAGGGTGCCGAGGGCGTCGACGAAGGTGTCCAGGCCCCGGTAGGTGACCTCGACCCCCTTGGGGCGGCCGGTGGTTCCGGAGGTGTAGACGAGGTACGCGCAGCTGTCGGGGGCGGGTACGGACACGGCGAGCGCGCCGGGGGCGCTGCGGCGGACGTCGGCGGGGGCGAGCAGGGCGATCCCGCCGGGCTCCAGGCCGGTGGGTACCTCGGGGGCGACCAGGACGGCGGCCCCGGCGTCGCGCAGGACGCGGCCGAGGCGTTCGACGGGGTGCGCGGGATCCAGGGGGACGGCGGTCCCGCCGAGGCTCCAGACGGCGAGCAGGGCGGGCACGCTCTCCCGGGACCGGCCGAGCAGCAGCCCGACGGAGGTCTCCGGGCCGACTCCGGCCCCGGCGAGCGCGGTGGCGTACCGGGCGGTGCGGGCGGTGAGCGCCGCGTAGGTGAGGGTGCCGTCGAAGGCCTTGACGGCGGTCTCGTTCGGCTGTTCGCGGGTCCACCGCTCCAGGCGGGCGAACAGCGGCGGCAGCGCGCCGTCGGCCCTTCCGGCGGAGCCCGGTCCGGCGGAGCCCGGTTCGGCCCGTGCCGCCCGGGGCGGTGCGTCGTCGGCCGGTACGCCCGGGGCGGTGGCCCCGGCGGACTCGGCGTGCCGGTCGGTCATCCGTCGTTCCTCTCGGTGTCCGCCGGGCGGGCGGCCGCGGTGGCCCGCAGGCGCGGGCCGACCACCTGGCCTCCCGTGCCCTGCGGGAGCTGCATCGACTTGGTCTCCAGGAAGGCCTCCAGGCCGGCGGCGCCGCATTCGCGCCCGATCCCGGACTGCTTGAACCCGCCGAACGGGGCGGCCGGGTTGAACTGGCCGCCGTTCACGTCGACCAGGCCGGAGCGGAAGCGCCGGGCGATCCGTTCGGCGCGGGCGCCGTCGCCGGACCAGACCGCGCCGTGCAGCCCGTAGCGGGTCCCGTTGACGATCCGGACCGCCTGGTCCTCGTCGTCGTAGGGGATGACCGAGAGCACCGGCCCGAAGATCTCCTCCTGGCCGATCGCGCTCAGCGGGTCCACGTCGGCGAAGATCGTCGGCTGGACGTAGTAGCCGGTGTCCAGGCCGGCAGGCCGGTCGGGGCCGCCGCGGACCAGCCGGCCGGCGCCCTCGCCGACGCCGCGGCGGATGTGGCCGGTGACGCGGGCGTGCGCGGCGGCGGAGACCAGGGGGCCGAGATCGGTCGCGGGGTCGCGCGGGTCGCCGGTCACGTATCCGGCCATGGCCTCGCCGGCGAGCTGTACGGCCTCGTCCTGGCGGTCCCTCGGTACCAGCAGCCGGCTCCACTGCAGGCAGGTCTGGCCCGTGTTGAAGAGCATCTGGTCGACGGTGGCGGCCACGGACGCGGCCAGGTCGGCGTCGTCGAGGACGAGGCTCGCGTTCTTCCCGCCGAGTTCGAGGTGGACGCGCTTGACGGTGTCGGCGCCGAGCGCGGAGACCTCGCGGCCGGCCCGGGTGGAACCGGTCAGGGAGACCACGTCGATCAGCGGGTGGGTGACGAGCGCGGTGCCGACGGCGGCGCCGGTGCCGACGACCATGTTGAAGACGCCGGGCGGCAGATCGGCCTCGGCGATCGCCTCGGCGAGCAGCCGGGCGTGCAGCGGGGTGATCTCGCTCGGCTTGTGCACGACCGTGCAGCCGGCCGCGAGCGCGGGGAGGATCTTCTGCACGGTGAGCAGCAGCGGGGTGTTCCACGGGGTGATGCACGCGGCCACTCCGGCGGCCTCGCGCACGACGAGCGAATGGCCGACGCGCTCCTCGAAGGCGTAGGAGGCGGCGGTTTCGACGCAGTGCGCCGCCATGCCGAGGGAGAGCCCGACATGGGTCTGGCGGGCCATCCGGGCGGGCGCCCCGACCTCGGCGGTGATGGTCTCGGCGAAGCGGTCGGCGCGGACCTCCATGGCCTCGACGACCCGGCGGAGCAGGGTCGTGCGCTCGCGCACCGGGGTGGCGGCCCAGCGCGGGAAGGCGCCCGCCGCGGCGCGCGCGGCGAGGTCGGCGTCCCGGGCGGTGCCCGCGGGCACGGTGGCCAGGGCGCGCTCGGTGGCGGGGTCGGTGACGACCAGGCGGCCGTCGGCGTCGGAGGCGACCCAGGCGCCGCCGATCCACTGGTCGGTGTAACGGGGCGGCAGGGGGGCCGCGTCGGTCTCGGCCCCGGCGGGTCTGGAGTCCTGTGGCTCGGTCGGCACGGTCAGCACGGTCACGGTGGGGTCCTCACTCGGTCACGGGATCACGGGCTCGCTGAACAGCTGGGTCGGTGTCACGCGGTCGCCTGGTCGGCCGCGCGGGCCAGGGCGGCCGCGGCCCGGTTGTCTGGCCTGGCCCGCCGCACGGGGCGGGCCAGGGCGGTCGTACGGGCGTCCGGGCTCCAGGCGGGGGTCCCGGCGGGAGTCCCGGCCCGGCGGGCCGCCGGCCGCAGCGCGCGGACGGTGGCGGGCGGGGCTCCGGTCACGGCGGAGACGGGGGCGGAGGCGGGCCGGGCGCGCGCCGCGGCCGGGATCAGGGTGCCCAGCAGCCGCTGGGTCTCGTGGCCGGGTGCCACGGCCAGCTCGTCGCGCATCCGGCGGGCGCACAGCTCGTACCAGCGCCGGACGCAGGCGAGTTCACCGCGCCGACCGTGTGCGGCCATCAGCGCGCGGTAGGTCTCCTCGTGATGGCGGTCGATCTCCAGGGTGCGCTTGCAGACCTCGATCAGCTCCACGAAGTCCTCGCGGGTCTCGGCGTCGGCGCGCAGCACTCCCAGGGCCCGCAGTGCGAGCGCCCTGAGGTACTCGCGCTGTTCGACGACCCAGTCGGCGCTCTCGCCGCGCAGGAACTCGCCGCCGTAGAGACCGATCGCCGCCCGCAGCCGGGTGCGCGCGAGCGGGGCGTCGCCGGCCGCGGCGGCGCGCAGGCCGGTGTGCACCAGTTCCTGGAAGCGGTCGAGGTCGGACCAGAGCCCGGTGATGTGCAGGACGTAGCCGAAGTCCCGGTAGACCAGCCGGATCCCGGAGTCGCCGGGGCGGTCGGGGTGGGCGTCGAGCACCCGGCGCAGTGCGTGGGCGGCGACCTTCAGGGAGCTGCCCGCGGCGGCGTCGGCGCCGGGCCACAGGGAGGCGTAGAGCCGGTCGCGGGTGAGCATCTGGCCGCGGTGGACGACGAGGTACTGGAACAGGCCACGGGCCTTGCCGGCCCGCCAGCGCTGGACCGGGACGCCGTTGACGGTCAGCTCGAAGTCGCCCAGGAAGCGGACCCGTACCGCCGGCCCCGCCGTCCCGTTCGCTGCGGTGGTCATCGCGTCCTCCCGGTGGTTTTCAGCCTGCCGCTCTGCCTGCGAGGAGTGTGTCCGGGGGTTCTACAAAGGCCCTACAACGGCCGGATCCGAGCTGTGTAGAGCGGTGATAGGGCGTTTTTCGACACTGATGAGCACGACCACCCGAACCGCCGAATCCGAAATGAGGGCTGTTTCATGACCAGCAGCGACACCCGGCTTCAGAAGGTCGTCATCCTGGGCGGCGGCACGGCCGGCTGGATGACGGCCGCATACCTCGGAAAGGCGCTGCAGGGAACGGTCGACATCACCGTGCTCGAAGCGCCGACGATCCCGCGCATCGGTGTCGGCGAGGCCACCGTGCCCAACCTGCAGCGCTCCTTCTTCGACTACCTGGGCATCGCCGAGGACGAGTGGATGCGGGAGTGCAACGCGAGCTTCAAGATGGCCGTGCGCTTCGTCAACTGGCGGACCGACGGGCAGGGCGAGTCGACGGCCCGCGACCTGCCGGGCGGCGGTCCGGACCACTTCTACCACCCGTTCGGGCTGCTCCCCGACTACGACCAGACCCCGCTGTCGCACTACTGGTTCAAGCGCAAGTACGAGGGCCGCACCACCGAGCCGTTCGACTACGCCTGCTTCCGCGAGCCCCCGGTGATGGACGCGATGAAGGCCCCGCGCTGGCTCGACGGCCGGCCGGCCACCCGGTACGCCTGGCACTTCGACGCCCAGCTGGTGGCCGACTTCCTGCGCCGGTTCAGCACCGAGAAGCAGGGCGTGAACCACGTACAGGACGAGATGGTGCGGGTCGAGCAGGACGAGCGCGGCTACGTGACCACGCTGCACACCAAGGGCGGACTGGCCCTGGACGCCGACCTGTTCGTGGACTGCTCGGGCTTCCGCGGCCTGCTGATCAACCAGGCGCTGGAGGAGCCCTTCATCGACATGAGCGACCACCTGCTGTGCGACAGCGCGGTGGCGACGGCCGTCCCGCACGACGACGAGGCGAACGGTGTGGAGCCGTACACCTCGGCGATCGCCATGTCGTCCGGCTGGGCCTGGAAAATCCCCATGCTGGGGCGCTTCGGCACCGGCTACGTGTACTCCAGCAAGTTCACCGACCAGGACACCGCCACCCGCGAGTTCGCGGACATGTGGGGCCTGGACCCCGAGGTGACGAAGTTCAACCACATCCGTTTCCGCGTCGGCCGCAACCGCCGGGCGTGGGTGAAGAATGTCGTCAGCATCGGCCTGTCCTCCTGCTTCCTGGAGCCGCTGGAGTCGACGGGCATCTACTTCATCACCGCCGCGATCTACCAGCTGGCCAAGCACTTCCCGGACAAGACCTTCAACGACGGTCTGATCAACAGCTTCAACCACGAGATCGAGGTGATGTTCGACGACACCCGCGACTTCATCCAGGCGCACTTCTTCTACGCGCCGCGCAACGACACGCCGTTCTGGCAGGCCAACAAGAAGCTGACCCTCCCCGACAACATCCAGCAGAAGATCTCCGCCTACAAGGCCGGCCTGCCCATCAACTCGCCGATCACCGACGAGTCGACGTACTACGGCAACTTCGAGGCCGAGTTCCGCAACTTCTGGACCAACGGCAGCTACTACTGCATCTTCGCGGGCCTCGGCCTGGAGCCGGACGCCCCGCTGCCCTCCCTGGCCCACCGGCCGGACTCGGTGGCCAGCGCCGAACCCCTCTTCGACACGGTCAAGCGCCAGCAGCAGAACCTGCTGGAGACGCTGCCCAGCGCCTACGACTACCTGCGCCAGCTGCACGGCGCGTAAGGCCCACCGCTCCCACGGCCCGGCAGTACGGCTCTCCCGCCGGCTGCCGGGCCGCAGTTGCTTCAGCCACCTCAGGAGTCAGACATGCCCCACCGCTCCGTGCCCCATCCCGCCGCCCCGGACGAGTCGGCCGGGGTCCAGCCGGCGGACCTCCGTCCCTTCATGGCCGCCTTCCCCACCGGGGTGTCCGTCGTCACCACCCTGGATTCCGATTCCGTGCCGCACGGCCTGACCTGCACCTCCCTCGCGAGCGTCGCCCTCGAACCGGCGACGCTCGTGGTGTGCATACGGGCGGCGAGCCCGACCCTCGCGGTGCTGCTCACCGAGGGGCACTTCGCCCTCAACCTGCTGCACGAGCGGGCCCGCGGCACCTCGGACCTGTTCGCCTCCGGGGCGCCCGACCGCTTCGACCGCGTCGAGTGGCGGCTGCCGCTGGGGGCCGGCGGACCGCACCTGACGGCGGACGCCCACGCCGTCGCGGACTGCGCCGTGGTCAGAACCGTCGGCTTCGGGGACCACACGGCCGTCTTCGCCGAAGTCCGGCGGGTGACCGTGCGCGACGACCGGCAGCCGCTGCTCTACGGGCTGCGCCGCTACGCCCCCTGGTCCGCGGCGACCGCGGCTCCCCAGCCGGCCGCACAGCCGGCCCCGCACCGCGACCTGCCCGCAGCCCTGCGGCCCGCCGCGCCCGAAGGAGGTACCCGTGTCGTCCGCTGACCCGCTGCCCGCCCTGCTGATCGCCGTTCCGGTGGTGATCCTGGCCAGTCAGGTGGGGGCCGCCGTCTGCCGCCGGTTCGGCCAGCCCCCGGTGGTGGGCGAGATCGCCACCGGCATCCTGCTGGGCCCCTCGCTGCTGGGCTGGCTCTGGCCGCAGGCCCAGCACGCGCTCTTCCCGCCGTCCGTGCTGCCGTACACCTCGGTGCTCGGGCAGCTCGGGCTGCTCGCCTTCATGTTCCTGGTCGGGCTGGAGCTGGACCTGACGAGCCTGCGCGGTCACACCCGGGTCGCGGTGGCGGTGAGCCAGGCGGGCATGCTGCTGCCGCTGGCCCTGGGCGCACTGCTCGCCCTCGCGATGTACGGCGGGTTCGCCCCCGAGGGGGTGGGGCGGATGCCGTTCACCCTGTTCATGGCGGTGGCCATGGCCATCACCGCGTTCCCGGTCCTCGCCCGGATCCTCATCGACCGGGGCCTGTACGGGACTGCGCTCGGCGCCCTCGCCATGGCCTGCGCGGCCGTGGACGACGTCGTCGCGTGGTGCCTGCTGGCCCTGGTGGTGGCCCTCTCCACGGCCGGGTCCCCGATCGAGGCGGCCACCACGGCCGGACTCGCCGTGGCCTTCACGCTGGTGATGCTGTACGCGGTACGGCCGCTGCTGGCCCGCTGGTCGGCCCGCGTCGACCGGGCCGGCGACGCGGCGGTGCTGGTGGCGCTCTTCAGCGGGCTGAGCCTGTCCGCTCTGGCCACCGACCTGATCGGCGTGCACGCGCTGTTCGGGGCGTTCCTGTTCGGGGTGGTCACCCCGCGCACCGGGCAGCGCATCGAGGCCTCGGCGGCCCGGCTGCGCGCGTTCACGGTGCCCGTGCTGCTGCCGCTGTTCTTCGTGCACACGGGGCTGCGTACGGACATCGGGGGCCTGACGGCCTCGCCCGGGCTGTGGCTCTGGACGGCCGCGATCCTCTTCGTCGCCTTCCTCGGCAAGTGGGGCGGCGCGACGGGCGCGGCGCGCGCGTGCGGAAGACCGTGGCGGGAGGCCCTGTCGATCGGCGCCCTGATGAACTGCCGGGGGCTGACCGAGCTGGTGGTGCTCAATGTCGGTCTGGAACTCGGCGTCATCGGGCCGCAGTTGTTCACCATGCTGGTGCTGATGGCCCTGGTGACGACGGCGATCACCAGCCCGGCCCTGACCCGGCTGCGCGCCGGGAAGGAGGTGAGCGGCCGGGCCCCGGCGCAGGCCGAGCCCGAGAACGCCCTCTCCGGGCCCTGACGGGCGGGCCGCCGGGACCGGAGGGTGTCCGCCCCAGTCGCACCACGGCTGTTCAGGCGCCCTCCGGCCCGGTCGGTACGCACAGCACCGGGATCGGCGACAGGTGCAGGAGCTTGTGCGGGGTGGAGCCGAGCAGCGCGCCGCGCATCGGGCTGTCGCCCCAGCTACCGACGATGATGACACGGGCCCGGTGGCGCTCGGCGGCGTCCAGCAGGGCCTGCGCGGGCTTCTCGTCGGCCACCTCGACCGTGGAGGGCACCCCGGCCGCGTCGGCCTCCTCGACGGCGTGCGCCAGCGCGCTGCGGCCCGCCTGGCGGACGGCTTCGCGGTGGGCACGGGATTCCTCGCCGGTGGCGCCCGGGGCGGCCGCGCCGTAGACGAGGACGAGGGGCTCACCGAAGGCCGTGGCCACCTCCAGCGCCACCTCCAGGGCCCGTTCCGCGCCGGGTGATTCGTCGTATCCGAGGACCACGGACATCGGGGGCTCCCTAGGAGGTGGACCGGTGCTTCCCGGCGTGGACGAGTTCCGGGTCGACGACGCCGCGGCGCTCCTGCCAGAACCTGCCGTCCCGGACCCGCCAGAAGCACATGAAGGCCACGCCCACGAGCGCGATGCCGATGCCGATGACCAGCGGCGGGCCGAGCCCGAACCAGGAGACGCCGCTGGCGGAGTTCTCCGGGTTGGACATGTCGCCGATCGACTCCACCAGCAGCCAGGTCAGCAGGCCGGCGCCGACCACCGGGCCGAGTCCGATCAACAGGAAGTTGTGCAGGTTCTCGAAGAGGTGGCGGCGGTAGTAGACGGCGCAGGCCAGGCCGGTGAGAGCGTAGTAGAAGGCGATGAGCAGGGAGAGCGCGGTGAGCGAGTCCAGGAGCGCGTTCTCGCTGATCTGGTTGACGACGAGGTACCAGCCGATGGCGATGCCCGCCACCCACCACGTGCTCACGTCCGGGGTGCGGAACCTCGGGTGGATCTGGGCGAGCCGGTGCGGCAGCGCGTGCCGGCGGGCCATGGACAGGGCGGTGCGGGAGGCGGGGATGATCGTGGTCTGGGTGGAGGCGAGCGCCGAGGTGCAGACGGCGAGGAGCACCACCCAGTCCCAGCCGCCCATGACCTCGTGGGCGAGGACCGCGAAGATGGCCTCCTCCTCGGCCGCGTTCTCGGCGAGGTAGACGGTGCCCGCGTAGGCGACGACCGCGAAGCCCACGGACAGGTAGGTGACCAGGAGGATCACGGTCGACCAGATGCCCGCCCGGCCGGGCGCGGTGGCGGAGTTCTCCACCTCCTCGGTGAGGTTGACCGCGGACTCCCAGCCCCAGTACATGAACACGCCGAGCAGCAGCCCGCCGGTGAGGGCGGCGCCGCCGGCGCCGAAGGGGTTGAGCCAGCTGAGGGACGGCTCGATCGAGTCGAGGGTGCTGGTGTCGGAGTAGACGCGGTAGAAGGCGACCACGGCGAAGGCCAGCAGGAAGAAGACCTGGGCGAGGATGAGGATGTCCTGGAGGTGGGCCGAGAGTTCGGTGCCGATGACGCAGATCCCGGTCATGACCAGGATCACCACGACGGTGAGGGTCTGCCGGATCCATGCGTTGGCGGCCCAGCTGTCGAGTCCGAAGGCGAGCAGGCCGAAGTGCACGGCGACGTCCGCGAGCGAGCCGATGACGAGGACGCCGGTCATGGCGATGGCCCAGCCGCCGAGCCAGCCCGCCCAGGGACCCATGGCCCGGGTGACCCACGAGAAGGTCGTCCCGCAGTCCTGGTCGACCTTGTTGAGGTAGTAGAACGCGGCGGCGATGAGCAGCATCGGGACGAAGGAGGCCAGCATCACGCCCGGTGCGTAGATCCCGACCAACGCCACGATCGGCCCGAGGACGGCGGCCAGGGAGTAGGCGGGCGAGGTCGAGTTCAGGCCGATGACGAGCGCGTCGAGGAATCCGATCGCGTTGGCCTTGAGCCTCGCGTCCAGGCCCTCCGGTCCGGCGCCCGCACTGCCGTCGTCCGTGTACGAGTCGTGACCCATGTACGAATGGTCACGCAGACGGCATCGCCGCGCGAGGCGAGGCGGCCTCGGTCGCGGCCGGGGTCGGGACCTCGGTCGGGGCCTCGGCCGGAGCTCCGGTCAGGGGCGGGTGTTCCAGCCCGCGATCACCGGGAGGCCGTGCTCCGTGGAGAGCACGCTGACGGTGCCCGTGCGCAGCAGGAACAGCCGGCCGTGCTCGGGCTCCAGTCGCAGGTAGCGGGCGGTGAGGACGCGCAGGAAGTGGCCGTGGGCGACGAGCACCACGTTGCCGCCGTCCGCGCGGAGCACGGGGGCGACGCGGGCCAGGGCCCGGTCGGCGCGGGCGCCCACCTGGGCGGCGCTCTCGCCGGGGTGCTCGGCGTCGCCGGGCGGAACGCCGTGGGTCCACAGGGACCAGTCCGGGGTGCTCTTCCGGATCTCCGCGGTGGTGATTCCCTCGTAGCCGCCGTAGTCCCATTCGTAGAGGTCGGGGTCGGCCTGCCCGCCGGTTAGCCCGGCGAGCTCGGCGGTGGCGACGGCCCGGCGCAGCGGGCTGGTCAGGACCAGGGCCGGCCGCCGGTCCCGGAAGTAGGGGGCCAGCGAGATGGCCTCCTCGACCCCGCGCGCGGTCAGCGGAAGGTCGGTGCGTCCCGTGTGGCGCCCGTTCGCGCTCCAGGCGGTCTCGCCGTGCCTCACCAGCAACAGGTCACTCATCCTTCGGACCCTATGCCTCCGGCATGTCGGCGCCGGAGCATCCGGGCGGGCGTGTCACTGTCGGGCGTCATGGACGAGGACCGGGAGGCCGGGCGGACGGCCGGTTCGCCGCCGCTCCCGCCGCACATGCCCGCGCTGATGGTCGTACTGACCGGGGTGACCGGGATCGTGGAGGCGGCGAGCCTGCTGGCGCTCGGGCCGGCCTTCACGGCGATGCAGACGGGCAACGTGCTGTTCCTGGCCTTCGGCGCGGCGGGGGCGGGGAGACTGGAGACGCTCGCTCCCGGGATCTCCCTGGCCGCGTTCGTCGTCGGGGTGGTCTGCGGGTCGCATCTGGAGTCCGTGACCGAGATCCGCGGCAGGCGCTGGTTCGTCATCGGCCTCATCGCCGAGGCGGGGCTCATCCTGACCGCCGCGGGGATCGGCTGGGGGCTGGCTCCGCAGTACGGATCCCCGGCCCCGCGGCATCTGGCGGCGACGGCGGTGCTGGCCCTGGCGATGGGGCTGCGCAACACCACGATCATGCGGGCGAACGTGCCGGGCGTACCGACGACGCTGGTCACCCGGTCCATGACCGCCTTCCTGGGTGCTTCGGCCATGGGACGGGAGAACGCGTACGGGTTCGGGACGGCCGGCTGGAGGCTGCGCGGCATTTCGGTCCTGGCCATGTTCGCCGGCGGGTTCCTCGGGGCGCTGCTGCTGCGGGCCGGATGGACCGTGGGCTGGCTGCTGCTGCCGGCCGCCGTGACGGTGCTGGTCGTGGGCCTCCTGTACCGGAGCCAGCCCGGGCTGCACACCGACCAGGCCCCTGGCCGGGAACGATCGGGGTGAACGGGGCCATTGGTACAGTCGTGGCGTGGCAGTGGACGAGCTCGACACCAGAATCCTGCGTCTGCTGATCGAGCAGCCGCGCACCAGTGTCCGCGAGTACGCCCGGATCCTCGGCGTGGCGCGCGGCACCCTGCAGGCACGGCTGGACCGGCTGGAGCGCACGGGCGTGATCACGGGAACCGGGCCGGTGCTCTCCCCCGCCGCACTGGGCCATCCGGTGCTGGCCTTCGTGCACATCGAGGTCACCCAGGGACATCTGGACGACGTGGGTGACGCGCTCGCCGCCGTGCCCGAGATCATCGAGGCGTTCTCGATCACCGGCGGCGGGGACCTGCTGACCCGTGTGGCGGCCCGCGACAACGGGCACCTGGAGGACGTGATCCAGCGGCTGATCCAGCTCCCGGGCGTGGTCCGCACACGTACGGAGGTGGCGCTGCGCGAGCGGGTGCCGCACCGGCTGCTGCCGCTGGTCGAATCCGTGGGCAGAAATGCCAACAAAACCTGACAGGATTACCGAGACAGGACACGACCGGCAGGACGGGCCCCACGGATGATCACCGTCATATTCGATCTCGACGGCACCCTCGTGGACAGCGAGCCGAACTACTACGAGTCTGGGCGCCGCACCCTGGAACGGCACGGGGTCCCCGATTTCACGTGGGATCAGCACTCCCGCTTCATCGGCATCGGCACGCTGGAGACCCTGGAGATCCTGCGGGAGCGGTACGGGATCCGGGCACCGGTCGAGCAGCTGCTCGCCGAGCAGAACGCCGCCTACCTGGAGCTGGCCCGCACCCGGACCGAGGTCTTCCCGCAGATGCGGAAGCTGGTCGAGCGGCTGCGCACCGAGGGCGCGGCGATGGCGGTGGCCTCCGGCTCCTCGCTGGAGGCGATCGACGCGGTGCTGTCGGGCACCGGGCTGGACGCACTGCTGACGACGGTGGTTTCCGCCGAGGAGGTCGCGCACGGCAAGCCCGCTCCGGACGTGTTCCTGGAGGCGGCACGCCGGCTGGGCGCCGAGCCCGCCGACTGCGTGGTCGTCGAGGACGCGGCGCCCGGGGCGCGGGCCGCCCACGCCGCGGGCATGGCCTGCGTGGCGGTCCCTTACACCCCGGACATCGCAGGGGATCCGGCCTTCGCCTCCGCCGGGCTCCTCTTCCCGGGCGGCCATCCGGAGTTCAGCGCGGACGCGGCGTACGACTGGCTGGCCGCACGCCGGACCGCGTAGCTCCTCCGGGTGGGTGGATCCGCTCGCGGGTGGTGTCGCACGGGCCCGGCGGGCGGATCTCAGGTTTCGGGACGGGCCAGGCGGCCGAGCAGGGCCACCGCGTCGGCGATGGGCACCGGCCGGAAGAACTGCGCGTCGGCCTGCTCGACGGCGGCGATCGCCCGTGGGGCCAGTTCGGCGCCGGCGTCGGTGACGCGCAGCCGTTTGGCGCGGGTGTCGGCCGGGTCGACCTCACGCTCGACGAGCCCTTTGTGTTCCAGGGTGCGCAGGACCTGGGAGGTCATCTTGACGTCGGTACCGGCCTGGCGGGCGACGGCCAGCTGATTGGGGTGCTCGCCCTGGCCGTTGAGCCACCAGGTGCAGGCGAGCAGCACGAACTGCACGTGGGTGAGGTCGAGCGGGGCCAGGGCCGCGGCGATGTCGCGCTGCCACCGCAAGGTGGCGTGCCACAGCAGGAATCCGGGACTCTCCCCGGGGCTGAGGGGCATCAGCGAAGGGCCAGCTCGGCCAGCGAAGCCATCGTGTCGGGCCAGTCGGCGGTGATGCCCGGGCCGATCTGCGGACCGACCTCGTCGGCGCCGCCGCCGGTGATCTCCATCCGGTACACCACCCGGATCCGGTCCTGGCCGATCGGGTCGATCCGGTGGACGGTTTGCAGCAGCAGGTCACCGAAGCGCGCCTCGTCGACGAACCGTTCGCCTTCGACGGCTTCCGCGATGCGCAGGAGGATCGGGTCGTCCCCGGGCGGCGTCATCGTGATCTCCGTACCGGCCGCGAACGGGCCGCTGATCTCGATCTTCTCGATACCGGGGTTCCAGGCGCCCCAGTTCTCCACGTCCGCCCAGAGCCGCCAGACCGCCTCGGGGGTGGCGCCGGTCTCGATGCTGTGCTCGTACTCCCACATGGGTGGTCTCCCTGGCTAGATCGTCTATCCGTAGATTATCTTCGCGCAGACTATTCGTCAACGGCGCAGGCCCGGACCCGGCTGACGAGACCGCCCGGCCGAGGAGACCTGTCCGCTCTCTGGCGGCCTGCGGGAGCGGCTGTCACCATGCCTGCGTGACCGCGACCCTGACCCCGGGCAGCCGGAGCGGCGGACCGCGCCGATGGCCGCTGCTCGGCAATCTGCCCGCCTTCGCCCGCGATCCCCTGGCCTTCTTCGAGTCCCTGCGCGACGGTTACGGGGACTGGGTGCCCTGGGCGCTCGGCCCGCAGCGCAACATCCTGGTCTCCCGGCCCGAGCACGCCGGCGAACTGCTCGGGGCCGTCGAGTCCACCTTCCGGCCGACGGAACTGGGCTGGGCCTTCCGCCAGTTGCTGGGCAACGGGGTGGTCGTCGCCACCGGGGACGACTGGCGCCGCAAGCGGGCGCTGGTGCAGCCCGCCGTCCGGCCGCGCCAGGTGCGCTCGTACGCCGCCACGATGGTGGAGTGCGCGGACGCCCTGGCGGGCGAGTGGCGGACGGGCCAACGGATCGACGTGCACCGGGAGATGGCCGGGCTCACCCAGCGGATCGCGGTGCGCACGCTGTTCGGGAGCGACGCCGCCGGCCGGGAGGCGCCCATCAGCGCGGCCATGGCCACCGCCCAGCGGGAACTGGGGGCGGAGTTCCGCGGGCTGACGCTGTTCCTGCCGCCCTGGGTCCGCACTCCCGGCCGGCGCCGGATGCGGGAGGCCGTGGCGGTGCTCGACCGGGAGATCGAGCACGTCATACGGGAGCACGAGGCGGCGTCGAGCGCCGGCGCGGAACGGGACGACCTGCTGAGCCGACTGCTCGCGGCCCGCGACGAAACCGGGGGGCCGCTCTCCCGCAAGGAGCTGCGGGACGAGTCGATCACCCTCTACATCGGCGGCCACGAGACCACCTCGACCACTCTGACCTGGGCCTGGCAACTCCTGTCGGGGGCGCCGGAGGCGAGGGCCCGCCTGACGGAGGAACTGGACCGGGTGCTCGGCGGACGGCTGCCGGCCTACGACGACTACCCACGGCTGCCCTGGACCCGGCAGGTGGTCAAGGAGGCCCTGCGCATCTATCCACCGATCTGGCTGATCTCGGCGGTGGCCACGGAGGGGGCGACGCTGGGCGGGCGCGCGGTACCGGCCGGGACCTCGGTATGGACCAGTCCCTGGTCGATGCACCGCGACGCCCGGTGGTTCCCGGACCCGGAGGCCTTCCGCCCCGAGCGGTGGGACGCGGACGCCCCGCATCCGGTGCCCGAACACGCCTGGTTCCCCTTCGGCGGCGGCCCGCGGGCCTGCCTGGGAGCACGGTTCGCACTGGTGGAGGCCGCGCTCGTACTCGCCGTGCTGGCACAGCGGTTCCACCTGGACAGCGGGAGCGAACGGGCCGGGGTCTTCCCGGGGCTCACCCTGCAGCCGACCGGTCCGGTCCTGGCGACCCTGCGCCGTACCGGCAGCGGCACCGACACGGGGAGCGGCACGGACGAGGCGAAGGCCCGTTGAGTCACCGGGTTCCCTGGGGCTCCGCCCCAGCCCCCGCTCCTCAAACGCCGGAGGGGCTGAACCATGTTTTCGAGACGGCAGGTCCAGTGGGCGAGACGCCATTGACCCCGCCCCGGCCGGCTGGCTAGGTTTCGCCGCATGTTGCGTTCAGCCATGCTCACCACGCGCGGTCACATCGACCTGCTGCGGGTGGCCTCCGCCGCGTGTCGCCGCGGCTGCTGACGCCCTTTTCCTGATCTGTCACGAGCGCTCCGCGCTCTTCTCCGGCGTGCCCGCACACCTCTGAACCCCTCCCCCGCCCGGCCCCGTCCGGCCGTGCCGGTGCGAGGGCGGTCGGTGTGCGCGCTGCCGCCCGCCTCGCCGCCCTCCTTTCGTGGAGCCTCCATGAGCACCAGCATCAGCCATGCCCCGCCGGACCTGTCGCCCGCGCCGACATCCGCACGGCCCGCCGCCCCCGAGCTCGTGGCCGTCGTGGCGGCCTCCGCACGGCGTCGTCCCGTACCCCGCTGGATCCGCCGGACCGCGGGCCCGCTGCTGCTGCTCGCGCTGTGGCAACTGGCCAGCACGCTGGGGTGGTTGCCGGCCGACACGCTCGCTCCGCCGTCGACCATCGCGTCCGCCGGGGCGGATCTGATCGGGGACGGGACGCTGCCCGGGGCGATGGCCGTGTCCCTGCAGCGCGTCGCGACCGGGCTGGTGATCGGCGGTACGGCGGGCACGGTGCTCGCGCTGCTGTCCGGGTTGTCGCGGCTCGGCGAGGACCTGATCGACGCGAGCGTGCAGATGCTCCGCACGGTGCCCTGGGTGGGTCTCATCCCGCTGTTCATCATCTGGATGGGCATCGGCGAGGCGCCGAAGGTCGCCCTGATCGCGCTCGGGACCGCCTTCCACCTGTACCTGAACGTGTACGCGGGGATCCGCGGGGTGGACGAGCAACTGATCGAGGCGGGCGGGGCGCTGGGGCTCGGGCGGTGGGGTCTGGTGCGGCACGTCGTACTGCCCGGCGCGCTCCCCGGCTTCATGACCGGCCTGCGGTACTCGCTCGCGACCGCCTGGCTGGCCCTGGTCTTCGGGGAGTCCATCAACGCCGACGCCGGGATCGGCTTCCTGATGAACCAGGCGCGCGAGTTCTTCCGTACCGACGTGATCGTCGTCTGCCTCGTCGTCTACGCCTTCCTCGGCCTGACCGCCGACCTCGTCGTCCGTACTCTCGAAAGGCTGCTGCTGCAATGGCGACCGACGTTCACGGGGCAGTAGCCACCGCCGCCGCTGCCGTCGAGGTCACCGGGCTGACCCGGTCCTTCGACGGGCGGGCCGTCATCGACGGGCTCGATCTGACCCTGCGCGCCGGGGAGTTCACCGTCCTCCTCGGGCGCAGCGGCTGCGGCAAGTCCACCCTGCTGCGGATCCTGGCGGGCCTGGACCGGGAGATCGAGGGCGAGGTACTCGTACCGGAGCGGCGGGCGGTGGCCTTCCAGGCGCCGCGGCTGATGCCCTGGAAGCGGGTCTGGCGCAACGTCCTGCTCGGGCTGCCGGGCCGGCCCGAGCGTGAGCGCGCCGAGCGGGCACTGGCCGAGGTCGGACTGGAGCACCGTACGGACGCCTGGCCCAAGACGCTGTCCGGCGGCGAGGCCCAGCGCGCCTCGCTGGCCCGGGCGCTGGTGCGCGAACCGGATCTGCTGCTGCTGGACGAGCCGTTCGGCGCCCTGGACGCGCTGACCCGGATCAAGGCCCAGGAGCTGGTGGCCCGGCTGTGGCAGCGGCGCGGCTGCGCGGTGCTGCTGGTGACGCACGACGTCGACGAGGCGGTGCTGCTGGCCGACCGGATCCTGGTGATGAGCGAGGGGCGGATCGCCCACGACACCCGGGTACCGCTGGAGCGGCCGCGCACGGTCGGCGACCCGGGATTCGCGGCGCTCCGCACCCGGCTGCTCGCCGAACTCGGCGTCTTCTGAAGACCTTTCACCCCGTCAAGAGAACGAAGAGATACGACATGAGACGCCATTCCCTGCCCCTGCTCGCCACCCTGATCCCGCTGTCCCTGGCCCTGACCGCCTGCGGCGGCAGCTCCGCCGCCGACAGCGGCGCAGCGACCGCCGAGGGTGGCGCCGGGAGCGGTGCCAAGGTCACGCTCAGCGTCGGGGACCAGAAGGGCGGCTACGAGTCGCTGCTGAAGGCCGCCGGGGAGCTGGAGAACCTCGACTACACCATCAAGTGGTCCACCTTCACCTCCGGTCCGCCGCTGCTGGAGGCCGTCAACGCCAAGGCCGTGGACATCGGCGGCGTGGGCAACACCCCGCCCGTGTTCGCCGCGGCCGCCAAGTCGAAGATCACCGTGGTGGCCGCCACGCACGGCTCCTCGGCGGGCGAGGCGATCCTCGTGCCGAAGGGGTCCGCACTCCAGTCCGCCGGCGGCCTGCGCGGCAAGAAGATCGCCGTGGCACAGGGCAGTTCGGCCCACTTCCAGCTCATCGCGAGCCTGGAACAGGCCGGCCTGGGGCCCACCGATGTGACGGTCAACTTCCTCCAGCCCGCCGACGCGCTGGCCGCCTTCAACAGCGGCTCGGTCGACGCGTGGGCGGTGTGGGACCCGTACACCTCCCAGGTGCTGCGCACCGGAGCCCGGGTCCTGACCTCCGGCGAGGGGCTCGTCAACGGGCTCGGCTTCCAGGTCGCAGCGCCGGCCGCCCTGGAGGACGCGGGCAGGAGCAAGGCGATCGGCGACTACCTGAAGCGGCTGCAGCGCGCCCAGGACTGGGTGTTCAAGCACCCGGAGGAGTGGGCGAAGGTCTGGGCGAAGGAGACGGGGCTGCCGTACGAGGTCGCCCTCGACGCGGTCCGGCGCAGCAACGGCACCCGGGTGCCGGTCGCCGTCGACGACGCGGCCGTGGTCTCCGAGCAGAAGATCGCCGACACCTTCACCGAGCTGAAGCTGATCCCGGGCAAGGTCGTCTTCAAGGACTTCGTCGACCCCCGTTTCAACGGCGACCTGCCGCCGTCCACCACCGCCCCGCGTACGTACGGGAAGGACTCCTGATGACCGTCCGCCTGCACTGGTTCCTGCCCACCGGCGGCGACGGCCGCACCCTGGTCGACCGGCACGCCTACGCGCACGACACGGCCGCGCCCGGAGTGCGCGAGCCCGACGTCGAGTACCTCGCGCAGATCGCCAAGGCGGCCGAACGCCTCGGCTTCGAGGCGGTGCTGACCCCGACGGGCACCTGGTGCGAGGACGCCTGGCTGACGACGGTGGCGCTCTCGCAGCACACGGAGCGGCTGAAGTTCCTGGTGGCCTTCCGGCCCGGGGTGATCTCGCCGACGCTCGCCGCCCAGATGGCCGCGACCTACCAGCGGATCACCCGCGGCCGGCTGCTGCTCAATGTGGTGACGGGCGGCGACTCGGCCGAGCAGCGGCGGTTCGGCGACCACCTGGACCACGACCGCCGATACGAGCGCACCGCCGAGTTCCTGTCGGTCGTACGCGGCGCCTGGCGCGGGGAACCGTACGACTTCCAGGGCGAGCACTACCGGATCGACGGCGGGCTCACCGCGCTGCCGCCGGACCCGCTGCCGGAGATCTTCTTCGGCGGGTCCTCGGCGGCGGCCGGGCCGGTCGCGGCCGAGCACGCCGATGTGTACCTGACCTGGGGCGAGCCGCCGCAACAGGTGAAGGAGAAGATCGACTGGATCCGCTCGCTGGCGGAGGAGCGGGGGCGGACGGTGCGGTTCGGCATCCGGCTTCACACCATCTCGCGCGACTCGGCGAAGGAGGCCTGGGGCGCGGCGGACCGGCTGCTCGGGGAGCTGTCGGACGCGGACATCGCCCGCGCGCAGTCCCTGCTGGGCACGAGCGAGTCGGTGGGTCAGTAGCGGATGCTGGCCCTGCACAGCGGCCGCCGGGACGGGCTGGAGATCTCGCCGAACCTGTGGGCGGGGGTCGGGCTGGTCCGCGGCGGCGCCGGTACGGCCCTGGTCGGCAGTCACGGCGACGTGGCGGACCGGATCGAGGAGTACCACGCGCTCGGGATCGAGAACTTCGTCCTGTCGGGCTACCCGCACCTGGAGGAGGCGTACTGGTTCGGCGAGGGGGTGACCCCGGAGCTGGCCTCGCGCGGCCTGCTGGCGCCGTAGCCCGGGAAGATCCGGCGCCCGCCGCAAGTTGGCAGAACCGTGAACGACATGATGCGGGGCGTGGACGTACCGGTGGACGTGCCGGCCGACGTGGACGTGGTGGCCGACGTGGACGTGGTGGCCGACGTGGACGTGGTGGTCATAGGCGCCGGGCAGGCCGGCCTGTCCAGCGCCTACCACCTGACGCGGGCGGGGCTCGACCACGTGGTCCTCGACCATGCGCCCCGCCCCGGGGGCGCCTGGCAGTTCCGCTGGCCCTCGCTCACCTACGGCAAGGTCCACGGCATGCACGCCCTGCCCGGCATGGAGCTGACGGGCGCCGACCCGCTGCGGCCGTCGTCGCAGGTCATCGGGGAGTACTTCGCCGCCTACGAGGACCGCTTCGACCTGCGCGTACGCCGACCCGTGGACGTGTCCGCCGTACGCGAGGGAGACGCGGGGCGGCTGCGCGTGGAGACCTCGGCCGGCATCTGGTCGGCCCGGGCCCTGGTCAACGCCACCGGCACCTGGGACCGGCCGTTCTGGCCGCGCTACCCGGGCCAGGAGACCTTCCGCGGCCGGCAGCTGCACACCGCGAACTATCCGGGGCCGCAGGAGTTCGCGGGGGCGCGGGTGATCGTCGTCGGCGGCGGCACCTCGGCGGTGCAGCACCTGCTGGAGATCGCCGAGGTGGCGGCGGGGACCACCTGGGTGACCCGGCGGCCCCCGGTCTTCCGCGACGGGAGCTTCGGCGAGGCCGAGGGCCGGGCCGCGGTGGCCTCGGTGGACGAGCGCGTGCGCCGGGGACTGCCGCCGCAGAGCGTGGTCAGCGTGACGGGGCTCCCGCTGAACGACGCCGTCCGGGCCGGTCTGGCCTCGGGCGTGCTGGCCCGGCGGCCCGTTTTCGACCGGATCACCCCCACGGGCGCCGTCTGGGCCGACGGAAGCCACGTGGACGCGGACGTCATCCTGTGGGCCACCGGATTCCGGGCGGCCGTCGACCACCTCGCCCCGCTGCGTCTGCGCGAGCCGGGCGGAGGCATCCGGGTCGAGGGGACCCGGGCCGTCCGTGACGAGCGGGTCCACCTGGTGGGCTACGGCCCGTCGGCGTCGACCATCGGCGCCAACCGCGCGGGCGGTGCCGCGGTCCGCGAGATCCGCCGGCTCCTGACCCGCGAACGGGCCGGAGCCCCGGTCCTCGTCCCGGCCCCCGCGGCCTGAGCCCGTCGGCGGCCCTCAGCCGGCCTGGGCCTCCGGTTCCTCGAAGGGGATGATCCGGTCCGGGGTGCCACCGGCCGCTCGCGCCTCACGGGTCGGGTACACCCAGCCCGACCCGTCCCGCACGGCCAGAACGGGATCGGTCCAGCTCTCGGTGGCCTCCGGGACGAGGATGCGCGTGGTGCCCCGCTCCGCGTCGTGGATCAGGAGCGAGACGATGTCGCTCTCCATGGCCATTTCACGGTTCGCCCCCTCGGTCCACACTTTCGGCAGGCCGCCGATCGTAGAACCGCTGCCGGGGGCGGCGCGCTTCATTTCCCGGCGGGACCGGCCTGACCTGTGCGGGAGCCGGCGCCCGCGCGGATCCGGTTGAACTCCGCGACGTGCTTCCTGTGTTCCTCGTACGTCGCCGAGAAGCGTGTGTCCCCCGGCTTGACGGTGACGAAGAACAGCCAGTCGCCGGGCGTCGGGGCGACGGCGGCCGCCATCGCCTCCAGTCCCGGGCTGTCGATCGGCGTGGGTGGCAGTCCCTGGCGTGCGTAGGTGTTGAAGGGACTGTCGATCCGGGTGTCGCCCAGTTTGGTGTCCACGGTTCTGCGGTTCAGCGCGTAGTCGATGGTGGAGTCCATCTGGAGCGGCATCGACTTCGCCAGCCGGTTGTGCACCACCCGTGCGACCTTGCCCATGTCGGAGCGGCCCTCGGCCTCCGCCTCGATGATGCTGGCCAGGGTGGCCGTCTGGTACGGGGTCATCCCGTGGGCCTTGCCGCCGTCGGCGACGGCCTGGGTGGCGAGCTTCTGGTTCGCCGTCCGCACCATGTGCGTGAGGAGGGTGGCCGGGGTGGACATCGAGGTCACCGGGTACGTCGCCGGGAAGAGGTAGCCCTCCGGATTGCCCTTGGCCTCCGCGGGCAAAGCCAGCCCGGCGGTGGCCACCGCCGCCTTCGTGGAGCCCGGCGGGAGCTTCAGCTCGCGGTCGACCGCGGCGTACACCTGCGGGGCCCGCCAGCCCTCGGGGATGAGCAGCCGGCGTGGCGTCTCCGGCACGTCGCCACCGCGCAGTATCGGGATCAGGGCTGCCGCACCGAGGGCGAACAGTGTGCCGAGGAAGAGCGCCAGCCGGCCCCGGCGAGTCAGCCGGGAACGGCGCTGCGGCGGCCGGTACTCATGGCGCATGCGGGAACGCTAACCCGCGATTCGTAGTATTTCCGGCACCCGACCCGTGTGCCGGTCGCACGGTCACACATTTACCGGAGCCAGCTGGACGCCCTCGGGCGGTTCGGGCGCCGGCGCGGCGTCCCGGTCCCGGCGGACCAGGGCCGCGTACCGGCCGTCCGCCTTCAGCAGCTCCTCGTGGGTGCCGCGCTCGGCGATGCGCCCGGAGTCCAGGACGACGATCTGGTCGGCGTCGCGGACGGTGGAGAGGCGGTGCGCGATGGTAATGGTCGTGCGGCCCGCGGAGAGGTTGTCGATGGCCCGCTGGACGGCGTGCTCGGTGCGGGTGTCGAGGGCGCTGGTGGCCTCGTCGAGGATCAGCACCGGCGGGTCCCGCAGGATGGTGCGGGCGATGGCCAGACGCTGCTTCTCACCTCCGGAGAACCGGTAGCCGCGCTCGCCGACCAGGGTGTCGTACCCGTCGGGCAGGGAGGCGATGTGGTCGTGGATCTGAGCCGCGCGGGCCGCCTCGGCGATCTCCTCGTCGGTGGCGTCCGGCTTGGCGAAGCGCAGGTTGTCGGCGACCGAGGCGTGGAAGAGGTAGGTCTCCTGGGAGACCACGCCGATCGAGCGGGCCAGCGAGTCGAAGTCGAGGTCGCGCACGTCCACCCCGTCGAGGGCGACCCGTCCGCCGGTGACGTCGTAGAGCCGGGGCACCAGGTAGCTGAGCGTGCTCTTGCCGGAGCCGGTCGGGCCGACGACGGCCAGGGAGCCGCCGGCCGGAACGGTGATGTCGATCCCCGAGAGGGTCGGACCGTTCTTGGTGTCGTACGTGAAGTGCACGTCCTCCAGGGTGACCTCGCCCTTGGCCCGGTCCAGCCGCACGGCGTCCACGCGCTCGGTGATGTCCACCGGCAGGTCGAGGTACTCGAAGATGCGGGCGAACAGCGCCAGTGAGGTCTGCATCTGCACGCCGGTCGACAGCAGGCTCACGGCGGGCCGGAACAGGCCCTGCTGGAGCGTGACGAAGGCGACGAGGGTGCCGACGGAGAGCGAGGGGGCGCCCGTCTGGAGGGCTATGCCGGCCGCCCAGTAGATGAGGGCGGGCATCGCGGCCATGACGATGCCGATGGTGGACATCCGCCAGCGCCCGGCCATGCTGGAGCGCACCTCCAGGCCGACGAGCTTCTCGGACTCTGCCGAGAAGGCCGAGGTGAGGGACTCGGAGCGGCCCATGGTGCGGCCGAGCAGGATGCCGCTCACCGAGAGCGACTCGGTGACGGTCGCGGCCATGGCGGCCATCTGCTTCTGCCGCTTCGTGGTGATCTTCTTGCGCTCCCGGCCGACCCGCCGGCTGATCCACACGAAGACGGGGAGCAGGAGGAGCGAGACGAGGGTGAGCCGCCAGTCGAGCGCGAGCATGGCGACCACGGAGGCGATGACGGCCGTCAGGTTCGAGACGAGCGAGGTCGCGGTGGAGGTGACGGTGGCCTGCATACCGCCGATGTCGTTGGCGATGCGGGACTGCACCTCTCCGGTGCGGGTCCGGGTGAAGAAGGCCAGCGGCATCCGCTGGAGCTGCGCGTAGACGGCGGTGCGCAGGTCGTGCATGACGCGCTGGCCGACGGTGGTGGAGATCAGGGTCTGGAGCACGCCGAAGACGCTGGTGACGACGGCGGTGAGGATCATGCCGAGCGCGAGCAGGCTGAGCAGCCCGGTGCGGCCCTGCGGGATCGCGACGTCGAGTATCTCCCGGAGCATGAACGGCGAGGCGACGCCGACCAGCGAGGAGGCGCCGACCAGCAGGCCGACGACGGCGAGCCGGCCGCGGTAGGGCCGGAACAGTCCCACGATGCGTCGCAGCTCACGCGGCTGCTCCGCCGGGGCGGGACGGGCGGGGTCGATGGGGTCGTTCGATGGGGTCCACTTCGGTTCGTCGTGCGGCATGGGCACCCTCTCGGGGGTCAGGAGTCAGGGTCAGGGTCTTCGCGGCGTCCCCTTCGGCGAAGTCGGGGCCATTGGAGCATAGGTCATTGTTACCTATACTCACAATGAACGGCATCCTGATATCGTTCCCGCATGAGCTCCGCCTCCGACACCGCCTCTGCTTCGGCCTCCGCTTCGGCCTCTGACACCGATCGCCTCCTCGCCGAACAGCTCCTGCGCCTGACGCGCAGGCTGCACCGGATCCAGAAGCGCCACATGGTGCCGCTCGGGATCACTCCCGCCCAGAGTCGTTTGCTGCGCCTCGTCTCGCACTACGAGGGCGAGCAGGCACCCCGGATGGCGGATCTCGCCGCCCGCCTGGAAGTCGTGCCGCGCGCGGTGACCACCCTCGTGGACGGCCTGGAGGCGGCCGAGTGCGTACGGCGCGCGCCCGACCCCGCGAACCGCCGCGTCATACGGATCGAGCTCACCGACACCGGCCGCGCCACGCTGCGCCGCCTGCGCAACGCGCGAACCGACGCGGCGGAGGAGATCCTGGCTCCGTTGACCGCCGACCAGCGCGAAGTGCTCGGCGGTCTGCTGAACGCCCTGTCGGACGCCCCGGCGGAGCGCACCTGCTGACTAGGCCACCCGTGGCCTCGACGACGCGAGGGGTCGCAGATGCCGCTTCTGGAACCGAAGCCGGGGTCCCTGCGCCCCCGCAGCATCAGCGGCCCCGCCCCCGACCGGCTCCCCGGGCACCGGGCCGGCGGCACGCCTGGGCCGCTGCGCACCGAGCTGACCGAGCTGCTCGGCCCCGAGAAGGTGCTGTGGAAGGTCTCCGACCTGGTCCGCTACGCCTCCGACGCCTCCCCCTACCGCTTCGTGCCCCAGGTCGTGGTGATCGCCGAGGACATCGACGACGTCTCGGCGGTGCTCTCGTACGCGCACGGCCGGCAGCGCGAGGTCGTCTTCCGCGCCGCCGGGACCTCGCTCAACGGCCAGGCCCAGGGTGAGGACATCCTGGTCGACGTACGCCGCCACTGGGCCGGGATCGAGGTGCTGGAGGAGGGCCGGCGGGCCCGGATCCGGCCCGGCACCACGGTGGCCCGGGCCAACGCGGCCCTCGCCCGGCACGGCCGGATCCTCGGCCCCGACCCGGCCAGCGCCGTCGCCTGCACCCTCGGCGGGGTCGTCGCCAACAACGCGTCCGGCATGACGGCGGGCACCACCCGCAACTCCTACCGGACGCTCTCCTCCCTCACCTTCGTCCTGCCCGGCGGCACCGTCGTGGACACCGCCGACCCGCTGGCCGACGAGGAGCTCTCACGTGCCGAACCGGCCCTGTGCCACGGGCTGATGGAGATCAAGCGGGAGATCGAGGCCGATCCCGCGCTGGTCGCCCGGATCCGCGCCAAGTACGAGATCAAGAACACCACCGGCTACCGCCTCGACGCCTATCTGGACGGCACCACCCCCGTCGAGATCCTGCGGGGGCTCATGGTCGGCTCGGAGGGCACCCTCGGCTTCATCTCCGAGGTCGTCTTCGACACCCTCCCGCTGGAGCGCGAACTCTGCTCCGCCCTGCTGTTCTTCCGCTCGCTGCCCGAGGCGGCCGCGGCCGTGCCGCTCTTCAACGAGGCGGGCGCCGTCGCCGTCGAGCTGATGGACGGCAACACCCTGCGCGCCTGCGTCAGCGTCGCGGGCGTGCCCGCCGACTGGGCGGACCTGCCCCGGGAGACCACGGCCCTGCTCGTGGAGTTCCGGGCTCCGGACAAGGCCGGCCGGGACGCCTGCGCGCAGCGTGCCGCCGGCATCCTCGACGGCCTCGATCTGGTCGCCCCGGCGGCTTCGATCACGAATGCCTTCACCAGCGACCCGAAGACCGTGGGCGGCTACTGGCAGGCCCGCAGGGCCTTCGTCACCGCCGTCGGCGGAGCCCGCGCCCGGGGCACCACCTTGATCACCGAGGACTTCGCGGTGCCGCCGTCCCGGCTGGCCGAGGCCTGCCAGGCGCTCCTCGCGCTCCAGGCGGAGCACGGTTTCGACGCGGCCGTCGCCGGTCACGCGGCCCACGGCAACCTGCATTTCATGCTCGCCTTCGACGCCGCCGACCCCGCCGACGTCGAGCGGTACGGAGCCTTCATGGAGGCCTTCTGCCGGCTCACCGTGGAGCGGTTCGACGGTTCCCTGAAGGCCGAGCACTCCACGGGCCGCAACATGGCCCCCTTCCTGGAGCTGGAATGGGGCCCCGTGGCCACCGCCCTGATGTGGCGCACCAAGCGGCTCGTCGACCCGGAGGGGGTGCTCGCCCCGCGCATCCTCCTCGACCGCGACCCGCGGGCCCATCTGCGCGGCCTGAAGACCATTCCGCAGGTGGAGGCTGTGGCCGACCCCTGTATCGAGTGCGGATTCTGCGAACCGACCTGCCCCAGCGGGGACCTGACGACCACTCCGCGCCAGCGGATCGTGCTGCGGCGCGAGATGATGCGCCAGCAGCCCGGCTCCCCCGTGCTGGACGGCCTGCTCGCCGCCTACGGCTACGACGCGGTGGACACCTGCGCGGGCGACTCCACCTGCAAGCTCGCCTGCCCGGTGGGCATCGACACCGGGGCGCTGATGAAGGACTTCCGCCACCGCCGGCACGGCCCGCGCGAGGAGGCCGCCGCCGCGCTGGCCGCCCGGCGGTTCGGGGCCGCCGAGTCCGCCGCCCGGCTGGCGGTGGCCGCCGCCGGCCTGATCCCCTCCGGGGCCTGCGACCGGCTGCTGGGGGCGGTCACCGGGGCCGCGCGCAAGGCCGTACGCCCGGACCTGGTTCCGCAGTGGCCGGCGCGGATCCCCGGCGCCGCCGCCCGTAAGCTGCCGCCGACCCGGCGGGTGGGCGCCGCGGCCGTGTACTACCCGGCCTGCGTCAACCGGATCTTCGGCGGCCCGGAGGGCCGGCCCGGTCCCTCCCTGCCCCAGGCCGTGGTGGCCGTGTCGGAGCGGGCCGGGCGGCCCGTCTGGATCCCCGGCGACGTCGGCGGCACCTGCTGCGCGACGATCTGGCACTCCAAGGGCTACGAGGCCGGCACCCGGGTGATGGCCAACCGGATCGTCGAGGCGGCGTGGGGCTGGACGGCCGGCGGGCTGCTGCCGCTGGTCGTGGACGCCTCCTCCTGCACGCTGGGCATCGCGCGCGAGGTGGTCCCGTACCTGACGCCGGAGAACCGGGCCCTCCACGCGGAGCTGCGGATCCTCGACTCGATCGTGTGGGCCGCGGAGGAGCTGCTGCCGCGTCTGGAGGTCCGGCGCAGGGTGGGCTCTGCCGTGCTCCACCCCACCTGCTCGATGCGGCACTTGGGCGACGAGGACCGACTGCGGGCGGTCGCCGAGGCGTGCGCCGAGGAGGTGGTGGTCCCCGACGACGCGGGCTGCTGCGCCTTCGCGGGCGACCGGGGAATGCTGCACCCGGAACTGACGGCCTCGGCGACGGCGCGCGAGGCGGCGGAGGTCACCGCGCGGGCCTTCGACGCGCACCTGTCGGCGAACCGGATGTGCGAGGTGGGCATGGACCGGGCGACGGGGCGGAGCTACTATTCGGCGCTGCTCGAACTGGAGCACGCCACCCGCCCGTGAGCGCCGGGGCGTGCGACCCCCGTGACCAGGCGTCACGTCGTCGCCCGCAGCCGTAAACCTGCTGGCCGCAGCGCGCGTCCCACGTAAAATCGATTGCCCGGCGCCGGTCCTGAAGGCGAACCTTGCACGGTTTGAACCACTCGACCAGTCATGGGGCGTCATGCAGATCAGCGATCTTCCGTATCCGGATCCAGGGGTACCCGACGCTCGTTCCGGCCCCCGGTTCCTGCTGTGGCTGGGGCGCGGTCAGCTCGGCGGACAGCTCAAGAGCCTGTGCTGGGGGATGCTGCACTTCACCGGTGTCGCCGCGCTGCCGTACGCCGTCGGCTTCGGCGTCGACGCGGTCGTCGGCCGTGAGCCGAACGGACTGCTGCTCGTCGGCGTGCTCCTCCTGGTCATCGGGATCGCCATCTCGGTCGGCGACGCCATGCTCCACCGCACGGCCGTCACCAACTGGATCACCGCCGCGGCACGGGTGCAGCAGCTCCTGGCGCGCAAGACGGCCGAGCTGGGCTCCGCCCTCACCCGGCGGGTCGCCGCAGGTGAAGTGGTCTCGGTATCCACGGGCGACGTGGAGAAGATCGGATGGTTCGTCGAGGCGGTCTCGCGTTTCCTCGCGGCCGTCTTCTCCGTCGTCCTCGTCTGCATCGGGCTGCTGTTCTACTCCCCCGAACTCGGCGTGGTCGTGGCCATCGGCGTGCCGCTGATCGCCCTGGCCTCGCTGCCGCTGCTGCCGCGCGCCACCAAGCGCGCCGACATCCAGCGGGAGAAGGCGGGCAAGGCCACCGAGCTGGCCTCCGACACCGTCGCGGGCCTGCGCGTGCTGCGCGGCATCGGCGGTGAGGAGCTGTTCCTCGGCCGCTACCGCGAGGCCTCGCAGGAAGTCCGCAAGGCAGCCGTGCGCAGCGCCCGGATGTGGGCGCTGATCTCCGCGATCCAGGTGGTGCTCCCGGGCGCGCTGATGATCACGGTGGTCTGGTACGGCGCCACGCTCGTCTCGGACGGGCGCGTCGCGGTGGGTGAGCTCGTCGCCGCGTTCAGCGCGGTGGCGACCCTGCTCTACCCGCTGCGGCACTTCCAGGAGATCGCCATGGCGTACTCCTTCTCGCGTCCCTCCGCCCAGCGGGCCGCCCGGGTGCTGTCACTGGCCCGGACGGACGCCGCCGCCGCGCGTCCCCCGCGCACCGAGCCGGTGGAGGCACCGGCCGCGGGCGGGGACCTGTACGACCCGCGGACCGGGCTGCTGGCCCCCGCGGGGCGGTTCACCGCCGTCGTGTGCGGGGACCCGGACCTGGCCGGGCGGCTCGCCGAACGTCTGGGCGGTCATCCGACGGACGGGGATCCGGCGCCGGACACCGGGGCCGGTGCGGGGGCCGACGAGGGGGCCGGTTCCGGGGCCGACGCGGCCGGGGCGCCGTCCGTGCTCCTCGGCGGAGTCGCGCTGGACGAGCTCGAACTGGACACCGCGCGCACCCTGGTCCTCGTACAGGACAAGGATCCGGTCCTGCTCTCCGGGACCCTGCGGGAGCTGTTCGACGTACCGGCTTCGGGAGCGGTCGAGTCCGGTGCGGCGCTGGGCGCGGCCCAGTGCGCGGACGTCCTGGACGCACTGCTGCAGTCAGCGCCGGACGGGGTCGAGGACCCGATGGACGCCCGGATCACCGAGCGCGGCCGGTCCCTGTCGGGCGGCCAGCGCCAGCGGCTCGCCCTGGCGCGGTCCCTGGCCACCGACCCGGAGGTGCTCGTGCTCGACGAACCGACCTCCGCGGTCGACTCGCACACCGAGGCGCGGATCGCGGACGGGATCGCGGCCCTGCGCGCCGGGCGGACCACCGTGGTACTGGCGTCCTCGCCACTGCTGCTGGACCGCGCGGACCGGGTCGTGCTGATCGACGGCGGCACGGTGGCGGCCGTCGGTACCCACCGCGAGCTGCTCCAGCGCGAGCCGCGCTACCGGGCGGTCGTCACCCGCGAGACCGACGAGGAGCAGCGGCTCGGCGGGCTGGAACTGACAGAGCTGGAAGAAGCACTCACAGAGATCGAGGAATCCGCATGATCGGCGTGGCGCCGCCGGAGTACGATCCGGCGGCCCCCGAGTCGGCCGCGACCCTGCCCGTGGGCACGTCGGCGACCGTACGGGGCTATGTGCGCGGCCTGTTCCGGCGCCACCGGCGGGCCTTCGTGGCGCTGGTGGGCGTCAACGCGGCCGCCGTGATCGCCTCCATGGCCGGCCCGTACCTGCTGGGCCGGATCGTGGACGACCTCTCTGCGGGGGTGCGCGAGCTGCATCTGGGGCGTGTGGCGCTGCTGTTCGCGCTGGCGCTGGCGGTCCAGACGTTCTTCACCCGGCTGGTCCGGCTGCGCGGGGCGATGCTCGGCGAGGAGATGCTGGCCGATCTGCGCGAGGACTTCCTGGTGCGGTCGGTGGGTCTGCCGCCGGGCGTGCTGGAGCGGGCCGGTACCGGCGATCTGCTGTCGCGGATCACCACCGACATCGACCGGCTCGCGAACGCCATGCGCGAGGCCGTGCCGCAGCTGGCCATCGGTGTGGTGTGGGCGGGGCTGCTGTTCGGGGCGCTCGCCGTGACCGCGCCGCCGCTGGCGCTGGCCGCGCTGGTGGCGCTGCCGGTGCTGGTGATCGGCTGCCGCTGGTACTTCCGGCGGGCGCCGTCGGCGTACCGCTCGGAGGCGGCCGGCTACGCGGCGGTCTCGGCCGTGCTCACCGAGACGGTGGACGCGGGCCGCACGGTCGAGGCGCACCGCCTCGGGCCGGAGCGGATCGCGCTGTCGGAGCGGCGGATCTCGCAGTGGGTCGCGTGGGAGCGGTACACGCTCTTCCTTCGGACGGTCCTCTTCCCCGTCATCAATGTCACCTTCGTGACGATCCTCGGCTCGGTGCTGCTGATCGGCGGCTTCTGTGTGATGCGGGGCTGGATGTCGGTCGGGCAGCTGACCACGGGCGCGCTCCTGGCGCAGATGCTGGTCGATCCGATCGGTCTGATCCTGCGCTGGTACGACGAGTTGCAGGTCGCCCAGGTCTCGCTCGGCCGCCTGGTGGGTGTACGGGAGATCGAACCGGACGCCGGGGACGCGAAGGTGGCGCCCGAGGGCAGGGACGTGCGGGCCCAGGAGGTCCACTTCGGATACCGGGAGGGCGTGGACGTCCTGCACCAGGTGTCGATGTCCGTGCCGCCGGGCACCCGGATGGCGCTGGTCGGCCCCTCGGGGGCGGGCAAGTCCACCCTGGGACGGCTGCTCGCGGGCATTTACGCGCCCCGGACCGGCGAGGTCACCCTCGGCGGGGCGCGGCTGTCGCGGATGCCCGCGGAGCGGGTGCGCGAGCACGTGGCCCTGGTCAACCAGGAGCACCACGTGTTCGTGGGCACGCTGCGGGACAATCTCCTCCTCGCGCGGACGGGCGCCGGTGACACCGAGTTGTGGGCGGCGCTGGCGGCGGTGGACGCCGACGGCTGGGCGCGGGCCATGGAGGCCGGCCTGGACACCGAGGTCGGTTCCGGCAGCACGGCGCTGACCCCGGCGCAGGCGCAGCAGATCGCGCTCGCCCGGCTGGTGCTGGCCGACCCGCACACCCTGGTGCTGGACGAGGCGACCTCGCTGCTGGACCCGCGCGCGGCACGGCACTTGGAGCGCTCGCTGGCCCGGGTGCTGGACGGCCGTACGGTCATCGCCATCGCCCACCGGCTGCACACCGCGCACGACGCGGACGTGATCGCGGTGGTCGAGGGCGGCCGGATCAGCGAACTCGGCTCGCACGACGAGCTGGTCGCGGCCGACGGGGCGTACGCGGCCCTGTGGCGGTCCTGGCACGGCTGATCGGGGAGCGCGTGTCCGGGAGCCGGACGAAGGGCGGCGGGTGGGACCTGGTCCCACCCGCCGCCCTTCGTCGTCCGGTCCCTCTGTCTCCAGGATCCGGCCTGATCGACAAGACACCCCCTAAGGGGCGGCGGCCGGGCCGTGTGTCAGATGAAGCCGAGGGCCGAGGCGCCGCCGAAGCCGCCCAGCAGGATGAAGACCGGCATGAGGACCTTCAGCTCCACCCAGCTGCCGGCCCGGAATCGCATCGCCTTCGGCGGACCGATCGGGTACCAGCGCTTGCCGGCGATCGGCAGCGGCCACAGCACCGGGCAGCCGGAAACGGTGAGCGCGTCGCCGATGTCGTGGACCAGGGCCCCGAGGACGATCGGCAGGCCGAGCCAGAGGTACTCCTGGCCCGCTCCGGTGAACAGCCAGTTCGCGCCGTTGCCGGGCTGGTCGAGCACCCCGGCCAGGATCCACGCGCTGGTCGCGCCGAGCAGCCAGACCAGGACGTCGCTGGACATCCGGGCGGCCCGCCACAGCAGGCCTTCAACCGCCAGCACCAGGTGCACGAAGAGCAGGGCGAGCACACCCCAGCGGTCGGCGGTGACGGCGAGCAGGGAGGCCCCGCCGCCGATGAGGACGGCCCAGAGCCAGGTGTGCGTCAGGGTGCGGTGGCCGCCGGTGCGGCGGGCGTCCTTCTTGGAGCGGGTGCCCTTGTAGACGGCGTAGGAGATCTTGTCGACCACCTCGCACACGCCCTTGGAGAGCGGGCCGAAGGCGCGCGAGATCGTCGCCGACTTGTGATCGAGGTCGGGGGCGAGGGCCGCCCCGGCGCAGATCAGCGCGCCGACGACGAGGACCGGCCAGGGCATGGGGTGTCCGGCGGCCGCGGTGGCCGCACCCACCCCCAGCCAGGCCGCTGCCCCGGACAGTGAGTGCGCCGGACCCATCATGGTCGTTTCCCGCCCCGCTGGTGTGTGGTCGGGCCCGGTCGACTGTTTCGTTCGGGCCTCATCGACGGCACAGCGTACCGTCGGCGATCTTCGTTCCGTCCGCCGGTTCCCTGATCCGGGGGGAAGCCAGGCAAGATGGGGGGTGTGACCCTCATTGATCAGCTCCCGCCGAACGCCGACCCCGATGCCCTCTTCGAGGCTTTCTCCTCGTGGGCGGAGGACCAGGGCATCACCCTGTACCCGGCTCAGGAGGAGGCGCTGATCGAGGTCGTCTCCGGGGCGAACGTGATCCTGTCCACCCCGACCGGCTCCGGCAAGAGCCTGGTCGCGGCCGGCGCGCACTTCACCGCCCTGGCCCAGGACAAGGTGACCTTCTACACCGCCCCCATCAAGGCGCTGGTGTCGGAGAAGTTCTTCGACCTGTGCAAGCTCTTCGGCACCGAGAACGTCGGCATGCTCACCGGCGACGCCTCCGTGAACGCGGACGCCCCGGTGATCTGCTGCACCGCCGAGGTGCTGGCCTCCATCGCCCTGCGCGACGGCAAGCACGCGGACATCGGCCAGGTCGTGATGGACGAGTTCCACTTCTATGCCGAGCCGGACCGCGGCTGGGCCTGGCAGATCCCGCTGCTGGAGCTGCCGCAGGCACAGTTCATCCTGATGTCGGCGACGCTCGGCGACATGAAGCGGTTCGAGGAGGACCTGACCCGGCGCACCGGCCGGCCCACCTCGGTGGTCCGTTCCGCGACCCGGCCCGTCCCGCTCTCGTACGAGTACGTCACCACCCCGATCACCGACACGATCACCGAGCTGCTGGAGACCCGGCAGGCTCCCGTGTACATCGTGCACTTCACCCAGGCCCAGGCGGTCGAGCGGGCGCAGTCGCTCATGAGCATCAACATGTGCACGCGCGAGGAGAAGGACAAGATCGCCGATCTCATCGGCAACTTCCGCTTCACCACCAAGTTCGGCCAGAACCTCTCCCGCTACGTCCGGCACGGCATCGGTGTGCACCACGCCGGCATGCTGCCCAAGTACCGCCGCCTCGTGGAGAAGCTCGCGCAGGCCGGTCTGCTGAAGGTCATCTGCGGAACGGACACCCTCGGCGTCGGCGTCAACGTCCCGATCCGCACGGTGCTGTTCACCGCGCTCACCAAGTACGACGGCAACCGTGTCCGCACCCTGCGCGCCCGGGAGTTCCACCAGATCGCGGGGCGCGCGGGCCGGGCCGGCTTCGACACCGCGGGCTATGTCGTCGCGCAGGCCCCCGAGCACGTCATCGAGAACGAGAAGGCGCTCGCGAAGGCGGGCGACGATCCGAAGAAGCGCCGCAAGGTGGTGCGCAAGAAGGCTCCCGAGGGCTTCGTCGCCTGGTCGGACATCACGTTCGAGAAGCTGATCTCCGCCGACCCGGAGGCGCTGACCTCGCGCTTCAAGGTCACCAACATCATGCTGCTGTCGGTCATCGCCCGGCCGGGCGACGCCTTCCAGGCGATGCGTCACCTGCTGGAGGACAACCACGAGCCCCGCAAGGCCCAGCTGCGGCACATCCGCCGGGCCATCGCGATCTACCGCTCGCTGCTGGACGGCGGTGTGGTCGAGAAGCTCGACACCCCGGACGCGGAGGGCCGCACCATCCGGCTCACCGTCGACCTCCAGCAGGACTTCGCGCTCAACCAGCCGCTGTCCACCTTCGCCCTGGCCTCCTTCGACCTGCTGGACCCGGAGTCCCCCTCCTACGCGCTGGACATGGTCTCCGTCGTGGAGTCCACGCTGGACGACCCGCGGCAGATCCTCGCCGCCCAGCAGAACAAGGAACGCGGCATCCAGGTGGGCCAGATGAAGGCCGACGGGATCGAGTACGAGGAGCGGATGGAGCGGCTCCAGGACGTCACCTATCCCAAGCCGCTCGAAGAGCTGCTCTCGCACGCCTACGACGTGTATGCCAAGAGCCACCCGTGGGTGCGCGACCACCCGGTCTCCCCGAAGTCGATCATCCGCGACATGTACGAGCGCGCGATGACCTTCACCGAGTTCACCTCCTTCTACGAGCTGGCCCGCACCGAGGGCATCGTGCTGCGCTACCTGGCCAGCGCCTTCAAGGCGCTGGACCACACCATCCCCGACGACCTCAAGTCCGAGGACCTCCAGGACCTGATCGCCTGGCTCGGCGAGCTGGTCCGCCAGGTCGACTCCAGCCTGCTGGACGAGTGGGAGCAGCTGGCGAACCCGGAGGTGGAGACGGCGGAGCAGGCCCAGGAGAAGGCCGACCAGGTCAAGCCGGTCACCGCGAACTCGCGCGCCTTCCGCGTTCTGGTCCGCAACGCCATGTTCCGCCGGGTGGAGCTGGCCGCCCTCGACCACGTCAACGTGCTGGGCGAGCTGGACTCCGAGTCCGGCTGGGACGCGGATGCCTGGGGCGAGGCCCTGGACGGGTACTGGGACGAGTACGACGACCTGGGCACCGGACCCGACGCCCGCGGCCCGAAGCTCCTGCAGATCGAGGAGGACCCCGCGCACGGCCTGTGGCGCGTCCGCCAGACCTTCGCGGACCCCAACGGGGACCATGGCTGGGGCATCAGCGCCGAGGTCGACCTGGCCGCCTCCGACGAGGAGGGCCGGGCCGTCATCCGGGTCACCTCGGTCGGCGAGCTCGGAGTGCTCTGACCGTCCGCCGTATCCCGCCGTACCCGCCCGCCCCACCGGACCCGCCGGACCCGACCGTGGAGATCCTCTGATGACGAACCCCGCCGAGAGACTGGTCGATCTGCTCGATCTGGAGCAGATCGAGGTCAACATCTTCCGCGGCGCCAGCCCGCAGGAGTCCCTCCAGCGGGTCTTCGGCGGGCAGGTCGCCGGCCAGGCGCTGGTGGCCGCGGGGCGCACCGTGGAGAGCGACCGTCCGGTCCACTCGCTGCACGCGTACTTCCTGCGCCCCGGCATCCCCGGGGTGCCGATCGTGTACCAGGTGGAACGGGTGCGCGACGGGCGGTCCTTCACCACGCGCCGGGTCACCGCGGTCCAGCAGGGCAAGACCATCTTCAATCTCACCGCCTCCTTCCATCATCCGGAGGAGGGCGGCATCGAGCACCAGCTGCCTCCTCACCACGTCCCTCATCCGGACACGCTCCCCAAGGTCGCGGACGAGATCCGCGAGCACCTGGGGGCGCTGCCGGAGGCGCTGGAGCGGATGGCCCGCCGCCAGCCCTTCGACATCCGGTACGTCAACCGGCTCCGCTGGACTCCCGAGGAGCTCAAGGGATCCGATCCCCGCAGCGCGGTGTGGATGCGCGCGGTCGGTCCGCTGGGCGACGACCCTCTCATCCACACCTGCGCCCTCACCTACGCAAGTGACATGACCCTCCTCGACGCCGTGCGCATCCCGGTGGAACCCCTGTGGGGCATGCGCGGTTTCGACATGGCCTCGCTGGACCACGCCATGTGGTTCCACCGGCCCTTCCGGGCGGACGAGTGGTTCCTGTACGACCAGGAGTCGCCCATCGCGCACGGTGGCCGGGGCCTGGCCCGGGGCCGCATCTACGACGTGGAGGGCAGGCTGCTGGTCTCCGTGGTCCAGGAGGGCCTCTTCCGTCCGTACCCCGCCAAGCCGTCCGAGCCCGCCCCGGAGAACTGAGCACACCCATGCCCACCCCTGCCGTCCCCTGCCCCTGCGGGCTGCCCGCCGCCTACCCGGAGTGCTGCGGTCCCTTCCACTCCGGTGCTCGCTCGGCACCCACCGCCGAGCGGCTGATGCGCTCCCGGTTCAGCGCCTTCGCCGTCGGCGACACCGCCTACCTGCTGCGCTCCTGGCACCCCGCCACCCGTCCGGACCGCCTCGACCTGGATCCCGAACAGCGCTGGGAGCGGCTGGAGATCCTCGCCACCGAGCGCGGCGGGATGTTCGAGACGGAGGGCTCGGTGGAGTTCCGCGCCCACTACCGCGAGGGCCGGCACACCGGCTCGCTGCACGAGCACAGCAGCTTCTCCCGCGAGGCCGGGGCCTGGGTCTACGTCGGCCCCCTCTCCCCCGTCGACTTCGACTGACCCCGCGCCCCTGCCAGGGCGAAGTCCAGGCTGGTGCGGTACCAGTGGACCTCGTCCGGCGGGCCGGCTGTCAGCAGCCCCGTCGCCACCGCGGCCGCCGCCGGAACCTGCGGGTGCCCGTACGGCGGGGGCGGACCGAGGGCGGCCAGGACGATCCGCTCCGCCGGGTCGGGCACTGCCTCCAGCAGCTCACCCTCGGGAAGTACGGAAGCCAGTACGGCGGCGCGCTCCCACGGGTCTGCGGTTCGTCTCAGCAGCAGCCCGACATGCCGCCCGCGCCACTTGCGCGGACGCAGATCCGCCTTGGCCGCCATCAGCTCCCGGTCCGCCGGGGGCGCGATCCCGCGCAGCATTCCCGGCTCCCGCACGGCGAAGCTCCGTAGCTCCGCGGTCAGATAGAGCCACACCACGGCCCGGTACCGGTTGATCCGGTAGCCGACCGGGGTCACGTGCCCGCAGCGCGCGAGCCGCGTGAACCGGCTCGGGCCGACCCCCACCACCCCGGCCGCGGCCTGCGCCCCGGCCACCGTCTCGACCCGCTGGCGCAGCGCGTCCGGCGGGCCCGCCACCGACCTGACCCGGTCCAGCTCGGCCCGTGCGTAGCGCGCGGCCCCGGCCAGCGTGCGCGGCCCGACCCGCACGATCCCCAGCTGGACGGCCCTGGCGAACTCGCTTCGGCTCAGCCCCAGTTCCCCCGCGGCCTGCACGCCGCCCACCAACACGTCCGCAGCGCCGCCGGCCACAGCCCCGCCAGCCACATCACCACCGGTCACATCGCCACCGGTCACATCGTCCCGAAGTGCGGTCCCCATCTGCGTCATCACGGTCCTCCCCCACGAGCAATGATTACTCTGTGTGAAGACCGTAACTCAACGCAATGACACCCGCGAGGCCTGTGGACAACTTCCCGAGCGGCGCCGGAATCGGCCCGGCTCAGCCGCCGGTGATGCGCCGCTCCGCCACGCCCAGGTGCTCGCCCACCCGGTTGACCAGCAGCGTCATCTCGTACGCGACCTGACCGATGTCGGACTCTGCGGCGCTCAGCACGCACAGGCTGCTGCCCGCGCCCGCCGCCATGACGAAGAGCGCTCCCTCGTCGTACTCGACCATCGTCTGCCGCACCTCACCGGCCCGGAAGTGGCGGCCGGACCCCTTGGCAAGACTCTGCAGACCCGCCGCGACAGCCGCCAGGTGTTCGGCGTCCTCCCGCGCCAGCCCCGCGCTCGCCCCCGTGACCAGGCCGTCGTTGGACAGCACCACCGCGTGCCGCACCTGCTGGACCCTGCGCGTCAGGTCGTCCAGCAGCCAGTCCAGTTGCTTGTCCAGTGCCATTCCCAGCCCCTCCCCGTTGACGTCGGCCACATGGCCGCGCCCCACCCCGCGTACTTGTGCCGCAAGCCTTCCCCACCAGCCCCTTTCGGGCAAGGAAGATGTCCTCATGGCGAAGAAGATGACTCAAGAGGAATGGCGGGCGTTCGTCTCGCACTCGACGCGCACCGGAAAGCTCTCCACCGTGCGTGAGGACGGAAGTCCGCACATCGCTCCCATTTGGTTCGTACTCGACGGCGATTCCTTCGTTTTCAACACCGGAAAGGACACCGTCAAGGGACGCAACCTCGCCCGCGACGGCCGGGTCGCGCTCTGCGTGGACGACGACCGGCCGCCCTTCTCCTTCGTCGTCCTCCAGGGCCGTGCCGAGATCAGCGGGTACAGCGACGGCGCCGACGAACTGCTCACCTGGGCAACCCGGATCGGCGCCCGATACATGGGCGAGGCACAGGCCGAATCCTTCGGACGCCGCAATGCCGTCCCGACCGAACTCCTCGTCAGGGTCCCGATCGACAAGGTGATCGCCCTCGCCGGTATCGCCGAATGACCGGCCCCTGACCCCCGATCCCTGACCCCCGATGGCGCCGACCGGGCCGGTTCACACGGAATCGGCCTGCGGCTCCACCGAGTCCAGCAGCCGGGCGGTGTGCACCCGCCCGGCGTACTCGACCAGCCTGATCAGCACTTCCTTCCCCGAGTCCCGGTCCCGCGCGTCACACAGCACCACCGGCGTCCCCTGCTCCAGGTCCAGGGCCCGCGAGACGTCGTGCGCCCCGAACCGCCGGGCGTCCGTGAAACAGTTGACGGCCACCACGAAGGGGATGCGCCGGTGCTCGAAGTAGTCCACCGCCGGAAAGCAGTCCTCCAGCCGCCGCGTGTCGGCGAGTACCACCGCGCCCAGCGCGCCCTGCGACAGCTCGTCCCACAGGAACCAGAACCGGTCCTGCCCCGGTGTGCCGAACAGGTACAGGGACAGCCCGGACCGGATGGTGATCCGCCCGAAGTCCATGGCCACCGTCGTGGTCGTCTTGTGGTCCACGCCGCCCGTGTCGTCGACCAGTTCACCCGCCTCGCTCAGCTGTTCCTCCGTCCGCAGCGGCCGGATCTCGCTGACCGCGCCCACCAGCGTGGTCTTGCCCACCCCGAACCCGCCCGCCACCAGGATCTTCAGTGCGAGTGCGGCCAGTTCGGGGTCCTCCTCGGGACCGGGATCCGCGCCCGGGGCCGGTCCGGCAGATCGGTCGTCATGCTGTCCCATCAAAGCGCTCTCAATCCCTCGATGACTTCACGCAGAATCCGCTCGTCCGGCAGTTGTGCGGGCGGTACGGGCCGGCTGACCTTGACGTGCCCGCCCTCCAGCAGGTCCCCGAGGAGCACCCGCACCACCCCCACGGGCAGGTCCGCGTCGGCGGCGAGTTCGGCCACCGACTGGGTCTCGGACCGGCAGAGTCCGAGCAGTGCCCGGTGTTCGGGGCCCAGCAGGGACTCGGCCGCCTCGTCCGTACCCGCCGGATCGACCGCGACCAGCGCGATCAGGTCGAAGCGGACGCCGTGGGGTCCCGGCTTCGTACGCCCGCCGGTCATGGCGTACGGACGGACGAGCGGGCCCGCGTCGGCGTCGTACCACTGGCCGTTCATGTGCCGGACCGCCGCCCTCAGCCGGCGGCCGGCGGGCGCGCCGCGAACCGGGGCGGGGTGTAGAGGTGCTCGCCGACCCGCTTCACCAGCCGGGCCATCTCGTAGGCGATCAGGCCGATGTCGGCACTGGCGGCACTGAGCACGGCCAGGCAGGAACCGTCGCCGGCGGCCGCGACGAAGAGGAAGCCCTCGTCCATCTCGACCATTGTCTGGCGCACGCCCCCGGCGTGGAAGTGCCGGCCCGCGCCCTTGGCCAGGCTGTGGAAGCCGGAGGCCACCGCGGCCAGGTGCTCGGCGTCCTCCCGGCTGAGCGCGCTGGAGGCGCCGACCGCCAGGCCGTCGTTGGAGAGGACCACGGCGTGCCGGACCTCGCGGACCCGGAGCACCAGGTCGTCGAGCAGCCAGTCCAGTTCGCCGGACCTGCGGCCGCCGTCGAGGTCGATCCTTTGGTGTTCGATCATCACACTTCTCCTTCGCTGCCTGCGTGAGGGGAGTTCTCCTGGGCGCCGCGGGCCCAGCCGGCCCGGTAGGCCGCCATCCGGTCCCGGGCCTGCTCCGGGCTGCGGCCCGGCGGCTCCTCGGGAAGGCGGGATGCGGCCGGGGGCTTCGGGGCGGGGGCCTCCCGAAGCTGCGGGACGAGACTGGCCTGGCGCACCCGGCGCGGCAGTTCCGTCACCGAGGCCGGGGGCACCGCGGCCGTCTGGGTACGGGCGCCCGCGCCGCCGGGGCCGCGCGGCCGGAGCGAAGCCACCGGGGCCGGGCGCGGCTCCTCGCCTACGGGGTTCGTCGGGGCCGGAGCCGGAGCCGGAGTCGGGGGCTGTGCGTCCTCCCGTACGACGGTCATGGCGGGTGGCTGGTCCGCCCTCGCCCCCGCCTTCGGTGCGGCGGCGGAGGACCGGGCGGAGGACGGGGACGGTGCTCGGGCCGGCGCAGGAGTCGGCGGCGCCGTGCGGGGCGCCGGGTCGGATTCCGGGGCCATGGCTGAGCCCGGGGCCATGGCTGAGCCCGGGGCCGAGCCGTGGGCGGAGGCAACGGCAGGCGCTCCGGCGGGGGCGCCGGCCGTGATCGCGCCCTGGAGCATGGAGTTGGGCAGGAGCACCACCGCGGTGGTACCGCCGTAGGGCGACGTGCGCAGGTGCACCTTCACTCCGTGGCGGGCCGAGAGGCGGCTGACCACGAAGAGGCCGAGCCGGTCGCTGTCGAAGAGGTCGAGGGATTCGGACTGCTCGATGCGGCGGTTGGCGTCGCCGAGGGTGTCGGGGCCCATACCGAGTCCGCGGTCCTCGACCTCCAAGACGTAGCCGGTGCCGACGGGCTCGCCGCTGACCCGGACCTTGGTGTGCGGCGGGGAGAACTGGGCCGCGTTCTCGATGAGTTCGGCGAGCAGATGGGTGAGGTCGGCCACGGCGCCCCCGACCACGGCGGCTTCCGCGAGCTGCCGGACCTCGATCCGCGGGTAGTCCTCGATCTCGGAGACGGCGGCCCGCACGACGTTCGTGAGGGGGACCGGCATCCGCCAGGCCCGGCCCGGGGTGGCGCCCGACAGGATGATCAGGCTTTCCGCGTGCCGGCGCATCCGGGTGGTCAGGTGGTCGAGGCGGAAGAGGTCACCGAGCTCGTTCGGGTCGTCGGCGCGCCGCTCCATCGAGTCGAGCAGCGTGAGCTGCTTGTGTACGAGGACCTGGCTGCGGCGGGCGAGGTTGACGAAGACCCCGGAGATCCCGCTGGCGAGTTCCGCACGTTCGACGGCGGCGCTGAGCGCGGCCCGGTGGACGGTGTGGAGCGCCTCGCCGACCTGGGTGATCTCGTCCTCGGCCGGCGGCCCGGGCGGGGTCTCGGCAGCGACGTCGATCTCCTGGCCGGCGCGCAGCCGTTCCATCGCCTGCGGGAGTTTGCGGTGGGCGATCTCCAGGGCGGTGTTGCGCAGCGAGACGAGTTCGACGACCAGCGCCCGGCCGATCCGGACCGAGATGACGAGGGAGGCGGCGACGGCGGCCAGGCCCAGCAGCACGGCGGCCCCGGCCGGGGTGAGCGCCCCTTCGGCGAACGGGTCGGCCCGGTCGGCGGCCGCGGCGTGTGCGGCCGCCTCGACCTCCCGCATCGAGGAGGCGATGGCGTTGTGGGCGGCCTCCCATCCAGCCGGCACCCCGCGGCTCTCCTTGGAGGTGCCCGCGGCCAGCGCCCGGTCCTCGGCGCCGGTGAGGTCGGCGTAGGCGGCGCTCTTGGCGGCGGACTGCCAGACGGCCTCCTGTTCGGCGGGGAGGTCACGGGCGGCGGAGTCGGTGAGCGCGCGGCGGGACTCGACGGCGCCGGTCAGCTGCCGAAGCGTTTCGGCGGTACGCGGGCCGGGGGCGGCGAGCAGCGCGTCCTCCCGGGACAGCAGTTCCGCGGCGCGGGAGAATTCGAGCAGGACCCGGGCGTCGGGGCCGAGTTCGGCCTTCTCCCCGCCGGTCAGGGCGCCGCCGACGGCGAAGGCGGAGTCGACCACGCGGGTGTAGATGGTGTAGGCGGCCTCGGGGGTGGCCCGGCGGTCGGTGATGTCCTTGCGCGACGGGGCCAGGTCTTCGGCGGCGGCTACGAACACCTCCAGCCGGACCACGATGTCGGAGCGGTAGTCGCCGGAGTCGGCGACGGTGTGCTGGTCACCGAGCCGCAGCCGCTGCACGGCGGCGTCGGTCCGGCGGGCCTGCTGGTCGAGGGCGCCCGGGTCGGAGGCGGGGTCGGCGAGCAGACGGACGGCGGCGCGCCGTTCGGCCTGGAGCTCGGTGACGGCGGCGGCGACGGGCGTGCGTATCTCGGTGTCGACCTGGTGGACGCGGCTGAGCCGGGCCATGTCCTGGGCGGTGTTGACGGTGGCGAAGGCCCAGAGGGCGAGGAGCGAGACGACCGGGACCATCAGCAGCGAGACGATCTTCGCCCGGACGGTGGCGGGGCGCAGCCGCAGCCGCGGCCGGGGTCCGCTCGCGCGCGCGGCGGGCGGGTGGGGCCGCTGGTCCCGGAGCTCCGCCGGTTCCTCGGCCGGCGGCCCGGCGTGGGCCCGGCGGCCGCGTGCCGGGGGCGCGGGCAGCCGCGGCGCCGCTGCTTCCGGTTTCCTGCGGGGTGTTCGCATGGGCTCCTCGTTCCGGGCGGTGCCTACGGGTGCGGTGGGGCGGGTGAAGCGGTGTGGCAGGTGGGGGGTGAGGCGGTGAGGCGGGTCGGGTGATGCGGCCGCGGCCATGGCCGGTGCGCGGCGGTGCGGTGCGGTGCGGTGCGGCAGGATCGGCCCGGTACACGGACTGCCAGTGCGCGCGATCAGTGCACGGTCACGGTGTGCTCCCCCAGGTGCCGGGCCGAAGCGGAGGCGGCGCGTTCGTCGATCGTCGGGGACAGCGCGACGAAGGCGGCGGTGATGAACAGGTAGGAGCCCAGCCCGACGGCGAGCGGGAAGATGAACTGCATGGCCGTGGCGCCGGGCAGGACCGCGTCCGAGGGGCTGACGCTGACGGCGACGGCCATCATCCCCGTGTAGTGCATGCTGCTGACGGCGGCGCCCATGACGAGCGAGGCGACGGCGACCGCCACCGGTGACTTGATGTTGAGCGCGGCCCACAGGGCGGCGGTCGCCGCGATCACGGCGATGGCGACGGAGAGTCCGACGGTGAGCGGATCGTAGGAGACGTCGCCGTGCAGACGCAGGGCCGCCATGCCCAGGTAGTGCATGCTGGCGACGCCGAGTCCGGTGGTCAGGCCGCCCAGTACGAGGGACCGGCCGCGCTCCTTGCCGTAGCCGACGGCGAAGACTCCGGCGCCGACGACCAGCACGGCGACGAGCAGGCTGAGGATCGTGAGCGGCACGTCGTAGTGGATCTCGGTGCCCGTGACCTCGAAGCCGAGCATCGCGACGAAGTGCATGGTCCAGATGCCGGTGCCGATGGCGGAGGCCGCGGTGAGGAGCCAGTTGCGACGGGAGGCTCCGGTCGTGGCGAGCGCGCGGACGGTGCAGCGCAGCCCGAGGGCGGCGCCGATCGATGCCATCACATATGACAGCGCGGGTGTCAGCCACCCATACGCGGCGTGGTCCAGATGTCCCAGGTGTCCCATGGCCACGGGACGCTAGTCCGGGTGAGGGCGCGAACAGGGGGCGCATTTCGAAAGCCGCTGGAACTGCTGGAATATGACAGAGCTACGTTCATCTCCGATCACACCACGCACCACCTTGCGCACGGTCCGCAGGGACACGAGCCGGAGCCGGTGGGGGATCATGGGCACATGAGCGACGACCACACACACGTGCAGGAGTTCTTCGGGGCGCGCGCGGCCGGCTGGGACCGCAAGTTTCCCGGGGACGGGCCCGCGTTCACCACCGCCGTGGCCGAGTTCGGACTGCTCCCCGGGGACCGCGTGCTCGATGCGGGCTGCGGCACCGGGCGGGCCATGACCGCGCTGCGCGCCGCCGTCGGACCCGCCGGGACCGTGCTCGGCGTGGACCTCACCCCGCAGATGCTGGCCGCCGCGCGGCGGGCGGGGCGGGACGCCGAGGGCGCCCTGCTGCTCGCCGACGTGGCCCGGCTGCCGCTGTGCGACGAGGTGCTCGATGCGGTGTTCGCCGCCGGGCTCATCGCGCACCTGCCCGACCCGGGGGCGAACCTGCGCGAGCTCGCCCGCGTGGTCCGCCCCGGTGGCGGGCTCGCACTCTTCCACCCGATCGGGCGAGCGGCCCTCGCCGCGCGGCACGGGCGCGAGCTGACCCCGGAGGACATGCGGGCCGAGCACAACCTCGGCCCGCTGCTGACCGGTTCGGGCTGGGACATGACCTCGTACGCCGATGACGACGACCGATTCCTGGTGCTGGCCGTACGCCGCCCCTGAATACACCCGTACGTCGGCCCCATGCCCGGGGTCCGCGGAGGTGCCCGGGATCAGGCCGGAGGCTGGGCCTCGGCTCCGGCGGGCCGGCGGGGATGGGGAACGGGGCAGCCGCCCGAGCCGGGCACGGGGAACGTGCCGAGCTCACCCACGTCGTAGCCGTCCGGGTACCCCTTGATCTCCGGGTTCTGGCGGGCGTAGTGCGGGGCTCGGCGCGGGGGCAGGAGCCGTACCGCGCGGCCGCGCAGCCACAGGGCGCCCTGGACGAGGCGCTGGACCGGGGCGCGCGGGGGCTCGTACCGGAAGGCGCCCAGCAGCGACTCGTCCAGGAGGGCGAGACTCGCGCGCCGCACGGCGGGGGCGACCGGCGCCGGGTACCAGGAGGCCATGAGGTCGAGGGTGGCGTCGGCGACCTTGCGGGCGCCTTCGTCCCACGCGAAGTGGGCCTCCTCGTAGGCGTCGAGGGTGGCTTCGAACTCCTCGTAGGAGCCCGGGATGTCCGTGATGCCCAGGTGGCGGCCGAGGGTGGCGTAGTAGTTCGCGCAGGCCCGGCGCTCGTGGTGGGTCAGCGGACGCCAGCCGTAGGCGTCCAGCCACCGCGCAGGAATCACCACGAAGGTGCTCAGGACGTACCGCATGTCCTCGTTCGAGATGTCGTAGCTGCGGTGCATCTGGTTGACACGGCGGATGGCGGTGCGCGCGGTGTCGCTCTCGAAGCCGTGCTCGACGACCGCGTCCAGGAGCAGCGCGGTGTCGTCGTAGCGCTTCTGGGTCCGGTCGGTGAACTCGGCCGTCTCGGCCAGCAGGCCACCGATGCTCGGGACGGCGTAGGTCCGGAACAGGGCGAGTTCCAGGGCGCGGGTGAAGTCCCAGGGGAACTCGTAGGTGGCGGTGAGCCGGTAGATGGCGAGGAAATCCTTGTCGGGATCGAGACGGAGGATCTCCCTCAGCCGATCGTAACGCTGCACCAGGTGTCCCTTTCTGTGGCGGGTTCCCAACTCTACGTGCAGGTAGCAGCCTTGGAAATCGTGTCCCGCAAGCTCTCGACGGGCGGGTTACCCGCTGGTTAAGGTGCGCCGACGAGAGAGCTACCAGGAGGCCAGGTGTCCGACGACGAGGGTGGCGGCTCGCTGTACGTGCTGACCGCTGTGCTGCTGACCCCGGCGCAGTTCCCCGGCATCCTGGGCGACGACTTCCCCGAGGCCTGCTCCCTGCTGGGCGTGGCGCCGAACCGGGAGGGGTACGGGCTGGTGCTCGGCCAGGACGAGGAGGGCGCGCGCTGGACGGTCGTCGTGGACGACGTCTCGCTCGTCGCGACGGCCATCGCCTCCTGGGACTGCGGGATGGAGTACGACCTGTCCCCCGACGAGCGGACGATCGTGGTCTCGCTGGCGGGCTGGCCGCTGGAGTTGTCGGTGGCCGCGTCCGGAATCCCGGAGCCGCACGATCCCGAGCAGGGAGCGGACGGTACGGGGCGGGTCCCGCTCGCCCCGCCCTCGGCGGACGCCTGGGGTCCGGTGCAGCGGCGGATGGGCGCGGACCAGATCGCGCGGGAGTGGGCGGACTGGCGGGAGCGCGTGGCCACGGACGGCGGGGCGGCCGCCGCCGCGCACCCCGGGCTCGCCCGGGCGCTGGAGGAGGCCATGGCGTACACGAAGACCCCGCCACCGCCCGGCCGGGTGCGGTCCTCGTTCGCCGGCGAGGGGGCCCGGACGCTGCGGGTGGACGGGCCCGGCTGGTCGCTCGTGGCGCGTACCGGCGAGGCGGCCTTCGTCCTGCTGGACGAGGAACCGGGTGAGGTGCTCACGGTCCCCCACGAGGGGGACTCGGAACAGCCGGACCTGCCGGACCTACTGACGGCGCTGGACCGCATCGCGGTCCGCCCGTCGTGAACACGAGCCGGAGCGGGAGACGGCCGTGACGGATGCGACAGATGCGACAGATGCGACGGCGATAGCGATAGCGAATAGCGGCGGCGACGGCAGCGGCTCTGATGCACGACCCATACCGGGCGGTTAGTCGGTACCCGGCCTCTCCTGAATCGAAAAGAACCGGCCAAGAGGGCCGAAAATCGCTCTGGATCCCCTTCCTCCGGAATGATCGAATCGGCCAGTCAAGCGGCTCAAAGGTGCGCACCTCGCACCTGCGGCCCATTCCACGACGGAGGCCATTCTTGAATTCCATGTCCTACCTGGACCTGCACCGGGAAGTCTCGCAGGACATCGACGCGGAGATCGACACCGCGCTGGAGCGGCTCGGCCCGGTGGCGAGCACGACCAGGAACTCAGTGGCCAAGCTCTTGGAGCAGCGCAAACTGAGACATCCTCTCTCGGTGCTGCCGCTCCTCACGCACGCCATAGAGACCGGTAATCCGAGGCCGGCCATTCCGCTGTCCGCCGTCCACCTGCTGTGGTGGACCTCGGCCTGCTATCTCGACGACCTGGCGGACGCCAACGGCGCCTCCATCTCCGGCGAGCTCACCGAGAACGAAGCGCTGCTCGCATCCGTCATCACGGGGAACTCGCTCCCCATCCAGATCCTCCTCGCGCAAGATCTTCCGGAGTCGGCGCGCAGCGCGCTGATAACCGAGATCCTGAACGGCTGGATCATCGGTGTCGACGGCCAGATCGACGACATGCGCGGGGACATCTGCGGCGCCTCGCGGAAATCGGTGGTCGAGACGTACCGCGGCAAGTCCGGCGCGCCCTTCGGAATGATCACGGCAATGGCCGCGATATTCTCGGGAACAACGGCCGAGAAGGTGGAGCTGTGGCGTGAATTCGGCTACGTCTTCGGCATCCTTTGGCAAATATTCAACGACCAGGAAGACATCCTGTCCGGCCGCAACGAGGACCTGCTCAACGGCACGGTCACCTATCTCCTCGCCTCCGTCATCGAGGACGCCTCGCCCGATTCCCGGGACCGCATCCTGGGCCTGTGCGCCGCCGCCGGGCGCTCGCAGCAGGCCAGGGCGGAACTCGACGGACTGCTGCGGACGCCCGCCGCCCTCGACCGGTACCGGGCGGAGATCGACGCATTCCGCGCCGAGGGGTACCGGATCCTGGACGAACTGGGTGGCGACGAGACCTACTCGCCGGTGCTCCGGCACCTCGTGGACCACGCGTCCCAGATGCTGCTGGAAGCGGACCTCGGCCTGGCCGTCGTGAGCGGCGCCGCCTGACCCGCCTGCCCCGGCTGGCCACGGCTTTCGGGCGTCACCGCCACCGGGCGGGGTACGTGTCCGAGCGCCGCCCCGCGGCCATGCCTGCCGGGCTCCGCACCGAAGCCGGGGCCCGGCCGCCCCGCCGGGCGACCGCGCGCGGCGGCCGCGGTCAGCGGCCGATCTGCTTCCTGGACATACCCCGCAGCCGACGCCGCTGGGAGGAGTCCAGCAGGAGGTAGGCGGCGACCGGCACGCCGATCAGGACCAGCAGTCCCGCCCAGAACCCCACGGTCCAGAACAGCACGATGGCTGCCACGACTCCGGCAACCGCGATCTTTCCGCTCGTGGACATCTGCGGACACCTCCTTCTGCCGTCGACCAACTACTACCCGCTCAACGTGCCGTCGAGACCACACGTTCCCCGACACCCGAACGGTCTTCGAAGTGACCCGGGTCACGGCCACGCCCACATCGTCGGGCGCCCTCGGTGGGGTAGCCTCGGCCACCCCGCACCCGGTAGTCAAGTTTGAGGAATGCGTGCTCTCCGAGATCTCCGGCCTCATCCACCACCACTCCGCCGTGTTCCTTCCCGCCGACCCGGCCCGCGGCGGCCGGATCGCCCTCTGGCGGACCGACGGCAAGACGCCCGACGCCCATGCCGGTGTTGGTGCCGGTGCCGGTGCCGGTGCCGGTGCCGGTGCCGGTGCCGACGGCCGTCCCGGTCCCGGCAGCTCGGAGGAGCTCACGGTCATCACCCCCGACCTGCGCCGGGCCACCGTGGTCACACGCGTCCTGTCCGTGGATGAAGCCCTGCCCCTGCTCACCCGTGCCCGGTCCGCCGCGGCCGAGGCGGGCACCGCCGCAGCCCGGGCCGGGACCGCCGACCGGACCGACGGGACCGGCGGCTCCGCCACGGCGTTCTGGGGCGCCGCCGCACTGCTCGCCCTGCGCTTCGCCGCGCGCGGACAGCTCCTGCCCGGGCTGAGCCCCGCCGGCCACGACGCCTGGCGGATCGGGCCGCTGGAGGCCGCCGACCTCGACGAGGTCCGGGAACTGGCCGCCGCCATGCCGCCCGCCGCCCACTGCGTGCCGCTGAACGCCGACGGGCCGCCCCGGCTGCCCGCGCCGGAGCCGCTGCTGCGGGCCTTCCTCGACGCCGTCGCCGACACCCTCCCCCGTTCCCCCGCCGCGCCCGCGGCCGCCGGTGGCCCCGCCTACGCCGACCGCCCGCCGCAGCTCCACCCCGAGCTGCGCGGATGGGCCGCCGAGGTGGCCGCCGGCCATGACGCCGGAGTGCGGATCTCCCTGCGGATCGAACTCGACCGAGTCCTCGGCCCGGCCGCGGAACAGCACCCCGAAACCGCCCCCGCCTTCCGGGCCGTCCTGCAGATGCACAGCCTGGCCGACGCCGCCCTCGTCGCCGATGCCGCCGACGTCTGGGCCGGATCAGGCGCCGCTGCGGCCGCCTTCCCGCCCGGCGCCCGGATGGACGCCCTCCGCGCCCTGCGCCGCGCCTCCCGGCTGTGGCCCCCGCTCGCCCCGCTGCTGGGCGCGGCCGTCCCGGACGCGGTCGAACTCGCCGACGAGGAGGTCACGGAGCTGCTCGGCGAAGCCGCCGCCGCCCTGGCCGCCGACGGGGTCCAGGTGCACTGGCCGCGCGGGCTCCGGCGGGACCTGAACGCCCGGGCCGTCCTCGGCTCACCCGACGACACCACCGCGAGCGCCCGCCCCTCCGGTCTGCTCTCCCCCGGCGCCCTGCTCTCCTTCAGCTGGCGCCACGCCCTCGGCGACCAGGGCGATCTCACCCGCGCCGAACTCGACTGCCTCGCCGAGGCGAAGCGCCCCCTGGTCCGGCTGCGCGACCAGTGGGTCCTGGTCGATCCCGCCGAGGCCCGCCGGGCCCGCGCCCGCCAGGACCGTGAGATCTCGGCCGCGGACGCGCTGGCCGCCGTACTCACCGGGTCGGCGGAGATCGACGGCAAGCGGGTCGGCGTAGAGGCCACCGGTCCGCTGGAAGGGCTGCGCGCGCGCCTCGCCGCCGACCCGCAGGAGGCCTCCGACGCCGCGGCCGACGCCCCCGGCGCGCCGCCGGAGCTGCGGGCCACCCTGCGGGACTACCAGCTGCGCGGCCTGCGCTGGCTCGCCCGGATGACCTCGCTCGGCCTCGGCGCCTGCCTCGCCGACGACATGGGCCTCGGCAAGACCGTCACCCTCATCGCACTGCACTTGCACCGCAACCGGCCCGAGAACCCCGCCACCGCCGGACCCACCCTGGTGGTGTGCCCGGCCTCGCTGCTGGGCAACTGGCAGCGGGAGATCGAGAAGTTCGCGCCCGGCACCCCCGTACGCCGCTTCCACGGCCCGGGCCGCAGCCTCGCCGGACTCACCGGGCAAACCGGGCTCACCGGGCTCACCGGGCTCACGGGGGAAGCAGGGGGATTCGTCCTCACCACCTACGGCACCATGCGCCTGCACGCGCCCGAACTCGCCACCGCCGGCTGGGGCATGGTCGTGGCCGACGAGGCCCAACATGTCAAGAACCCGCGTTCCTCCACCGCCAAGGCGCTGCGTACCATCCCGGCCCCGGCCCGCGTGGCCCTGACCGGCACCCCGGTCGAGAACAACCTCGCCGAGCTGTGGGCCATCCTCGACTGGACCACTCCCGGGATCCTCGGCCGCCTCGGCACCTTCCGGTCCCGCTACGCCGACCCCGTCGAGAGCGGCCGCGACCCGCAGGCCGCCGCCCGGCTGTCCGCGCTCGTGCGGCCGTTCCTGCTGCGCCGCAAGAAGTCCGACCCCGGCATCGCGCCCGAGCTGCCGCCCAAGACCGAGACCGACCACACCGTCGCCCTCAGCCGCGAACAGACCTCGCTCTACGAGGCGGTCGTACGCGAGACCCTCGCCGCGATCTCTGAGGCGGACGGGATGGAGCGGCGCGGTCTGGTGGTCAAGCTGCTGACCTCCCTCAAGCAGATCTGCAACCACCCGGCCCACTACCTGCGGGAGCACAGCCCGGCGGAACGCGGCGCCAAGGAGGCCGGTGGCGGTGGCGGTGGTGGCGGCGGTGCCCGCTCCGGAAAGCTGGAGCTGCTCGACGAACTCCTCGACACGGTCCTGGCCGAGGGCGGCTCGGTCCTCGTCTTCACCCAGTACGTGGCGATGGCCAGGATCCTGGAGAAACATCTGGCCGGCCGCGGGATCGCCTCGCAGTTCCTGCACGGCGGGACGCCGGTGCCGCGCCGTGAGGAGCTCGTCGACCGTTTCCAGGCGGGCGAGGTCCCCGTGTTCCTGCTGTCCCTGAAGGCGGCGGGCACCGGGCTGAACCTCACCCGGGCCGGGCACGTCATCCACTTCGACCGCTGGTGGAACCCGGCCGTCGAGGAACAGGCCACCGACCGCGCCTACCGCATCGGCCAGACCCAGCCCGTACAGGTCCACCGAATCATCGCCGAGGGCACCGTCGAGGACCGCATCGCACAGCTCCTGGGCCGCAAACGCGCGCTCGCCGACGCCGTCCTCGCGGGCGGCGAGGGCGCCCTGACCGAACTGACCGACCTGACCGATGCCGAACTGGCCGAACTCGTGGCACTGCGCCCGACCGCGCGCGGGGAGTGAGCGATGAACACCCGGGACCCGTACGAGAAGACCTTCCCGGCCGTGGCGCCCACCCGTGGCCGCGGCTTCGCCCACACCTGGTGGGGCCATGCCTGGCTGCGCGCCCTGGAGGACAGCGCGCTCGACGGGACGCAGGTCAGGCAGGGGCGCCGGTACGCGCGCTCGGGCGCGGTCGGCGCGGTGTCGGTACGCCCCGGCGGGCTCACCGCAGTGGTGCGCGATCCGGACGGGACGGCGCACCGGACGGACGTGCTGGTCCAGGAGTTCTCGGAAGCGGAATGGGACCGCCTGCTGGATCTGGCCGCCGCGGAGGCCGGGCACATCGCCGCGCTGCTCGACCGGGAGGTGCCGCCGGAGCTCGCCGAGGACGCGGCCGCGGCCGGGGTGGAACTGCTGCCCGGCATCGGGGACCTCGATCCGCGCTGCGACTGCGGCGAGTGGGACCACTGCCCGCACACGGCCGCGCTCTGCTACCAGGTGGCCCGGCTGCTGGACCAGGACCCCTTCGTGCTGCTGCTCCTGCGGGGCCGGGGCGAGCGCGAGCTGGTGGACGAGCTGGCGCGGAGGAGCACGGCGGAAGCAGCAGGTGATGCTCCGCGGACGCCCACCGACGAGGGGGTCCCGGCGGCGGAGGTCTTCGCGGCGGGCGCCGTCCTTCCTGCCCTGCCCCCGGTGCCGGGGCTGCCACAGGCGCCGGGCCGGCCGCCGACGCTGGACACCGAGGCCGGACCGGAACCACGTCTCGACGTGGACGCGGTGGAGTTCCTGGCCCGGGCGGCCGCGGCCGAGGCCCACCGGCGGCTCGCGGAGGCGCTGGCTCCGGGACACGCCGATCGCGCCCCGGCGGCCCCGCTCACGCACGCCGAAGACGCCGTACGACTCACGGCCGAGGCTCATGACTTCCGGGTCCGCTCCCGCCTGGCGGCGGCTACCGGACGCAGCCGGGCCGACATGGAACTGGCCGTACGGGCCTGGGGCTTCGGCGCGGCCCCGGGCCTCGCGGCGCTGGAGGACGACTGGACGCCGGACCGGAGCACACTGGCCCGTGCCCGTGCGGCCCTGGCCGCGGCGTGGGCGGACGGGGAGGCGCCCGTGCTCCGCCGGGTCCGCGCCCGCTGGACGGAGGCGGGCACCGGCCGCCAGCTCCGGCTGGGCCGGGAGGGGCGCTGGTGGCCGTACCGCCGAGAGGCGGGCCGGTGGATCCCGTCGGGGCCGTCCGCCCCGGACCCCGGTTCGGCGCTGGAGGCCGATCCCGCCCCATGAGGTTTCGGCCCGCGCGGGCCGCATACCGCCGGCGCCCTGGCCGACGTACGGCTTGCCGGGACCCGGTACCGGGACGACGATGGGGACGCTCCGCAGCCCGGTGACTCCGCAGCTCCGTCACTCCGCGGCTCGGTTGCTCCGTCATTCCGCAGCTCCGCAGCTCCGTAACTCCGTACCGCGGCACCACGGGAGGGTGACATGGGCGATCCTTCGGTGGCGCTGCCGGGCGGGGCCGATCCGGCCGCGCGCACGCGCGAACTACGGCGGGCCCATGCCGCGTTCACCCGGGACGGGCGGGTCGAGGAGCCGGTCCGGGCGGTCATCGCACGGTCCTGGCGGCGGTGCGCGCGGGCCCGGCTCAGCCCGGAGTGCGCGCCCCGGGTGGAGCTGGCGGAGGCGGAGCTGCGCTCGTACCGCGAGGAGCACCCGCTGGCCCGGGTGATGCCGCTGTTCCGGGATCTCGTCGGGGCGTTCGCCGCGCACGGGGCGCATCTGCTGGCGGTGTGCGACGCGCGGGGCAGCCTGCTGTGGGTGGAGGGCGAAGCGGGCACCCTGCGGAGGGCCGAGGGCCTCGGCTTCGTCCCGGGTACGCGCTGGGCGGAGTCGGCGATGGGGACCAACGCGCCCGGGACGGCGGTCGCGACGGGCGAGCCCGTGCAGGTCTTCGGGGCCGAGCACTTCAGCCGCCGGGTGCACCCGTGGACCTGTGCGGCGGCCCCGGTACGGGATCCCCGGACCGGCAGGCTGCTGGGCGCGGTGGACATCACCGGGGGCGACGGCCTGGCCCACCCGCACTCCCTCGGCTTCGTGCAGGCGGTGGCCCGGGCGGCGGAAGCCCAGCTGACCCTGCTCGAACCGGATCCGCCGGCCGCCCGGGACACGCTCGCCGCCCTCGGCCAGGACGAGGCACTGCTGGTCACCGCCGGTCGCACGCTCCGGCTGGGGCGGCGGCACAGCGAGATCATGGCGCTGCTCGCGCACCATCCCGAGGGCTTGTCGGGCGAGGAGCTGGCGATCGCCCTGTACGAGGACGAGTCGGTGTCACCGGTGACGTTACGCGCCGAGATCTCCCGGCTGCGCGCCCTGCTGGGGCCGTCGGCGCCGCTTTCGCGCCCGTATCGCACGGCCGGTCCGCTGGACGCGGATTTCACCGCCCTGACGCGGCAGTTGGCCGCCGGGGCGGTGTCCGCGGCTCTCCACCACTACCCCGGCCCCCTGCTGCCGGCCTCCACCGCGCCCGGCATCGTCCGGCTGCGGCGCCGGATCGAGGACCAGGCGCGGGCGGCCGTGATCGCGCGGGCGGATGCCGGGCTGCTGACCGACTGGGTGTGCGGCCCGTGGGGCGCGGACGACCCGGAGGCGTGGCGGGCGCTGGCGGCCGCGCTGCCGCCGGAGCGCAGGCCGGCCGCGCTGGCCCGCGTACGGGCCCTGGACCGGGAGTTCGGTGTGCGCCCGGACCCGGACCCCGGTGGACGGCGGCGTGCAACGTATCCGCAACCTGCCCGCTCCTAGCCTCCACCCGAGCGCTGTCCGACGGCGGCCGGCGCCCGGCAAGGGGAGGACACCATGGCCCGCTACGCTGCGCCCGGTACCGAGGGGGCGCTCATGTCGTACGCGTCCCGCTACGACCACTTCATCGGCGGCGAGTACGCTCCGCCCGCCCGCGGGCGGTACTTCGAGAACCCCTCCCCCGTCAACGGCCAGGTCTTCACGGAGGTCGCCCGGGGCACGGCCGAGGACGTGGAGCGGGCGCTGGACGCGGCCCACGCGGCGGCGCCCGCGTGGGGGCGTACCTCGGTCACCGAGCGGTCGTCGATCCTGCTGCGCATCGCGGACCGGATGGAGCAGAACCTGGAGTCCCTCGCGGTCGCGGAGACCTGGGAGAACGGCAAGCCGGTGCGGGAGACCCTGGCGGCCGACCTGCCCCTGGCCGTCGACCAGTTCCGGTACTTCGCGGGAGCGCTGCGCGCGCAGGAAGGCGCGCTGAGCCAGCTCGACGACGACACCGTCGCCTACCACTTCCACGAACCGCTGGGTGTGGTCGGGCAGATCATCCCGTGGAACTTCCCGATCCTGATGGCGGTGTGGAAGCTGGCCCCGGCGCTGGCGGCCGGGAACACGGTGGTGCTGAAGCCGGCCGAGCAGACCCCGGTGTCGGTGCACTACTGGCTGAGCCTGGTGGCGGACCTGCTGCCGCCGGGCGTGGTCAACATCGTCAACGGCTTCGGGGAGGAGGCGGGCAAGCCGCTCGCGTCCAGTCCCCGGGTGGCGAAGATCGCCTTCACCGGGGAGACCGCCACCGGCCGGCTGATCATGCAGTACGCGGCCGAGCACCTGAAGCCGGTCACCCTGGAACTCGGCGGCAAGAGCCCGAACCTCTTCTTCGACGACATCTGGTCGACGGACGACGACCTGCGCGACAAGGCCCTGGAGGGCTTCACCATGTTCGCCCTCAACCAGGGCGAGGTGTGCACGAGCCCGTCGCGCGCGCTGATCGAGCGGGGCCGGTACGGGGACTTCCTCGACGCGGCCGTGGCCCGCACCGAACTGATCGTGCCGGGGCACCCGCTGGACACGGACACGATGATCGGGGCGCAGGCGTCGGAGGAGCAGCTGAGGAAGGTCCTGTCGTACGTGGAGATCGGCCAGCGGGAGGGCGCGAAGATCCTGACGGGCGGCGAGCGCCGGGAACTGGAGGGCGATCTCGCGGGCGGCTTCTACGTCCAGCCGACCATCTTCGAGGGCGACAACCGTATGCGGATCTTCCAGGAGGAGATCTTCGGGCCGGTGGTGTCGGTGACGTCCTTCCAGGACTTCGACGACGCCGTACGGATCGCGAACGACACGGCGTACGGCCTGGGCGCGGGCGTCTGGACCCGCGACATCAACACCGCCTACCGCGCGGGCCGCGCGATCCAGGCGGGCCGCGTCTGGACGAACTGCTACCACGCCTACCCGGCACACGCCGCCTTCGGCGGATACAAACAGTCGGGCATCGGCCGCGAGACCCACAAGATGATGCTGGAGCACTACCAGCAGACGAAGAACTTATTAGTAAACTATTCCCCCAAGAAGCTCGGCTTCTTCTAAAAGGTTGAGCACGGTGTCTGACCTGCGTAAAAAGACCGGTCAGGCATCATGCACTGGTCTCGGAACAGCTACCGAAGTCGGGTGATTCCAGAGTTCATTGCCTGCGATATCCCGCTTCATAGAGATGATCCGGGCCATGCACGGGCCAGCGCGATCGCCGGTCCATCGCGCATACCAGCAGACATTGGCAGTCTTCGCTGCCCGTAGCCCGGAGATGGATCCGGGACCGCGTCGTCCTCAATCTCGAGCACAAAGCTAGTCATCAAACTACGCCCCGCTCGCCATCGGTGGTCCGGGCTGAGGTTGCTTCGGTTTGGCGGACATCCGAGATCTGGGGTTGTGCCCTGGGAGGGATGTCCATGATGGAGAACATGCAGAAGAAGAAGCCGCGGCCGCGGCGGCAGTTCACGCCGGACTTCAAGGCCGAGATCGTCGAGCTGTGCCTGCGGGGAGACCGGTCGGTGCCCGAGGTCGTCAGGGATTTCGACCTGACCGAGACCGCTGTCCGCCTCTGGCTGGCCCAGGCCGACGAGAGCCACCAGCCCAAGGACCTGGAGCGCGACGAACGCTCCGAGCTTGCCGAGCTGCGGCGGGAGAACCGCCGCCTGCGGGAGGACATCGAGATCCTCAAGCGGGCCACCTTAGATTCAACCGGTCAAGGCAACGCTCTCGGCTGGTGTCCGGAATCCCAGGCACTTGCGCGGACGGTCGTTGAGCTTCGTCGCGATCGCGTCGAGGTCGTCCTGGCTGAAGGTCGACAGGTTGGTCCCCTTGGGCAGGTACTGGCGGAGCAGCTTGTTGGTGTTCTCGTTGGTGCCTCGTTGCCAGGGGCTTCGTGGGGCCGCGAAGAACACGTCGATGCCGGTGTCGGCGCAGAGGCGTTTATGAGCTGCCAGTTCCATGCCGCGATCCCAGGTCAGCGTGCCGTGCAGGCGGGAATCCATGCGTGCGTAGGCTTCGGGCCAGAGCCGGAACGACCACGGCGGTGTGGCGGCTGGCGAGCTGCACGATGTGGAGAAACCGGGTCTTGCGGTCGACGAGTGTCGCGACCTGGCTGTTGTTCGAGCCGATCACCAGATCGCCTTCCAGGTGCCCGGACTCGCTGCGGTCCTCTGCGGCCAGGGGCCGGTCCTCGATCGTCGGGCATCGATGATCTGTGAGCGCCACTGACCCTTCACCGTGTGTCGTTTGTTCTTCCGGATCGGACGGCCGGTCCGCAGGCGTTTGCAGAGCTCGCGGGGCACCACTTTCCACCGGGTGGTGTAGACCGACCGGTAGATCGTCTCGTGGCTGACCCGCATCTCCGGGTCGTCACCATGATGCAGACGCAGATGCCCGACTATCTGTTCCGGTGACCACTCCTCCCGCAGTAGGGCCAGCACCGTCTGCCTCAGCGCCGGCCTGCGGGCCAGCAGGCACTCTTTCGGACGCCGGCGGCGCTCAAGTGCACGCTCCTGCGCGGGGATCGCCCGATAGACGTCGCGTCCGCCGTTGCTGTTGACCTCACGGCTGACCGTGGACACGGCTCGCCCCAGGAGAGCGGCGATCGCCCGGTAGGAGTCGCCAGCGCACAGACCGCGGGAGATCTCCTCCCGCTCGCCCAGAGTCAAACTTCCGACGCGCTCCTTGCGGGACAGGGGAGCGATTCCTCCGTGGTGCTTGAGGACGGTGAACACCGAGCCAGGCGGCTTGCCTATGCCTCTCGAGATGACGCTGATCGACTCGCCGGACCTCCACCGCCGCCACAGATCGGCCTTCATCTCATCCGACATCCCCGGCCGACCCAGTCTTGCCACTTGTACCGCCCTCAACCTGCACTGTTGCTCTGACCGGTTGCATCTAAGACGGCTTTCTTCGCGAGGGTGACCCGGTGACGGTTCATCCGTTCATCGAGGCGGAGAAGCAGGCAGGTCACAACGTCAAACGGGCGTGTGAGCTGATGAAGGTCTCCCGGTCCGCCTTCTACCAGCGCCGACAGGCCGCCACCCGCCCGCGGGCCCGACGTGATCAGGAACTGACCACGCTGATCAACGAGGTCCACACGCGTTCACGCGGCACCTACGGCGCCCCGCGGATCCACGCAGCCCTGCTGCGTGAGGGCCACGCCTGCGGCCGGCGCCGGATCGCCCGACTCATGCGAGAGGCAGGCGTCGCGGGCCGGCACCGCCGACGCGGCCACCGCACCACCGTCCCTGACCCGCAGGCGGCCTCCCGCCCCGACCTGATCGGCCGCGACTTGCACGGCTCGAACGCGCGGCTGGGCACATAGATTCCTACGCGGTGGTGCGCGAGGGAGCCGCACGCGGCTGGCCGCATCCGTCTGTACTACCCCCGTCGTCGAGGAACTCGCTCATATCAGCCCCAGCCTGTGTCTCAAGTGATCCACTTCTGGAGCTCTCATGCCTGAAGACTGCAGTACGCCATCGACGAACCGAACGACATCGTCCCGCATTTGCCACGGATATTTCAGCAGCCCACGCAGTAGCACCATAGCGGGCGGACTGGCTATCTGGAGCAGGGAGGATGCTATCTCCACGGTCTTTTGCAGCTGCTCAGTCGGGCTGGCGTCGACGTCGTCTCGTGCTGCCGGCGCTTCTGAGACGAGACTGAGAAGAAGGTTCCGCGGCCAGCTCGGCGGAAGCTCGTCCAGCGGTATGAACTGGCGCTCCTGGAAGTCGCTGTAGGAGCGCACCACCGATGGATGAGTCATCACTGAATCAAGAATGATGAGGCGGACCAAGGAATCATCAGCATCCGCATAGAGGGCGGTTAGGAACTCGTCCCGAGGTGGTGCTGTTCGCGTGGCCAGCCACCTCAGATACCAAAGCCAGGACTGCATAGAAAGTAGGTCTGTGTCGCTCGCTGAGAGGTTGACTGCTGCAAGCTGCCCCGGCAGGCTTTCATCGCGTTGAGTGAGCTCGATGAATCGTGAGGCGTATGCCTGGTTGACTTCGTTTCCGTGTACGGGGTTCGTCATGCAATCGATGAAGTTGGCGCTTAGGCCGAGGATGCCCTTCATTTGCGATAATCCTTACGCGTGCAGATGTACGAGAGTGTTGCCAGCGTAAGCCTTACGGACCTTCGCTGCAGCAATAGGGTTGGCCGCCAGTGGGGTCAGAGGGCCGATCAGTGCATTGCGGCGCAGATCGTAGTGGACTGGTTCGAATTCCTCCTCCGCGAGTACCGCGATACGTGCGTCCGTGAAGGAACCGCTGGGCCCGACATGTATAAGCTCATGGTTTGAATCCCAGTCCGAGACGGCCATCCATACGTCACCATGGCGCGTGTACCAGCGGTTGCGCTGGTCGGGCTTGAACAACACGCAGTCGATCTGAAAGGCTGTTCTGAACAAGTTCCGCATGAACTGGTTGGCCAGTTGCGAGTGGCAGGTGAGCAGCAACTGCCGACTACGAGGCTGAAGTACGGTCCACCTCATGTACAACTCCTCCAGAAGCGGCTGGGTGGCGTCATAGACCAGCCATTTCTCCGGAGAGAACCGAGCCACCACGCCAACTCGGCCGAAGATGGCTGATGAGATCGGGAAGGCCAGGGGGGTGACATATGTGGCGTCACCCCACGTGAATCCTGGAGTATCGGAGATGTAAAGGCCCCCACTTCCGGTGCGATAGCTACCGGCATACCGGGCTGAGGTGTACTTAATGACGAGCGGAGTCCTGCGGTCTTCGTCCATGCTTTCGTCGACCAACTGCGCCAGGCGGCTCTCCGAGCACTTCACAACATGCTGGCGGATCTCATCCTGAAAGCGTTGTGGTATGAAGAGCTGCTCCCTCATATCCAACTCCGTTTAAGAAGTTCTGACTGTATGTCCCACACGTTCCGCTGCGAATCACCTGCCGCGAAGCGCAGCGGTGTGGGCCTGACCGGTTCACCCCCCGGTGCTCTTAGTGAGGCATTCAAGCACCACGCTGGCAGGACTACTGGAACGATGTCACCGATGTCGACCCTCAAAGAACGGGAATGACTAGCGGCCAGAGTCTGTGCCCCAGTGAGCCCTGTCTGTTCGAGGACAAGTCCTTCACCGATCACGATTTCGGGATCGCGCAGCCCGGTCAGTTCAAGCAGGGCCATGTACTTTGCGGCGCCGTCTGTGGCCCGAAGCGCGGCCAACTCGCTCTCCCAGGCATCGGCTGGGGTACGAAATGTGGCCACATGATGAAGGGCTGCCTGCAAGGTGGTGCCGACAGCCGAAACCTGGAGACTGCCGTCGCGTCGGTGTGCGGCGAGTGAATCATCCGGATACTCACAGAGCAGGCCCAGGGCGGCAGGGTTTCTCAGCACGAATTCATCGGAGCCGTGATGCGCACCCGAGAGGGTGAGCAAGGCGATCGCGCCACCGATATCAGGGTCGGCGAGGTTGCCGAACCAGGCACGGATGTCCTGTCTAACTTCACCCAGGCTCACGCGCATCGCAGAAGGTTCGGCACTGAATAGCGTCTGCCGGTAAGCGGCTGCCGTTCCCTCCAATTCGCGGACCCTCGCCGCGCGCTCCCCACCCTCCGGGTGCTTCCGCTTAGGCCGCAGGACAGCGATATGCCGCTCTTCGTCAATAGACTCGCGAGTCCATTGATTCTCCGTCACACTGATGAGGAGATCGATGAGGTCGAGGTCGGCGACAAGCCGGCCCCACCACTCAGTGGCAAGCCAACGAAGATCCGCCGGCGGGATCTCTGGCAGGAAGGCAGCACTTCGCACCCGTCCACTGGCAAGTTCCTCGAGTAGGAAGCGCCCCACAACGCCAGGTTGGGCATAGGACGTCCACAGCAGATGGTCCCCAGGTCCCTGCACCGACCGTCCGAGGCGGAGGCCCTCCTGTTCGGACGGTGTTGGCTCATCGATGAAGAGGACGAGGAAGACAGGCTCGTTCACGGCACCTCCTTGGACAGGAGTTGCTCCGTAGATGTCAGCCGGATTGCATGCATCGTCGGCACATCACACATGCTCTACAAACCACCATAGGCCCGCATCGCATTGGTGCCACTTGGGCGCGGATGGCGACGATTTGGGTAGCGCGAAGCGCCGCTCGACCTTCGGCAGCAGTGGCTCGACCACTGCCCACAACTCATCACCTACATCCCTCCGCTTCGGCCGCGTCACCCGCCGAAGGGCCAACCTGATATCGAGAACGGTCCAACCGCATCGTTGATCGTTCTGTTGGAGGTTCTAAGGACCGGGGGAGCCAATCCAGGGTGAGTCCGTTTCGCCTTTCCTGGCCGGGTACGTTCGGGTGTACGCAGACAACCCTCCATTCATTCCGACCTGCTGGGCGAGGGACTGACGGGACTGAATTCGTTGCACAGTGAGCCAAGCACTTCTGAGTCCTGGAGCACTCAGCGACACGTCGTGGTTTCCTTTAATGGGTCGAGCAGAGCATTAAAGGAAAGACAACCACTTCACCCTCCCCGGGCGGGCAGAACGACGCGGTGACCTCTTCCAGAGGCCGTCAGTCACGAGGCCCCAATCTCAACACGCTGACTTGACAGGGAAGTCGAGGATGGCCCACAGCTCGGTGATGTTGTTCTCCACCGGGGTGCCGGTGACCGCGATCCGGCCGCGGGCCGGCACGGCGCGCAGCGCTTTGGCCGTGGCGGAGTTGGGGGTTCTTGATGTGCTGGGCCTCGTCGGCTTTTCGCTACTTGAACATGTTCGCATCGACGCTGACCTGCAATGGAACGTTGAAGACATGTGCGTGACGTTCTCTGGACTGCCCGGCCTGAGGTGACTCGGGGCGGGCTGTCGTCACCTCGAGCGCTGTACCGCTGGGCCCGGTAAGTGCCATGCCTGGCTGCTCGCCGATTCCGGCGCACTCGACCCGCATCGCCCGCGCTGGGATGCAGGCACCTGTATCGACCCATAACGTGGGCAAGGGGTCACTGATCTAGCTCGGTCGGAGGTGACCAGGTGTCGGTCGCAGAGCGGCAAAACCTCGTCCATTGCGTGAAACTCCTCGAGGAACGCATGGGCCAGATCGTCATGGAAGATGGCCCGCTCGTCCCTGAATCGCTCCGAGGAGGCTTTCGGGCCGCGCTGAGGCAGCTCCGCGAGCGCGACGCCTTCAAGCAAGTGCGCGACGCTCTGCGCGTTTACGAGGATGGCGAACCTGTTGAGCAACTAGAGGCTGCCTTGGACCGTGTGGGGCTGAGCGGGCCGAGCCTCCAGTTGAAGCTTGATGTCATTGACTGGTCCGAGGATCGCGCCGAGGGTGCATTGCGACTTGCTCGTGAAGCTCGTCCGCCCACGGGGCGCGACATCGATGACGATCCGAACTTCAACGCTGCGGATCCGCCCGAAGATCCAGATCCACAACGCCGAGCTCTCTGGAAGCGTGCCCGCAAGCTGCTGGGCAAGCTGCTCGAGACCATCGACAACCTCTTCGACAGTCTGATCAGCGCGATCCCAATCCCCGGTGTTGGAGAGGCCATTCGCGAAATCAAGAAGGCCCTGGAGTCAGTCCTAGCCCGGTAGTGACCGGAAGCGGGCAAGTTGCGACGGCGCGAGGGCGACGCGCGGAGCCAGATCTCTGGCCAGCCTCGATACTGTCGGCCAGCCTTGCCGTGACGTCGTGCGCATGCCATTTGCCATGGCCTGCTAGCCGTGACCGGACGAGTCTGCTAAGACGTCATCTCATTTGGTCAGTCTTCGGTAGCAGATGAGGGTGCAGGCGATGCTGGTGAAGGCAAGGAAGTGTTCGGCTTTGCGCTCGTAGCGGCGGTGGAGGCGGCGGCAGCCGGCGAGCCAGGCCATGGTGCGTTCGATGGTCCAGCGGTGGCGGCCCAGTCGCTGCGAGGACTCGATGCCCCTGCGGGCTATGCGGTGCTTGATGCCACGTCCGCGTAACCATCGTCGCAGGTGGGCGTAGTCGTAGCCTTTGTCCGCGTGGAGCTTGGCGGGCTTGCGTCGTCGGCGTCCGCGGCGTGAACGGATGGGCGGTATTCCGCGGACGAGGGGTTCGAGGGCCTGACTGTCGTGCAGCTTCGCGCCAGAGATTCCGACGGACAGGGGCAGACCGGTCCGCTCCGTGATCAAGTGGATCTTCGACCCGAACTTGCCCCGGTCAACAGGATTCGGACCCGTCAGGTCCCCCTTTTCAGAGCCCGCATGTTCACCGAGTCGATCGCGCAGCGGGACCAGTCCAGCTCACCGCGAGCGCCAAGCTCGTCGAGGACCAGGCGGTGAAGCTTGGCCCACACCCTGGCTTTCGTCCACTCGGTGAAGCGCCGGTGGGCTGTCGCCCCCGACGGCCCGAACGACGCCGTCGGCAGCTGCTGCCATGTGCAGCCCGACGTGGCAACGAACACGATCGCGGCGAGCACTTCCCGGTCACCATACCGACGCCGGCCACCACCCTGCGGCCGCGAAGGCGCCTCCGGCACCACCCGCTGGAACAGCACCCACAACTCATCCGGCACCAGCCGCTCAACGATCCCCACCACAGCCGACAGCCTACCCAAGTCGCCAATTGAGATGGCTTCTAAACAGGGGATGAGCCGATATGAGTGGTGTACCGCTTTGAGGCCCTTCCAGCCCTTGAGGAACGACGACCCTGCCGTTGTGGGCGGATACCGGCTGGCGGCGATCCAGGGTGCGGGCGGCATGGGCAAGGTGTACCTGTCGTTCACACCTGGCGGGCGGCCCGTCGCGCTGAAGGTGATCCGGCCCGAGTTCAGTGCTGGCGTGCCTGTTCGCCGCAGCGTGGCCAGGCACGACTGGAAACCGCGACAGCACACTACGACCCGGCCCCTACCAACACCTGGCCGAGGAATTCGACCGCCGCCTCAAAGCCCTGGAACAGCGGGAGACAGAACTCGCCGAACTCAAGGAGTTCAAGCAGCTTGCGTTCTCCCGCATCTCGTCCCAACACCTCGAGATCGAGCGCCTACGTGAGGAGACCGTGCCGACCTCAAAGTGACCAGGCTGCCCCGCAGGGCCATAGATATTAGGTGAAGCAGAGCAGTGGTTTACGAAATTCCTCGCTTCAGCGCGGGTTGTCGCCTGAGGCGGGCGGGAGAGAAGGGCGGGCGCGGAGCCGTTGGGTGATCGTGTCGCCGAGCCTGACGTCGAGGAAGTCGGCGTGGTCGATGCCGAGCTGTCCGGCCAGGTCGGTGGTGTGGAGACGGGTAGCGGCCTCTGCCAGCTGGGCGTAAGTGTCGGTGGCGCTTCGGATGCGGTGCCGGGCGGTCAGGGCGAGGGCGGCGGCAAGCGGGGCGGCTGGCCACCACCATGCGGTCAGCGGCGCGTACAGGATGGCCCAGCCGGCGAGGGTGGTGGCGCGGGTGAGGGCTTGTTCGGCGGCTGTGATCTCGGCGCGGGTGGCGTCGGGCAGGGTGAGCCACAGGTGCGGCCACAGAACGGGCAGGTCCAAGTGATGGTCGCGCTCGAGGCGGACGGCAACGGCGTGGATGCGGTCCCCACTCCACGTGGGCCGGTCCGGCTCCTCCGCGGCGATGCGATTCATCGCATGGTGCGCGGCGCGTCGTTGAGCGGGATCGGCCCTACGGCGCTGGACGGCCAGGGTGCGGGCGTCGGCGTCCAGTTGCTGTCGGTAGCGGTGCTGGGCGGCGGTCCAGCGAGCGCGGCGGCGGGTGACGCGGATGCGTGCCCACTGCCGCAGTGGGGCCGGCCAGGTACGCCAGCTGGCGGCCAGTACAGTGCGCTGCACCAGTGTTCCCAAGCCTTGCGCGACCAGCCCGGCCGCCGCAGCGGCGGCGAGGACCGCGCCGAGAAGCACGACTTGGCCACCCAAGGTGGATACGGCGGGGGTCTTCGCCCAGCGGGTGATCTGGCCTATGAGACGTGGGTAGTCCAGGGCGTGGGCCTGCCCGAGGGTTCGGGCGGTGACGGCAGTGGTGAGGAAGAGCGCCCCAGGCAGGACCAGCAGCGTCAGCCAGCGCTCGGCAAGCTTCTGCCCGAGGGCGTTGAGGAAGCCGCCCACCACTACAGCCTTTCTCGGCGTAGGGGTCGACCGCTGATCCGGCAGTGGGGAGCTTCGTGGCCGTCGGGCCAGCTGTACCGCGAGCACTGGCTCGTCGGGCACAGCAATACCACTTCCTCAGGCGTGGCAGGGTCGATCCCTAGAGGGTTCAACCCACGTGCGCCACCGTGGATGCCCGCAGCGTCGCCTGCAGCCAGCAATGCCTCATGGAGTGCGTTCAGCGGTGCCATGAGATCTTCCGCGTCGCGCAGCGCAGCTAGAAAGCGCTCCAGCGGAGTCGCGCCTTGGGGGCTGTGCGCTTGCAGGGAGGACCGTATGCGGTGCAGCTGGTCGCACACGTAGGCGACGTCTTCGCGCGACTGCATGTCTCTGCCGCTGTCGTACTGATCAGGCATCCCGCACCCCCGTTCGCTGCTTCCTATGGCCGTGCGCGGAGGCTAGGTCACTGCACGTGGCCGTGGCCGTGGTCTGCGCACTCATGCTCTCCGAACTCCCCCTTTCCGTGCAACTACCTGACACTATTTGGTAGTTGACGGATCGGCAGTTACGGGGAGGGCGCATGGGGCAGCGCGAGGAACTGCAGGCCGTGGTATGGAAGAGGCTGGATCTGGTGATGGCCACGGATGACTGGTCCCCAGTATTGGAGCCGGCGGCGCTGGACGAGGCGTATCGTCTTGCCGAGTACGTTTCCGACCACGCGGATGGTCTCGAAGCCGCTTACGTCTTGGGGTGGCTGCACTACTACCGCGCTAAAGCTCGCTCCCCGGAGGAAGCCCAACAGGACTGGGACGCCACACTCCAGTTCTTCACGCGGTGCTTCGTCGCGGGGATGGATCCTCTGCCGCAGGAACTGCTCGCCCCGCTCGCTGCGCGGTCGGTACCCATTGCGACGGAGTGGCTCGACCGCACTGCGAGCACACCAGTGGACGCCACTCTCCTAGCACCTAGCGTGGCGTTGTGGAGGCGCATCACGGGCAGCATCCCCGAAGACCACTCCCACTACGTTCCCTGCCTGACCGGCCTAGCTATGGCCCTGGAAAGTCAGTACAAGCACACGGGGACGCTGGCGGACTTGGATGAGGAGGTGGAGGTACGCCGCCGTGTCACCCAAGCCGACCTCCCCGATGCCCCCGGCCGTGCCACTTACCTCTCCAGCTTGTATTTCGTTCTGAGTGAGAGGTTTGATCGGACTGGAGTCCGCGAGGATTTGAACGAGGCGGTAGAAGCAATTCGGGATGCCGCCCGAGCCGCCCCCCTCGATCACCCCGCCCGAGTCCTTTGGCTGACCCAACTCGGCCACGTTCTGCGGGAGCGGTTTGACCGCACCGGGGTCCGCGAGGACTTAGACGAGGCGGTAGAAGCAATTCGGGATGGCGCCCAAGCCACCCCCCTCGATCACCCCAACCGCGCACTCCACCTGGCCCGCCTCGGAAATGTCCTTCACGCGCGGTTCAAGCTCAACGGGACGCCGGATGATTTGGACGAGGCGGTGGAGGCATGGCGGGACGCCACCCAAGCCACCCCCAGCGACCCCGACGTATCCGCTTACCTGTCCGGCTTCGGTCTCGCTCTGCAAGCGCGGTTCGAACGTACCGGGATGCTGACGGATTCAGACGAGGCGGTGGAGGCGGCCCGCGGTGCCATCCGATTCACACCCCTCGATCATCGCGACCGCGCCCCGTACATGGACAACCTCGGCGTGGCTCTGCGGGAGCGGTATGAGCGTACGGGGACGCTGGCGGATTTGGATGAGGCAGTGGAGGCGGCTCGCAGCAGCACCCGGATAACTCCCCCCGGCCATTCCGATCGCGCCCTCTTCCAGTCGCGCCTCGGCGACGTGCTGCAAACCCGGTTCGGACGCACCGGCACGCCTGAGGACTTGGACGAGCTGGTGGAAGCACGCCGCAATGCGCTCAAAGCCGTACCCCTCGAGAACGCCGACCGCGCCGTTTGCCGGACCGCCCTTGGCATCGCTCTGCGGATACGCTTCGAGCAAACCGGGTCGATGAAGGACCTCGACGAGGCGGTGGAAGTGGCCCGAGGCAGCGTCCGAGCAACTCCGCTCGAGCACCCTGACCGCGTCGATCGCCTGAAGAGCCTCGGGTGGGCTCTGAGCACACGGTTTGAGCGCACCGAGGACCGCGAAGATCTGGATGAGGCGGTGAAGGCCCGCCACAGTGCCGCCGAAGCCACCCCCTTAGATCACCCCGACCGCTTCCTCAACCTGGCCTACCTGGGAGACATCCTTCAGACACGGTTTGAACGCACCGGGACGCTGGAGAACCTGAATGAAGTTGTGGAAGCGCGCCAAGCTACTACCCGAGCCATCCCTCTCGAGCACTCTGGCCGCGCCGTCTGCATGTACTCTCTCGGGCACGCCCTGCGGACGCGGTTCGAGCGGATCGGCCAGTTGGCCGATCTGGACGAGGCAGTGGAAGCGAGCCGGGTCGCCGTCCAAACGACTCCGCACGACCACCCAGATCGGGCAAGGCGCCTGTACAGCCTCGGAGATATTCTTCGGGCCCGGTTCGAGCGTGCTGGGGACCGCCAGGATCTGGATGAAGGGGTGGAGGCGGCCCGGGCCTCCGTCCAAGCCACCCCTCTCGATCACATCAGCCGCGCCCCTCGCCTGTCCTACCTCGGTAACGCTCTGCACTCACGGTTCAAGCGGACCGGGCAGTTGACGGATCTGGATGACGCAGTGGAGGCAGGCCGCGCTGCTGTCCAAGCCGCCCCACCCGGCCACCTAAATCGCGAGAGTTGCCAGCACAATCTCATTGTCACTCTGCTGGAGTGGCTTGAGCACACTGGGGACCGCAAGGATTTCGATGAGGCAGTAGAGATGGCCCGGGGTGTCGTCCAAGCCACCCCCCTCGATGAGCCGGCCCGCGCTATTCGCCTGTCCGCCCTCGGTGCCGCCCTCAAGCTGCGTTTCGACCGAACCGGGCATATGGCGGATCTGGATGACGCAGTAGAGGCAGGCCGCGCTGGCGTCCAAGCCAGACAGCACGACGACCCCAGCGGCCGGGCCAGCAGCCTGTCCAACCTTGCCTACGCCCTGTGGGAGCGGTTCGACCGCACTGGGACATTGGCCGATCGGGAGGAGGCGCTGTCCGTACAAGAACAGGTGATTGCGCTGGAGGCAGCCCCGCCGCGGAGCCGCGTCAATGCCGCCCGTACGGCCGGCCTCTGGGCCGCATCCTCGGATCCCGGCCGGGCGGCCAGGTTCTTGGAGCGGGCGGTGCTGATGATGCCGGAAGCGGCACCGCGCAGGCTACGTCGGGCGGACCAGCAGCACGTCCTCATCAACAGCACCGGCCTCTCCACAGAGGCGCCCGCCCTGGCCTTGGCCGACCCCAGCGGAAGCGCTGAAGAACGGGCCGTCCGGGCGCTGCGCCTGTCCGAGGCAGGGCGCGCAGTCATCCTGTCCCAAGCACTTCAGACCCGAAGCGACTTGACTGACCTGCAGGCCCAACATCCGGACTTGGCAAGACGTTTCTCCGAGCTCCGCGTGCTCCTTGACCAGGACGGTGCTGTCGGGGGCACAGCGGGCGACTTCGGACAGGCCGAGACGACGAGCCGCGAGCGCCATCGGCTGGCGGAGGAGTTGGAGAAGCTCCTAGAATGCATCCGGACCTGCAACGGCTTCACCACGTTCGGCCTGCCCCCCACGCCTGCCGATCTTCTAACCGAAGCTACTGACGGCCCCGTGGTGACATTCAACGTCAGCAACTTCCGCAGTGATGCGCTCCTACTCACCCGCAACGGCATCAGTTCCTGCCCACTACCAGGACTCGCCCGGCAAACAGTCCAAGATCAGGTGAGCGCCTTCTACCAGGCACTTGCCGAGACGACGGCGCCTGACGGAGACCGCATCGGCGCACAACAGAGCCTGCGCCAGATCCTGGAATGGCTCTGGGAAGCGGCCGTCGAGCCGGCCCTGGACGCCCTGACCACTCTGGGTGAGGCGATCCCTCCAGCCCAAAACGATTGTCCTTTGCCACGGGTGTGGTGGGCACCAGGCGCCCTCCTCGGACAGCTCCCCCTGCACGCTGCGGGGTTCCACACCGACCCCGCACATGGCCCGCACCGCCGCACAGCCCTGGACAGGGTTATCTCGTCCTATACCCCAACCATCCGTGCGCTTCGGCACGCCCGTGGACGCCGGCAATCACCAGACAGCCCCGCTCAGTCCCTGATCGTCGCCATGCCGACTACCCCCGGTCACAGCCCCCTGAGGCATGCAGCCGAGGAGGCCCGCCGAATCCGCGCGCTCCTCCACCACCCAGTCCAACTCACCGAACCTGCCGCAGCCGCAAACGGCGCCTCGCTCTTAGCGAATCCCGATATTCCGACCGCAGCCAATGTCCTAGAACGCCTACCCCATTGCGCCATCGTTCACTTCGCCTGCCACGGCACCAGCGACCGCAACGACCCCTCCCACAGCCGCCTGCTCCTGCACGACCACGCCACGGCGCCGCTCACCGTCTCCACCCTCGCCCAGGTCAACCTCGACCACGCCCGGCTGGCCTATCTCTCCGCCTGTAGCACCGCAAACCCGGGCAGCTCCGGCCTGCGGGACGAAGCCGTCCACCTCACCAGCGCCTTCCAACTCGCTGGATTCCCCCATGTCATCGGTACCCTGTGGCCAATTGACGACCGCTTGGCCGTCGAGATCGCCGAATCCTTCTACACCCATCTGACTACCGGCCCGCCCGGATCGCTCGACCCCGATCAAGCCGCGATCGCCCTCCACCACACCATCCGCGCGGCACGCGACCGCTACCCAGCAACCCCCTCCCTATGGGCTGCCTACCTCCACGTCGGCGCATAGACGGGCAGGGCGCGGCACGCATCGCGGGCCGCTCCGCCGACGGTGAACTGCTCGCCGTGCACGTCACGCGCAGTGACGGGCTGGCCGCAGGCGTCTCGCACGCGGCCTTGGCCGTCCAGCGGGCCCTCGTAGAGGATCTCGGTGGCAGCTACCACTCGGTCGTCGGCGACGAGGTACCCACCGCCTTGGTGGACTTCGCCATGGCCGAGAACGCCACCCAACTGGTCCTCGGTACGAGCCGCCGCCGTCGGCTGGAACGATTCATCACCGGCCGGGGCATCGGCGAGACCGTGGTGGCGCTGTCGGAGGACATCGACGTCCACATGGTCACGCACGAGCGGGCGGGCCACGGCCGGCTGCTGCCCTCCCGCAGACGCACCCTCCCCACCTCCCGGCTCATCGCCGGACCGGTCGCCACCCTGCTGCTCCCCTTACTGCTCACGCTCGCCCTCGACCGCATGCGCGGCACGCTGAACCTCACCAGCGAGGCACTGCTGTTCCTGGTGGCCGTCGTGGGCGTGGCCTGCATCGGCGGTGTGGTCTCCGCTCTGATCGCGGCGCACACCGCCGGGGTTCGGACCAAGATCCGGGCCAGTCACGGACCAGCGCCCCACCGGCGGCAGTAATCACCCTCATTCCTGCAGGTCAGGAGTGGTGCCGGTCGTGTACCACCAGTACACGAAGAACTTATTAGTAAGTTACTCCCCCAAGAAGCTCGGCTTCTTCTAAGAAGTTGAGAACGGTGCCTGACCTGCACAAACGACCGGTCAGGCACCGTTGCCCTGGTCTCGAACGGCTACCGAAATCGGGTGATTGCAGAGTTCACTTGCCTCCGATATCTCACTTCACAGGGAAGATCCGGGCCGTGCACGGGCCAGCGCGATCGCCGGTCCACCGCGCATACCAGCAGACGCAGAGCCCTTTCCAAACTGATGGTGGCGGCCGGTCGTTGTCGGGGATGGGCTGCACAAAACGGCAAAGCTGCTGATAGACGCTTCTCGACCAAGATCACCATGTCCGCTAGGAACTTCGCGTGACACGGGTGATGCAGTCGCCGGTGAGGCTGCCCGCTACTGGCGAGGGCTCTGCGGCACCGGCTCAGCCGCATTGCGACGGGAGCGCTCGCACGCTTCCAGCCGGGCGCCACGGACCGTCATCCCGGTCCGTCGCTGCACCTCATCGACGCTGCTGGCGGCGGGGAAGGCTGACTGCAGCAGGATTGCTTCGGGTTCTCTCGCCGTTCGGTGCTCACGGAGGGTCTCCCTTCGGTCGGCAACCTCCTGCAACACGTACTGGACTACGGCCAGTTCGGCACGGCCGCGGGCACGCAGGCTGCGTCGCAGCGGCTCCCCCGTCGAGCAGGAGCGTACCGCTGCAGAGGGAGTGCAGTCCGGCCAGGCCGCGTCCGAGGGTGGTCTTGCCGCTGCCGGAACGGCCGACGAGTGCCAGGCACTCCCCCGCCACGACCGAAACCGCGATGTCGCTCAGCACGTCGGCGGTCCCTTGACGGGTTCGGTGCCGCGCGGTCAGGTTCCGCGTCTCCAGGCGTACGGGCCGTCGCGCGCGCCGCCCTGCTGGTGCGGGGCCGCTCCGGCATAAGAACGGCTAACGAAATGAGCGGCACAACGGGCTCGGGGGCATGAGGCTGTGGGGTCAGGCGTCCTTGACAGTGAGGCCGATGTGCTGGGCCAGGGCCGGGGCGAGGTCGAGCAGCTGGGGAGTGCTGATGGTGGCGCCCTTGAGAGCTGCCACGCCGGAGGTGATGCCCAGTGCGGTCGCCTCGCTCAGGTCGACTCGGGTAAGGGTGGCTTTGGTGAGGTCGACTCCGTCGAGCGTCGTTCCTGGGAATGAGACGCCGGTCAGGGTCGCGCCTGCGAAGTCGACGTCGCGCAGCAGGCAGTCGACGAAGGTGACGTTCGCCAGCTGAGCCGCACGCAGGTTGACCGAGTCGAACTTGCAGTGGTGGAAGACGGCGCGGCGCATCTGGGTCCCGTGGAGCTGGGTGCCGGCCAGGAGGCTGGAGAGGCATTCTGTGTGTGGGCGAAGGCGCGCTCGACAACCCAGCGCCTGGCACCCAGTCCGGAGCCGTGCTCCGTACCCCGCCTGGCGATCACCGGTTTCACACCGAGAGCCCAGACAAGGCGGCGGTACTTGTCGTGGTCCTAACTTGACTCTGTCGGGGATCTTGGAGTTGCCCGGTGCGCCGGCGTGATCGGTGGGCATGCTCGGGGTGTTCCGAGAGCCCACGCAGTTGTCGAGGT
>NZ_JBVIAH010000012.1:0-252611 GCF_055574035.1 Streptomyces sp. NPDC030021
CCTCGACCAGCGCGAAATCCCCCGGCCAAAATCCTGGCGCACCCTGGGCACCTGACCTCGGCAACTCCAAGATCCCCGACAGAGTCAAGCTAGGGGAGGTCAGTCCGCCGACCGGGTCCAGCCGATGGCCTCGATGCGGTCGGCGTCGGCGGGGCGGTCCTCCGCGAAGAGCAGGCGGCCCGGTTCCGCCACGCGGACCACGTCCACGTAGGCCCCGCGTCCTACGTAGCGGCCGGTCGCGGTGTGGCGAAAGCGCAGCCGTACCTGGCGTCCCGCCCAGGCGGCCGTGAGGGGGGCTTCGAGACGGTGCCAGACGCGGCCCGACCAGCCGCTCACGGAGCCCCGCGGCCACTGCTCGGGTGAGCCGCCGGTGGACCGCAGCGTGCTGAAGGGCAGAGCCTCCCAGTGCTCCCCGTCGGCGGAGGCCTCCAGGTGCAGGGCGCCCTCGCCGGGCACGGTGTCCCACCACACGGCGCAGCGCAGCCGGGCGGCGGCCGTGGCCGGGCCGAGCGGCGGCAGCGTGAGGGTGCCCGAGGCGCCCGCCTGGATGCCGGAGAACCAGGCCGCGCCGCCGTGCCGGGTGCGGACCGGGACGGCGCGGGCGAAGCGGTTGCCGACCGCGACCCGTGGCGCGCTGCCGGCCCGCCAGGTCCGCACGGGGTGGACGGAGTTGCCGAGCAGGATCAGGAACGAGTCGGTGGAGGGGTCGAGGACCAGGGAGGTGCCGGTGAAGCCGGTGTGCCCGGCGGAGTGCGGGGTGGCCATGGCGCCCATGTACCAGTGCTGGTAGAGCTCGAAGCCGAGACCGTGGTCGTCGCCGGGGAAGGCCGTGTTGTAGTCGGTGAAGAGCAGCTCGACGGAGGCGGGGCGCAGGATGCGCCTGCCCGCGTAGACCCCGCCGTCGAGGAGGGCGCGGGCGAGGACGGCCAGATCCCAGGCGGTGCCGAAGACCCCGGCGTGGCCCGCGACACCGCCAAGCGCGTGGGCGTTCTCGTCGTGGACCTCGCCCCACACCAGCCCGCGGTCCAGGCCGGACCAGGGCGGGCGCTGCACCTCGGTGGCGGCGGTGACCCGGCGCCAGGAGAGCGGTGGGTTGTAACGAGTGCGGTGCATCCCGAGCGGAGCGGTGATCTCGTCGCGGAGCAGGACATCCAGAGTGCGACCGGTGATCCGTTCCAGGAGCAGTTGCAGCGCGATGAGGTTGAGGTCGGAATACCGGTAGACGGTCCCGGGGGTCTCCTGCGGCCGCACCGACCACAGCAGCCTCAGCTGCCCCTCCCGCGTGGACTCCTGGTAGAAGGGCGCCCAGGAGCGCAACCCGGAGGTGTGCGTGAGCAGCTGACGGACTGTGACGATCTCCTTGCCGCCGCCGGTGAACTCCGGCAGGTACAGGCACACCGGAGCCTCCAGCTCCAGTCGCCCGCGCTCCATCTGCTGCACCGCCAGGACGGAGGTGAACAGCTTGGTCAGCGAGGCCAGGTCGAAGACGGTGTCCTCGGCCATCGCGATCCGTTCGGCCGCCGGGAACTCCCGGACCCGGTCGGTCCGTCCGTCATAGTCCGCGTACCGCACCGCGTACCCCATGGCGCGGTGCAGGGCGATGGTGCGGCCCCGGCCGGCGAGGACCACCGCCCCCGCGTAGTAGGGGTGTTCGGGGGAGGGGCCGAGGAAGCGCCGGGCCTCGTCCGCCACCCCCTCCAGGTGCTTCTCCAGCAACCCGGCCTGGCGGGCGGATCCGTACCGCAGCCGCAGGCCCTGGAGCGCGCGCCGCTCGGCCGGGCCGCCTGCTGCGCCCGCGGAGCCTGCGGCGCCCGGGAGTGCGGCGTGCAGGACGAGCACCCCGCCCAGGGCGAGCAACCGCGCCCCGAGCCGCCGCCGCGTCAACGGGCCAGCGGCTGCCGCGGGCCGGCCGCTCGTCTTCTCGGGCCCGCCCGCTGCGGCCTGTTCGGGCCGTGCCTCTCCGCTCGTCAGGCCGAAGGCCCCCGTGCGTACCGTCATGTCCGCCCTCCTGTCCGCTGTCCACCTGCGGCTTCGTTTCCCAGGGCTCCGCCCCGGACCCCGCGCCTCGAACGCCGGCGGGGCTGGGACGGCCCCGGCCTGCGGTGCCGTCTCCCGGCGCTCCGCCCCGGGTTTCGCACCTCGCACGCCGGCAAGCCGGACTGCCCCGCCGACCGCCTGCGGCGTCACCGCCCAGGGCACTGCCCGGGGTCCGGGACCCGGAACCGGCGAGCGCGCCGCAGGCGAACCCCGGGTTGGAGCCCGTACCCGCCGAGTGTGCCGCAGGCGATCCGCACGGTAGTGGGTATCTGCCCGCCCACCGGGCACCCTCCGCACCGACCGGCCCGTAAAGAATCTGACACTGCATCAGAAAATCTCTTCCCTCGACCGCCGGGCTGCGGCATCCTGCCGCCCATGGAGACGGAGCTGAGCAAGAAACTGGGAGTCGAGCACGCCATCTTCGGCTTCACGCCCTTCCCGGCGGTCGCCGCTGCCATCACCCGCGCGGGCGGTTTCGGGGTACTCGGCGCGGTCCGCTACACGGCCCCCGACGACCTGAAACGCGACCTCGACTGGATGCAGGCGCACACCGACGGCAAGCCCTACGGCCTCGACGTCGTCATGCCCGCCAAGAAAGCCGTCGACGGCATCGGCGAGGCCGACATCGAGGCGATGATCCCGGCCGCGCACCGCGCCTTCGTCCGCGACACCCTCGCCAAGCACCACGTGCCCGAGCTCGCCGAAGGCGAGGCCTCCGGCTGGCGGATCACCGGCTGGATGGAGCAGGTCGCCCGGAGCCAGCTCGACGTCGCCTTCGACTACCCCATCAAACTCCTGGCGAACGCCCTCGGTTCCCCGCCCGCCGACGTCATCGCGCGCGCCCACGACCGCGGCGTCCTCGTCGCCGCCCTCGCCGGCAGCGCCAAGCACGCCCGCCGCCACGCCGAAGCCGGCATCGACGTCGTCGTGGCCCAGGGTTACGAGGCCGGCGGCCACACCGGCGACATCGCCACCATGGTCCTGGTCCCCGAGATCGTCGAGGCCGTCGCCCCCCTCCCGGTCCTCGCCGCCGGCGGCATCGGCAGCGGCGAGCAGATCGCCGCCGGGCTCGCCCTCGGCGCCCAGGGCGCCTGGCTCGGCTCGCTCTGGCTCACCACCACCGAGGCCGACCTCCACTCGCGCGCCCTCACCGAGAAGCTGCTCGCCGCCGGCTCCGGCGACACCGTCCGTTCCCGCGCCCTCACCGGCAAGCCCGCCCGCCAGCTGCGCACCGAGTGGACCGACGCCTGGGACGACCCGGCGGGCCCCGGTGCGCTCCCCATGCCGCTCCAGGGCCTGCTCGTCGCCGAAGCCGTCTCCCGGATCCAGAAGTACGAGATCCAGCCACTGCTCGGCACCCCCGTCGGCCAGATCGTCGGCCGGATGACCGAGGAACGCAGCGTCCAGGCCGTCTTCGACGACCTCACCAGCGGGTTCGAGCGGGCGATCGACCGGATCAACCGCATCGCCGGCCGAGTCCGAGAGGCGTGAGTGCCATGACCGCGACGACGTCCACCACCCCCACCGCCGACCGGCAGCCGCCCAACGGCTTCTGGGCCCAGGCCGCCGCCGACCCCGGGCGCGCCGTCCTGGTGACCCCCGAGGGCGAGGAATGGAGCGCCGGCCGGCTGCACGCCGACGTCAACCGCCTCGTCCACGGCCTGCGCGCCGCCGGCCTGGAGGAGGGCGACGTCTTCGCCGTCGTCCTCCCCAACGGCGTGGAGTTCCTGACCGCCTATCTCGCCGCCTCCCAGGCGGGCTTCTACCTCGTCCCCGTCAACCACCACCTCGTCGGCCCCGAGATCGCCTGGATCGTCTCCGACTCCGGAGCCAAGGTCCTCATCGCCCACGAGCGCTTCGCCGAGGCCGCCACCGCCGCCGCCGACGAGGCCGGCATGCCCGCGAGCCACCGCTACGCCGTCGGAGCGGTCGCGGGCTTCCGGCCGTACGCGCAGCTCCTCGACGGGCAGCCCGCGACCGCCCCCGAGGGCCGCACGCTGGGCTGGGTCATGAACTACACCTCCGGGACCACCGGCCGCCCGCGCGGCATCCGCCGCCCGCTGCCCGGCAAGCTCCCGGAGGAGACGTACCTGGGCGGCTTCCTCGGCATCTTCGGCATCCGGCCCTTCGACGGCAACGTGCACCTGGTCTGCTCGCCGCTCTACCACACCGCCGTCCTCCAATTCGCGGGCGCCGCCCTGCACATCGGGCACCCGCTGGTCCTGATGGACAAATGGACCCCGCAGGAGATGCTCCGCCTGATCGACGTCCACGCCTGCACGCACACCCACATGGTGCCGACCCAGTTCCACCGGCTCCTCGCCCTCCCGCAGGACACGAAGGACGCGTACGACGTCTCCTCGATGCGGCACGCCATCCACGGCGCCGCGCCCTGCCCCGACCACGTCAAGCGGGCGATGATCGACTGGTGGGGCCGCTGCGTGGAGGAGTACTACGCGGCCAGCGAGGGCGGCGGCGCCTTCGCGACCGCCGAGGACTGGCTGAAGAAGCCGGGAACCGTCGGCAAGGCCTGGCCGATCAGCGAACTCGCCATCTTCGACGACGACGGCAACCGGCTGCCCGCCGGCGAACTGGGCACCGTCTACCTCAAGATGAACACCGGCGGCTTCAGCTACCACAAGGACGAGGGCAAGACGAGGAAGAACCGGATCGGCGACTTCTTCACGGTCGGCGATCTGGGGCTGATGGACGAGGAGGGCTACCTCTTCCTCCGCGACCGCAAGATCGACATGATCATCTCGGGCGGGGTCAACATCTACCCGGCCGAGATCGAATCGGCCCTGCTCACCCACCCGGCCGTCGCGGACGCCGCCGCCTTCGGCATCCCGCACGCCGACTGGGGCGAGCAGGTCAAGGCGGTCGTCGAACCCGCCGAGGGCTTCGTCGCGGGCGACGCCCTGGCCGCGGAGATCCTGCACCACTGCGAGCGGCAGCTCGCCGGCTACAAGCGCCCCAAGACGGTCGACTTCATCGAGACGATGCCCCGCGACCCGAACGGCAAGCTCTACAAGCGGCGGCTGCGCGACCCGTACTGGGAGGGGCACGCCCGGCCGCTGTGACGCCGGCCGCCGGGCCTCACCACCGGGTGAAGTCGTACACCGCCGCGCAGTACGGGTCCTCGGCCCCGGAGAGGTGCCGGGCGAGCTCGGAGCGTACGAGGGAGGGCAGGGCCGCCGGCGTCCCGGTGCCCCCTCGCCAGGGCAGGTCGTGCCCGACCGAGGTGTCCGGGTCGCGGCCGTCCCACAGCACGACGCGGGTCGTGTCCGGCCGGCCGGGCGGCCGCACCACACCCCGCACGGGCCGGCCGGCGCCGCCGTCCTCGGCGTCCGGAGGCGGCGAGACCAGGCGCAGCAGCTCCCGCAGCACCACACGGTGCAGGTCGGTCGGCTGCTCCTCGTTCCAGGGTGACGGTGCGTCCGCCGATGCCATGGCTCCATGGTCCCGCGCAGCGCCGCGCCGCCGCGGTCGCGCACCCCGTGCCCGCCACGCCGCGCGATGTCGTGAGAAAAGCCACGTCAAGGCCGCGGAGGCGCGCCTTGCACCGCACTGGCGTGACACTTCTGGCAACTTGGCTGATATGAGTACGACTGCGCGCAGATCCCCTCTGACCGACTGGACCGTGGTGGTCCCCGTGGTGGCGCTGGTCGCGCTCGTCTTCAGCTGGGGACGGGACCTGCCCGGCTTCGCGGTGGCGCTCGTCGCGCTCTGCCTCGCGGGCGCGGTGCTGGCGGCCGTCCACCACGCCGAGGTCGTCGCCCACCGGGTGGGCGAGCCCTTCGGCTCCCTCATCCTCGCCGTCGCGGTCACCGTCATCGAAGTGGCCCTCATCGTCACCCTGATGGCCGATGGCGGCGACAAGAGCGCCTCCCTCGCCCGGGACACCGTCTTCGCCGCCGTCATGATCACCTGCAACGGGATCGTCGGCCTCTCCCTGCTCGTCGGCGCCCTGCGCAACCGGGTGGCCGTGTTCAACCCCGAGGGGTCAGGGGCGGCCCTCGCCACCGTGGCCACCCTCGCCACCCTCAGCCTGGTCCTGCCGACCTTCACCACGAGCAAACCCGGCCCGGAGTTCTCCGCCGCGCAACTCACCTTCGCCGCCGTCGCCTCGCTCGCCCTGTACGGACTCTTCGTCGCCGTCCAGACGGTCCGCCACCGCGACTACTTCCTGCCCGTGGACACAGGGCGGGAGCCCGGCGCCCGAGACGACCACGCCGCGCCGCCCACTGCCCGCGCCGCCCTGACCAGCCTGGGCCTCCTGGTGGTCGCGCTGGTCGCGGTGGTCGGCGACGCCAAGGCCGTCTCCCCGACCATCGAGCAGGCGGTCGCCGGCGCCGGGCTGCCCCAGGCGGTCGTAGGCGTGATCATCGCCCTGCTCGTCCTGCTGCCCGAGACCCTCGCCGCCGTCCGCGCCGCCCGCCGCGACCGCGTCCAGACCAGCCTCAACCTCGCCTACGGTTCCGCGATCGCCAGTATCGGGCTGACCATCCCGGCCATCGCGCTGGCCTCGATCTGGCTCTCGGGTCCGCTCCTGCTCGGCCTCGATCCGGTCCACATGGTGCTGCTCGCCCTGACGGTTGTGGTCAGCGCCCTCACCATCGCCCCGGGCCGTGCGACGCTCCTCCAGGGCGGCGTACACATCGTCGTGCTCGCCGCGTACCTCCTCCTGGCCGTCAGCCCGTGAGGGGCCGGGGCCAGGAAGGGGCACGCAGGGGGTGATCACCGCCGTTCGCGCACCAGGACCACCTTCAGCTCCGGCGACGTGAGGATGTCCCGCTCGCAGAAACGTGCCGTGACCCAGCGCTCCTCGCAGTACATCCGGGTCTGGTCGGCGTAGTTCGGCGAGAGCGGGGGGTTCAGGACTGGCTGTACGTCAGCAGGGTGCGCGCCACCGGACAGCGGGCGCCGTCCCAGCCGACCGCCTGGATGTGGCTGGACCCGTGCATGACCTCCGGGTAGCCGCCGGCCGCCGCGTTCCACGGCGCCTCGGGCTTCGGCGGCGTGGATCGTGCCGCGGCCGGAGGCGGCCATCGCCTCGGTCGCCCGGGCACGGGATTCCTGCGCCTGGTGCCGCTGCTCGGCCGTGCGCGCGGCGTCACGGGCGTTGGTCTCCTCCGCCCGCGCCTTGCGGTCCGACTCGGCGGCGATGCCGTCCTGGCGGGCGACGTCCGCCCGCGCGGACGCGGCCGTCGCGTCCGCCGCCTGTGCCTGCGCACGGGCGGTGGACGCCGTACGGGCCTCGGCCTCGGCACGCGCACGGGCTGCCGCGGCGAGATCGCGCTCGTTTTCGGCCCGGGCCCGGGCCGCCGCGGCGAGGTCGCGCTCACGCTCGGCGATCTTGCGCTGCTGGGCCGCGACCACCGCCTGACGCTCCGCCTCGATGCGAGCCTCGCGGGTCTTTCGGGCGTGTTCCCACGCCTCGCGTTCCGCCTGCTCGGCCGCCACGCGCGCGTCCTTGGCTCGCCCGGCGGCGGTCGCGGCGATCTTCGCCTGCTTGTCCGCGGCTTCGGCCATCCGGGCCCCGGCCCGGGCGTGCTCCTCGGCGTTCGCCCGCCACTTCTTGGCCTGCTGCTCGCGCAGTTCGGCCTGGTTCTTGGCGTTCGGGCCGGCCGCGGTGGCGGCGGTGGCGTCCACCGCGTGCTGAGCCGTCTGACCGGCCTTCCACGCGGCGTCCGCCGCGGCGGCGATGCCCGAGGCGACCTCGGACCACTGGACACCGTGCTCCAGACCGGTCTGCACCAGGACATCGGCCTGCGCCTTGGCCTGCGAGGCCGCGACCTGCGCCGCCCTGGCGGCGTCCTGGGCATACCCGACCTGACGCGCGACCTCGGCCTTGACCTGGTCGTAGTTCGACAGCCGCTTGCCTGCCCGGTCGGCCGCCAGCATCCGGTCCGCCTCGCGAGAGGCGGAAGCAGCCGACGACATGGCGTTCGAAGCGTCTTCCAGCGCCCTGACCGCGTCGCCGTGCACGGCGATCAGCTTGGTACGGGCCTCGGCGACGACAGCGGTTCTGCGGGCGAGATCACGCCTGTCCCGGATGGAGACACTGCGCGCGCGACGTCTACGCAGATACCGAAGCCAGCCTCATGCGGGGCGTGGCTGGAAGATCTGACTGGTGTGTTGGAAGTGCACTGGCCGGTTCATAGAGCAAGCAGTGGTGAGTTCAAGCCCAATATGCCCGAACACCCGCGCATATGTTGCACATTATACCCACTGAGGGTACAAATGGCGCGCACATTCGAATTCTCCACAAGGGGTGGGATGAAGAATGAACAGTGGCATGAGGAACCGACTCGCAGCCGTCGCCAGTGGCCTCGCGGTGATCATAGGGGCAGGAGTGGGTTTAGCCCCGACCGCTAGCGCTATCGACGGCAACACCCACGTCAACCGGTGCGGTCCGTTCTTCACAGAAAACTGTGGGCACGGTGGTGTTGGTGACAACAACCGGAGGGTGTTCGCCTACGACCAGCGCTCCGACGGCTACGGCTTCCGGACGAGCTACCGGATGATCAACGGCGATGAGAACTACATCGAGGACCCGGACGGCAACGGGGGCAACTCCGGACAGGTATGGACGCCCTCGCCCGTCTCGTCCTACAGGGTATGTTCCAAGCAGGGAGACCCGATTTGGTGGCAATGCAGCGGCTGGATCTGGGTACTCTAGCGCCCCGCGCCTGACTGAAGCCCCCAGCTCTCTGCTGAGATCTGGGGGCTTCGCGCCGTTCGTCTTGTCTTGGAGTGAGGTTCCCCGTTGTGCGGGAGTGGTTGACTAGCTAGTCAGAGCGGGCACGTCGTGGAGCAGAGCCTCGACCGCGTACTGCCGGAGTGGAAGACCACCGTCGACGCGACCGGCAACTTGCGGGTCAATAGATGGGTTCAGCACCGCGAGGCTGTCCGGCGTGCTGATGCCTCCCTCGCACGTGACGCCCAGGTCCGCGAGTGTCTCGGCGACAACGCGCCCCTGCTGAGCGCCGGGGCGATGCACCCGTGGGTGTGGGAGGGTGCGCGGGCGCTGTGGCGCAGCGGTCATTTCCACCGCACCGTGGTGGACCCGTGGTCGCTGGCGTGCGCGAGGACGGCGCCGGCCAGGGACGAGGCTTCCTCGTCGGCGGCCCGGTGGAAGCGGCTTCCATCGCGGTATGTACTCGCGTCTGGAGCTTGTGCAGGACGGCGACGTGCAGCCAGAACTCCGGCTCGGGCTGCGGCCGGCTGTGCTCGACGACAGCGTGGGTGATGTGGCAGATGAACTTCACGGCGAGGTATGCCGGGGCGGCGAGGCTCGCCACGCTCGGGCCGGCCTGCAGGGCGGGACCGCGACGGGTAACCGCTCTGTTCAACCGCATCTCCTGAGAAACATGATTGGGAGTCGGTCACAGCCAGGCACTCAACCGGCCGGATCGTACGCTCACTGGACAACTGGCCGTGTCCGCACGCAGGGCCCGGCCACCCACTGGTGGCCGGGCCCTGCGTGCGGCGTGGGCGCCGGGTCGTCAGCGTGTCACGGGCAGCGGGTGGTGGCGCCACCGTTGCTGAGGTAGGCGTTGTAGATCCACCCGAGACTGGATCCGCCACCGTCCCTGACCCACGTCCAGCGGTTGCCGTAGTCGTTCACCACGTAGCAGTCGTAGGAGACCAGCGTGCCCTGGGACACGTACCCGACAGTGGTGCAGGCTCCGTACGGGCCGGTGTGCACCGCAGCGCTGCCGGACTGGGACACCGTCCCGGATCCGTTGTCCACGTTCTGGTGGGGCCAGTACGCGTTCCCGCAGGTGACGGCCGTTTCGCCGAGCGGAGCCGCCTGCGCGGGCACGACCATGCCGCCAGCCGCCACCGTCGCGCCGAGGGCCACGGTGACAAGGACGCTACGAAGACGCATGAATCCTCCTGCGATCGATGCTGGTTCTGCGGACCACGAGCACTTGGCTCGCTTGCCTTCCAGGTTCGGCCACCGGCACGGGCACGTCGATTCGTTTCGGTCTGGTCCGAAACGAGGAGGTGCAGGCGGAGCCGGTACGGTGTCCATCGACTCCATCGACTCCATCGCCTTTTCCCATCGGCCGTCGGGCAGCTCGCCCGCGAAGGGCGCGCTGCCCTTCAACCCCTCTGTGGTGAAAGGTGGCGGAAGACAGCAGAGGGAGCAGATTCGTCTCGATGGGGCGTCCGGCAGACCGGGGCGTGAGGCATGAGGCGACTCAGCTCCGATCCGTCGGGCGCCGTGGCCGCCGAGGCCTGGGGCACGGCGGCCGTCGCGGCGAGCAGGGCGGCGCCGGTGAGGGCGACGCGGCGGAGTATCGGACGAGTGCTGAGATGCAACAGTCCTCCCAAGCAGCCTGTGGATGGGCGTGGTTACCCGTTGGACAGGCGGTACGTCCGTGCCCCTCACTCATTCAGCCCGTCCGATGATCTGTCAACATCCCGTTTGGTATCCGGTTATTGACCTTGGGCGTACGGGAGGACGAGGATCGCGCCATGACGGCAGACCGGGCGGTGCGGGCAGTGCGAGCGGTGCGGGACAACACGGTCGACGGACTGGTGCACGACAGCGCGCGGCGAGTCCCCGACCGCCCGGCCGTGCGCTACCGCGAACGCACCTGGACGTACGCGGAACTCGACGCGGCCGTCACCACCGGCGCCGCCGTGCTGCGGGAGCGGTACGGGCTGGCCGGCGGGGACCGCGTCGCCACCTTCGCCCACAACTCCGACGCCTACCTCCTGGCCTTCCTCGCCTGCGCCCGCGCCGGGCTCACCCACGTCCCGGTCAACCAGAACCTCACCGGCGAGGACCTCGCGTACATCCTGGACAACTCCGCGAGCGCCCTGGTCCTCGCCGATCCCGACCTGGCCGGGCGGATCCCCGACGGGTACCCGGTACGGGCGCTGCGCGACGCCCCCGGCTCCTTCCTGGCGGAGCTGGCCGAGCCGCTGCCCTTTGAGGCCGACCGGGATCCGGGCACGCTGGCGCAGCTCCTCTACACCTCGGGGACCACCGCCCTGCCCAAGGGCGCGATGATGACCCACCGGGCCCTCGTCCACGAGTACGAGAGTGCGATCGAGGCGCTGGACCTGGACGGGGACGACCGGCCCGTGCACTCACTGCCGCTCTACCACTCGGCGCAGATGCACGTCTTCCTGCTGCCGTACCTGGCGGTGGGGGCGCGGAACACGATCGTGGACGCACCGGTCGCGGAGCGGATCTTCGACCTGGTCGAGGCCGGCGAGGCGGACAGCCTCTTCGCGCCGCCGACGGTGTGGATCGGCCTGTCCCATCACCCGGATTTCGCGGTGCGTGAGCTGGGCGGGCTGCGCAAGGCGTACTACGGGGCCTCGATCATGCCGGTCCCGGTCCTGGAACGCCTGCGCGAGCGGCTGCCGGGGCTCGGCTTCTACAACTGCTTCGGCCAGAGCGAGATCGGCCCGCTGGCCACGGTGCTCGGACCGCGGGAGCACGAGGGGCGGATGGACTCCTGCGGGCGGCCGGTGCGCCACGTGGAGGCGAAGGTCGTCGACGAGGACGGCAAGGACGTGCCGGACGGAACGGCGGGCGAGGTCGTCTACCGCTCGCCCCAGCTCTGCCTGGGGTACTGGAACGACCCGGTGGCCACGGAGAAGGCCTTCCGGGACGGCTGGTTCCGCTCGGGCGACCTCGCGGTGCGCGACGCGCAGGGGTACTTCACGGTCGTGGACCGGGTGAAGGACGTCATCAACTCGGGCGGGGTGCTGGTCGCCTCACGGCAGGTGGAGGACGTGCTCTACACCCACCCGGGCGTGGCCGAGGCGGCGGTGGTGGGGCTGCCCGACGAGCGATGGATCGAGGCCGTCACCGCGGTGGTGGTACCGTGCGGAGAGGCGGGGGAGGTGACGGAGGCGGAGCTGATGGCCTACGCGAGGGAGAGGCTTGCCCACTTCAAGGCCCCGAAGCGGGTGCTCTTCGTGGACGTCCTCCCGCGCAACGCCAGCGGCAAGATCCTCAAGCGGGAACTGCGCGACCGCTTCGCGGAGCCCAGCCCCTGACACCCGGCCCCTGACGCCCGGACGGGGGCCGCCGGGGGAGCCCGGTCAGCCGGGCCGTGGAGGGTGTGCGGCGGGATCCTCGGGAGGGAAGAGCCCGCTGCGCCGCAGCCGCCGCAGGGTCAGGTGCTCGTGCACGAGCCGGCCGACGAGCGCGCCGCCGTAGACCACGAAGCCGACGCCGACCAGCCAGGACTGGACGACGAGCAGGGTGCCGAAGGGGCCGTAGATCACCGCGTTGGAGGCGATGAGCGGGGAGAACACCAGCTGCGAGAAGATCCGCAGCCCCAGCAGCCCGAGGCTGGTCGCGACCGCCCCCGGCACCAGGGCGCGCCAGCGGACCCGGCCGCCGAGCAGCAGGCGCTGCGAGACGATGAAGAACAGGCAGGTGCCGACGAGGTCGCCCAGAGCGCCGAGGACCGTGCCGATGGCGTCGTTCGACGGCGAGGGGATCCCCACGAGCAGGCCGAGGTAGCAGACGAGCAGGGCGAGCCAGACGACGTGCAGCCACATGGTGTGCCAGCGCGCGGTCGGCAGGTCCCAGACCTTCTCGTAGCCGGTCTGCACGGCCGAACCGAAGGTCAGGCCGAACACCGCGAGCGCGGCCAGACCGAACGCGGTGGTCCGCTCCAGCGCCAGATCCGCGGCGCCGAACAGCATCTCCACCCGGACCCGCGAGGCCTCCGTCACCCCGAGGGCCTGGCCGAGCCAGCGGCCGAAGCCCGAGCCGCTCCCGGGTGCGGCGGCCGCCACGACCACCAGCAGCGGCACCAGGGTGAGGAAGCCGAGGGCCGCGAAGCCCATCGCCCGGTGCATCAGCTCCATCTCCCGGCCACGGCTCCAGGCCAGCCCGATCTGGGAGCCCTGGAGCCGGTCGTAGAGCTGTCGGACGGTGGAGATCACACCTCATGCACTACCCCCGAGCGCCGACCCGCTCCCGGGAGCCACCCCCAAATGGGCCCGAAGGGGTGGTTTCAGCCGCCCGGACGCGTGTCCCTCGTCTCCCCGGCTCCGCGGAGGTCGACCAGTCTCTTGATCTTCCCCACCGAGCGCTCCAGCGTCTCCGGGTCGACCACCTCGACCCGGACGGAGACCCCGACCCCCTCCTTGACGGCCCGGACCACGGCGGCGGCCGCGTTCTGCCGCCGCTCGGCGTCCGTCTCCCGGCGCGCCTCCACCCGTACCGTCAGGGCGTCCATCCGGCCCTCCCGGGTCAGCCGCAGCTGGAAGTGGGGAGCCAGGCCCGGCGTCCGCAGCAGGACCTCCTCGATCTGGGTCGGGTACACATTCACCCCGCGGAGGATGATCATGTCGTCGCTGCGCCCCGTGATCTTCTCCATCCGGCGGAAGGCCGGCCGGGCCGTTCCGGGCAGCAGTCGCGTCAGGTCCCGGGTGCGGTAGCGGATGACGGGCATGGCCTCCTTGGTGAGGGAGGTGAACACCAGCTCGCCGGGCTCGCCCTCCGGCAGCACCGCGCCGGTCAGCGGATCGACCACCTCGGGATAGAAGTGGTCCTCCCAGATGTGGAGGCCGTCCTTGGTTTCCGCGAACTCCTGCGCCACGCCCGGTCCGATGACCTCGGACAGGCCGTATATGTCCACCGCGTCGATGTCGAGCCGTTCCTCGATCTCCCGGCGCATCTCCTCGGTCCACGGCTCGGCGCCGAAGATCCCCGTCCGCAGCGAGGTGGCACGCGGGTCGATCCCCTGGCGCTCCATCTCGTCCAGCAGGGTCAGCATGTAGGACGGGGTCACCATGATGACCTCCGGCCGGAAATCCTCGATGAGCCGGACCTGCCGGTCCGTCATCCCGCCTGACGCGGGAACGACCGTACAGCCGAGGCGCTCGGCGCCGTAGTGCGCGCCGAGGCCGCCGGTGAACAGCCCGTACCCGTAGGCGATGTGGATGATCTGGCCGGGCCGGCCGCCCGCCGCCCGTATGGACCGGGCGACGACGTCCGCCCAGGTGGAGAGGTCCCCGTCGGTGTACCCGACGACGGTCGGCCGCCCGGTGGTGCCGCTCGAGGCGTGGATGCGGCGCACCTGCGAGCGCGGCACGGCGAACATCCCGAAGGGGTACTGGTCGCGCAGATCGGCCTTGGTGGTCAGGGGGAACAGGTACAGGTCGGCGAGGGAGCGGCAGTCGTCGGGATGCACGCCGGCCTTGTCGAAGGCCTGCCGGTAGAACGGCACCTTCTCGTAGGCACGGTGCAGGGTCGCGCGCAGCCGGGTGAGCTGGAGGGCGGCCAGCTCGTCGCGGCCCAGCCGCTCGCCCGTGTCGTGGAGATCCGTGTACACCGCCATGCCGTCACCTCACCATGAGAACCGACCGATCATTCGGTAGATTGCCAGGAATCCGCAGGTTAAATCAATGACTCGAACGAGTGATCGTCTTTTATGTTGGCCGGCATGCCTACCTTCACCACCTACGACGGAACCGAACTCGCCTATCACCTCCAGGGCGGCGGTGAGCCGCTGGTCTGCATCCCGGGTGGCGCCATGCGGGCCTCCGCATACCTGGGAGACCTCGGCGGACTGGCGGACGGCCGCCTTCTGATCCTCCTCGACCTGCGCGGCACGGGCGACTCCGCGGTACCGGCGGACGAGTCGACGTACCGCGTCGACCACCAGGTCGGCGACGTCGAGGCACTGCGGGCGCACCTGGGCCTGGAGCGCATGGACCTCCTCGCCCACTCCGCCGGCGGCAACCTCGCCCAGCTCTACGCGGCCGCGCACCCCGAGCGGCTGCGCCGGACCGTCCTGGTCACCCCGACCGCGTGGGCGGTGGATCTCCCGGTCGCTGCGGAGGACCGGCTGGAGGGGGCCCGGCTGCGGGCGGGCGGCGAGCCGTACGACACGGCCATCGCGGCCTACGAGCGGATCCTCGCGGACACCGCCCACGGCGAGGAGGACTGGGAGCTGGCCGCGCCGGTGTTCTACGGGAAATGGGACGCGACGGCCCGGGCGCACTGGGCGGCGAACGCGCGGCAGCAGAACGAGAAGGCCGCCGAGGCCTACGCGGGCCCCGGGGCCTTCGACCCGCCCGCCACGCGCGCGGCGCTCCGCCGGGTCACGGGCGAGGTCCTGGTACTGGCCGCGGAACTGGACGGAAACCCCCGCCCCGCCCTGGCGGCCCGGCTCGCCACGCTGTTCCCGCGGGGCTCGGTCGACGTCCAGCCCCGGGCCGGCCACTTCCCGTGGCTGGACGACGCGGCCTGGTTCGCGGCCCGCGTGGAACGGTTCCTGGCGGCGGGCGCCTGACGACGCGACGCGGCGGGGGCTCGTCGGGCGGTGGCTCATCAAGATCGGCGGGATGGCAGACTGACGGGCCGTACCGCGAACCGAGAGGACCGACATCATCATCGTGCGACGGATAGTGGTGCTCACAGCCCTGGCGTCCCTGGCCTTGACGGCATTGGCGGCGGCCACGGCGGCCGCCGGCGCGTTTTTGCTGCGGGACCTCGGCCCTCTCCCCCCGCGATACCCGGGGCCGCCGCTGCCTCGCGAAGCGGTGGTGGCGGAGATGACCTCGATCCTGGCGGCGGAGGGCATCACGGTGGAGCGGGAACCCTACGGGGTTCTGGGCAGGTGCCACGAACGGCTCTCAGGGCGTCACGCGCCGGAGACGGTGGACGCCGCCATGAAGGCGGCCCTCGCGCGGGCCCGTTCCGAGTACGGCTGGCAGGCCGGCCCCGACACCGGCGGGGCGTCGGTGACCCTGACGAAGAACAACTGGACGGCCCTGGCCGGCTTTGCGGGTGACCCGGCACCGGGTCTGCAGGCACCGGTCGTCATCTCGCTGATCTGCGTGGACGGCGACGACGCCTCCACCGCCCCCGCGGAGCCTTCCGCCCCGGCCCTCACACCCGCACCCGCGCCGTCCTGAGCGAACGCCGGGCGTACGGCCCGTGCGCCCCGTACAACTCGCCGGCCGGGGCCCTTTCGACGGGCCCCGGCGGCATGTCGGCGGGTGCGGACGATCAGGCCGTGTCCGCCTCCGTCGCCACCGCCTTCGCCCAGCGGTAGTCCGCCTTGCCGCTCGGGGACCGCTGGATGGCGGGCGCGATGACCAGCTGCCGGGGGATCTTGTAGCCCGCCAGCCTGGTGCGGCAGTGGCTCTGGATCTGGTCCAGGGACGGCGCCTCGGCGCCCTCCCGGACCTGGACCACCGCGGCCACGTGGCTGCCCCAGGTCGGGTCCGGGACCCCCGCCACCAAGGCGTCGTACACGTCGGGGTGGGACTTCAGAGCCTGCTCGACCTCCTCCGGATACACCTTCTCGCCGCCCGTGTTGATGCACTGCGAGCCGCGCCCGAGCACCGTGACGATGCCCTGCTCGTCGACGGTCGCCATGTCGCCGAGCAGCACCCAGCGCTCCGTGCCCTTCCGGAAGAAGGTCTCGGCGGTCTTGGCCGGGTCGTTGTAGTAGCCGAGCGGCACGTGCCCGCGCTGGGCGAGGCGACCGGGCTCGCCGACCGCCACCGGCTCGTGCGTCACCGGATCCACCACCTGCGTACGGTCGTTGACCACCAGGCGGAAGCCCTTCTCCGGGCCGGAGTCGTCCGCCGCCCGGCCGTTGGACCCGGACTCGGACGACCCGAAGTTGTTCAGGAGCAGCACGTTCGGCACCAGCCGCTGGAACTCCGCGCGTACCGTCTCCGACATGATCGCCCCGGACGAGGAGACGCTGAACAGCGACGACAGGTCTGCGCCCTTGAGCGGGCCGTTCAGGGCGTCGATCAGCGGCCTCAGCATGGCGTCGCCGACCAGCGACACACTGGAGACCTTCTCCTTCTCGATCGTACGGAGCACTTCCTCCGGCGCGTACTTCCGGTGGATGACCACCCGCTGGCCGTAGTTGAAGGCGATGAACGAGGTCAGCGTCGACGTGCCGTGCATCAGCGGGGGCGCCGGGAAGAAGGTGAGTCCGGCGCCGCGCGCCGCGACCCGCTCGGCCAGTTCCTCGGGCCGCTTCACCGGCTCGCCCGAGGGCTCGCCGCCGAAGAGTCCGGCGAAGAAGAGGTCCTCGGCCCGCCACATCACACCCTTGGGCATGCCCGTCGTGCCGCCGGTGTAGATGATGAACAGGTCGTCGGGGCTGCGCGGCGGGAACCCGCGCCCGGGTGATCCGGCCGCCTCGGCGTCCGCGTACGGGACCGGCGCGATCGACGGCTCGGGGGCGCCCTCGGGGGCCCGGCCGACCCGGATGAGGTGCCGGAGCCTCGTCGTCTGCGGCAGCGCGGCCGCGACCCGCCCGGTGAACTCGCCCTCGAAGACGAGGGCGGCGAGATCGGCGTCGTTGTAGAGGTAGACCAGCTCCTCCTCCACGTACCGGTAGTTGACGTTCACCGGGACCAGCCGGGCCTTCAGGCAGGCCAGCACCGTCTGCAGGTACTCGATCCCGTTGTAGAGGTGAAGGCCCAGGTGCTCGCCGGCCGTCAAGCCGCTGTCGAGCAGGTGGTGGGCGATCCGGTTCGCCGCCGTGTCGAGCTCCGCGTACGTCAGGCGGCGCTCGGCGCCGGTCCCGGGGTGGTCCACGTACACGAGGGCCTCACGGTCCGGGACCACGTCCACGACCGACTCGAACAGGTCGGCAAGGTTGTACTCCACCGTTCCTCCTGACCCTGGATGTTCCCGAAGTTCCCGGCGACCGGCATGTGGCCGGCCTGCTCCGGCGGTCATTAGAGCGCCGGAGACGGCAACTGGGAAGGGCGGCATCCAAGAAATCTGACTGAGTGTCAGAAAACTATTGAACTGCACCCTCCCCTACTGCAACCTGTTCTAGGTCTTGAGACGGGAGGACGGCAATGGGTGGGACGGAACACCTGACCGTGGATCGGCACGGCGCCACGCTGGTGCTCACCATGAACAGGCCCGAGGCGAAGAACGCGCTCTCGCTGCCGCTGCTGGTGGGGCTGTACGACGGCTGGCTGGAGGCGGACGCCGACGACGGGATCCGCTCGGTGGTCCTCACCGGCGCGGGCGGGGACTTCTGCGCCGGGATGGACCTCAAGGCCCTGGCCGGGAAGGGCATGGCGGGCGACCAGTACCGGGACCGCCTGAAGGCCGACCCCGACCTGCACTGGAAGGCGATGCTGCGCCACCACCGGCCGCGCAAGCCGGTGATCGCGGCGGTGGAGGGTTACTGCGTGGCCGGCGGGACCGAGATCCTGCAGGGTACGGACATCCGGGTGGCGGCCGAGGGCGCGACCTTCGGGCTGTTCGAGGTCAAACGCGGACTCTTCCCGATCGGCGGCTCCACGGTGCGGCTGCCGCGCCAGATCCCGCGTACGCACGCCCTGGAGATGCTGCTGACCGGGCGCCCGTACTCCGCCGCCGAGGCCGAGCGGATCGGGCTGGTCGGGCGGGTGGTGCCGGACGGTACGGCGCTGGCGGCGGCCCTGGAGATCGCGGAGCGGATCAATGCGTGCGGGCCGCTGGCGGTGGAGGCGGTCAAGGCGTCGGTGTACGAGACCGCCGAGATGACGGAGCGGGAGGGGCTGGCCTCGGAACTCCTGCGCGGATGGCCGATCTTCGACACCGCCGATGCGAAGGAGGGGGCGCGGGCGTTTGCCGAGAAGCGGCCCGCGGTGTATCGGCGCGAGTAGTTCGGGCACGCCGTGGCCGAGGCCGTGGCCGGGTGCGGTGCCGTTGCCGGGGGCTCCGCCCCCGGACCCCCGCGCCTCAAACGCCGGCGGGGCTGAGAGATCGGGGCTCCGCCCCGGACCCCGCGCCTCAAACGCCGGCGGGGCTGAAAGTGCCGGCGGGGCTGAGATTGTGCCGACGGGGCTGAAAACACCGGAATCGATCGCATCGGAGAATCGTCATGACAGCTCCCTCCCCACCGGAGGTGCTCCGCGCGCCCCTCGTCGTCGAGTTCCCCTTCACCCGGTCCCTCGGGCCCGTCCAGAGCGCCTTCCTCACCGGGCTGCGGGAGGGCACCGTCCTCGGGGTGAAGACCTCCGACGGCAAGGTGATGGTCCCGCCCGTCGAGTACGACCCCGTCACCGCCGAGGAGATCCGCGAGCTCGTCGAGGTCGCCGCCACCGGTACCGTCACCACCTGGGCCTGGAACGACCGGCCCCGCCCCCAACAGCCCCTGGACACCCCCTTCGCCTGGGTTCTCGTCAAGCTCGACGGCGCCGACACCGCCCTCCTGCACGCCCTCGACGCGCCCGGCCCCGACGCCGTCCGCACCGGCATGCGCGTCCGCGTCCGCTGGGCCGCCGAGCGCACCGGCGCCATCACCGACATCGCCTGCTTCGAACCGTACGACGGCCCCGCGGGCGGGGAGGCCGTCCCGCACGCCGGGAGCTTCGCCGACGCCGTCACCGGCATCGTCGCCGAGGCCCGCCTCGACTACGTCTACAGCCCCGGCCGCGCCCAGACCGCATACATCAACGCCCTCTCCGAGCGGCGGACCGTCGGCGAGCGCTGCCCCTCCTGCCACAAGGTGTACGTCCCGCCGCGCGGCGCCTGCCCCACCTGCGGGGTGGCCACCACCGACCGCGTCGAGGTCGGCCCGGCCGGCACGGTCACCACCTACTGCATCGTCAACATCAAAGCCAAGAACCTCGACATCGAAGTCCCCTACGTCTACGCCCACATCGCCCTCGACGGCGCCGGTCTCGCCCTCCACGGCCGGATCGGCGGCATCCCCTACGACCAGGTCCGCATGGGCCTGCGCGTCGAGCCCGTATGGACCGAGGGCGGCCGCTACCCCGACCACTACCGCCCCACCGGCGAACCGGACGCGGACTACGACGCGTACAAGGAGCTCATCTGATGGCCCGATACGCCCGCGAGGTCGCGGTGGTCGCCTTCGCGCAGAGCGACCACCTGCGCCGCACCGACGAGCTCAGCGAAGTCGAGATGGTCATGCCGGTCCTGCACCAGGTGCTGGCCGCCACCGGCCTGAAGGCCGGCGAGATCGGCTTCACCTGCTCCGGCTCCAGCGACTACCTGGCCGGCCGGGCCTTCTCCTTCACCATGACCCTCGACGGGGTCGGCGCCTGGCCGCCGATCTCCGAGTCGCACGTCGAGATGGACGGGGCCTGGGCCCTCTACGAGGCCTGGGTCAAGATCCAGACCGGCGAGGCCGACACCGCGCTCGTCTACTCGTACGGGAAGTCCTCACCCGGGTCGGTACGCGACGTGCTCACCCGCCAGCTGGACCCGTACTACGTCGCCCCGCTCTGGCCCGACGCGGTGGCCCTGGCCGCCCTCCAGGCCCAGGCCCTGATCGACGCGGGCGAGACCGACGAGAGTGCCCTGGCCGCCGTCGGAGCACGCAGCCGGGACGCGGCCGCCGCCAACCCGCACGCCCAGCTCCGCGGCCCCGTCCCGCAGGGCGACTACCAGGTCAGGCCGCTGCGCACTGGAGACTGCCCGCCCGTGGGCGACGGCGTGGCCGCCGTCGTGCTGGCCGCCGGCGACCTGGCGCGCCGGCTGTGCGAACGCCCCGCCTGGATCACCGGCATCGACCACCGCATCGAGGCCCACAGCCTGGGCCTGCGCGACCTCACCGACTCCCCGTCCACCCGGCTCGCCGCCGAACACGCGGGCGTCTTCGAAGCCCCGGTGGACACGGCCGAACTGCACGCGCCGTTCTCCTCCCAGGAGGTCGTGCTCTGCAAGGCACTCGGACTCGCCGACGACGTGACCGTCAACCCCTCCGGGGGAGCGCTCGCCGCCAATCCGATGATGGCCGCCGGCCTGATCCGCATCGGCGAGGCGGCCGCCCGGATCCACCGCGGCGCATCGCACCGGGCCGTCGCCCACGCCACCTCCGGCCCCTGCCTCCAGCAGAACCTGGTCGCCGTCCTGGAAGGGGATGCAAGGTGAGCAAAGAGCCCGTGGCCATCGTCGGGATCGGCCAGACCAAGCACGTGGCGGCCCGCCACGACGTGTCCATCGCCGGACTGGTCCGCGAGGCGGCGGCGCGCGCCCTCGCGGACGCCGAACTGACCTGGGCGGACATCGACGCGGTCGTCATCGGCAAGGCCCCCGACTTCTTCGAGGGGGTGATGATGCCCGAGCTGTACCTGGCGGACGCCCTCGGCGCGGTCGGCAAGCCCATGCTGCGCGTGCACACGGCCGGTTCGGTCGGCGGGTCCACCGCCCTGGTCGCCTCGAACCTGGTGGCGGCCCGCGTCCACCGCACGGTCCTCACCCTCGCCTTCGAGAAGCAGTCCGAATCCAACGCCATGTGGGGCCTGTCGCTCCCCGTCCCCTTCCAGCAGCCGCTGCTCGCCGGCGCGGGCGGCTTCTTCGCCCCGCACGTGCGCGCGTACATGCGGCGCACCGGCGCGCCGGACACGGTGGGCTCGCTGGTGGCGTACAAGGACCGGCGCAACGCTCTCAAGAACCCGTACGCGCACCTGCACGAGCACGACATCACCCTGGAGAAGGTCCAGGCCTCGCCGATGCTGTGGGACCCGATCCGCTACTCGGAGACCTGCCCCTCCTCGGACGGCGCGTGCGCGATGATCCTCACCGACCGGGCGGGCGCGGCCCGTTCGCCGAAGCCGGCCGCCTGGGTGCACGGCGGGGCGATGCGCAGCGAGCCCACCCTCTTCGCCGGCAAGGACTTCGTCTCGCCGCAGGCCGGCAAGGACTGCGCGGCCGACGTCTACCGCCAGGCCGGCATCACCGACCCGCGCCGGGAGATCGACGCGGTCGAGATGTACGTACCGTTCTCCTGGTACGAGCCGATGTGGCTGGAGAACCTCGGCTTCGCGGCGGAGGGCGAGGGCTGGAAGCTCACGGAGGCCGGGGTCACCGAACTCGACGGGGACCTTCCGGTCAATCCGTCGGGCGGCGTGCTGTCCACCAACCCGATCGGCGCTTCCGGCATGATCCGCTTCGCGGAGGCGGCCCTGCAGGTCCGCGGTCAGGCCGGGGAACACCAGGTTCCGGGAGCCCGCCGGGCGCTGGGACACGCGTACGGCGGCGGCGCGCAGTTCTTCGCGATGTGGCTGGTGGGGGCACAGGAGCCGACCTCCTGAACACAGGCCCGGCCGACGACGGAGGGGCCGGCCGGGGAGCCGGACCGGCCACGGGTGACTCACCGTGGTCTGTCCGGCACCCGCTGCGGTGGTTAATCTTGCCCCCGGACGACGTACCGGGAGGAGCACGCACGTGGCCGAGAGCATGACTTCACAGCCCCTCGCTGGCTGGGGGAAGCCGGACCTCGATCTCACCGAGGCGGACTGGCAGTCGAGCAGCCGGGGAGTGGGCGACGTCCAGATCGCCTTCGTCGAGGGCTTCATCGCGATGCGCAACAGCGAGCGTCCCGAGAGCCCTTCCCTGATCTTCTCGCCGGACGAGTGGCACAAGTTCGTGCTGAACGCGCGGGGCGGTGAGTTCGACCTGACCTGAGCCGACCCGACACCGACCGGGCGCTGCTCGCGGGCCCGACCCCCGGGGTGGGGCATCGCGCCCGTACGGCCGCGTACGCGCTGCGATCCTCCGCCCGGGGGTCTGAGGCCGTCCGCGGAAACGGTGTTGCGCCCGGCGCGGGCGGCGCCGATGCTGACGGGCCGGAGGTGGTGAAGGTGACCGACGTGGTGCTGGAGCTGTCCGTACGCGACCTGAGGCACGCGGACCTGGCGTCGTGCGGATGGTCGGGCTCCGAGCAGCACCTGGCCGGGGTCGCGCGGCAGTTGGAGCGCGCCCGGCTCGGTGAGGTCGACTACCTCGCGGTCTGCACCGCGACGGACGTTCCCGTGGCCAAGGGCGGCGTCGACTACCAGGTCGAGGAGGGCGTCGGAACGCTGTGGCAGCTGGCCGTCCACCCCGCACTGCAGTCGTGCGGGATCGGCACGTTCCTGATCGGAGCGGCGGAGCTGCGGATCAGGAACCGCGGACTGCTCCACGCCGAGCTGGGCGTGGAGGAGGACAACCCCCGGGCGCGGGCTCTCTACGAGCGGCTGGGCTACGTCGCCCGGGGCCGCCGGCCCGACGCGTGGACGGAGCAGGCCCCGGACGGGACGCTGCGCCGCCACGAGACGATGTGCACCGTGATGCGCAAGCGTCTTGGGCAGGTCCGTCGGCGCGGTGGCCCGACCCGACGGACCGCCCGTAACGGGAGCGATGGTTAGGGTGGCCGCATGAGCGGAGAGCACGATCTGCGGAAACTCCTGAGCGGCATGCGGCCCGAGCTGAACGAGGGGCGGTACGTCTTCTGCACCGTCGACGGCACCACCGTCCCCGCCGGGACCGCCCCCGTCGCCACCGTCCTCGAACCCGAGGGCCTCACCCTGGTACTGCGCCAGGAGGACGCCGACGCGGCCGGCCTCGCCTACGACTACACGGCCGGCTGGATCACCCTGCGGATCCACTCCGCCCTCGACGCCGTCGGGCTCACCGCCGCCTTCGCCGCCGAACTCGGCGCACACGGTCTGAGCTGCAATGTCATCGCCGGCTACCACCACGACCACCTCTTCGTGGCCGCCGACCGGGCCGCCGAGGCCGTGGCCGTCCTGGAGGACCTCGCGGCCCGTTCCGTACACGACTGACGCCCTCCGGAAAAGAAGATCGGATTCTTTTCCGCACTGGGATCCGTCGCGCTGCGCGCGGGCGTACGCTGAACCCCCGAACAGGCCTGGGGGGTACCAGCCATGACGGACCGCCGGACCCGCACACGGCGCACGATGGTCGAACGCGATGCCGAACTCGCGATCGTCGAAGAAGCCCTGGACCAGCTCACCGGTCCCGGGCCGGACGCGGGTGGCGCGCTGCTCGCCTTCTCCGGCCCCGCCGGCCTCGGCAAGACCACCCTGCTCGCCGAACTGCGCCGCCGCGCCCTCGCCCGCAACTGCACCGTCCTCGCCGCCCGGGGCGGCGAACAGGAGCAGAGCCAGCCCTTCCACGTCGCCCGCCAGCTCATCCAGCCCCAGCTCGCCGGCACCTCCGAGCAGGAGCTGCGCGCCGCCCTCGGCGGCTGGTACTCCATCGTCGGCCCGGCCCTCGGACTCTGCGCCCCGGAACAGGGCGTCCCGCCCGACCCCCAAGGTCTGCGCGACGGGCTCGACTGGGTGCTCACCCACCTGGTCGTCAAGCGCGCCCCGGTCGTCCTGGTCCTCGACGACGCCCACTGGGCCGACCCCGAGTCCCTCGGCTGGCTCGCCGCGTTCGCCCCGCGCGCCGAACACCTCCCGCTGCTCCTCGTCGTCGCCTACCGGCCCGACGAACTGCCCGCGCACGCCGACGCCTTCCGCACGCTGCCCGGCCGGGCCGGACAGCGCCCGCTGCCCCTGGCCCCGCTCACCCCGGCCGCCGTCGCCACCCTGGTCCGCGAGGCCGTCGGCACACACGCCGACGACGCCTTCTGCCAGGAGGCCTGGGCCGTCACCACCGGCAACCCCTTCGAGGCCGTCGAACTCACCGCCAAGGTCCGCGGCAAGGGCCTGACCCCGGTCGGGGCGAACGCCCCGCAGCTGCGCGACCTCGCCGCCGCCCAGCGTGGCAGCGGCCTCGTCGCCCGCCTCGAACGCCTCGGCCCCTCCACCGTCCGCTTCGCCTGGGCCTGCGCCGTCCTCGGCACCGCCATCCCGCAGGACCTCGCCGCCCGGGTCGCCGCCCTCGGCGCCGAGGAGGCCTCGGACGCCACCCGGCGGCTGCGTGACGCCCGTATCCTCTCGGCGGCCGCCGCCGAGGAACCCGAGGCCGAAGCCGGGCTGGAGTTCGTCCACCCGCTCATCGCCACCTCCATCTACCGGGCCATCCCCGACGCGCTCCGCGTCGCCCTGCACGGCAAGGCCGCGGCGGCCGTCGTCGACGCCGGACTCGGCTCCTCCGCGGCCGCCCGCCACCTGCTGGAGACCCACCCCGAGAACGACCCCTGGGTGGTGCGCACCCTGCGCGAGGCGGCCGGCGAGAACCTGCGGGCCGGCGCCCCCGAGGCCGCCCGCCGCCAGCTCGCCCGCGCGCTGCTCGAACCCCCGGACTTCGACGAACGCGCCGCCGTCCTCTACGAACTTGGCTGCGCCTCCCTGCTCACCGAGCCCGCCAACACGGTCAACCACCTGCGGGCCGCCCTCGCCGAGCCCTCCGACGACCCGGCCCTGCGCCAGGGCATCGTCATCCGGCTCGCCCAGGTCCTCGCGCACAGCGACCGGCTCGCCGAGGCCTCCGAATCACTGGCGCGGGAGATCCCGTACACCCAGGACGTACGCGCCCGGCTGCGCCTGCAGTCCGAGCAGTTCATGTGGGACGCCTTCAACGCCGCCGAGACCGACTCCCCGGCCCGCTCCCGCCGGCTCGCCCGCCTCGCCGACCGGCTGACCGGGCGCGACCTCACCGAGCGGTACATCATCGGGCTGCGCGCCTGGGACGCCTGCCTGCGGGGCGAGTCGGTCGACGTGGTGCTGCACCACGCCGGACGGGTGCTGGAGCGGCCCTTCAGCTGGGCCCACGAGGACCGCGGCTTCGAGGTCCCGGTCCTGGTCGCGATGGCCCACATGTACACCGACCGGCCCGGACGCGCCGAGGAGCTGTTCGAGGCGGGCACCGCCGAGTTCGAACGGCACGGCTGGCGCGGGGCGCACCTCTCCTTCGCCTACAGCCTGCGGGCCTACGTCCGCTACCGGCGCGGGCGGCTCGTGGAGGCCGAGGAACTGGCCCGGGCCGGGCTGCGGCTCGCCGAACGCGTGGGCCGGCGTACCCCCGTGCACTGGTACGCCATAGCCATCCTCCTCACCACCCTGCTCGCCCGGGGCCGGCCCGAGGAAGCCTGGGAGCTGGCCCGCGAGCACGAGTACGGCAGCCCCTTCCCGGCAGCCGTGGTCTTCCCCGACTCGCAGACCGTGTACGCCGAACTGCTCCTGTCCCGGGGCGAGGTGCAGGCCGCGATCGTCGAACTGGAGGCGGTCGACCGGCGGCTGACCCCGCGCGGCATCCAGAATCCGGCCTGGTGCCCGTGGCAACTGCACCTGGCCCGGGCGGTCGCCGCCGGCGATCCGCAGCGGGCCCGCGCCCTGGCCGACGACGCCGTCCGGAGGGCCCGCGCCTTCGGCGCCGCCTCGGGCATCGGCCAGGCCCTGCGGGTGGCGGCGCAGGTCGCCGCCCCCGAGGAGCGGGCCGGGCTCCTCCAGGAGGCGGTCACCCTGCTGTCGGCCTCACCGGCGGGCTACGAACTGGCCTGCGCCCTGGCCGCGCTCGGCACCGAGCTGCGGGACGCGGACCTGCTCATGCAGGCCGTGGTGACGGCGCGGGAATGCGGTGCGGACGGGCTGGCCGCGGAGACCACCGACACCCTGCTGGGCCTGGGCGGCGCCCTGCCGTGCGGGCTGGCCTGGGAGGACGGGCTCACGGAGGAGGAGCGGCTGGCGGCCGACCTCGCGGTGCGCGCCGAGAAGGAGCCCGTGCCGGAGACGGTGGTGCTGCCCGCGCCGGACTGGGCACTGTCGGCGGCCTGCCGCAAGCTGGGCACCGACCGGACCGGGCTCAGGGACGCACTGGAGTCGTTCGCCCGTAGCTCAACGTGATCGGATCCGCCGCCCGGTGGGCAGGGTGGATTCCATGGATCACGACGAGAGACTCGCCCCTTTCCGGACCGAGGCGGCAGCGTTCGAGAAGGCGGTGCGCCGGGCGTTCGACCTCGGAGAGCCGGTGCCCGCGGTGCCCGCGTGCCCCGGCTGGACGGTCACCGACCTCGTCCGGCACCTGGGCGGAGTCCACCGCTACCTCGCGCACGTCCTGCGCGAACGGCTCACGGCCCCGCCCGACCCGGCCGGCCTCGCCCTCCCCGAGGTCCCCGGCGACCCGGACGCGCTGACCGACTGGTTCGCGCAGGGCGCCCGGGAGCTGGCGGAGCTCTTCCACGAGCTGGGGCCGGACACGGCGGTCTGGACCTGGTCGGCCGAGCAGACCACGGGATTCTGGCTCCGGATGCAGCTGATCGAGCTGGCCGTGCACCGCTGGGACGCCGAATCCGCGACCGGCACCCCGGACCGCCTCGACCCGGCCGTGGCCGCCGACGCCGTGACCCAGACGATCGAGGTCATGGCCCCGGCCCGCCGCGGCTGGCAGCAGGCACCGCCGGGCACGGGGGAGAGGTACCGCTTCCGGCGTACCGACGGACCGGAAACCTGGACGGCCGTCCTCTCGGGAGACCAGGTCCTGCTGGAGCCCGGCGCCACGGCCCCGGCGGACGTCGAGGCCTCCGGCACCGCCTCCGACCTCGCCCTGTTCCTCTGGCGCCGCCTCCCGCCCACCGCCCTGCGCGTCACCGGCGACGCCGCCCTGCTCCCGCACTGGTTCACGCTCGTCCCCCCGGTCTGACGGGCCGGGCCGGCGGGCCCGGCCCGGACAGGTCGCCGGATGCGGGCCCCCGGGCCGGAAAACTCGCGCGGCCACGTACCATGGCGGCATGTCCTTCCTCCGCCGCCACCGCGCCGCCACACCCGCCGGCCCGGACTTCGATGTCCTGGCCATGGACCCGGGGGACTGGCCGGGCAATCTCGGGGCCGGGCTGCTCCCCGCGCCCGACGGCAGCTGCCAGGGTGTCTTCCTCCGCTATGACCTGTTCGGCGGACGCGGCCCCGCGATGATCATCGGGAACCTCCCGGAGGGCTCCCCGGCCAGGGACCTCACCGACGGCCAGATCCCCTTCGAGGTGGCGCAGCTCCTCGACGCACTGGAGAACGACGAGGACGTCGAGGTCACCGGCGTCGAGGACTGCCCCGTCATGCAGGGCGACAACCTCCTCATCGTCCGGAAGATCAAGCTGTCGGAGTCCCGCATCTCCTGCGTCCAGTTCGACCGCAGTGACAACGTGCTGGTCACCATCGCCAGCTGGGACCGCCCGATCACCGATGACCTCTACACCCTCCTGAAGCCGCTCCCCGCCGAGCTCTTCCAGCAGGGCTGACCGTCCTGCGTAGCCCCGGGCGCGGGCGTCACGCGTCCGCGATGGCGTTCGCCGCCACGTAGCCGAACGTCATCGCGGGGCCGATCGTCGATCCGGCACCCGCGTAGCTGTGGCCCATCACCGCCGCGCTCGCGTTGCCGGCCGCGTACAGGCCCGGGATCACCGAGCCGTCCGGACGCAGGGCCCGCGCCCGGGCGTCCGTCACGATGCCGCCCTTCGTACCGAGATCCCCCGGCACGATCTTGAACGCGTAGAACGGCGGGACCCAGACGGGTGCCAGACACGAGTTCGGGTGCACGTTCGGGTCCGTGTAGTAGTGGTCGTACACCGTGTCGCCCCGGTGGAAGTCGGCGTCATTGCCGCTCCACGCCTGCGCGTTGAACCGGCCCAGCGTCGCCCGCAGCGCCGCCGCCGGGACCCCGATCTGACCGGCCAGCGCGTCCCAGGTCCACGCCTTCTTCGCCGCGCCCGCCTGGTACCACGAGTCCGGGAAGGGGAGCGTCGGCAGGATGTCCTTGAACAGGTACCTGTTGCGGTAGTTCTGATCCACGATCAGCCACGCCGGGATGTGCGAGTCGGCCGCGCCCCGGTCCTTCTCGTACATCACGTGCACCACATCGCTGTACGGAGCCGCCTCGTTGACGAACCGCGCGCCGTTCGCGTTCACGATCAGCCCGCCCGGCAGGGTCCGTTCGGCGAGGCAGAAGTACGGCTCCCCGGGCAGCGGGATCGACGGCCCCCACCACGCGTCTTCCATCAGCGCCAGTGAGGCCCCGGCCCGCTGCCCCGCCCGGATCCCGTCGCCGGTGTTCTCCTTCGCGCCCACCGACCACTGGGTGCCGATGGGCTGCTGCTGGTACTGCGCCCGCATCGCCGCGTTGTGCTCGAACCCGCCCGTGCCGATGACCACCCCGCGCCCGGCCCGTACGGTGCCCCGTACGCCGTCCTGCTCCACCACCACGCCGGTGACCGCGCCGCCCTCCAGGACCAGGTCCACCAGCGGGCTGTCCAGCCACACGGGAACCCCGGCCCGCTGGAGCCCGGCGCGCAGTCCGGCCGCCAGGGCCTGGCCCATCGTCAGCGGCCTCTCGCCGCGCAGCGCCGCCTTCGTGCCGCGCGCCAGGCACTCGGTGGACACCGCGAGCCCCTTGGCGCTCACCGCTGCCAGGTTCAGCCACTTGTAGTCCTGGCTGAAGACCACCATCCCGGCCGGGACCGGCATGTACGCCGGGTTCAGGCGGGCCAGTTCGGCGCCCAGGATGTTCCCGTCGATCTGGTCCGGCTCGATGGACCGGCCGTTCGGCAGTCCGCCGGGCAGGTCGGGGTAGTAGTCGCTGTAGCCCTCCATGAAGCGGAACCTCAGTGGGCTGTTGGCCATCACGAAGTCCAGCATCCGCGGCCCGTTGGCGAGGAACGCGGCCTGCCGGTCGGCCGGCACCTCGGGCCCGACGAGGGCCGCGAGGTACGTCGCGGCCTTCTGCGGGGTGTCCGGCACCCCCGCACCCAGGATCACCGAATTGTTGGGCAGCCAGATACCGGCTCCGGACCGGGCGGCCGATCCGCCGAAGGTCGGGGCCTTCTCCACCACCAGCACACTCAGCCCCCGCTTGGCGGCGGTGAGTGCGGCGGTCATCCCGGCGGCCCCGGACCCGACCACGACGACGTCGTACTCGCCGAGCGGGGGGCCGTCCTGGGCGCCGTCGGCCCGGGCGCTGGCGGACGGCAGCACGGTGGCGGCGAGCACCCCGGCCCCCGTACCGGCGAGGACCGCACGTCTGGACGGGAGGGGGGCGGGGTTGGTGCGTGAAGCGCTTGCGGACATGGGCAGGCTCCAGCGGTGTGGGGAGGAGGGGAAGTGCCTCCAGCATTTCTGATGCTGAGTCAGAAAAGGTGTTCGGGGGATCATGTGATGTCAAGGCATCCGGCGCCGCCGCCTCCAGTAGGCCACGGTCACCACGCCGAGCAGCGGACCCCACAGGACGAGCGGGGCGTAGCAGAGGTAGAACCACAGCGCGGTCCAGCCACCCGCCTCACTGGGGAAGTCCGCGGGCACCGGATCTCCCTGGAGGGTGGTCCCGGCCACCTGGGTCACCGACGCGAGGACCGTCCACAGAGCGGTCAGCGCGACGGCACCGAGCGCCGCCGGGACGGCGGCCGCCGCCACCGGGATCCGCCGGCCGCCCAGCACCGGGATCCACCGGGGGACCACCTCGCCCCACGCGGCCACCAGCCCGACCGCCGTGAACGCCAGCAGCTCGGACACGGCCGAGAGGAGGACGACGTACACCTCCAGCGGCAGCCAGTCCGGCAGCTGCCCGCTGTCCGCCTCGGAGTGGTCGACGAAGAGGAGGCCCAACCGCCAGATGCCGGACGGCAGAACGGTGAGCGGAACGGCGTACGCGGCGACCCGCGCCCAGCGCGGAACTCCCGCCACCGGGGCGTGCGCGGCCGTCCACGCGGCTCTGACGCGCCCGCCCGCCGGGCGGGCTTCGGGATGTACGGACACGGTTTCCTCCGGAGTCGCGGGCAGCCCTTGCCCGCTCCGCTCCGAAGATCGCAGCTGCCCGGCAGGGCCCGGATCGCCCGCCGGGCGGATCCGGCTCCCCCGTACGGGGGACACCCGTCCCCCGTCCCCCGTCCCCCTGTCCGCACCCGTGAACGGCGAAGTCCCGCGGCGGTGGGGGCCACGGGACTTCGCGTATCGGGGGACGGTCAGCGCGTGCCGACCGCCGCGCGGACCGCTCGGCGCGCCATCCCTGCATCGTCGTGCAGGCGGCGGAGCAGCAGCCGCTGCTCCTCACCGGAGGACAGGGCGCCCACCGGCAGCGGCTGGGCCGGGGCGGTCGCCAGCATCGAGCGCTGCACCGCCGTCTCGGACATCCGGATCTCCCGGGTCAGTACCAGCATCAGGTTGACCAGGAAGGCGTCCCGCGCGGCCGGACCGGCCGACTGGGCGAGCCGGCTGATCTGGGCGCGGGCGGCCGGGGCGTCGCCCAGTACCGTCCACAGCGTGGCCAGGTCGTACCCCGGCAGGTACCAGCCCGCGTGCTCCCAGTCGAGCAGGACCGGACCGGCCGGCGAGAGCAGCAGATTCGACAGCAGGGCGTCACCGTGGTTGAACTGCAGCGCCGTGCCCGACAGCTTCACGCCGTGCAGCAGCTTCTGCAGGTCACCGAGGTCCCGATCGGTCAGCAGGCCCAACTCGTAGTCGCGGGCGATCCGCCGCGCGTAGTTCATCGGGGAGCCGAACAACTCCGCCGGCGGCCGCCACTGGTTGACCCGGCACACCGCGCCCAGGGCCGCCCGGAGGTCCACCCGCGGCGGCGGCTCCACCGGGTGCCGCTGCAGTGCCGCGACCCGCCCGGCCATCCGCTCCACCACGAGCGTGCAGTTCTCGGGGTCGGCGGCGATCAGCCGCGGCACCCGGACCGGTGGGCGGTGCCGGACGAAGGCCCGGTATGCCGCTATTTCGTGCCGGTAGCGCTCACGCCACTCGGGTGAGTGATCCAGTAAAACCTTCGCGACGGCGGTCATCCGTCCGGTGGTGCCGACCAGGAGGACCGAACGGCCACTGCGCCGTAGTACCTGCACCGGGGCGAACTCCGGACAGATCCGCTGCACCGAGGCGAGGGCGGTGCGCAGCTGCGCCCCCTGCGGCCCCGAGAGGTCGATTCTTCCGCTGACGGGCAGTGATCCGGTACCCGGCATCCGCCGCGGCCGGACGGCGCCCTGCGCCGGGGCCGACGGGCGGCCGGGTTCGAGGTAGGGGCCGCCGCCAGCCGGGAGCGTGCGGTGCGACCGGACCGGTGCGGACACGGAGGACGTTGCTGCGTACATGGTGATACGGATCCCTTCGTGCGCCGACGAATTGCGTACGCCGCCCCGCCGGATCCCGTACTTCACCCTGGGGAGTTCCGCCGGTGAACCGGGTCGGGGAGGCGCATTCCTACCTGACACCGAGCGCAAGGTGGCGAACCATCGGGCGTGCCCTGGCGAAGCCTGGCGAATAGTCGCTGGGCATCTGACGGCGGGCTACTGTCAACTCAGCCGAGAACCTGGGGGCTTGACGTGAGCAAAGGTCCAAACACCCGCTTGAACGACCTGTTCGGCCTGGCCGGCTGGTCGAAGGGCGAACTGGCGAGGATGGTGAACAGGCAGGCGGCGGCCATGGGCCACCCCCAGCTGGCCACCGACACCTCGCGGGTGCGGCGCTGGATCGACATGGGGGAGGCCCCCCGCGAACCGGTGCCCACGGTACTGGCAGCACTGTTCACCGAGCGGCTCGGTCGTGTCGTGACCATCGAGGACCTCGGGTTCGTACGGCAGCGGCGCACCTCCAGACGGCAGCCGGACGGGGCTCGTGAGAACCCCGACGGGATGCCCTGGGCGCCCGAACGCACAGCCGCGGTCCTCACCGAATTCACGGGAATGGACCTCATGCTCAACCGTCGCGGACTGATGGGCGCGGGAGCGGTGCTCACCGCCGGCTCCGCCCTCAGCAACGCCATGTACGACTGGCTGCACACCGACCCCGCCCGGGCCGAGGAGGCCCGGAACTTCGGGGAATCCTTCCAGGCCGACCCAGCGGGCTACGACCGCTACGAGGCCGCTCCGATCGGTTCCCAGGAGATCGAGGCCCTGGAGCGCTCCGTGGAGGTGTTCCGTGCCTGGGACGCCTCCAGAGGCGGCGGACTCCAGCGCAAGGCCGTCGTCGGCCAGCTCAACGAGGTCGGCGGCATGCTCGCCTACCACCACCCCGACCACCTCCAGCGGCGGCTCTGGGGGGTGGCGGCCAACCTGGCGGTCCTCGCCGGCTGGATGTCCCACGACGTGGGGCTCGAACCCACGGCGCAGAAGTACTTCGTCATCGCCGCGCACGCGGCCCGTGAGGGCGGCGACCGGCCGCGGGCGGGCGAGGCGCTGTCCCGCGCCGCCCGGCAGATGGTCCACCTGGGCAAGCCGAACGAGGCCCTGGACCTGATGAAGCTCGCCCAGTCCGGATCCGGCGAGCAGACCCTCCCGCGCACGCGCGCCATGCTGCACACCATCGAGGCCTGGGCGCAGGCGGCCATGGGCAAGGGCCAGGCCATGCGCCGCACGCTGGGCGAGGCGGAGGAGCTGTTCGTCTCCGACAAGGGCGACGTGCCGCCGCCGAGTTGGATGCAGCACTTCGACGAGGCCGATCTGCACGGAATGCAGGCCCTCGCCTACCGGACCCTCGCGGACCACGACGCCGCCGCGGCGCCGATCGCCGCGCGCCACGCCAAGGAGGCCCTGCGGCTGCGCGGCGAGGGCTACCAGCGCTCGCAGATCTTCGACTACATCTCGATGGCCTCGGCCTGTTTCATCGCCGACGAGCCGGAGCAGGCCGACCGGTACGCGCGCCTCGCCCTGGTCTCGATGAACGAGACCTCCTCGCACCGGACCTGGGACCGGCTGCGGGAGATGTACCGGCTCACCGCCCAGTACTCCGGGTACGCGCGCATCGAGGACCTGCGCCAGGAGATCAAGCTGGCCCTCCCCGACACGCCGGCCCCGCGCGGCGCGCGCGGTACGGGGGTGTAGTCCCACGCCGACCCCCGCACGGTTCGCCGCAGGCTTTGCACGAAGCCCCGTACGGAGACGAGAAAGGCCGCGCCTTCCGGCGCGGCCCTGCTGAAGCCCTTACAGCCCTGCAGTCTTGCGGTCCCGGGGCCCGTTACCCGCCGACCCGGGCGACGAGCATGCAGGCGTCGTCCTCGCGCTCGCTCTCGCCGAACTCCTCGATCACGATCCGCACGCACTCCTGCGCCGACCGCGCCGCCGAGAACCGCGGCGCGAGCGCCAGCAGCCGCTCGGTCCCGTCCGCCCGGCTGAACTCGATGCTGCGCGGGGTGAGTCCGTCCGTGTGCAGGACCAGCAGGTCGCCCACTTCGAGGCGTTCCTCGGCCTGCCCGTACGAGGCTCCGGAGGTCGCGCCCAGCAGGACACCCTCCGGCGGCAGCAGGGAGCGCCCCGACCCGCGGCGGAACAGCAGGGGTGCCGGGTGGCCCGCCTGCGCCCAGGAGAGGACCCGGCGCGCGGGATCGTAGCGGCAGCACACGGCCGATCCGAGCGCCGGCTGTACGGAGGTCTCCAGGAGCTGGTTGAGCCAGCCCATCAGCGGGCCGGGCTCGATGCCGGCCATGGCCATGCCGCGCAGGGCGCCCAGCATCATCGCCATGCCGGAGGTGGCGGTCACCCCGTGTCCGGTCAGATCACCGACCGTCAGCATCGAGCAGCCGTCGGGGAGTTCGAGCGCGTCGTACCAGTCGCCGCCGATCAGTGCGCTGGTCGCGGAGGGCAGGTAGTGCGCGGCCACGTCCAGCGTGCCCGCGCTGCCGTACGGGAACCGCAGGGAGCCGCGCCACGGGGGGAGCACGGCTTCCTGCAGCTCGACCGCCAGCCGGCGCTCGGTCTGCGCGATCTCCCGCTGGCGCTGCAGCGAGTCACGCGACTCGCGCACCGCGCGCTGGCTCCGGCGCAGTTCGCTCACGTCCCGCAGGACGGCCCACATCGAGGCCGTACAGCCGTCGGAGTCGAGTACCGGCTCGCCCCTCATGTGCAAGGTCCGGACCCGGCCGTCGGCCCGGACGATGCGGAACTCGCCGTCGATCGGTCTGCCGTCCACCAGGCAGGCGGTGACCCACGCGGTGAGCAGCGGCTGGTCCTCGGAGAAGAGGGTCGAGCCCAGTTCGTCGAGGGGGAGCGCACCGGACTCGGGTGAGCGGCCGAAGATCTGGAACAGCTCGTCGGACCAACTCACCTCGTCGGTCAGCAGGTTCCACTCGGCGCTGCCGACGCGGGTCTGGGCCTCGGATCCGGCCTCGGGCGCCGCCTGCGGCTGCCCGGCGGTCTCGGGCGCCGGCGGCAGGCCCTCCTTGAGCTGGTCGAGGTGCTCGCGGAGGTCGTCGAGGTGGTGGACGGCGAGATCGCACAGTGCGCGCTGCCAGCGGCCCTGGGCGTCGTCGTCGTCGACGACGGTGTCGCGGCGGACCGCGTCCACTTCCCCCCGCAGCCGCCGGGTCTGCGAGATCAGCGCGTCCACCGACCCCGGCTCGGGCGGCTGCGCGGGACGGTCCGCGAACAGGTGGGACGGCATGAGAACTCCGATACAGGCGCGGCACGGCCAAGTCTGAAGGAAGGACCGGTAACGACTGTTGCACAGGGCGCGACGGTGTGTAAGGCGTTTGGCAACATCCGCTACGTTCTTGCTTCTGGTATATGCCGCAGGCCTTCCGGCCCGTCCGTGGCGTGCGAACGAATCCGGTCAGGCGAACTCCGGGGCGCCGCAACGGCATCAGCCGGTGGAGGTCGTTCCACCGTGGGAACGGTGGCCGGAATCAGGCCATCCGGCGGCCGTCGCTCGATCGTACGGCCGAGATGTACGAGCCCGGCCCGCCGCGGGAATTGAGTAAGGAACGGATCAAGGCGGGCCATCGGGATACCCCCGAACGAGTGATGTCGCCGTGGATGACGCGGCGTGATCAGGGCTTCCCATCGCCTGGCCGGGTCGCTACCCTACGTGCCGGTAATAAACCGGGGGAGGTCTGCGCGGGCGGGCCCGCGCAGCGTGGGGACACACAACGACATGACCGGGCAGAACCACGCCACGGGGCAGAGCCGCCGTTCCTTCCTCACCTACCTCGTGGCCGCGCCGACCCTGGCCCTGGTCACCCGGGCCGGCGCCGACGCGCTGGCCCCCCAGCCCGCCCACGCCGTGGTGCCCTCCCTGCCGGCCATCGCCGACCTGATCGACCTGGGCGACCTGTTCATCCTGGCCGGCGCACCCACCTCGGCCCTGCTGGCGCTCGCCGTCGAGGCGGACGGCACCATCCGCTTCCGGCTGCCGCGCGAGGAGGTCGGGCAGGGCCTCACCACCGCCGTGGCCATGCTGGTCGCGGAGGAACTCGACGCGCCGCTGGCCGGCGTACGCGTGGAGCTGGACGACGCCCGGCCCGAGCTGCTCTTCAACCAGCTCACCGGATCCTCCAACTCCATCCGCTCCCTCTACGGGCCGGTCCGCCAGTGCGCCGCCACCGCCCGGGCCCGCCTCGTCGCGGCCGCCGCCCACCGCTGGAGCCTGGCCCCGGCCTCGCTGACCACCTCCGGCGGCACCGTCCGCGCCCCCGACGGCCGCACCGCCGACTACGGCGACCTCGCCGCGGCCGCCGCCGACCCCAAACTGATCGTCCTCGGCGCCACCCCCAAGAAGCGGGCCGGGCACACCCTCGTGGGCAGGCCGACCGGCCGCGTCGACGCCCGCGCCATGGTCACCGGCGCCCTGCAGTACACCCTCGACCTCGACGTGCCCGGCGCCAAGCCCTGCGTCGTGCGCCGCCCGCCCACCCTCGGCGGCACCGTCCGCACCGTCACCAACCTCGCCGCCGTCCGGGCCATGCCCGGTGTCCTGCACGTGGTGACCGTCCCGACCGGGGTCGCCGTCGTCGCCGAGACCTTCGGGCAGGCCATCGAAGCCAAGGCGGCCCTCCAGGTCACCTGGGGCCCCGGACCCGCCGACCAGCTGTCCGACGACGGGATCCGCGCCAAGCTGCGCGCCGCCACCCCGCCGTTGCTGGTCCCGCCCCTGCTGACCCCGTACGTCGACGCCGAGTTCGACTTCGCCTTCGTCAGCCACGCCCCGATGGAGACCAACTCCGCCATCGCCGACGTGCGCGAGGACCGGGCCGAGATCTGGTCCGGCCTCAAGTCCCCGATCGTGGCGCGCGAGACCATCGCCGCCGATCTCGGCCTGCCGCTGTCCAAGGTCACGGTGCACGTGGTCCAGGCCGGCGGCTCCTTCGGCCGGCGGCTCTTCTTCGACGCGGCCCTGGAGGCCGCCCGCATCTCCAAGGCCTGCCGCCGCCCGGTCCGGCTCATGTGGACCCGCGTGGACGACACCCGGCACGGCCGGATGCGCCCCGCGACCCACCACAAGATCCGCGCCACCCACCTGCTGGGCGAGGTCCTCAGCTTCGAGCACCGCGTCGCCGCCGCCGAGACCGACTTCCGGCACGGCCTGGGCGAGATCATCACCGCCACCGCGGCCAGTCTGCCGCTGGGCATCGGCAACGCCACCCTCGCCCAGACCCTCTTCCTGACCACGGTGAAGTCCCCGTACCACTTCGGACTCACCACCCAGGCCCTCACCGAGGTGCCCACCGGGATCCCCACCGCCTCCTGGCGCTCGGTCTACTCCGCCAACACGCGCGGAGCCGAGGAGATCGTGGTCGACGAACTCGCCGCCAGGACGGGCCGGGACCCGTACCGGTTCCGGCGCACCTTCCTGAAGACCGACGCCCAGCGCGCCGTACTCGACAAGGCGGCCCAGGAGGGGAACTGGGGACGGCCGATGGAGGCCGGTTGCGCGCAGGGCATCGCCTTCCACGAGGAGTACAAGTCCCGCACCGCGTGCCTCGTGGAGATCGACACCAGGGACCCCGACCACGTCCGCGTCACCAAGGCAGTCATCGCCGTGGACGTGGGCCTGCCGGTCAATCCGCGCGGACTGGAGGCCCAGATGATCGGCGGCCTCACCGACGCGATCTCCACCACCCTGCGCGCCGGGCTGCACCTCGACAAGGGGCTTCCGCTGGAGGGCAGCTACAGCCAGTTCCACTGGGCCAGGCAGCGCGACACCCCGCGCGACGTACGGGTCTTCGTGCTCCCGGCCACCGGCGACGAGCCGGGCGGCGCGGGCGAGCTCGGCGTGCCCGCCGCCGTCGGTGCGATCGCCAACGCCTGGGCCAGGGCCACCGGTTCCAAGCCGCGCAGCTTCCCCCTCGACTTCGACGTCGACTTCACCCCCTACCCCCGATAGTCCCGGATCCAGGAGTACGCAGTGCCCTCGCACACCTTCACCGTCAACGGGCGGAGCGTCACCGTGGACGCGCCCGACGACCTGCCCCTGCTGTGGGTGCTCCGCGACATGCTGGGCGTCCGCGGCCCCAAGTACGGCTGCGGGGTGGACGTCTGCAAGGCCTGCACCAGCCACCTGGACGGCGCCGACATCCGTCCCTGCGTGGTGCCCGTCTCCGCGTGCGCGGGCCGAACGGTGACCACCATCGAGGGCCTGGCGAACGGGGACGACCTGCACCCCGTGCAGGAGGCCTGGCTCGAACAGGACGTCTCCCAGTGCGGCTTCTGCCAGCCCGGCCAGATCATGGCCGCCGTCGCACTCCTGAAGCGCACGAGCGAGCCCACGGACGAGGACATCGACGCCATCGCCAACATCTGCCGCTGCGGCACCTACTTCCGCATCCGGGAGGCCATCCGCAGCGCGGCGCGCAAGATGTGACGGGCGAGGCGATCCCGGGACCCCTCCCGTGCCCGATCGCGCCGGCCGGCCCCCGCGCACCGGCCGCCGGCCGCCGTACGGGACCGAGGACCTCATGGGGTGACACAAGCCGCAAAAGGGGTGATGTGCTTACAGCATGCACGATCATGCCCGAATGAGGCGTATCAATGTGAAACGCGTGCTGGTCGGCGAACCCCTCGACACCTCCCGCCTGGGCGAGACCCTGCTGCCCAAAAGACTCGCCCTGCCGATCTTCTGCAGCGACCCGCTCTCCTCCGTGGCCTACGCCACCGAGGAGATCCTGCTGATCCTCGCCCTCGGCGGCGTCGCACTGCTGCACCTCACCTGGTACGCGGCCGCCGCCATCGTCTTCCTGCTCATCGTCGTCGTCGCCTCGTACCGGCAGACCTGCCACGCCTACCCGGGCGGGGGCGGCGCCTACGTCGTCAGCTCCGAGAACCTCGGGCAGACCGCCGCGCTCACCGCCGCCAGCGCCCTGCTCGTCGACTACGTGATGACCGTCGCGGTCTCCGTCGTCTCCGGCGTCTCCGCCATCACCTCGGCCGTTCCCTCGCTCAGCGACCACGAAGTGGTCCTGTCCGTCGCCTTCGTGGTGCTGCTGACCCTCATGAACCTGCGCGGCGTACGCGAGTCGGGCCGCGTCTTCGCCATCCCCACCTACGGCTTCGTCCTCGTCATCTACCTCATGTTCGCCGTCGCCGCCGTACGGCTCGGGACCGGCGACACCATCCGGGCCGAGTCCGCCGACCTCCCGATCACCCCGGTCGACACCTACACCGGACTCGCCCTGGTGTTCCTCACGATGCGCGCCTTCGCCTCCGGATGCACCGCCCTCACCGGCGTCGAGGCCATCAGCAACGGCGTCCCCGCCTTCCGCAAGCCCAAGGCGAAGAACGCCGCGAGCACGCTCGCCGCCATGGGCGTGCTCTCCGTGACGATGTTCGCCGGCATCACCGCCCTGGCCATGTCGTACCAGGTGCACGTCGCCGCCGACCCCACCGAACTGGGCCTGCCCCCGGGCACCGCCACCTCCACCGCCCTCGCCCAGATCGGCCGCGCCACCTTCGGCAGCTGGCACTTCCTCTTCTACCTGCTCCAGGCCGTCACCGCGGGCGTCCTGATCCTCGCCGCGAACACCGCCTTCAACGGTTTCCCGATGCTCGCCTCGATCCTGGCCAAGGACCGGTACGCGCCCCGCCAGCTCTTCAACCGCGGCGACCGGCTCGTGTACTCCAACGGCGTCGTACTCCTCGCACTCGTCGCCATCGCCCTCATCGTGGCCTTCGACGCCGAACTGACGCGCCTCATCCAGCTCTACATCATCGGCGTCTTCGTCTCCTTCACCCTCTCCCAGTCGGGCATGGTCCGGCACTGGAGGAAGGCCCTCGCCTCACCCGCCACCCCGCGCGAGGAGCGGATCCACATCCACCGCAGGCTCGCCATCAACGCCGTCGGCGCCACCCTGACCGCCCTGGTCCTGGTCATCGTCCTGCTCACCAAGTTCACCCACGGCGCCTGGCTGGTGGTCATCGCCATGCCGCTGCTCTTCCTCGGCATGAAGGGCGTCCGACGCCACTACGACCAGGTCGCCCGGCAGGTCGCCATCGCTCCCGACGCCACCCCGCGCAAGCCCGCCCGCCACCACGTCCTGGTCCTGGTCGCCGCCGTGCACGCCCCGACGCTCAAGGCCATCGGCTACGCGCAGGGACTGCGCCCGGACACCCTGACGGCGGTCACGGTCGCGGCGGACGAGAAGGAGGCGACCGGGCTGCGCGAGGCGTGGGCCGAGCACGACACCGGCCTGCCGCTGAAGATCCTGCACTCGCCGTACCGGGAGGTGGTGGGCCCGATCCTGGCCCACGTCGAGGAACTGGCCGCCGGCTCCGGCACGGACATGCTGTCGGTGGTGATCCCCGAGTACGTGGTGGGCCACTGGTGGGAGCAGCCCCTGCACAACCAGAACGCCCTGCGGCTGAAGGCGCGACTGTTCTTCACGCCGGGCGTCGCGGTGATCGACGTGCCGTACCTCCTGGAGTCCGCGAGGCCCGCGGATCCGGCGCGGCGCGGCGGGTAGCGGATTCCGCCTCGACGCGCTGCAGCACCGCCGAGTGCGCCAGCGCCAGCTCCACCACCTGCCGGGGGTCGGACAGGGAGCGGCCGGTGAGCCGCTCCAGGCGCCGCAGCCGGTTGGAGACGGTGTTGCGGTGGCAGTACAGCCGCTGCGCGGCGTCCGTGGTCGAGCCCCGGCACGCCAGCCAGGTGCCCAGGGTGGTCAGGAGCGTCCGCCGGTCCTCTGCGGGCAGTGCGAGCACCGGACCGAGCACCACCTGGCGCAGCCGGCCGGCGAGCTCGGCCTGGGCCGCGACCAGCGCCGCCGGCAGCCGTTCGTCCAGCACCGCGGTGCGCGGGCCCTCGGACTCGGGGGCCGTGCGCAGCGCGAGGGCGGCCAGCCGCCGCGCCCGGGCCAGCTCGGCCGGCGCCTCGACGACCGGGCCGACCCCGGCCCGCACCCCGAGGGGCGCGAGCAGGTCCCGTACGGACTCCAGCGGATGGTGGCCCAGCTCCACCAGGCCGATCTCCCCGTCGGTGCGGATGCGCCACAGCACGCGCGGAGCGGAGGCGGCTCCGGGCCCCCCGGCCGGGGCGGCCGGCGCGACGGCGGCGACCGGGATGCCGGACGCGCCTGCGGCCAGCACGACCACCGTGAAACGGCCCCGCTCCGGCAGCCCCAGCTGCACGGCGGCGGCTTCGGCGGCTTCGGCGGCCGAGAGCGACGGCCCGTCCGCGCCGTCGAGCAGCACGTCCAGCAGGGCCGCCCGGCGCTCCCGGTCCCGGTCTGCGTGCGCGGCCTCCGTCCGGCGGTACGACTCGGTCATGGCGTCCGTCATCTGGTCCAGTACGTCCCACAATGCGGCCGCGCCGGGCAGCAGCCGGGGCAGCGCCGCCCGGTCGTGCGCGGTCACGGCCTCCGTGAGGCTCTGCCAGAGGAGCCGGCCGCCACGGCGGTAGGTGCGCAGCAGGGAGGCGAGCGGCAGTCCCTGCTCGGCCCGGAGCGTGCCGACGGCCCGGGCGTCGGCGAGCTCCACCGGCAGGCCCCGGGAACTGCGCAACAGCCCCTCGACGGCCTGGCGGAGGGTGTGGTGGATCCGCTCGCGCAGCTCGGCCCGCCCCAGCAGGGCTGCGTAGGCGGGGTCCTCGGCCAGCGTCCGGTCGGCGAGCCGGTCCGCCGCCACGGCGATCCGGCGGGACAGGTCCTCGCGTATCTCCTCGATGATCCGCTCCATGACGCGCAGCCTGACACGGGGGAGGGGGCGGTGGGGAGGGCTCGGACCGGGCACGTCCGCTACCGTGTGCGAATCACTGCACCTGCAGTGCTCACCCGATGTGCCCCACCCACCCCAGGGACCCGCCCATGCGCCAGAACCCGCAGCGCCGCGCCGCACTGCTCGACGCCGCCATCGAAGTCCTGGCGCGCGAGGGCTCGCGCGGCCTGACCCTGCGCGCGGTGGACGCCGAGGCGGGCGTGCCCACGGGCACCGCCTCGAACTACTTCGCCAACCGGTCCCAGCTGCTCGTGCAGATCCTGCACCGCACCCGGGAACGGCTGGTCCCGGACCCGGCGGACCTCGCCGGCCCGCTGGACACCGAGATCCTGCTCACCCGGCTCCTGGACCGGATGCGGCGCGAGCGCAGTGTGCACATCGCCATGCTGGAGCTGCGGCTGGAGGGCACCCGGCGCCCCGAGCTCCAGGCGGAGCTCGCGTCCTTCCAGGGCCTGGAGCTGGAGGCCAACATCAGGTGGCACCTGGACGCGGGGCTGCCCGGGGACCGGCAGGGCGTGCTCCTGATGTACCTGGCGATGCTCGGTCTGATCGTGGACGACCTGACCGCGCCCGCCATGCTGGAGGCGCACTCGGTGCAGGGGCTCATTCGGACGATGGTCGAGCGCCTCCTCCCGGAGAAGCCCGCGGACTGACTATCGTGCCGGTGAACAAGCACCGGCGGGGTGGGGAAACCGTGGGGAGTGCGGAGATGGCGGACATCGCAGAGGACGTGTCGGACGGGATCCGGTGGCTGGCTCACTGGGACCAGTGGTTCGCCGGTCTGACCTTCGCCCGGGGGATAACCCCCGACGAACTCGCCGCGCGGCTCGGCGCGCTCCCCGGGGTGCACCCCGGGCCGCTGGGCGCACTCGACGCCTGGAGCATGGTCACCGAGACCGCGGACGGCGACGGCGTGGCCCGGGTCGGCCGGTGGGGCGGCTGGTCCTTCGCCGTCGAGCACGGTCTGCCGGCCGGAGCGGAACGGCTCGCCGAGGTCTCCCGGGGCGGCGTGGAGGCCGTCCACCTCGACCCGCAGCCCGACCACCCGCCCAAGCAGTTCGCGTACGCCCGGGACGGCGAGCTCGTGTGCTGCTTCGGCCTCGGCGAGGAATGCTGGCGCGGCGGCCACCGGCCGGACTTCCTGCTCCAAGAGCTGATCGCGGCCGGCATCCTCACCCCGGACGGCGCGTGCGCCCGCCCGGCCGGCGAACCGGACGCGGACCGCGACCGCCACACCCTCGCCGTCGTGGAACGCCGCTTCGGGCTGTCCCTGCCGCGCCACCTGATCGCGGACACCCCGCTCCCGGCGTACGTGACCTGCACGCGCTAGGGCCCGGCGGTCCGGGCCGGGCCAGGGCCGGGATGCGGTGATCTTATGCTCAGGTTTACGCGAGTCCGCTGGTTTTGCGCCCGGTGAGCCACTTTGATGGGTTTGCCAGGCCTCGTACCGGAGCAGGGGGACTAGTCATGGGCACCGACCACAGTCAGAAGGACAGCACACCCACCCTGATCGGCTCCGTGCAGCGCGCACTGCGCCTCCTGGAAGCGATGTCCGCGGAGGGCGGGGTGACGGCCAAGCGGCTCGCCCGGCTCACCGGCATCCCCCTGCCGACCGTCTATCACCTGCTGCGCACCCTCAGCCATGAGGGCTACGTGCAGCGCGAGGGAGGGTCGTTCCGCCTCGCGGACGATCTTCCGCTCGCTTCGTGATCAAATATCGACGCGTTCCGGCCAAGGTCTCGCACCCTTCCTGGCATGTTCCAGCGGAAAATGCCAGAACACCCTTTCGTGCACGGGAACTTGAGTAAGTTCCCTCCTGTTGCGCCGTACGACAGTGCACCCAGCACGTCCGGCCGGGAGGGGAGCCCGCGTGCCCGGGATCGACGAATGCCTGCTCGAAGCCATGGCCCTGCCTGGTGCGCGGGGGGCCGCGCTGGTCGACTGGAGCAGCGGACTGGCCCTCGGCACCGCGGGGGAGTCGCCCGTGGGAGACCACGAGACCACCGCCGCCGAGACCGCCGAACTGGCTCGGGCGGCAGCCGAGTACGAGTCCTTCGCCCCGGCGGAGACCGACCCGGCACACGGTGGCGGAGCCGTTCCCTCCGCCGGTTCGTCCGCCGGCTTACCGGCCGGCCCGCCTGTCGAGGATCTGATCGTCACCACCCGCACTGGATACCACGTACTGCGCTTCGTCGAGACGAGCTTCGACAGCAGCGTATTCCTGCACCTGTGGCTCGACCGTGCCGACGGCAATCTCGCCCTCGCGCGCCACAGGCTCCGTGCCCTGGCCGAGGGGCTGGTACTCAGATGACCACCCCGGCCACCGCCACGGCCGCGAACGCCTGCGCCGCTGTCTCCCCCCTTCTCACCCGACTCGCCGCGGAGCGCGCCACCGGTGCCCTGCTCCGCGACCGCGGCACCCTCTTCCTGGAGGACGGCCGCATCGTGCACGCGGAGAGCCCGGCCACCCCCGGTCTCGACGTACTGCTCACCACCGGCGGCGGCCTCGCACCCGAGCGCTGGCGCGAGGCCGTGGACCGGGCCGGTGCCCGCCGCCAGGTCGCCCGCTTCCTCGTGGACAGCGGCGGCCTCGCCGGCGGGGAGCTGGAGATATGCCACCTCGCCGCCATATTCGACGCCGCCTTCTTCGCACTCTCCCCGGGCAGCGGGCCCTCCCGCTTCCGCCGCGGGGCCACCCACTGGATCGGCTCCGTCCGTTCCGTTCCCGCCGCCGCCGTCGAACGGGAGACCCGGCGCCGCCGGGACCTGCTCGACGCGGTCTGGCCGTACCCCCTGCTGGACACCTCCCCGGTCGTACCCCGGGCGGCCGCGCCGGGCCAGACGATCACCTCCCGGCAGCGGGCCCTGCTGGGCCGGGCCGACGGCCTGCGCACCCCGGCCGACCTCGCGTGGGTCCTGGGCCGGCCCGCCTTCCACACCCTGCTCGACGTACGGCGCCTCGCGGCGGCCGGACTGGTCGAGACCCCGCACACCCCGGCCCCGCCGCCGGCCGTGGCGCCCCTGCCCGACTGGATGACCGAGGCCCAATCCCCGGACGTGGCGCTGCTCCGCCGGTTACGCGACGCACTGGAGGCAAGTCTGTGAGGCTCCCGCTGCGACCGGCCCTGCGCGCCGACCGCTCCGAGCGAAGGCAGCCCGAAAGGAGAAAGGCCGACATGAGTACGGTGCCCCCCGAGACGGAGGCCGAGATACTCGCAGAGCTCCGCAGGCTGCGGGCCCGGGTACCCCAGCTCACCGGTGCGCTCGCCGCGAGCGCCGACGGTTTCGTGCTGGCCCAGGACAGTGCCGCCGCCGAGGCCGAGTCCGTCGCGGCGCTGACCGCCGCCGCCCTGGGGGTGGCCCAGCGGCTCAGCGACTGCACCGGCCAGGGTGCATTCCGCGAACTGCTCGTGCGCGGTGAGGACGGATACGTCGCCACCTACGCGGCGGGCCTGGCGGCGGTCCTCACCCTGACCGCCGAACCGCGCGTCAACGTCGGGCGCCTCCACCTTGAGGCCCGGCGCTCCAGTCTCCGGATAGCAGAACTGATCGACCACACCCTCGGGCGACGCGGTCCCGGAGCCGCTCCCGGGTGATTCGCGTTCCGGCCGGCGGCAGGGCCCGACCTGTCCGGCGCGTGCCGCCACGGCCATACCCAGCTACAGCCCGTCACATTCCCTCACATCCCAGTCACAGTGAAACGAGAAAGAGGACCCTCTCATGGTCAATGTGGAGACCGCACTCAAGGAAGCCACCACCACGATCGAAGGCGCGCTCGGTGCCGCGCTCGTCGACTACGGCAGTGGTATGGCCCTCGGCACGATCGGGGGCGGCAAGGACCTCGACCTCGCGGTCGCGGCGGCGGGCAACACGGACGTGGTCCGCGCCAAGGTCCGCACGATGGAGATGCTCGGCCTCAAGGACGAGATCGAGGACATCCTCATCACCCTCGGCAGCCAGTACCACCTGATCCGGCTGATGAAGGCCCGCGGTTCCACGGGCTTCTTCCTCTACCTGGCGCTCGACAAGGGGCGCGCCAACCTCGCGATGGCCCGTCATCAATTGAAGAAGATCGAAGCAGACCTGGAGGTCTGACCGGCCCCACGGGCACGGTCGGGCCGCCTCCAACCGCATCGCCGAAGTGGCGGACGGCTGAATTCTTTGCCGTCCGCCCTGGCGGTTGGCTGCGTATGCCCCATATGGGTGGAGTTTATGACTCTGTTACAGAGTAGGATGCTGTGAGTAGCTGATCATCGACAAAGCATAAAACGCTGGAGAAACCGCCACCCATGCCGCCGCGCCTGAGTATCGTCGTCCCCGTCTACAACGTCGAGCTCTACCTCGACGAGTGCCTGGAATCCATCGCATCCCAGACCTTCGAAGACTTCGAGGTCATCCTCGTGGACGACGGGTCCACGGACACCAGCGCCGTCATAGCCAAGGCGTTCGCCGCCAAGGACAAGCGCTTCCGCGTCGTGATGCAGGACAACGCGGGCCTCGGTGCGGCCCGCAACGTGGGCGCCCGCCACGCCGACAAGGACAGCGAGTACCTGGCCTTCGTCGACAGTGACGACACGATGCCCGACTACGCCTACCAGCGGCTCATTGGCGCGCTCGACGAGACGGGTTCGGACTTCGCGGGCGGCAACGTGAAGCGCTTCCGCTCCGTCGGCATGCAGCAGTCCTGGGGACACCGGGCCGCCTTCGCCCGCACCCAGCTGAAGACCCACATCTCGAAGTTCCCGGCGCTGGTCACCGACCGCACCGCGTGGAACAAGGTCTACCGGCGCAGCTTCTGGGACCGGCACGGCTTCCAGTACCCGGAAGGCATCCTCTACGAGGACGCCCCGGTCAGCATCCCCGCGCACTACTTCGCCTCCAGCGTCGACATCATCAGCGACTGCGTCTACCACTGGCGCGTCCGCGAGACCGGCGAGCGCTCCATCACCCAGCGCTCCACCGACCCGATCTCCCTCATCGACCGGGTGAAGTCCGTACGCCTGGTCCGCGAGTCCCTCAAGGCCAAGCAGGGCGCCAAGTACGCCCGCTACCTGCGCGACTACGACCACAACGTGCTGAGCGAGGAACTCCCGCTCATCTACAAGTACGTCGACGAGGGCGGCCCGGATTTCCGCGCCGCGTTCGTCAAGGAGGTCGGCGGTCTCGTCCGCGAGATCGGCACCGGCCCCTGGTCCGACCTGACCGTCGCCGACCGGCTCAAGGCGTACCTGGCCGGCGAAGGCCGCGTCGAGGACTTCATCGCGCTCCAGCACCACCAGCGTGACTACAACTACAGCGTGCCGGTCAAGGGCCTCGCCCGCCCGCAGGCGGACTACCCCTTCCTGCAGGGCCGTCCGCCGGTCCCGGCCAAGATCCTCACCCTCGGCCCGCGCGAGCGCCGCGTCGTCAGCCGCCTGGAGCAGGCGGCCTGGGCCGACGGCAAGCTGCTGCTGCGCGGCTACGCCCTCCCCGGCCACCTCGGTGCGGAGAGCCGCCTCGGCTCCCGCAAGATGCTGGTGTTCCGCGAGGGGAGCAAGCGCCGCCGCTCCGTCGTCAGCACCCGTACCGTCGCCTCCCCGATGGCCACGGTGAAGGCCCCGCACCTCGCCCTGCGGCACGCCGACTGGGCGGGCTTCACCGCCGTCGTCGACCCCTCGATCTTCCAGTCGGGCGGCAAGTGGAACCAGGGCATATGGACCACGTCCATCGCCGTCACCGGGGCCGGCGGGCTGCACCGCGCCCGCCTGCGGGGCGGCGAGAACGACACCGGCCAGAACCCGCCCCCGCACTGGGTGGCCCCCGATGTCCGGATCGTCCCGGCCGTCTCCGGCGCCCTCACCATCCAGGTGGAGATCGCCCGCGCCCGCGCCCTGGACGTCCGCGCCGCGGGTGAAGACGCCGTCGAGATCATCGGCGAACTCTCCGCCGAGGCCGTCGGATCCACCGCGCTGCAGGCCGTCCACGTCACCACGGGCACCGTCCTCACCTTCCCGCTGGAGACCGCGGCGTCCGGCGCCGGCCGGGCCTCGTTCACCGCCCGCGTCCCGCTGGCCGACCTGGCCGCCGTACCGGACGCCGAGTGCGAGCCCGGCGAGTGGGCCCCCGAGCCCTGGAGCCTCTCCGTCATCGGCGCCGACGGCACCGAGCACCGCGTGGTCCACGACGAGCGCGGTGGATTCGACGGCCTCGTCCTGCCCCTGTCCGGTGAGGAGGGGGACCGCTCCCTCTTCGCCAAGCGCGGCAACACCGGACACCTGACCCTCTCCGTTCAGCCCTCCCCGCCGCTGGTCGACGAGGTCATCGCCGAGGACGGCACCCTCACCCTGCGGGGCCGCTTCGTCGCGCCGACCGACGAGCCGTACGAGTTCGTCCTGCACGACGCGCACGGCGTGGAGTTCAGCTACCCCGTCACCCGTGACGGGGACGCCTTCGAGGCCGTCTTCCAGCCCGTGCTGCCCGAGGTGTACGCCGGCCGCACCACGCTCCCCGAGGGCCGCTGGTGGCCGACGCTGCGCCCGGCCGCCCAGGGCGGAACCACCGCCGGACTGCTCGGTGTCGACCGCGGCGCCCCCGTGCAGATGGGCCCCGGCCTGCTCTTCGCCGGGCCGCACCCGCTCACCGTGCAGGGCCGCCGGATGCGGGTCGAGGCCCGCTTCTACGACCGCATGGTGCTGGTCGCCGACCCGCTGATCAGCCCGCACGACCGCTCCCACTACGCGCAGCGCGTCGCCCGCTTCGAGACCTACCCGGCGCAGCGCGCCCTGCCGGTCAAGGACATCGTCGTCTACGACACCTTCCAGGGGCAGGGTGCCGGCGACTCGCCGCGCGCCATCCACGAGGAACTGGTGCGCCGCGGCGAGAAGCTGGAGCACGTCTGGCTGGTCCGCGACGGCCGCGCCGAGGTCCCCGCGACCGCCCGCGCCGTGCAGTACGGCAGCGTGGAGTCGTGGGAGGTGCTGGCCCGCGCCCGCTACTACGTGACCAACGACAACGTGCCGCAGCGCTTCGAGCGCCGCACCGGCCAGGTCGTCGTACAGACGTGGCACGGCACGCCGATCAAGCAGATCGGCCACGACTTCGTGCACGACTACTACACGAGCCCGGAGATCCTGGAGGGACTGGCGCACGACAGCGCCCAGTGGTCCCTGCTGGCCTCCCCGAGCTCCTACGCCACGCCCCTCCTCAAGCGCGCCCTCGGCTACGACGGCGAGGTCATCGAGGCCGGCAGCCCGCGCACGGACGCGCTGGTGCGGCCCGACGCGCAGCGGATCGCCGAGGTCCGGCGACGCCTCGGCCTGCCCGAGGGCAAGAAGGTCGTCCTCTACATGCCCACGTGGCGCGAGAACAACGAGGGCTTCTCGGGCGGCTACAAGCTCGATCTGCGGATCGACCTGGACCAGGCCCGCCGCGAGCTGGGCGAGGACCACGTCCTGCTGATCCGTAGCCACCACCACGTGACGGAGCAGGTCCGGGACGGTGTTCGCGACGGGTTCGTCGTCGACGTGTCCCGCTGGCCCGACGCGGCCGACCTGCTGCTGGTCGCCGACGTGCTGATCTCGGACTACTCCTCCGCGATGTTCGACTTCGCGCACACCGACCGGCCGATCCTCCTCTTCGCGTACGACCTGGAGCACTACCGCGGCACGCTGCGCGGCTTCAACTTCGACCTGGAGGCGAAGGCGCCGGGACCGCTGCTGGCGGACTCGGCGAGCCTGATCGAGGCCGTGCGCAACGCGGACGAGGTCGGGGCGGAGTACGCCGAGGCGCGGGCGGCGTTCCGCGCCGAGTTCTGCGACCTGGACGACGGCAACGCCACCGAGCGCGTCGTCGAGCGCATGCTCGCGATGGGTGCGGCGCCCGCCAAGTAGGCCGAACGGACGAATTACCGGCTGAATGCGAACCGGCCCCGGACCCACCGATGAATTTCGGGTCCGGGGCCGGTCTGTATGTGAGGGACGGTGACCACCGTCCACCCACCGGCCCGGAGGCAGAGATGAGCGGCAACGGATTCACCACGTGTCTGTGGTTCGACGGCAACGCGGAAGCGGCCGCCGACTACTACCTGTCCGTCTTCAAGGACGGCAAGCTCGGCCGGATCGGCCGGTACACGGAGGCGGGCCCCGGTGAGGCCGACTCCGTGATGGTCGTGGAGTTCGAGATCAACGGCCAGCAGTTCATCGGCCTCAACGGCGGCCCGCAGTTCCCCTTCACCGAGGCGATCTCCTTCCAGATCCGCTGCGCCGACGAGGCGGAGGCGGACTACTACTGGGACGCGCTGACCGGCGACGGCGGCGAGGAGGGCGTTTGCGGCTGGGTCAAGGACAGGTTCGGCGTGTCCTGGCAGGTCATCCCGCCGGGCGCCATCGACCTGATCGCCGACCCGGACCCGGGGCGGGCCGCCCGGGCCACCGCCGCCATGATGCGGATGAAGAAGCTGGACGTGGCGGAAATGCGCCGGGCGGCGGACGCGGGTCAGGGCTAAGGCCGGGGCTCGGGCTCGGGCCTGGGCCTGGGCTAGGGCCTGGGCTCGGGCGCGGCGATCCTGGCCAGCAGGGCCGGCAGGGCGGTGCCGATCGGCTCCCGGAGGATCTCGTCGGCCAGCGGGTCGTACGGGGTCTCCTCCGCGTTCACGATGATCAGCCGGGCCCCGGCCTCCGCGGCCATCCCGGCGAGCGACGCGGCGGGCTGCACCTGCAGGGTCGACCCGACGGCGATGAAGACCTGGCACCCCTTGGCCACGGCGATCGCCTGCCCCAGCACCTCCGGGTCGAGCCGCTGGCCGAACATCACGGTCGCCGACTTGAGGATCCCGCCGCACACCAGGCAGGCGGGATCCGGTTCCCCGGCAGCCACCCGGGCCAGCGCCTGGTCCATGCCCGACCGGGCGTGGCAGGCCGTGCACACCACCGACCGGGCGCTGCCGTGCAGCTCGAACACCTTGCGCTCGGGCATCCCGGCGAGCTGGTGCAGCCCGTCCACGTTCTGGGTGATCACCCGCACCGGGGTGCCACCGCGCTCCAGCTCCGCCACGGCCAGGTGCGCGGCGTTCGGCCGTGCTCCGAGCCCGCCGATCTCGGCGCGCATCAGCCAGGAGCGGCGCCGGATCTCCGGATCGGCCATGTAGTACGCGTACGTCACGAGCTTTTCGGCGTCGGGATCCTGCCGCCACAGGCCCCGGGGCCCCCGGTAGTCCGGAATTCCGGAGTCGGTGGACATCCCGGCCCCGCTGAACACTGCGACAAGTGGCTTCCCCATGCATCGACCCTACGTACGGGTGAGGGCCGGCCGCGAGCCCATTTCCGCGCACCGGCCGGAGGGTCGTTTCTGCGGTGAATCCCGCCCCCCACAGGAGTGAGATCCGCGCCCCGCCCTCCCGATCCACCGGCCCGGCGGGTACAAGACCGGACATGATGCTCAAGCCGTACCGCCTCGGTGCCCTGCTGCTGACCCTGCTCGCGCTACCGGTCATGCCGTCCGTTCCCGCCCTTGCCGCGCCCGCCGCCCTCGCGGGGAGGGGACACACCGCTGCCCAGATCAGCGACTTCCTCATCGGCTTCTACGGTGACCACGGTCCCTCCGCGCAGGACCGGGAGAACCAGGTCTCGCAGATCCTCAAAGAGAGACAGCAGGTCAATGAGGAGCTCGACGTCCTGCTCTGCGCCCACGACGAGCCGCAGGACATCGGCGTCGGCCCGGTCACCGTCGCGAAGACCGCCTCGGTGGGCTGGGCCACCGTGACCACCCACTGGGCCTCCGGCACCACCGACACCTTCACCGCGTACGTGCGCCTCGACTCCAACCCCATCCGGCTCGACGACGTGATCTGCGCGGGCTGAAATCCTTACGGTGATCGACGGGGCCGTTCGTAGGGTGGGCGCATGGCTACGACAACCGCGACCACCACCACCGTCCTCCACTGCCGCGACCCGTTGAACGAGCGCCGGGTCGACGCCCACTTCGCGGCGGAGGCCCGGCAGTTGCGCGCCGCCGGGGGCACGGCCCTGCTCATCGACCACGACGCGCTGCTCGCCGGGGACGCCGAGCGGGCCGTCGCACGCGTGCCGGACGGGACCGGAGCCGTCTGGTACCGGGGCTGGATGATCCCCGCGGGCCGGTACGCCGCACTGGACGCGGCCCTGCGCCGGCGCGGTGGCGAGCTCCTCGTCACCCCGGAGGCGTACCGCCGGGCGCACGAACTCCCCGGCTGGTACGAGACCTTCGCGGGCCTGACCCCGGTCAGCGGCTGGTTGCCGGCGGGTCCGGGAGCGGTCCCGGACCCGGAGGGACTCGCGGCCCTCGCGGCGGGCCTCCCGCCGGGACCCGCCGTCGTGAAGGACTACGTGAAGTCCCGCAAGCACGAGTGGGACGAGGCCTGCTACGTGCCCGACCTCGCCGACCCGGCCGCGCTGCACCGCGTCGTCACCCGCTTCGTCGAACTGCAGGGCGAGTTCCTGGCGGGCGGGGTGGTGCTGCGGGCCTTCGAGCACTTCGTCACGCCGGAGGCGGCGGCCGCGGAGATACGGGTGTGGTGGCGGGACGGGGCGCCCAGGCTGGTCACCGCCCACCCCGACAGCCCGGCCGCAGAAGTCCCGGAAGCAGCCCTCGAACGGGCCCTCGAACCGGTCCGGGCGGCCGTCGGGGCGCTCGGCTGCCCCTTCGTGACGACCGACCTCGCGCTGCGCGCGGACGGGGTCTGGCGGGTCGTCGAAGTGGGGGACGGTCAGGTCAGTGACCTTCACCGGGAAGCCGATCAGGCCGCGTTCGTCCGCCTTCTGACGGCTGATCAGGCACCGCTGCGCACACCGGACCCATCTGGTACAACACCGGCATGACGGGATTCGAGATCGCCGGCGCGAGCGCCGCCGACATGGGGCTGATCCGCGACTGGGCCGACGAGGAGGGCTGGAATCCGGGGGACTCGGACCGGTTCGCCTTCGCGGTCGCCGACCCGGAGGGGTTCCTCATCGGGCGGCTGGACGGCGAGCCGGTGGCCTGTATCTCCGCCGTGCGGTACGGCGGAGGCTTCGGCTTCATCGGCTTCTACATCGCCCGGCCGGCCGTCCGCGGCCAGGGGTACGGCATCCGGCTGTGGCGCGCCGGGATGGAACGGCTCGACGGGCGGCTCGTGGGGCTGGACGGGGTCGTCGACCAGCAGGACAACTATCGCAAATCAGGATTCCGTTGGGCCTGGAACAACTTCCGCTACGAAGGCACCCCGCAGGGGGACGACGACGGCGCGGTCGAGATCGTGGACGCGGGCACCCTGCCCTTCGGGCGGCTCGCCGCCTACGACCGGCGGTTCTTCCCCGCGCCGCGGGACGCCTTCCTGTCCGCCTGGACCGGGCTGCCCGGCCGCACCGCGCTGGCCGCCGTCCGGGACGGCCGCATCGAGGGCCTCGGCGTGATCCGCCCCTCCAGCGCCGCCCACCGGATCGGCCCCCTCTACGCGGCCACCCCGGCGGTGGCGGCGGCCCTGCTGCGGAGACTGGCCCGGCACGCCCCCGACGGGCTGGTGTCCGTGGACGTACCGGACGCCAACCCGGCGGCCGGCACGCTCTTCGAACGCCTCGGCCTGGCCCCGGCCTTCGAGACGGCCCGGATGTACACCGGCCCGGCACCGGACCTCGCCCTGCCGGAGCTCTTCGGGGTGACCAGTCTCGAACTGGGGTGAACATGCGGCCGTGTTGACGGAGGGTCGACAAGACACCTCCTGGGCATGGGCGCTGGCAACCCCCGGTGCACCGGGCCGGACGGCGGTCGCACGGCGCCGCCCGGCCCACCGCTTCACGAGGGGTCAGAAGCCGAACAGCGCGCCGGAGGTGTTCCGCAGGCCGCACGGATTGGCGAAGGTGTACGTGTAGCTGAGCCGACGGCCCTGCCACACCCCGACGGCCGCCACCGTCATCGGGTTCCACTCCCTGGTACAGACGGCGTCGGAGGCCGGTGCGGCGAGCGGGTCGAGCTGCGAGCCGTTCGCACGTAATTCGGCGCACGCCGCGGCCGGGTGCGGGTGCGTCCCGCCGGGCGTCGGCGAGCAGACGAGGGTCACCGCGCGCATGACCGTGCCCCTGTCGGCATCGGGCCCGGCCGTCACGCTGAGCACCAGCGCGGACGGCGCGTACAGGCTCTCCGTACCGGTCGGTGCGGCTCCGGCCGTACCCGGCCAGGCCAGCGCGGTGAGCGCGGTGAGCGCCATGGCGGCGGAACCGAGCCCGAGACCCTTTGCGATGGACCGCATTTCGAACACTCCCTTGGGTTGATGTTTCGGATAGCGGACGCAGTCTTGCCGACCCGAGCCGTGAACGCCCGTTCGGACCCCCATTTTTCGTCACCGATCGTGTACGAATGACTGCAGACCGCAGCCGTGCGCGCGGGCTGACCTGTGGGGGAGCAGGCCGCCGAATCGGCCGAACACCGACCGGGACACGTCCCCGAAACCTGCTGCACCACGCCTGTGATCTGCCCGGACGGGGCCTGGACCCCCTCCCGGGGTAGGGCCGGTCCCACCCCGGGGACACGGCCTGGGCCCGCTGTGCCGCGCCGCCCCCGACGGTTGGCTGGGGGCATGGAAAACGATGCGATCCAACTCAAGGACGTCACCCGGGTCTTCGGAGCGGGCGACCGGGCTGTCACCGCCCTCGACCGGGTCTCCCTCGACTTCCCCCGGGGCACCTTCACCGCCGTCATGGGCGCCCTGGTGATCCCCTGGGGCGCCCTCGGGGCGACGTCCGCCGCCTGCCCGGCCGGGACGGCCGAGGTGCGTGACTGAGGACCAAGGGCTGCTCAGGCGGTGCTGCTGAGGCGGGGCGCGTACAGCTCCAGCAGGCGGGTGCGGGTCTGCTGGAGGCGCATCGCGAGCACGCGTCCGACCCAGTGCCCGATCGCGGAGCCGAAGGTGGGATCGGCGTCCATCAGCATCCGGACGGTCGCGGCGTCGAACTCGTACGCCCGTACCGGCGTCATCGCCTCCGCGCCGAGCTGCCACACGTACGGCGGGAACAGCCAGGACCAGCCCACCAGCTCACCGGGGCCGAGGCTCTCCACGGGCGCGGGCCGGCGGCCTGCGACGGGGATTTCCAGGGTCACGGTGCCGGAACGCACGATCCAGAAGGAATCCGCCCGGGTGCCCTCGTCGAAGATGCGCGCGCTCTCCGGGAAATTGACCTCACGGGCCTGGGACATCAGCCGTCCACGGTGCTCGGTGGACAGGACGGCGGCGATCCGGATGGGGGAAGGTGTGCTCACGACGGCCTCCGATCACGACCCCCCACGACGCTCCTGCTCTCCCAGTGTCGCCGAAGCCCGCCGAATCGCGGCCGGACCGGGCACGGTTTCTTCCGCACCCGGTCCGGGAACGGGGCTCCAGAGCCCTTCCGCGGCCCGTGGTTCAGGGGGTGTCCTCGGCATTGGCCTCCAGGCAGGCCAGCTCCATCGCGTCGAGGACGGCCTCGTGGCTGCGCCCGCTCAGCTCGGCGACATTCTCGATCTGGGCCGTCGCCCAGGCCGCCAGCGTCATCACCAGCACCCGGAGCCCGTCGGTGCCGTGCTCGGCCAGGACCGCGTCGGCGACGACCATGGCCTCCTCGGGGACCTGCTCGGGCGGTTCGAGGCCCGCCAGACCGCGCAGCAGGGTGAGGGTGCGGCGGGAGATCTCCGGCGTCATTCCCGCCAGCCGCATGTCTTCGTCGTCGTCCATCCGCCCCGCCCTCCGGTGCCGTGCCACATCACCTCAGGGCACGGTAGAGGGGCGCGGCCCCGCGCGGGGCCGTTTCGCCAGGGTGACGGTGCGTGACCGGGCGTCGACCGGCTGAATCCGGCGGGCGCGCCGTCCGGGCCGGCCACAGGTCATCCACGGGCCGACCGCGCCGGAAAGAGTCCCGGATGTGCCTTCCCCCGGAAGCGACCCGCCGGTAACCTGCCCGCGGCAGCCGCCCGCCGGGACGGCCGATTTCCGGCAGGAGCGAGATGAAGAGCCTGTTACGCGCGGTCCTGTGCGCCCTCCTGCTGGTGGCCGCCGCCCTGTCGGCGCCGTCCGCACAGGCCGCTCGCGCCGCCGCCCCGCCGTCCGCGGCCGCCACGGGCACCGCCGAGGCCTGGACCCCGCCGCTGTCCACCCGCGGCCGGTACATCGTCGACGCGCAGGGCAACCGCTTCCGCCTGCGCTCCGGGAACTGGGACGGAGCCCAGGGATCCTGGAACGGCTCGGGCGACCGCGACGACCCCGCCACGCACCACAGCGGGCAGAACGCCCACGGCATCCCGATCGGCCTGGACCGGGTACCCCTGCCCACCCTGCTCGCCGACTTCCGGGCCGCGGGGCTCAACAGCATCCGGCTGCCCTTCTCCAACGAGATGCTGCGCGACACCGCCCCCGTCCCGGACTCCGCCGTCGCCGCCAATCCGGCCCTGCGCGGCCGCACGCCCCTCCAGGTCTACGACGCCGTGGTCGCCGCCCTCACCGACGCCGGCTTCGCCGTCATCCTCAACAACCACACCGTCACCACCCGTTGGTGCTGCGGCCTCGACGGCAACGAACGCTGGAACAGCGGCCGCTCCACCGCCCAGTGGGCCGACGACTGGGTCTTCCTCGCCCGCCGCTACCGCGACAACCCGCGCGTGGTCGGCGCCGATCTCTACAACGAGGTCCGCCGCGACGTCTTCGACGACCCCAACTGGGGCCTCGGCGACAACCACGACTGGCACGCGGCCGCCCAGGAGGCCGCCGACCGCATCCTCACCGAGGCCAACCCCCAGCTGCTGATCGTCGTCGAGGGCGTCAACTGGTTCGGCCTTCCCGTGGACGGCTTCCCGCACGGCCGCCCCACCCTCACCCCCGTACGCACGCTCTCCCATACCCTGGTCACCTCGAACAAGCTGGTCTACTCGGCCCACTTCTACGGCTACACCGGCCCCCGGCACAGCGGCGCGACCGGCATCGGCGAGACCAGCGACCTCCGCTACCAGGACATGACCGCGGCGGAGCTCGAACAGACCCTCTACGACCAGGCCTTCTTCGTGTCCGCGGAGACCGGCACGCACTTCACCGCCCCCGTGTGGGTCAGCGAGTTCGGTATCGGGGCCGACGAGAGCGGCGCCGCCCCGCGCGCCTGGTTCGACCGGCTCACCGGGTACCTGACGCGCTCCGACGCCGACTTCGCGTACTGGCCCCTCGTCGGCTGGAGCACCACCGCCCAGGGCACCCCGGGCGGCGACACCTGGGCGCTCCTGCGCTACGACACGAGGGGCCGCCGCTCCGGTGTCCTGGACCCGGGGGACTGGCGCACCGCCCGCTGGTCCCCGCTCACCTCCACCCCCGGCCGCACCGGACCGGTCCCCGCCACCCCCGCCTGGTACCAGCTGACCACGGACCACCGCGACCACAACGCCTCGCTGCGCACCCGGGCCGCCGGGGACTGGGACAGCGGGGCCCGCAAGGCGGTCTGCCCCGACGGCGCCGGCCTCACCGGGCTCGCCCACACCGGGGGCCGCGGCCTCTGCAACACCTCCGACCTGCGCGCCCCGACGGGCGGGCACACCGTGGTCCGCGACGAGCGGTACGTCCCGGCGGGCGGCGACTGGGCCACCGGGTACACCAAGTTCCAGTGCCCGGCCGGCCAGTTCCTGATCGGGTACAGCCTGCGCGGCGAGCGGGTCTCGGCGGCGCTGTGCGCCCCGGCCCGTACGGCACTTCCCGCAGGCGGCCGGACGGTGTGGTTCGACCGGGGCGACAACCGTCCGGCGGGCGGCCCCGGAGGCGACTTCGCCTACGGGAACCACAAGGGCCAGTGCCTGCCCACCGAGTACGTGGCGGGCATCGCCTTCACCACCCGCGCCGCCACCCGCCCCTCTCCGGCCGCGCTGCTGTGCCGTCCCCTGCCGGGTCCGGCCGCCCGCTGACACGGCCCGGCGCGGCGACGGCGGCGAGCGCGACGAGGATCAGGACCGCCGCGACCAGGAAGGTGAACCGCATCCCGGTGGCCACGGCCCCGGCGGGCGCCGAGGCGATGTCGGCCGTCGCCGACGCGTGCGCGAACACGGCGCCCATGAGGGACGCACCGGTGACGAGGCCGAGATTGCGCGAGAGGCCCAGCATGCCGGAGACGACGCCCCGCCGGTCCGGGCCGGCGTCCGCCATGACGGCGGTGTTGTTGGCCGTCTGGAACACCGCGTAGCCGGCGGTCACGACCGCGAGCGGGACGACGTACCCGAGGACACCGAGCGAGGCCGGCGTGATGGACAGGGTGACGGCCCCGGCCGTCATCGCCGAGAGCCCGAGCAGGGTCATGCGCTGCGCCCCGAACCGGTCCGCGAGGCGCCCGGCGGGCATCCCGGTCACCGCGGCGACCAGCGGACCGACCGACAGGACGAGTCCGACCGGGGCCTCGGCGAGCCCGAGCGTCCGGGAGAGGTAGAACGGCCCGACCACCAGCGTCGCCATCATCACCGTCGACACGAGTGCGCTCGACGCGAGGCCCGCACCGATCACCGGATCACGCAAGAGCGCGCGTTGCACCAAGGGGGAGGCCGCCCTCGCCTCGGCACGCACGAAGAGGGCGCCCCCGCAGGCGGCGGCCAGCAGCAGCGCCGTGTTGAGCGGGCCGAAACGGCCGCCACCGAGGGTCATCGCGAGCGCGTAGGCGGCGAGGGACAGCGCGAGCAGCAGCGTCCCCAGGCGGTCGAAGCGACCCCGGTCGGCCCCGCCTTCCCGCCGGTCGGTGGGCAGATGGCGGTGGGCGAGCAGGAACGCCGTGATGCCCAGCGGTACGTTGACGAGGAAGAGCGCCCGCCAGCCGAACCCGGCGAGCAGGGCCCCGCCCAGCGAGGGACCGAGAGCGGTGCCCACCGCGGACATGGTGCCGAGCAGCCCCATGGCGCTGCCCGTCCGCTCCTTCGGGACCGTCTCACCCACGAACGCCATGGTGAGGGCCATCATCACGGCGGCGCCCAGGCCCTGTGCCGCCCGGGCGCCGACCAGCAGCCAGAGCGTGGGCGCGGCGGCGCACAGCACCGAGGCCGCGGTGAACACGGAGATTCCCGCGAGGAGCAGCCGCCGCCGGCCGACGAGGTCGCCGAGGCGTCCGACCCCCACGACCAGGGTGGTGACGGCGAGGAGATAGGCGAGGACGATCCACTGGACCTCCTGGAACGACGCGGAGAACACCTGCGCGAGGGCCGGCAGGCCGACGTGGGCGATGCCGGTGCCGAGTGAGGACAGCAGCACGGAGAGGGAGAGACCGGCGAGCGCCCACCGGACCGCGGGCCGGTGCGCGCCGGCGGCCGCACCGGCGTCGCCGGTGGGTCGGCGCTGCCGGTGTCCGGTCGCGGCGTCACCGAGTGGACTGTGTGGACTGTGTGGACTGTGTGGGCTCATGCCGGGAGGGTGCGGGCGTCGGGCGGCGGACGGCAAACCTTGTTGCCGTTTCCGGGACGGCCGGGTGCAATGGCCGTATGGACGAGAAGCCATCCCCCCACCAGGCGGTCCTCGACGAGGTCGCGCCCCGGCTCAGACGGCTGCGCGCCCGGCGCGGTCTCACCCTGGCCGCGCTCTCCGAGACGACCGGCATCTCGAAGAGCACCCTGTCCCGGCTGGAGTCCGGGCAGCGCCGCCCCAGCCTGGAGCTGTTGCTGCCGCTCGCGGCCGCGTACCAGGTGCCCCTGGACGACCTGGTGGGCGCTCCCGAAGTGGGGGATCCCCGGGTGCGGCTGACGCCCCGCACCCTTCCGAACGGCGGCACGGCCGTCCCGCTGTCCCGGGGCCCGGGTCCCCTCCAGGCGTACAAGATGCTCATCCCCGACCGGGGCGGCGAGCCGGAGCCGCGGACGCACGAGGGCTACGAGTGGCTGTACGTGCTGGAGGGCCGGCTGCGCCTCGTCCTCGCCGAGCACGACCTGGTCCTCGGCCCCGGCGAGGCCGCCGAGTTCGACACCCGGCTGCCCCACTGGTTCACCAGCGCGGACGGTCGGCCGGTGGAGATCCTCAGCCTCTTCGGACGGCAGGGCGAACGCATGCACGTCCGGGCGAAGCCCCGCGCGTGACGGCGGGGGCAGGTGTGCCGGGCCGCCGCTCTTTCGCATCCGATACGTCAAGTGGGATGAATCGAGCCGCGAATCGCTCTAGGGTGCGCCCGTAGGCACGGCTGTGGACTGCTGTTCGGTGGTTTTCGGCCATGGCTCGCCCGGCCGCACCTTACGGCCGTACCGCACACCGAACTGGGGGATTCATGCGTAGATCCCGAGGGCCGGCGGCCGCGCTCGCCCTGTCCCTGGCCGGCACCGCCCTGGGGGTGGGCCTCGGCCTCGCCCCGCAGGCGGCGGCGATCACCCCGCCCGTCGCGTTCACCGCCGACCCGCTGGCCACCTGGCAGCCCGACGGCGTCGTATGGGCCCTCGCCGAGGCGGCCGGCCAGGTCTTCGTCGGCGGCACCTTCTCCACCGTTCGCCCGCCCGCCGGCGGCTCCGGAAGCGAGCGGTCGGCCGTGAACTTCGTCGCGCTCGACGCGGCGACCGGCGCCCCGACCTCCTGCGAGCTGTCCTTCACCGTCGGCTCGGGCAGCGCCACGGTCCGCGCGCTCGCCCTCTCGCCGGACAAGGCGACCCTGTACGTGGGCGGCTACTTCGGCGCCGTCAACGGCACCCCCGTCTCCAGCCTCGCCGCCGTCGACGTGGCGAGCTGCACCGTGAAACAAGGCTTCCGCCCGGCCTTCGCGGCCACCGTCCGCGCCCTCGCCGTCACCGGCGACACCGTCTACGCGGGCGGCGACTTCCTCAGCGTCGCCGGCCAGCCGCGCGAGCGTTTCGCCGCGGTCGGCGCGGCCGACGGCGCCCTGAAGCCCTTCACCGCCGACGCCGACGAGCCCGGGCGCGCCGTCGAGGTCACCCCGGACGGCAACAACGTGGTCCTCGGCGGCGACTTCTTCACCGTCAACGGTACGAACACCCACGCCCTGGCCGTCGTCGACGCGACGAGCGGCGCACTCACCAAGTCGTACGCCGGATTCATCGAGACCAACTCCGTGGTCAAGGACATCGCGACCGACGCCACCGGCTTCTACACCGCCAACGAGGGCACGGGCGGCGGGGTCTTCGACGGCCGGATCGCCCTGAACCTCGGCGACTTCGGCCAGCGCTGGCGCGACACCTGCCTCGGCGCCACCCAGGCCGTGCTGCCCTACCAGAACGTGCTCTACAGCGCCTCGCACGCCCACGACTGCTCCAGCGTCGGCGAGTTCCCCGACGGCCAGCGCCACCACCTGCTCGCCCAGCCCACCAGCGGCACCGGCAAACTCGGCTGGGCCCCCGACACCAACGACGGCATCGGTGAGGGCATCGGGCCGCGCGTGATGACGGTCGGCTCCAAGGGCGGCGTCCAGTACCTGTGGGTCGGCGGGGAGTTCACGACCGTCAACGGCGCGGCACAGCAGAGCCTGACGCGCTTCGCCTCCACCGGGGACACCGGCGCCCCCACCGTGCCCGTGGCGAGCGCGGTCAGCTTCCGGCCCGGTGAGGTCCAGGTGCGCTGGCGCACCAGCCTCGACCTCGACGACAGCGCGCTGACCTACCGGATCTACCGGAACGGCGCGGCCACGCCCATCGCCACGGTCACCGCCGACTCGCTGTTCTTCAAGCGGCCGCAGGCCTCCTGGACCGACACCACCGCAGCGGCCGGCCAGTCGTACACCTACCGGGTGACGGCCGCCGACGCGGCGGGCAACACCAGCGCCCTGTCCGCGACGGCGAGCGTGACGGTCCCGACCACGGTGGAGGGCTACCCGAACCAGGTCCGCGCCGACGGAGCCCAGCAGTACTGGCGCTACGACGAATCGGCCCTGCCCTTCGCCGCCGACTCCTCGGCCGGAGGCAACCGGAGCGGCACGCACCTGAACGCCCCCGCCCTGCGGCAGACGCCCGGTGCGGTGTCCGGCGCGAGCACGGCGATCGGCTTCAACGGCACGGACACCCAGGTCTACGGGGACACGCGGCAGACCGTGGGCAGCACCTACACCATCGAGACCTGGTTCAGGACGGACACCACCCGGGGCGGCAAGCTCATCGGCTTCGGGAACAACCAGACCCGCGGCAGCAGTCAATACGACAAACACATCTACATGACCAACAACGGCCGGCTGGTCTACGGCGTCTACACCGGAGCCACCCGCACCATCACCACCACGGGCTCCTACAACGACAACCAGTGGCACCACGTCGTCGCCACCCAGGGCCCCGGCGGGATGACCCTCTACGTGGACGGTGCCCAGAAGGGCACCCTCGCCGTCACCACCCACGAGAACTTCTCGGGCTACTGGCACGCCGGCGGCGACAGCCTCGGCGGCTGGCCCGACCGTCCGACGAGCGAGTACTGGGCGGGCCGGCTCGACGAGACCGCCGTCTACCCCACGGTGCTCGGCGCCGCGCAGGTGCAGAACCACTACGCCCTCGCCACCGCCCCGGCCGACTCGGTGGTCCAGGTGAGCGCCGCGGAGGACACCTACGCCAACGCGGGGGCGCCCGCCACCAACTACGGCACCTCGGGATCGCTCGCGGTCCGCGGCACCTCGTTCTACGCGAGCTACCTCCGCTTCGACCTGCCCGCCGCACCCGCCGGCACGGTGCTGAAGTCGGCCGCGCTCAGCGTGAAGACGAGCACGCAGAGCGGCGCCGGCACCACCGACACCGTCTCGGTGCTCCCGGTCACCGGCTCGTGGAGCGAGGGCGGGACCACGTACAACAACCGCCCCGCACTCGGTGGTCCGGCGCTCGGCACCTTCGCCGGGATCCCGGACGGTTCGGCGGTGCACACCACCGGGCTGACCGCCGCGAGCGTCGCGGCGGGGCTCGGCGGCAGCTACGGCCTGGCGCTCACCAGCACCGGTACGGACGCCCTGTGGCTGTGGTCCTCCGAGGCGCAGGCGAACGAAGGGACGCCGCAGCTGACGCTCACCTTCGGCGCGCCGTGACCTGACGGCCCGGTGGACAAGGGGGCGCGGGACAGCCTGACGGCCGTCCCGCGCCCCCTCTCGTCTCAGCCGCGCGCGTCCACCACGGCGAGGAGCTTGCCGCTCGTCGGGCTGCGGTCCAGCGACGCGCCGTCCACCGCCTCGACCGTGAGCTCCAGCAGCCGCTCCTCGACCGCCGAGCGCAGCTCCGGGTAACCGGCCAGGAAGACCGCCCGCAGCCGCTCCGGGTCCGTCGCCGCGGTCCGTTCCACCCGTACGGTCAGTCGCTCGCGCGCGTCGGCGGAGTCGAGCCGGATCTGCAATTCGCCCCGGTGGCCGCCGTGTTCCTCGGCCAGGTCCAGGAAGCGACGGTGGTTGAGGAAGTACGTCGCCACCCGCATCACGTCGCCGGTGCGCCCCCGCAGCTCGAAGCGCGGCGCGTGCCGTCCGCACGGGCAGCGGCCCGGAACCTCCCGGCCCAGGTCACCGATCACGTACCGGCCCAGCTGCTGGCCGCGCCGGGCGTGCGTGGTGAAGACCAGCCGGCCCGTCTCGCCCGCGGCCACCGGGCGGTCCTCGGCCAGATCCAGGATCTCCATCGTGTGGAGGTCGGCGTGCAGGTGGTGGACCCCGCCGGAGCTCTCGGTGCACTGGTAGCCCAGCGGGCCGAGGTCGGTGCTGCCGTAGGTGATCGAGCGGACGGCCTCGATGCCAAAGGTGTCCTTCAGGGTGCGCTGCTGCTCCTCGGTGAAGTGCTCTCCGCCGTAGAACACCTTGCGCAGGCCTCCGTACGCGCGCAGCGCGTCCTCCTCCGCGTGCAGCAGCTGCCACAGGTAGGAGGGCATGCCGAAGAGGGTGTCGGCCCCGTGGTCGATCAGCGCCTGCGCCGTGGCCCGGTGGTCGGGGCCCGCCGACAGCGGCAACTGCACGCCGCCGAGCCGTTCCAGCACGGAGAAGAAGCTGATGAAGCTGCCGTACATGGCGCCGCAGTAGAACAGGTTGGCGGTCCGGTCCGAGGCCGGGTCGTAGCCGGCGGCCAGCAGGCCGCGGGCGGCGGCGTGCATCTGCGTGTCGTAGTCGTCGTAGCTGAAGACCGACAGTGCCGGGGCGCCGGTGCTGCCGCCGCTGCGGAAGTACAGCTCGGCATCGGCCCGCGCCAGCCGGCGGGCCGGCTCCTGCACGTCCTCCTTGCCCAGCAGCGGTCCCGCGGGAAGCGGCAGCACCACGGGCCGGACCAGGTCGTCCAGGCAGGCGGTGGTGGCGAAGGCGGCCGGATCGGCCTGGACCGCGACGCGGCGGCTGTAGCGCTGCAGGGCGTAGACCCCGTCGTGCGGCTCACCCGCGTAGCTCTCCAGCATGGCGCCGACCGGCGTGACACGGGTGACGCCCGCGGCCAGGGCGGTGCGGGAGAGCTCGGCGATGTCCGCCCGGCTGCCCGCGAGGCCCGCAGTCTGCAGATAGCGGCGCATCGGCCGCAGGGTGGCGATCAGCCGCTTGCGGGGCAGCGGCTTGACCCACACGCTGCGGTGCAGCGGCGAGGCGGTCAGCGGGGACCGGGTGTCGGCCATGACCCGCCACGAGCCGTCGGGAGCGGCGAACACCCGGGTCAGGCCCAGGTGCTCCTCCAGCCGGGCCATCAGCTCGGTGGTGGTCAGCTCGGCCGCCTCCGCCGGGTCCGGCCCGCCCGCCGCAGCGCCCGCAGCGCCCGCCGCGGCCGGCGGCCGGGCGGCGAGGACCGCGGCGAACCGCTCGGCGAAACCGAAGACCTCCTCCTCGTCCTCGGTGTCGAGGTAGACCACCTGCGGGCTGGAGCACGCCTCCTGCTCGTGCAGGCAGACGTCGTCCGCCAGGGCGTCCAGCGTGCGGGCGTCCGACCACGCGTCGGCCGTCAGGTACGCGAAGGAGATCCGGTGCCCCCACTCCACCAGCCGGCAGCCGGCCGGCACATGGGCCGCCACCCCTTCGACGGCCGCCTCCCCGCCCCATACGGCTACGGCGTCCGCGGGCGCGCACATCAGGCGCAGCCACTCCTGCCGGGAGGAGGGGAAACGCAGGACGACGATCCGCGCGGCCAGTGCGCCGCTGGGGTCCAGGGCCGCGAGCTCCGCCATCAGCTGCTGGGTCAGGAGGGTGTCGTCGCTGCTGGTCTTGAGCACGTTGACGTTCCCGGCGAGCAGCCCCTCGACGATGCTCAGCGGCGCCACCGTCGCGGCGTTGCCCGGCGCGATGTGGGCGACCAGGCCGACGGGGGCCCACGCCTCGTAGACGGTCTCGCGCGGATCCGCCCGGTTCAGCCGGCCGGGAGTCGCACTGCCGAGCTCGCGGCGCAGCTTGCGGGTCAGCTCCCGCCGGCCGAGGAGGCCGCCCAGCTCGGCCAGGACGGCCGGGTCCTCACCCTCGGGCAGGTGCGCGGCGAGCCGGGCCCGTACGGGATGGCCGGGGTCGCACAGTGCGGTGGCGAGGGCGTCGCACGCGGCCAGGACGGTCTCGGTCTCCAGGCTCTCCGAAAGCGCGGCCTCGACGGCGGCCGGCAGCTCGGCGAGCCGGCGGCCGGCCTCGTCGTCGCCGATGAACTCGCCCTGCCAGTAGTGGTGGTGCACGCTCACGGTCACGCCATTCCCTTCATCAGTTCCGCTGCGGCCACCGCGCAGCTGCGGTTGCGGCTCACCCCGGCACGGCCGTGGACGGTGAACCAGGGGGTCTCCAGCTCGCACCCGCATGCGCTGCCCGGCTGGAGGGAGGCGAGGTCGCCCATGACCACGCTCTGCGCCGGCACCGAGGTGATGTACGGCGACACGAGGTGCAGGTAGCCCTGCTCCCCGTAGGGCAGCGGTTCGAGCGTGCTGGTGGAGCGGATCGTGACCCGCGACCAGACGGGGGCGTGCAGCCGGTGGTGGTCGCACTCGATGTACGGGATGCAGTGCTCGACCGACCCGAAGGTGTCCCGGATCCGCTCACCCGGAATGCCGAGCTGCTCGGTGACGCGGGAGTACAGCTCCTCCTTGCCGATGCGCCGGTCGGCGTGCCCCTTCCAGCCGCCGCCGAGGACGACGAGGGAGCCCTCGGGCAGGCGCAGCGGAGGCAGCCCCATGGCCCGCATCCGCTCCAGGGTGAAGAAGAGGAAGGCCGGGAAGCCGAGGATGCGGACCGGGGCGTCCTCCCGCTCGAAGCGGCGCAGTGCGGCGATGCAGCCGAAGGGGTCGAACTCGTGCTCGCCGCCGGTGTTGCGCAGCGCGTACGCGACGCTGCGCGCGGGGGCGAAGTCGCACAGGTAGTTGTCGGTGAAGGCGGTCCCGAGGTTCAGCGAGGGGGCCGGCTCGTAGCTGTAGAGGAGGTAGTTGACCTCCTGGTCGGGGGTGATCCAGCCGTTGCGCTCGAAGATCCGGGCGACCATGCGCTGGGCGGAGCGGATGGTCCACCGGTCGAAGAACATCTGCGACTTCTGGCCGGTGGTACCGGAGGAGGTCAGGTGCAGCTCGACGTCCTCGCGGGGGACGGAGAGCACCTCGTGCCGCTTGAAGAAGTTCGCGTGGACGAGCGGCGTACGGTACGGCTCGGCCGGGGGAGTGGCCTCGTACAGGGAGCGGAAGAACGCGGAGCGCTCGGTGTGCCAGGCGTTGGTCTCCGCCATGGCCGCGGCGAACAGTTCGTCCTGCGCGGGTCCGAAGGCGTACGGGTCGGTCAGGTCGCACAGCTCCTGTACGTGCGGCAGCAGGGCCGGGTCGGGTACGGAAACGGGCGCGAGATGGGGGTTCATGGGGTCCATGGGGCTCATGAGGCAACCTCGGATGATGTGGGCAGGTGTGTCGACGCCCAGGCCGACACGTAGCAGTCCAGGTACGGCTGGAGGGGCGGTTCGACGGCGACGCCGCGGAAGTCGATGCGTTCGCCCGAACGGGACAGGACGGCGTAGTCGTGGAAGCCGTCGCCGTCCGCGCGCATGGCCGGGTAGAGGGCCCCGGCGACGAACCCCTGGGCGAGGAAGGCGGAGAGGGCTTCGTGGTGCGCGAGCGGCACCAGGGCCTCGACGTAGCCGGCGCCCGCGCGGGCCAGGGCCCGGGTGACGGGTTCGAGGTGGGCCGCCGCGGCGGCCGGGTCGGGATGGGCCGTCAGCAGGGAGCCGTACCCGCCGGCGCGGTTGAGGTAGGCGTAGACCTCGAACCGGCCGTCTTCGGGGGTGAGCAGCACGTTCGGGGTGTGCAGCGGGTAGAACCAGCCCTCGGCGCCCGGGAACCGCTCGCGGAAGCGGCGGCGGACAAAGGCCGGTGCCTCGATCACCTCCAGCCGTTCGGCGGCCGCGTCCGGCGCGGGCGCCGGGAGGGGGCCGGCGGCGGCCCTGACCCCGGGGTAGCCGATGCCGAGCGCGGCCTCGGCCGTGCGCAGCAACGGCAGCAGCGGGGCCGGTACTTCGGTGACGGGGATCCGGCGATCGAGCACTCCGGCGGCGTGACGCGCGTAGAGTGCGAGGCTTTCGCGGCTGCTGAGATCCACCGCGTTGGGCAGGATGCCCAGCGGGCGGAAGCCGTTGCGGGCGACGACGCGCTGGGGACCGGCGCTGACGGTGCGTACGGTCGCGTACACCGAATCCAGGCGGCCGGTGTCCAGCATCCCGGCGCACAGGGCCTCGGTGAGGGCGGCGGCCAGGCCCGCCGAGCGGTGCTCGGGGTGCACGGCGATGCCCTCCAGGCGGCCGGTGCGGCTGCCCGCCTCGCCGTGGATGGCGGCGGACGCGGTCAGGGCCCCGGTGTCGGCGCAGCGGGTGACGAGCCACAGGGAGTGCGGGTCCGCGATGAGCCGGGCCATCTCGGCCGGGTCGGTGCCGAGGGCCACGGGGTAGTGCGGACCGTAGACGGCGTAGTAGAGCTGGCGCAGTTCGGCGATGTCCGCGCGGACGGCCGGGGTGATCACGGGGCTCATCGCTCGCCTCCGGTCGGCGCGGGCTCCGCCACGGCCGGGTCGGGCGTACGGGACCCGAGCAGGGCCAGGGCGCAGGCCGCCGGGAGCAGACCGATGCCTTGTACGAGGCAGAGCGTCTGCGGGGAGAAGAAGTCACCGGCGGAGCCGAACACCAGGGACGCCACCGGCAGGGAGGCACCCAGGACGGCCTGCATCACGGCGAAGAAGCCGGGCTTGTCCGCCGTCGGCACCATCCGCTGGAACAGGGCGACGAAGCGCACGCTCACGGCCCCGGCGCACCAGCCGGCCACGGCCAGGCAGCCCGCGACGACCGGACGCTGCGCGAACAGCCCGGGCAGCGCCAGGGCGAGGGCCATCAGGCCCAGGCACCAGGCCCCGGCGACCGTGGGCCGTCCCGGCACGCGGGTGCCGGTGAAGGCGCCGACGAGCGCGCCGGTGCCCAGGGAGGCCTCCAGCAGGGCCACGGTGCCGCCCCCGCCGAAGAGGACCGACCGGGTGTAGAGGGGGATGACGACGAACACGGCGGCGGTGAACAGGTTCGCCGCGGTGAAGCAGATCAGGATCCGCCGTACGGAGGGCAGTCTGGCCAGGATGCGGCGGAGCGGGCGCCGCCGGGGCGGGGCCGCGGCGCCGTCCGCGCCGTCCGCGGCGACGGTACGGAACCGGGCGCTCGCGACGAGCACGGCGGCGCCCAGGTAGGCGGCCGCGCAGCCGGCGGCCAGCCCGGCCACGCCCGCCCGGTCGACGGTCAGGGCGCCGAGCAGCGCTCCGGCGAGGCCGGCCAGGGACTGGGTGGACAGCTCGAAGCCGGTGGCCGTCTCGATGTCGGCGTCGTCGACGAGTTCGGGGACCGAGGTGGTCAGACAGGGGTCGAAGAACGCCTGGCAGGTGGCCAGGGCGAGACCGGCGGCGTACACGGTGGTGAGCGGCAGGCCGCCGCCGTACGCCCACAGCGCGAGGGCGGCCGAGGCGGCCCCGGCCCCGGCGGCGGCGGTCCGCAGCACCGAGCGGTGCGCGCAGCGGGCGACGGCCCCGGCCACGACGGGCGCCAGCGCCACGGCGGGCAGCGTGCAGACCGCCATGAACAGCCCCGAGGCCAGCCCCCGGGCTTCGGGCACGGCGTAGGCGACGATCCACCAGGACACGCCGACCTGGAACATGCGCACGGCGGCCTGGGTGAGGACCTGCCCGAGCCATACCGAGGCGAAGGCACGGTTGCGCAGGATCAGCGGAGGGCGCCGGCGGCCGGCCCCGGTCCGCGGCTGCGGCTCCGTGTCCGTATCCGTCTCGGCCATGTCGGCCGTGTCGGCCATGGGTGAGGCGGTCATGCGGTCGGCCTCTCGTCGAGGACGCGCACGAGCTTGCCCGAGCGCGGGTTGACGGCCAGGTCGCGGTGGCGTGCCCACTCCACGGACAGCGGGTGCACGAACCCGGCACGCACACTGTCCGGATACAACGGCCGTACGGTCTCCAGCTCCGTGACGACGGCCTCGGCCAGCGCCGCCCGCCCGCCCGCGACCTGGTCGCCGGCGTCGTCACCGGGGGCCGTCGCCAGCCGCAGGACGAGCCCGTCGCGGCCGTCCCAGCGGCGGACGACGAGCTGCATGCCGACCACGCGTCCCTCGGTGTCCGCCGCGGCCACGGCGTCCTGGGCGTCCTGTGTGTAGAGGGAGACGGGGCCCACCCGCACGCCCTCCTCGGCGCGCCCGAGGATCCTGAAGTGGCCCGGCCCGGTGCCGGTCCACTCGGCCCGGTCGCCGGCCGGGTAGCGGATGATCGGCATGAGGCGGCGGAAGAGGCTGGTGACGACGACCCGGCCGGGCCGCCCCGGTTCGGTGATGGGCTCTCCGGTGGAGTCGTCGAGGATCTCGACGACCGCGTACGGGGTGAAGGCCCGGTGCACCCGGGCGTCGGGGCCGGGCACCGGGCGGCCGAGCAGGCCCGCGTCGACGCTGGCGTATCCGACGGAACGGACCTCGGCGCCGGGGAACGCGGCGGCCAGCAGCCGCCGTTGGTCGTCGAAGAGGGCCTCGCCGCCGAAGAGGAGCAGCTCCACCGAATCGAGCCGGACACCGGACGAGACGACCTGCTCGGCGAGCCGGCACAGGGTGGTGGTCGTGCCGGTCAGTACCTGGGCGGCGAGATCGCGCAGCGTGGGGATCGTCGATTCCAGCGGCGCGCCGCCGCCGATGGGCAGGCGGACGTTGTCCACGGGCGCGTGGGCGAGCGAGTCGAGGACGAAGAGGAAGCTGGCGTACAGCTCCCCGGCGTAGAAGAGGTCGGCGACGCGGTGCCCCGGGCGCAGACCTGTGTCCACGAGCCCCTGGCCGAAGGCGGTGACGAACGTGCGCCACTCGTCGCGGGTGTAGACGGAGAACTTGGGGGACCCGGTGGTGCCGCCGGTCTTGTAGACCGTGGCCTCGCTGAGCGGGCCGGTCAGCACGCGGCTGTCGTGCAGGGCGTTGGCCGCCCAGAACTCCTCCTGGTCGACCACCGGCAGGTCGGTGAGGCGGTCGACGTGCGGTGGCAGGGACGCGTAGAGGTCCCGGTAGTAGGGCGAGTTGTTGCGGGCGAAACGTATGAGGTCCGAGAGCTGCTGGGCGGACATGAGCCTTTGCCTGGATGACGGGAACGGGAACGGGAATCGCGGCGGGGCGCGGCGAGAGACGGAACTCGCCTGCGGAGTCGGGCCGGTGTGAACGGGGGACCCCCCGGCGCCCCCGTCTCCCTCTGACGCACGTCGAAAGCTGACGTGCGGTCATGATGATGAAACATCAGTCCCGTCATCGCCAAATTGGCCGTATATTTACGGACAGTGAGACAAAATTCAACAATCTTTCCGTTACGGCAACCCGTTCAGTTGCCCGTGGCGGGAGCCTCCTCGTTGCGGCGGAGGGCGTCGCGCAGCCGGGCGGCCTGGGTGACCAGGCGCGACGTGCCGCCCCGCGCGGCGATGACGGCGAGCCCGGCCGGTTCGGGCGCCACCGCCCCGCACTGTTCCACGCATTCGGCGGCCGTCGACAGGAGGTCCCCGGCGCCGCGGGGATCGGCCGCCCCCGTGAGCAGCCCGGGCAGTGCGGACGCCAGCACGGCCCAGGTCGTCGCGTACGCGCCCGTCGCGGCGAGGCTGCGCAGCGAGTCGGCGAGCCGGCTGCGCTTGACCGTGCCCAGAGCGATCAGCTCGGCCAGGTCGAGGCCCAGGCGTACGGCGTCCAGCTCACCCTGGGCGGCGAGCGTCAGGAGCGCGTCCACGGCCCTCAGCCGGTCCTCGGGGTGCCGGGAGCCGAGCCCGGTGGCGACCGCCAGGTGCAGGGCCGGGCCGGCCGGCCCGCCGGCCGCGGCCAGCAGGGGCAGCGCGGTGGCAGCCTCGCGTGCTTCGTGGGCGGCGCCGGCCGTGACGACCGGGAGACACCAGGCGGCCAGGGCCTCCCGGTCCTCGGGCAGGACCGCGATCAGCGACGCGTCGTCGCGGCCGTCCCAGCAGCGGTCGGTCGCCGTGCGGGCCTTCGCCAGCTCGTGGAACCGGTGCGGGAACTCGCGCACCACGGTCGTCCGCTGCGCCGTGTCCATCACGAGGCGCGCGGGCGTTTCGCCGCCCCACCGGTGCTGCACCGCCGGCGCGGTACGGCGGGTGACGGCCACGGGCCGTCCGGCATCGCCGAGCCAGGCGGCCAGCCGGTCGCCGGCGGGCGTGCCGAGGGCGGCGGCCTCGGGGGCGGCGGAGGCGTCGCGGCGGACCCGCAGCAGGGCCTGGGCGAGGTCCGAGGGTGCGGGTTCCTCACCGAGGCGGCCGTACTCGGCCAGGCGGGCGACCAGCACGCGCGGGTCCAGAGAGCCCGTCTCCACGGAGGGCGTGGCGAGGAGGAAGGGCAGCGGCCGGGACGCCATGCGCCGCGCGGCCTCGGCCACGCGCGCATGGGCGGCGGCGCCGATCGCGGTGTGGTGACAGTCGCTGCGCCAGGACGCGAGAGCCGGCTGCGGTGTGCCCGTCGGCGGCGCGTCCAGGACGCATGCGGCCACGTGCTCCAGACCGGGCAGCTGGTGCGTGTAGGAGCGGGACTGCTCGGGGTCGAGCCACCAGCGGTCCGCCAGCGCGGGGCGCAGCGCCTCGGCGAGGGCCGCACGGTCCCGGTACGCGTGCCGTACCAGCCCGTCCAGGGCGCGCTCGAACTCCTCGACGGTGGCGGTGCGCGCGTTGATGACCGCCGCGACGAGTTCCACGGTCTCGGCGACCGTCTCCGGCGCGGGGGCGAGCGGGGCCGGGACCGGGAGCGGGGGCAGGATCTCCTGGTAGGGGCCGGATTCCCCGGCGGGAGCGGCGGCCGCTCCGAGGAGCTCCACCGCCCGGGCCCGGTGGACCTGACTCAACAGGTGTGCCCGCTCGGCGAGTTCGGCGCGCAGTCCGGGATCGTCGGTGAGGTGGGCGGCGACCAGCTTCAGGGCCCGCTCCTGGATGCCGGTGTCCGCGTGCCCGAAGGCCTCGGCGAGTTCCGGCAGCAGCTCGGGAGCGGCGGCCGGGTTGCGGGTGAGTTCCTTGCCGATCAGTACGAGTTGCGAGCGGACCAGCTTCTTCTCGGGGCGGAAGAGGACGGCGGCCGACATCTCGGCGAGCCGGCGGGGGGTCAGGTGACCCGCCGCGGCGAGCCGGGCGAGGGTCTGCTGGGCGCTCCCGGCGACGGCGGAAGGGGCGTCGGCGGCCAGCGCGATCCAGTCGGCGACCCGCTCCCGCTCCTCCTCTGCGGTCGGGCGCAGGGCTTCCAGGATCTCCTGGTAGGGCTTCAACTGGGCGGGCTTGCCACCGCGCAGCAACCGAGCGGTGCACCCGTCCAGCAGGACGGCACGGTCCAGGCACCCCTCGTCGGCCAGGGCGGCCAGCGCGGTCGGCCAGCTGCGGGGGTCGTCCGACTCCCAGCGCGAGCTAAGGACGCCGACCGGTTCGGCGGTCTCGAAGAGCCTCGGGACGAGCGCGGTGAGGTGGGGATCGCGGCGCAGGGCGTCCACGAGAGGCGAACAGGACGGCCCCATGGACGCCGCCCAGCCCTCTACGCAGCCGTCGGTGGTGGGCATCGGACAGCCGGCGAGCCGGACGAGTTCGACGATCAGCGGGTAGTCCTGTTCGACGGTGGCGGACCGGGCCGCCAGCCGGTGGGCGAGGTCGCCGAGCCACTTCGGATCCCGGCCGGACAGTACGTCGAGCAGCGCGGCGGTGGGCGGCCGCGGCCTCCAGCGGCGCAGATCGGCGGCGCCGATCCAGGCGGCCGCGGCCGCCGCCCCGGTGATGCAGCCGGCTCCGGCGACCATCAGGGCCGGGTTCGTCCGGTTGCGGTCCTCCCATCGCTCCCACCGCGAGGAACGCAGTTCGCCGCGCAGCCCCTTCAGCCCGGCGAGCAGCGCCCGGCGCTGTGCGGGTTCGAGCGGCTTCAGGAGACCCGGCAGCTCGGCGGTGCGGCCCGCCCGGACGGCCGCGAGGACGTCCTCGGTGATGTTCTCGGTGGGGTTCTCGGCGGGGTTCATCGTGCAGCTCCGGAAGGGACAGAGGAGAGGGAAGAGGTGGCGGAGGCGGTGGCGGTGGAGGCGGCGGCCCGCAGGGCCATCCGGGTGGCCAGCGCGTGCTTGCAGGGGCCGCGGCGGCCCCGGTGGTCGGCCCACCACTGGCAGGTGCAGCTGAGCGCGCCGCCGGACTCGCGCACCTGGTAGCGGCGTTCACCGGAGGCCACCAGGGCGGTACCGGGCCGGTCCAGGGTGACCGCGCCGGCCGCCAGCAGGGCGCGGGCGGCGACCAGCCGCGGGTTGTGCCGCTCGACGCGGCCGGCGTCGTAGGGGAGTTCGCGGTGGAAGTAGGCGGCTTCGGCGATGTCGTAGCCGACCCGGCCGGCCGTACCGAGGCGGGTCAGGGCCGCCCGTACGCGGTCCACCGGGAGCCCCGACTGGTCCGCCAGATCGGCCGGATCGATGCGCGGCTCCCAGGCGAGGAGTACGGAGATCAGCTCGGCGTCCCCGGCCGCCTCGTCGGTGGCCAGGGCCTCCAGGACGCCGCCCTCGCCGGAGAACCCGCGGGAGGCCTCCGGGGAGAGGGTGAGCGTGAGCCGCATTCCGGGCAGGGTGACTTCCCAGGCGGAGGCGGTGGGTTCCGCCCCGGCCGGCGCGGGACCGTACACGCGCAGGCCCGTGGCATGCCGCAGCACCCGCTGGAAGGCGGCGAGACGCTCGGGGCCCGGCAGGCAGACCGCGCCGGGCACCGGCCGGGTGGTGGGGCGCAGCGTACGGCCGGCGGGCACCACCCACAGGGCGCCGCTCGCGGCGCCGCCGCCCACCGCGGTACGGGGCAGGGAACGGAGGAAGCGCGCCGCCTCGGCAGCGGTCAGTTCGGCCCGCAGGTCGAAGCCGGCGCTGATGTGCTGGGACTCGGCGAAACCGCGCAGCCAGCGCTCCGGCAGCGGAACCTTCTTCTCCACGACGGGCCCGCCGAGCGTCGTCACCGCCATCTCGTCGGGGCCGACCCGCAGGTGCAGCGGGTCGTCCCCGCTCAGCCGGGACAACGCCTCGCGCAGCGGGTTGTTGACGTCGACGTTGGTCGTGCCGTGCCCGGTGTCGGCGCCGCGCAGACCGTCCGGCAGCACGTCGAGCCGGGCGTACACCCCGCAGCACCCCGAGAAGGACTCGAAGCGCAGCCGGTCGCCGTTGCCCGTGACGACCGGGTCGAGCGAGGCGCGCAGGGTGCGCTGGTAGTAGCGCGCCGCGGCCACGTCCGCGACGGCGAGCAGGGCCCGCGCGGCCGCCTGAGGGGCACTCAGGAACCCGGCGAAGAACTGGGGATGGGCGTATGCCCCGGCCGGGGTCAGACCACCCGCCGTCTCCAGGTCGAGGGCCTGACCCGCCCCGGAGGCGGCCAGCGAGGAGGGGCGTGCGTAGGCGAAGGTGTGTGCGGTCCGCGTCATGTCCGAGACGCTAGAGGGACCCACTGACAACGCCGGCGCCACCGGCCGGGGGACCGGTGACGCCCGGGTCCCTCAGCGGGACCGGCTCTCCCCCAAGTCGTAGGTGAAGGTGTACGCGACGGAGGTGTCGCCGTGGTGGTAGGTGAAACCTCCGGAGCCCGTCAGTCCCGCGAGGTCCCCCGTGCCGGAGCCGGGGACCACCTCGAACCGGCAGACCGTGCCGCCGGCGTCGAAGCTGCCGCGCTCCTCCAGTACGAAACTGCCCTTGCGGCCGTCGAGACTGCCGGAGACCAACTCCATCCCGCTGTAGGAGCCGAGGTTCTCCCCGGTGTAGGCGATCGTGTAGTCGCAGGCGGTCTCGGCAGCCGTGATCCCACCGGTGAAGGCGTTGTTGACATGGGCGTGGGCGAGCCGCGGGACGGCGTCCACCGCGCCGACGGGGCTCTCCTCCCAGTTGGCGAAGGTGAAGCGGCCACCGGTCTCTACGGGCGTGGGCATGACGGTCCTCTCGGCGGGCCGGACGGTCTCTCCGCCCGGCGTGCCCCCAGGCTGGCAGCCGTACCTGACACCTTCTGTCAGGTACGGGGGACAATGACGCCATGCGTGCCGACCGGCTTCTCTCCCTGCTCCTGCTGCTGCAGAACCGCGGCCGGATGACCGCACCCGCACTCGCGGCCGAGCTGGAGGTGTCGGTGCGCACGATCCACCGCGACATCGACGCCCTCGGCGCCTCGGGCGTCCCCGTCCTCGCCGACCGCGGCCCCGCCGGCGGCTACCGGCTGGCCGACGGCTACCGCACACGCCTCACCGGCCTCACCGACACCCAGGCCGGCTCCCTCTTCCTGGCCGGCGCCCCGGGACCCGCACAGGAGCTCGGCCTCGGCGCCGATCTGGCCGCCGCCCAGCTCAAACTCCAGGCCGCGTTGCCGGCCGCACTCGCCGAACGGGCCCGCCGGATCCAGGACCGCTTCCACCTCGACGCGCCCGCCTGGTTCCGGGAGGCCGACCCCGTCCCGCACCTCGCGCAGATCGCCCAGGCCGTCTGGGACCAGCACGTGCTGCGCACCCACTACCGCCGCTGGCGCGGCGAGGTACGGCGCGAGCTGCATCCGCTCGGCCTGGTCCTCAAGAGCGGCATCTGGTACCTCGTCGCCGATGTAGCCGATGTAGCCGATGCCGACGGAGCCGTACGGACCTACCGGGTCTCCCGGTTCCTGACGGTGGACACCGCGGCGGAGCGCTTCGAACGGCCCGCCGGATTCCAACTCGCCCCGTACTGGCAGGAGTCCACCAGCCGCCTGGACTCCGTACTCCACCAGCAGACCGCCGACGTACGGCTGTCCCCGCACGGACAGCGGCTGCTGCCGATGCAGTTCGGGGCGGCGGGCACCAGGGCGCTCGCCGATGCCGGCCCGGCCGACGCGGACGGCTGGGTCCGGCTGCGCATCGCCGTCGAGTCCCAGGCCGTCGCCGTCGGCGACCTGCTGCGCCTGGGCACGGAGGCCGAGGTGCTCGGCCCGCCCGAACTGCGCCGCGCCCTCGCCGAGACGGTGACCGCGCTGGCCGGACGCTACGCCTGACGTGGGACCGGGCCCGCCCCCCGCACCTCGTAGGGTGGGGGCCGTCAAGATCGGACACCGGGGAGAGGGAGAGCGCACATGAAGATCGAGCTGCGCGAGACGATCGACGACGACCTGTCCGTCTTCTGGGAGCAGCTGACGCACCCGGGCCTCCAGCAGATGGCGGCGATCACCAGGAAGTACCACTACGACCGGGGCCACTTCGACACGCACTGGGCCAAGGTGCGCAACGACCCCGCCGTGATCCTGCGTACCGTGCTGGCCGACCGGGTCGTGGTCGGTCACGCCGCCGTGTTCGGGCCGGCCGAGGAGCGCGAGGTGACGTACGTGATCGGCCCCGAGCACTGGGGACGGGGCATCGCCACCCGGGCGCTGACCGAGCTGATCCGGCTGGAGGACACCCGCCCCCTGCACGCCGGGGCGGTCGCCGACAACGCGGGCTCGATCCGGGTGCTGGAGAAGTGCGGGTTCACCGTCACCGGCCGCACCCGCGACTTCGCCGAGGCCCGCGGCCACGAGGTGGACGTCGTCCTGCTCACCCTCGGCTGAGCGGGCGCCCGCCCGGGGGCTCCACCTCCAGGAAGCGGCGCCGGCGAGGTCCCCGGTACAGCAGACACACCCAGCCCAGCCGTTCCAGCACGGCCGCGCAGGCCGTCAGCCGCTCCTGCTCCTCACCGGCCGCTCCGCCGCCCGCCGGGCCCAGCCAGCTCACCTCCGCCCGCCCGGGCTCCGCACCGGCCGCCACGCGGTACCCCGTCCGCGTCCGCCGCCCCTGCGCGTCCAGTGCCGACGGCACGATCCCCGCCGCCTCCAGTACGAGGGCCACCGCGCGCGGCAGCTGCCGTACCTCCCACGGCGCGGGAACCGCCGCGCCCGCCGGGCCGTTCACCAGACGGCGGATCTGCAGCAGCCCCTCGTACGCGGTGCGCAGCTCCGCCTGGCGTCCGCCGGGCGTGGCCTCCGGGCCGTCGCCGGTCGCGGGCTCGAAACCCTGCCCGGGTACCGCCATCACCCACCACCCGTCCCGCCCGTCTGAGTACCTCACACCCAACGGCCTGAGTATCCACCCCGATTCCCCGACGGCGCGCCGCTGGTCGAATGGGGACATGACTTCAGACGCCCCGAGCGACCGGGCCGCCCGCCCGCGCATGCAGCACGTGACCACCGCCGGCTCGGCCCTGGCCGTGGCCCTGGTCCCGCTCGTGGTCGGCGTCCTGTTCGCCAAGGCGATGGCCGCCGACCCGATGACCCCGGTCAACGCCCTGATCGCGGGCGGCGGCCAGCGGGCCGCGCTGCCCCGGGGCGAGTGGAAGCGGCGCGGCCACACCACCGTGCGCAGGCTGCGCACGGTCCGGCGGGACACGGCCCGGCGGTGCGCCCGCGCCTGCGGACGCCGCCCCTGAGGAGCCAAGGCTCCCCAGGGGTGTGGTGGGGGTGTCAGGACGTGGCGGCCAGGGGCTCCTGGAGTTCGGTGACCCACTGGTCCCGGTCCTCCGGGCAGGCCAGGGTCAGCTCGCGTGCGTACCCGGCCGAGCGGTGCCCGTGCGCGTCGATCCACCGCGCCAGGGCCTGCGCCGTCGGCAGCACGCCGTCCATCGAGCCGCGGTGCACCACGGTCGCGGCCCGCTCCACCGCCGGCAGCGTGACGATCCGCACCCCACCCCCGAGGTCCTCGGCACGGACCGAAGCCGCCACCGGCAGTCCGGCGTGGACGAGGACCGCCGCCGAGGAGCCCGTCCCGGGTGCGTCCTCGTAGTAGGCGGTACCGGGGCCGGTCGGGACGACCCCGGCCTCCTCGATCCGGCGGCACAGCTCGTCGTAGAGCGGCCCGATGACCGGGCCGATGTCCTGCGGTTCGTAACTCCCGGCCGTGCCGGTCAGCTCGGCGAGCCGGACGGGCGGAAGGCTCTTCACGACGATGTCGTCGGCAGGCATGGTTCCCTCGTTCTCGATGGTCCGGAGCCTCGCCTCGACCTGGACCAGCCGGGCCGCCGCGGCGGCCATGGCGGTCTCCAGCTCGGCCTGCCGCAGCCGCAGCATGCCGCGCAGCTCCTCCGGACCCACCCGCTCGCCGAGGATCGTCCCCACCTGGTCGAGGGAGAAGCCGAGTTCCTTGAGCGCGATGATCCGGTTGAGGCGGGCGAGCTGCCCGGCCTCGTAGAAGCGGTAGCCGGTGAAGGGGTCGACACGTGCCGGGCGCAGCAGTCCGAGGGCGTCGTAGTGACGCAGCATGCGGACCGACACCCGCCCGTGCTTGGCGAAGTCTCCGATGGTGAACATGACGCTCTCCACTACAAGGTCTGACACAGGGGGAGGGTCAAGCGTCGCACCGGGGACGGATGCGCCGGTCAGCGGCCGTACTGCCGCAGACACAGGTCGACGACGGACGGCGGTACCGCGCCCTCCGCGGCCGCGCACAGCTGGTCCAGGCGGGGCGGCGGGGCCGGCCGCCGCCGCGGATGGGCCGTCGCCGGTCCGGGCACCCGCTTGCGCCGGGGCGGCGGCGGCGCCTGCGCGGCCCGCCCGCGCGAGGGCTGCGGCTCCGGGGCCGCCTTCGGGGCCGGCCTCGGGTCCGCGCCCGCGTGCGGGTCCTGGGCCGTGTCCGGAGCGGGCGGGGCGGCCGCGGGCAGGGCACCCAGCGGCAGGGCCAGGGGCGTCGGGACCTCGGGCGCCTCGGCCGGCGGTACGGATCCCCGTACGGGAGCCGGAGCCGGATCCCGCGGCCCGACGGAGACACAGCCGGTGCTGGCGAGGAGCACGACGAGGGAGAGGGGCACGGCCCGGCGTAACTGCATCCGACCACCTTGCCGTACGGCCGGGCCGGCCGGGCTCCCCTCTCACGCGTGCGGGTGACACCGGCCCGGCGGGAATGGCCGGGGCGTGTGGGAAATTGGAACGGCAGTACGGGTGAAGGGGGAGGCGCGACCCCCGGCTCCCCGTGCCGCCGTGTCCTGCCCGCCGATCGTCCGTACGGAGTACCGATCCATGACCTCAGCTGCCGCGCCCGGCAACGATCCCGCGCCGCCCCCCGCGTCCGGCCCGCCCAGGGCGCCCGAGTCCATAGCCGCATCGGGAGCCGGACCCACATCGGGAGCCGGACCGGCACCGGGAGCCGGACCCGCACCGGGGAGCGGTGCCGCTCCGTGGAAGGGCTGGGCGGCCGTCTGCGCCGTCTCGCTCGGCATCTTCTGCCTGATCACCTCCGAGCTGTTGCCCGTCGGGCTGCTCACCCCCGTCGGGGCCGACCTCGGCGTGTCCGACGGGACCGCCGGCCTGATGGTCACCGCGCCCGGGCTGGTCGCCGGATTCTGCGCGCCACTGGTCACCGTCGGTGCCGGGCGGCTCGACCGGCGGCTCGTGCTGTGCGTGCTCATCGCCCTGATGGTCGCCGCCAACCTCGCCGCCGCCCTCGCCCCGGACTTCGCCGTCGTACTGGCGGCCCGCCTGCTCGTCGGCGTCAGCGTCGGAGGATTCTGGGCCATCGCCGGCGGACTCGCCGTACGTCTCGTCCCCGAGCACCAGGTCGGCCGGGCCACCGCGCTCGTCTTCAGCGGTGTCCCCACCGCCTCCGTGCTCGGCGTCCCCGCCGGCACCCTGCTCGGTGAACTCGGCGGCTGGCGCACCGCCTTCGCGGCGGTCGGCGCCCTCGGCCTCGTCACGCTGACCGCCCTGCTCGTGCTGCTGCCCCCGCTGCCGGCGACCCGGCACATCACCTTTCCCGAACTCCCCGCCCTGCTCCGGGAGAACCGCGCCGTGCGCGCCGGGGTCATCGTCACCTTCCTCGTGGTGACCGGGCAGTTCGCCGCCTACACGTTCGTACGGCCGATCCTGCAGGAGGTCTCCGGCGTCGGAGCCGAGTACATCAGCACCCTGCTGCTCGGCTACGGCGTCGCCGGTGTCGCGGGGAACTTCCTGGCGGGGGCTCGCGACGCGTACCGGACCCTGCTCGTGGTCAGCGCCTCCCTCACCGTCATCCTCGCGCTGATCGCGGTCCTGCCGGGACCGGCCGTCGGCACCGCGCTGCTGCTGGCCTGGGGACTCGCGTACGGAGGGGTCTCGGTGAGCGTGCAGGGCTGGATGATCAAGGCAGCCCCGGAAGCGCCCGAGTCCGCGTCCTCGCTGATGGTGGCCATGTTCAACTTCGCCATAGCAGCGGGCGCCCTCTGCGGTGGTCTCGCGGTCGACGGCATCTCCGCACCCGCCGCCCCGCTCGGCGGGGCCGCCCTGATGCTCGCGGCCGCCGCCACGGTGTGGGTCCCGGCGGTCCGCCGCACCTCCCGCACCCTCGGCTGATGGCGGGGCGCGGCCGGAGCGGTCCTGCCCGACAGATCGGATGGACGGGGGCGGATCGGACACCCGGCTTGACCCGGCCCCCGCCGGAGGGCAAGAGTGCGCCGATCAAGAATCACAGCTTGAGCCGCACTTCGGAGATACGCCAGATGCCCATATCCGTTCGCCCGCCGATCGACCCGGCCGAAACCGGCGGCTCTCCGGCACACCGCGCACCTGGCGCACACAGCGCACCCGGCACATTCACTGCACTCGGCACGCCCGGCGCTCCCACTGCCGCCGGTACGGCCTCCGCTCCCGCCGCCCGGCGGCACGGAGCCTGACGGACCGGGTGGGGGCCGGCACCGCACCGCCGCGCCGGCCCCCGTCCCCGCCGGGAGACCACCATGCGCCAGGACCCTGATGAGAGCGGGATCGTCCCCGACGACCACCTGCTCGTACGCCCCTACGTCGCCCCCTCGGGCCCACCGCCCCGGTCGACCGCCCCCGCCTGGCCGCAGACCGGCCCCCTCGCCTTCCCCGGCCCGGCGCACGTCCGGGAACCCGGCGTTCCCGCCGCCGTTCCCGCTTCGGTCTCCGCTCCCGTACCGGCTGCAGGCCGGGGCGCCGCCCGTGCTCACCGCAGCCGGCTTCCGTTCGCCGTCCTGACCCTGCTGGCGCTCGCCGCGGTGGGTGCCCTGGTGCTCCTGCTGGGCGGCCCCGACCCGCAGCCGCCCCGGGCCGGGGCGCCCGCCGAGCTGTCCGTACCGGTGCTCCCGGCGCACGGCCCGGGCTCGGGCGCCGAGGCCGACGCCCCCGGGCCGACCCGGTCCGCACCGTCCCCGTCCGCCTCTGCCTCCGCCCAGCCCTCTCCCTCCCGGGAGCCGGGCGCGTCCGCGAGTCAGGGTCCGAAACCGCCGTCCTCGCCCGGCGCTGCGGTCCCGAGCCCGCCGGGCTCGTCCGGGACGCTGCGGATGGGCGACAGCGGCCCCGAGGTGCGCGCCCTGCAGGAGCTGCTCCGCGGGCAGGGGTTCACGTACGTCTCCGTCACCGGGGTCTACGACAACCAGACCAAGCGCGGCGTCGGCCAGCTGCAGCGTGACCGCTCCGTCAAGGGCGACCCGCCGGGCGTCTACGGCCCGGCCACCCAGGCGGCGATGCGCTGACCGCCGCGGACCGCGCGGATCAGCGGCCGCCGGAGACCCGCAGCACGGTGCCCGTCGTGTACGAGGCGTCCGCGGAGAGCAGCCAGGCGACCGCCCCGGCGATCTCGTCGGGCCGTCCGGGCCGGCCGAGCGGGATCCCGGCCGCGGCCTTCGCCGGACGGTCGGGATCGCCCATCGCCGCGTGCATGTCGGTCTCGATGATGCCCGGCGCCACGGCGTTGACCCGGATCCCGTCCGGGCCGAGCTCCTTGGCGAGCCCCACGGTGAGCGCGTCGACGGCCGCCTTGGTCGCCGCGTAGTGGACGTACTCCCCGGGGCTGCCGAGGGTGGCGGCCGTGGAGGAGACGTTCACGATGGCCCCGCCGTCGGCCTCCGCCATGTCCCGGGCGGCCCGGCGGCAGCAGAGCAGGTAGCCGAGGAGGTTCACCTCCACGACCCGCCGCAGGTCCTCGGTGCGGGCATCGGCGAGCCGGCCCAGCGGGCCGGTCACCCCGGCGTTGTTCACCAGCCCCGTCACCCTGCCGAGTTCGGCGCCGGCGATGTCGAAGAGCCGCTCGACGGCGCACTCCTCGGAGATGTCACCGCGCACGGTCACACAGCGGGCCCCGGCGGCCCGTACCCGCTCGGCGACGGCCGCGGCCGCCGCCGTGTCGCGGGTGTAACCGAGCACCAGATCATGCCCGTCGGTGGCCAGCCGCAGACAGGTCGCGGCACCGATGCCCCTGCTGCCGCCGGTGACGACGGTGACCGGACGAGCTGACATGGGAGCCTCCTGTGGGACATGGAACGTGGAACGCGGAACGTGGGAGAAAGGCGCCGGGGCGCCCGGGCGGGGCCCGCAGGCTAACACCGTGATATTCGCTGGACCAGCGGAAATGGCGGGAAGCAGAGTGGTCTTCACCGACGCGCCGCACCACCGGGCGTCGTCCGTGTCCCTGACCACTGTTGGAGCCGTCCCATGTCGACCCTGCGCGTCACCGCCGAAGAACTGACCGTCCATGAGCACCCGAACGCCGATGCGCTGGAACTGGCCCAGGTGGGCCTCTACCGCGCCGTGATCGCCAAGGGCGCCTACCGTACGGGCGAGTTCGCGGTCTACATCCCCGAACAGGCCGTGCTCCCGGCGGATCTGATCGAGGAGCTCGGCCTCACCGGGCGGCTCGCCGGCGGCTCCGCCGACCGGGTCAAGGCGGTCCGGCTCCGCGGCGAACTCTCGCAAGGGCTGGTGTGCAGGCCGCGCGCGCTCGCGGACGTGGACCTGGCCCGGGCCGCCGAGGAGGGGACGGACTTCGCGGAGCTGCTCGGCATCACCAAATGGGCCCCGCCCATACCCACGACCATGAGCGGTGACGTCGAAGCCGCCGCCGACCTGATGCCGTGGGTCGACATCGAGAACCTCCAGCGCTACCCGCACATCTTCGAGCCCGGCGAGCCGGTCGTCCTCACCGAGAAACTGCACGGCACCGCCTGCCTGTTCACGTACGTGGCCGAGGGCGAGCGGTCCTTCGTCTCCTCCAAGGGGTTCGGCTCGAAGGGGCTGGCGCTCAAGGAGGACGAGCGCAACCTCTACTGGCGGGCCGTACACGGGCACGACGTGGCGGCCGTCGCGGCGGCCCTGGCCGACCGCCTCGGGGCGACCCGGGTCGGGATCTTCGGCGAGGTGTACGGCAAGGGCGTCCAGGACCTCTCGTACGGGACCGACGTCCGCACCGCCGACACGCCACCCGGATACGCCGTCTTCGACGTCTCCGCGGAGATCGACGGGCAGACACGCTGGCTGGACCCGGCCGCCGTGCTGACGGACGGTGAGCTTCCGCTGGTACCGCGGCTGTACGAGGGTCCGTACGACCTCGACAAGGTGCTGGAGCTGGCGAGCGGCCGCGAGACCGTGTCCGGGAAGGCCGCGCACCTGCGCGAGGGCGTCGTCATCCGGCCGTCGGCGGAACGGTACAGCCCGGTCGTGGGCGGCCGCGCCATCGCCAAGGCGGTCAGCCCGGCGTACCTGACCCGCAAGGGCGGCACCGAGTACGAGTGAGCCCCCCTCGCGCCATGCCGCGCCGCGCCGCGCCCGCCCCGCTTCGTGGGGCGGGCGCTTCGTGCATGGTGGGATGGGCCGGGGGCGGGTTCCACCAGCACACGGAGAGGTCGGGTACATGTCCCAGTCGGGCGGCAGCAGCCAGGAAAGCATGCGGGCGATGGCGTACGAGACGTACGGCGGGACGGAGGTGCTCTCCGAGACCCGGCTGCCGGTGCCCAAGGTCGGACCCGGTGAGGTCCTCGTCAGGGTCAGGTGCGCCTCCGTGAACCCCGTCGACTGGAAGATCATGGCGGGCGGGCTGGACGCCCTGATGGACGTCGTCTACCCGGTGGTCCCCGGCTGGGACGTGTCCGGCACCGTCGAGCGGGTCGGCATCGACACCCCCGAATACGCCGAGGGCGACGAGGTCATCGCGTACGCCCGCAAGGACTACGTGCACGGCGGGACCTTCGCCGAGTTCGTCACCGTGCCCGTACGCGCCCTCGCGCACAAGCCCGCCTCGCTCGACTGGGCCGAGGCCGCCGGACTCCCCCTCGCCGGGCTCACCGCCTACCAGCTCCTCACCCGCCTCGGCACCGGCAAGGACGACACCGTCCTCATCCACGGCGCGGCGGGCGGGGTCGGCTCCTTCGGCGTGCAGATCGCCCGCGCACTGGGTGCCCGGGTCATCGGCACCGCCTCCCCGCGCAACCACGACCGGGTACGCGAACTCGGCGCCGAACCCATCGAGTACGGGGACGGACTCGCCGCGCGGGTACGGGCCCTCGTACCCGACGGTCCCACGGTCGTCGCGGACTTCGTCGGTGGCGTCGGCGCCGTCACCCGGGAGGTGCTCCACGACGACGGCCGGCACGCCTCCATCGCCGACCCCAGTGTGCTCGGGGCGGGCGGCGAGTGGATGTGGGTCCGGCCGGTCGGCAGCGATCTGGCCGAACTGGGCCGGCTCGCCGACAGCGGAAAGCTGAAGGTGCCGGTCGCCACGACCTTCCCGCTGGGCGAGCTGGCGGCCGCCTTCGAGCTGAGCCAGGGCGGGCACACGGCAGGGAAGATCATCATCGAGATCTGACCCACGTGGCGTACGCCCCCCGGACGCCGCCCCCGGACGCCGCTCCCCTCACCCGTCTCCCCTCACCCTCACACCAGGTCCGGCACCTCGCCGCCGGCCGCCCAGGAGACCTCGACCCCCGGCAGGCCGGTCCGCCAGGGGCCGGCCAGGGCGGCCAGGCGCGTCGCGTCCGGGGGAGCGACGCCGAGGCCGATCGCGTAGCGGGCCAGGGCCGGGCCCGACGCGAAGGGTCGGGGCCAGGCGTGCGCGTCCGTGACACCGGCCTCCTCCAGCGCGCCGAGCAGGGCCCGCAGCCGCCCCCGCACCCGGCCCAGGGTCTCCTCGAACTCGCCCTCGGAGGCCGTCCGTACGGTCACCACCGCCCAGGCGGCGTGCCGTCGGTGCAGCGGCGGCGGCCCCGGGGCCCACGCGCAGTCCGCGGGGCCGGACTCCAGCAGCTCCCAGGCCGCGTACAACTCCTGGACCAGCAGGTCGCGCAGGCCCGGCCCGACCTGGGCCGTACAGCTGCGCACCGGCTCCGAGGGGGTGAGGACCGTGACCGCGGCCGGCCCCTCCTCCGCCCCGTCCGGGCCCGCCGCCGACAGCGAGACGGGCACACGCCAGTCCCAGGCGGCCCACCTGCCGAAGAACTCGCGCAGCAGGGCATCGGGCGGCAGCGCCCCGGCCTCCTCCACCGTGCGCGCCGCGAGAACCGCCCAGGCCAGCCCGGGCAGCCCGCCGAACGGCGCCGAGTCCAGCCCCCGGGCCCGGGCCCACACCTTCACCTGCCGCGCCAGTCCGGCGAACGCGGCATGCCGCTCCGCCCCCACCCGTTCCCGTACGGCATCGGCGTCGCCGACCGCGCTCAGCGCGAGCGCGGCCGCCTCGCCCAGCTCGGCCCGCCGTGCCACCGCGTGCGCCGGAGCCGGCCCGTCGGTGGCCACCGTGACCAGATCCACCGACAGCCCGCCGACGCGGAACCGCAGCCCCGGCACCCGCGCCCCCGTCACCTCGCGCAGCCGCCCCGCCTCGGGCAGCGCCGCCGCCACGCGGTCCCGTACGAGGGCCACATCGGCCGGACCCGGCAGCACGGCCACCAGGTCCAGGTCCGACTCCGGAAGCGCACAGCCCATGCGGCGCGACCCGGCCAGGTGCACCTGCGCGTCGCCCAGGGCGGCCCGGACGCGGCCGGTGACCGACTCGGCGTCCTCCTCCCGGATCACGGGCCCTGGCCGCCTTGGCCCGGGCCCGGTCCGGTCCGCCGTCTCCGTCTCCGTCTCCGGATCCGGGACCGTCTCTGTCTCCGGCTCCCAGCGGACCTCGCCCGTCCCCAGTGCCACCGTCGCCCGGACCCGCATCGGCCCGTCCCCGCGCCGCGAGAGCACGGCCAGTTCCCCGACCCGCGCGGCCAGTGGGCCGCCGAGCCGCGTCGCGAAGGACGCGACGGCGCGCTGCGGGTCCTGACTGCGCCCCAGCGTCAGATGCGGGGTGTAGCCGTGGTGGTCACCCGTACGCCCCCGGCAGCCCGGGAACCGCTCCGCCAGCGCGCGCCGGAGCTCCTGCCACGGCGCCTCACCGGCCGCCGCCGGGTCCAGCCAGACGGTCGCGTCCTCACGGTGTCCGAAGCTGTGCACACCCTCCAGCCGGACGGGGAACGGCCCGGTCGCGGCGGCCACTTCCGCCAGGAGCGGCACCGCCTCGGCGAAGGAGGACTCCGGCACGAAGCCGAAGAGCAGGTTCACGTGCGCGGGCCAGCGCCCGGCCTGCGGGTCGAGCTCGCGGCGCAGCTCCCGTACCGCCTCCGGCAGGGGCGGCGGAAGCCATGCCACCGACGTCCGCGCCGTCGCCGGTACGCCGAGGCGCGCGGGCGCCCCGACACGCTCCCCGAACTCCACCGTCGCCTCCACACCGAAGTGGTCGGAGATGAACAGCCCCTCAGGGGCCGGTGAGTCGCCGCGCAGCGCGGCCCGGGCCACCCGTGCCGTCATGGACCGCAGCAGGATCCGGTCCAGCCGGGCCGACCGGCCCGACAGCGAGCCCACCGCGGCCAGCGGATTGGCCGCCGGGTCGAAGGTCGGCGTGTCGTCCGCCGCCCCGTGGACGTCGCTCCAGGCGTCCCGCATGCCGAGCGCGGCCGCGGGACCCTCGACGCCGTGGCGGCCGTCGTTGAAGTCGCCCAGCAGCGCCACCCCGGCCTCGATGCCGCCCAGCCCCTCGGCGAGCCGGGTCAGTTCGGCGACCCGCCGGACGTCGCCGTTCTCGGTGTGGTCGCTGGTCAGGTGGGTGTTCGCGACGACCAGGGGGCCGGCCGCGGTGTCCACCGTGACGGCGGTGACCGCCTTGTGCGGGCGGAGCAGGTGCATGCCCGCCTCCCGCACCGGAAGCCGGCTGAGCACCAGGAGCCCGCACTCGGCGACGTCCCGGCCGCCCGGATCCGTACCGAGGGTGTACGCGGCCCGCACCCATGGCGCCGCCAGCAGCATGCCGAGCAGCTCGGGTTCGACCTCCTGCAGCGCGATGACATCGGCATCGGCGGCCGCGAGATCGGCCAGCAGCAGCGGCCTGCGCCGGGCGGTGGAGATGCGCGGGGCGTCGTACCGGTCCCAGAGTGTGTTCCAGGTCAGCAGCCGCACCGAGGGCACGGCGGCGGCCGTCCCGCCGCCGGGCACCGGCTCGGCGGGCCGCCAGGCGCCGCCGCCCGCCGGGTCCCACGCGTGCGGGGTCCGGGCGGTGAAGAACGGGGCCCGCAGCAGCCGCGGATCGCGGACCCGGCCCGCCGCGGTGACATCGATGCGGTCCACGCCCGTGGCGCGGTCCCACACCAGCTCACCGTCCGCCTCGACGAACAGCACCCGGTGCCAGGGGATGTCGCCGCCGGGCACGAAGGAGGGCAGCGGGACCCGCTTCGGCGCGGCCCCGCGCTGGAGCAGTCCGAGCACGAACCGCGCCGGATCGAACCGGGAGTCCCAGCGGACCTGGTGGTAGAGCTCCTCGCTGGTACGCATCAGTACTGTCCCCGTCCCCGTCCCCGTCCCCGTCCCAGTTCCTGTGCCTGCCCCTGCCGGGTGTCCGCGCGTCCGGCCGTGAGCCCGCCCGCCGTGTCCTCGACGACCTCGGCCGCACCGATGTACCACGTCCGGTGCGCCTGACCGGCGTACGGCGGGCTGAACCGGCGCACCTGCGAGGTGAGCACCTGCGGCGGCACCGGATGCGGGCGCACGCCGTTGCGCCGCACCAGCTCCGCCTCCTCCACCAGCACCACGGCGTGGGTGACCAGCGAGTCGCGGCGCCGTGCGACCGAGCCCGCCAGGCCGCGCTGCTGGTCGGTGAGCGAGGTGGCGTCCCACACCACCGTCCCGCCGCGGGCCAGGGCCGCGTCGAGCCGGTCCAGGCCTTCGCTCAGCACCTCGGCGTTGGCCCCCTGGTCCGCACGGGAACCCCTGGCCGTGCGCAGATCGTCAAGACTGATGTACGCGTCCACACCGGGCAGTTCGCGTCCGAAGGTGCTCTTCCCGCTGCCCGAGGGCCCGCACAGCTGCACCATCCGGGGAAACGTTCCCTCGCGCCACTGCCACGTCGCCGCCACGGCTTCCTCCACCGCGGAACCCGAGATCCTGCCCTGCGCGAACGCCCGCCGCGCCTCCGCCCAGCAGCGGTCCGCGGCCTCCGCGCCCAGCCCGGCGAGCGCCTCGCCCAGCCCGGCCCGCAGCGCCTCCAGCGGATCCGGGCCGAGCAACCCGGCCTCCTCGGCGCACAGCGCGGACCACTCCGCGCACTCCCGCGCCGCCGGTCCGTCCGCCAGCGCCCCGGCGACTGCGTGCAGCACGCCGAGATCGGCCGCCGCGGCCATCCGGACCAGCCCGGCCCGCCGGTCCTCGTCCGGGAACGGCCGCTGCAGGTACGGGTACAGCCCCACCAGGTCCGCGACCCGCCGCGCGAGCCCCATCCCGCCCGGGCCCGCCGCGATCCGCGCCGCGATCCGCGCCCGCGGCTCGCGGCGGAGCACGGCCGCCAGGACACCGGCCAGCCGGTCCTCCCCGGTCCGCCCCGCACCGTCGATCCGCGCCGTGACCTCGGCGACCTCGTCCGCGTCGGCGGCTCCGGTGGTGTCGGTGGTGTCGGCCTCGCTCATCCCGAGGGCGGCGGACAGCCCGGGCACATCGGCCTCGGCCCCCGAGCGCACCGCCCACAACGGGGCCGCCGGCCCGAGCCCGTTCGGCACGACCTGCGCGAACATCCAGTGCGTACTCGTCTGCACATGGCCGCCCCGCACCCACTTGGCCACGCTCCGACCGAAGTCCTCGCGCGCGAAACCGGCCGCCGTCCGTACGACGTACCCCTCCTGGCGCGCCGTGTCGAGCTTCAGCCTGCGCAGCGCCCGCTCGTCGAAGGTGCCCCGCCACAGCACGCGCGGGGTGGGCACGCCCAGGCCACGCAGGAACCGTACGGTCCGGTCCCAGTCCAGACAGTGCTCCCCGTCCCACACCGAGAACCCGTAGAACCAGCTGTCCAGTTCCTCGTACGGGATCGAATGCCGGGCGTAGAGGTTCTCCCCGCACACCCGCCACCCGGCCGGGATCCCGGGGCCGATGCGGCCCTGGAGGCCCTTGACCCACGCCCGCGAGGGGTGGTGCGCCGAGTCGAGCGAGCGCGCGTGCAGGCCGTCCGCGTACAGGGTGGTGTTCTCTCCGTCGAGCTTCTCCGTCACCACGACCTCGCGCCCGGCCAATCCCCCCAGTCCGACGGCCCGGACATCGTCCGCCGCCGCCCCGGGGGACCAGGGGAGGTGCGGCGTACGGGGATAGTGGATGCGCATGATCCGCTCCTGCTCGACATCGGGTGCCCGTCACTGTAGGTAACCCGACCGGACGCATCCACCCAATAACCCTTTCCGCATGCCTTCCGCACGCCTTCCGCACGCCGTCCCGGCCGCTCAGTGGGCGACGGTAAACCGCCGGCCCGCGTGCGCGTCGCGCTCGATCTCGTCGACCAGGGCGACGGCGAAGTCCTCCGTCGAGATCCGGCTCCGGCCCTCCTCGTCGACCACCAGGCCGTCGAGGCCCAGCCGGTAGGTGCCCGTACGCTCGCCCGGCGTGATGTGCGCGGGCGGGCTCAGGCAGGTCCAGCGCACCTGCTCCACGGGCACCGTGCGCAGGAAGTCCAGGGCCTCGGCGTGGGCGTGCATCACCGCCAGGACGGCCGCCGGGACGCCGGCCTCGTCCAGGACCAGCGGGCCGCCGGGGGTACGCAGCGACCCCGCCCCGCCGACGATGACCACCCGCGGCGCGGGAACGTCCGTACCGAGCGACCGCACCCCGCCGATCAGCGACTTCGCGGCGGTCACGAGGGCGGTCGGGTCCCCGCGGCCGGGGCCGAAGGCGCTGACCACCACATCGTGCCCGGCCACCGCCGCGGCCACCGACGCCGGATCGAGGACATCGCCGCGCACCACCACGATCGCGTCGGCGCCGGCCCCGCTCACGGGGTCCGTGAGCCTCGCCGGATCGCGGACGACGGCCGTGACCTCGTGGCCGCGCCGGAGTGCTTCGCGCAGCACCCGGGATCCGACGGTGCCGGTCGCGCCGAAGAGGGCGATCTTCGTCATGGCGACTCCCTGGGGGTGGAGGGCTGTCCGGGGCTCCGGTCGGGCCCGGTCCGCCCATCCAAGCGAACCCGCCCGCCACCCCCGGGCAGGCGGGCCGGGGCCGGTCGGATGAACCGGCCGCCGGGGGCCGCGCGGCCGTCAGCCCGAGACCCGCACCGGCGCGGGCACCGGCACCGCTGCGGCCAGTTGGCCGGCCGCCGCGAAGTGCAGCCGCTCCAGCCGGGCCGCGTACGGCCAGCCGGCCGCCCGGTAGAAGCACAGGTCGCTCGGGATCGGCACGGCCCGCAGGTCGGCGGCGTGCGTCCCGTCCGGCAGCTCGGTGGCCGCCGCGAGCAGGGGGTCCGCCGAACCGGCCCACTCGCCGACCGGGGCGGGCCGCGGCCACGGCTCGCCGGTGTTGGGGAACAGCCACCGGGTGTCCCGGGCCATCCGCGCGGCGAAGCCGGGCCCCGCCGCGGCCCGCCGGGCCAGCCGTGCGAGGGTCAGCAGCAGGTCGGGCAGGGACTCGGCGAGCAGGGCCAGCTCCGGGTACTCCCGCAGGCTCTCGCCGTCGCCGGGCACGGACACGACGTACCCCCACCGGCCGGTCGCCGGGTCGATGCGGACCTGCGCGAGGGCGTGGCCGCGCCCGTGGCTGATCCGGGCGAGCGGCCAGTACGAGCCGTCGCCGCCCAGCATGCGGTGCAGCTCGGGGTCCACCGCGTGCTCGGGCGCCCCGGGCAGCAGCCGCAGCGCCGGAAGCCCCGCGATCGTCACCCCGCCGATCTCCCGGAGCACGGCCCGGACCTCCTCGGGGACCGGAACCGCCCAGCCGTCCATGACGGAGTCGGCGCAGCCCGCGTCCAGCACGACGAAGCCGGGGCAGCCATCGGCCAGTTCCCGCAGCTCGGCCACGGCACGCCGGGCGGCATCGGCCGGCACGCGGTGGCGGCGCACGGCCCGGCCGAGGAAGTCCCCGCTGACCACGCTGCGCAGCAGGAGGGCCCGGCCCTCACCGACGATCTGGAACTGGACCTCGCTGCTTCCGGTGTCGGCCGTGTTGTGGAAGGTGGAGAAGTACGGTTCCCAGTCCACGGCGCACGGATAGCCCGGCAGGCCGTGCAGGTCGACGAGATCGGTGAGCGAGTCGCCGCGTCCGACGAGCGCGGCGAGCTCGCGGTCGAGCCCCTCGCCCCCCTCGCCCGCCTCATCTCCCCCGCCTCCCTCGGCGAGTGCGACGGTGGAGGTGGCCGGCACGGAGAACTTCCCCTTCGGCCGGTCCACCACCCCGTCCGCGAACCGTTCGGCGAACCCGGCGAGCCAGGCGGTGAAGTCCGGTGCCTCGATGGTGACATCGGGGTCGGCCCCCCACGGGTTGACGGCCACGACGGGCCCCCAGCGGGCGGCCCCGACCCCCACGATCAGCGAGCCCTCGCCGAAGTCCGTCTCACCCAGGGTCCAGCAGCCGTCCGCGAACACCTCACGGCCGCGCGGCCCGAAGCGGTACTCGTGGTCTTCGGTCTCCAGGCCGCCGATCTCCCGCAGCACGCCCCGCACCTCCTCGGGCACCGCCACGGCCCAGCCGTCCAACTCCGCGTCCGTGTACCCCTCGAACAGCTCCAGCTCGTCCGGCCGCTCCCGCGCCAGCTCCTTCAGCGCCCGCACGGCATCCACCGCCGACGGCCCCGCGTCGTACATGCTCTTGGCTCCCCGTGTCGTCCGTTCCGCGGCTCCGAGGGTATCGCCGCAGCCCGCCCGGACATGACCCGAGCTCAGAGAACGAGAGGAGTGTGCGGACAGCCGGCCCGGAAGCCCCCGGATACCCGCCGCCCTCAGTGGCAGAGGGCGACGATGGACGGATGCACGGTGCCCTTGGCCGCCTCGCACAGGGAGGCCATGTCGTACGGACCCTGCGGCGCCGGCCGGGGCTTGGCCACCGCCGGCGGCCGCTTGCGGGGCTTCACCGGGGCCGCGGGCTTCGCCTGCTGGGCGGGCCGCCGGGGGCGCGGGGGCTTCGCGTCAGCCCGGCGCGGGCGACGCGGCCGCTCGGCGTCGGCCGGTACCGGTACCGGTGCCGGCCCGGCCTCCGGGACCACGCGCGGAGCGGGTGGTGCGGGTGGTGAGGATGGGGCGGGGGAGGCGGGTTCGGGCGAGGTCGGAAGCGGGCCCAACGGCAGTGCGAGGGGCGTCGGTTGCCGGTCCTGCGTACGCGCCGCCGCCCCGGGCGCCTGCCGCGGGGCGTCCGGCGGAGCGGCGGGAGGCACCGTCACGCACCCGGTGGCCGTTACGAGCGCGGCGAGGGCCAGGGGCAGGGCGAGGCGCAGCTGCATCCGCCCACCCTGCCGTACCGGCGCCGCGCGAGCCGAACCGGTCACACGGACGGGTGACGGCGCGTGCTCAGGCCCGGCCACGCCCCCGCGTGGCCACCCGGAGCAGGTGTTCCAGCGGGCCCCGGCGCAGCGGGCTCTCGGCCCAGATCCGCTGCCAGGCCCAGGTCAGGGCGAGGGCCGCGCCGCTGAAGGCCAGCCAGGCGGACCAGGACGCGGCGCCGTGCGCCGGACCGGCCAGCACCAGCGCGTGGACGACGTACGCGCTCAGCGCCATCGCCCCGAGCAGCGTGAGCGGCCGCAGCAGCCGCGCGCCCGTCCCGTGCCGCGCGGCGAGCGCGCACAGGCCGATGAGGGCGCAGCCCACGCCCGCGTTGCCCAGGGTCTCCAGCGGGGTCTGGCTGTAGGGATCGGCCACCAGCAGCCAGTCCCAGGAGGTGCTGGGCACGGCGCCGTACTGACCCTGCAGCACCTCCCGGACGGGATCGGCCGCGGCCAGGGCCTCCGGATGGTGCACGGCGATCGCCTCCAGCAACCGCTGCCGGGCGCCGAACACATGGCTCGCGAGCCACGCGGAGCCGTATCCGGCGAAGGCGGCCACCGTGCCCCACACCGCCATCCGCCGGTCCACCGGCCGCTGCCGCACGTCGCACAGCCGGGCGAGCGCCATCCCGGCCAGCACGTACGGGAAGTAGGTGGCCAGCGGATACGCCCCGGTGAGCAGCAGCTCCAGCAGCACCGCGCCCAGCCCGGACCAACTGGCCAGATCGGCGGCCTCGGGGACCAGCCCGCGCCCGGACGCCTCGTACCCGAACACCGGGCCCAGCAGGAACGACAGCAGCGGGCCCGCGACCACCGAGACGCCCGCCACGGCGGTGAGCGCCGGGGTGGATAGCCGGGTGAAGGGCTCGGCAGCCAGGAAGTACACGGCGAAGAAGGCCAGGATGACCAGGATCCCGGGCCAGAGCGAGGCCAGCCACACGCCGAGAACGGCCAGCAGGGCGCAGCGGATCAGCAGGGGGCGCCAGCGGCGCGCCCAGCCCTGCGGGCGCTGCGCCGGGTCCAGCCCGCGCTGGGCGAGGACCAGGGAGAAGCCGGCGAGCAGGGTGAAGAGGGCCGGGGCACGCCCGTCGGCCGCGACGAGGAGGTAGCCGGCGCCCTCCGGCTCCGGGCCGGGGCCCACGTGCACGGCGAACATGCCGAGGACGGCCAGTCCGCGTACGGCGTCGACCCCCGCCAGCCGGCCGCCGGACCCCCCGGCCGGGGCCGCCGCCCCCGCACCGAGGCCCCTCACGCGCCGCACGTCACACGGTCGGGCGGGGTGCAACGGGTCTTCATCGTCTCCCGCGCGCACAGCCCGCCGAGGCCGACGACCGCGGCGCTCGCGGCCGCACCGGCGATGTCCGTCGCGGTCCACCTCCTGCCGGGTTCCGCCGGGGTGCCGGTGCCCGTGGGGGAGGCGCGTCGCATGTGTGGGTCTCTCCTGGGTCCGGGCGGTCCGGGCGGTCCGTGCGTGCGGGCGGTCCGTGCGTGCGGTGCCTGCGGTGCGTGCGGTGCGTGAAGACTGGTCGGACCGGCGGCTTTCAGGCCGCCAGTCCGCATCCGGAACGTACCAGGGAGTACATAACCAAGTAATAAGGAGGTATAGGGGTGGCAAAGGCGCGGGGGCGCCGGTGCGGGCCGGCCGGGTCGCCGAGGGCGGCCGGATCGCCGTAACCCGGGAGCCGTGACCGCTGTTGCACAGGCCGGCAGGTCCACCCACGGTGAACGGAGTCCGATGCCGCAGCTGACCGACCAGAGCGCGATCGACGAACACGAGCGGGAGCGGACGGGGACCTGGATGACCCCGGCGGAGTACGGGGCCTCGCGGGCCGCCGTCTGGACCGCGGCCGTCGTCCTCGTCACCGACACCCGCGGCCGGATCCTCGTCCAGAGCGTCGACTACCGTGCCGACCGGCTGCTCCCCGGCGGGGCCGTGGACGCCGGCGAGGCACCGTCCGCGGCGGCCGCCCGCGAGCTGCGCGAGGAGCTCGGCGTCGACGGCCGCTACCCGCGCGGGCTCGCCGTGGACTGGATCCCGGCCGACACCCCCGGCTTCCCGCCCGAGATGCGCTTCCCCGGCGAGATCCTGCACGTCTACGACGGCGGCACCTGGACCCCCGACCGGATCGAGGCCGTCCGCCTCCCGGCCCAGGAGATCACCGGCATCCACTTCGCCGAACCGGCCGACCTGCCCGCCCTGATGGACCCCGGCGACGCCCGCCGCGCACTGTCCGCCCTGCGCGCCCGCGTCAACGGCTCCGGCACCGCCCTGCTGGAGGACGGCCGCCCCACCGCACCGACCGCCCTCGACCGGCTCGGGGTCCTGCGCACCCGGCGGATCCCGCAGCACGGTGCCTGGCACCCGGGCCCGGTCCCGGAGCGGCTGCCCGTACGGGACCTGTCGGCCTGGCTGTTCGCCCCCGACGGCCGGGTCCTGCTGCTGATCTCCCGGGCCACCGGCGCCGCCCACCTCCCGCCCCCGACGGCCGCAACCGCCGAGGGCGCGGTCCCGCTCGGCTACCGGCACGGCGAGCAGGGCGCCCACGCCCGCACCACGGCCCGCCTCACCGGCCTCCCCCCGGGAGCGGACCCGGAGTACGCACGCCTGCTGGCCACTCCCGAACAGGTCCGCGAACTGAGCGACTGGGGGCGGGCCGGCGACGACGAACTCGCGGCGGTCCACGCCGCCCGCGCCCGTCTCGGCCTCCCCGTCCCCGCCCGCACCCCGCCCACGGAACTCCCCGGGGAGGCCGCGCTCCGCTGAGATGTCAGTGGCGCCTCCTACCGTCGACGGCATGGGATTCACCAGTGCCTGGTCGATCAGCTGCCACGAGGACTCCGTAATCGCGAACCTGGGGGGTGTCTTGCCGATCAGGGCGGGCTCGCGGTGGCCGGCACCGCGCCTCGCCGCGTTGTCCTCGGTCGGCGACGCTCCGCGTCGCCTCCCTCGTCCGCCTTGCGATCCTTCCCCTCGGCCCTGGCGGGCCTGGGGAGACCCCATGGCACCGGCCACCGCTCCCTGATCCGCCCCGATCGACAAGACACCCCCTGGCGCCGCGGACGGCGGCGGCCATCGAGGCCGACCGCACGTGCCCGCGGGCCCGCCGCCGCTGGGCGGCCTGGCAGCATGCCCCGCTCCCCGACCACCGCACATGGTGGACCGGCACCCCGGCCGAGGACGAGGCGATCCGCTCCTTCCAGGACCTGACCCGCCCCGGCCGCCACGTCGACGACCTGTGCGAGTTCCCGTTCGTGGACGGCATCTGGGACCGGCAGCCGGACCAGGAGCTGATGTTCGTGTCGGTGCAGCGCAAGGCGTACCCGGTCAGCGCGCTGTTCCACGCCATCGGCCCCGAGCGCGCGGCCCTGCTGCCCGGCTGGTGTGGGAACTTCGTGCTGAGCGCCGCCGAGGTGCGCGGGGCGCTGCCCGCGGTGGAGCGGGCTCTCGGATTCGCTCCCGGAGAGCGGGAGCGGGTGCAGCGGCAGGTCTGGCTGGACACCGAGCCCCGCGAGAGCGTCCTGGACGGCCCGCTGCGTGCCTGCCGGGCCGCGGCGCAGTGCGGCCTCGGACTGTGCGGGCTCGCCTTCCACGTGGCGTGACCGCGGTCCGGGGCGGCGCGGGCGGGAGTACGGCCCCGCCCCGCGGCCACCGCCATGATCGGGAAATCCGGCGTCCTCGGTCCGCGGTCCCGCAGCATGGGGCCATGAGCGACAGCGCGATCACCTACACCCTGTACATCCAGGCCGACCCCGACAGGGTCTGGCAGGCCCTCACCGAGCCCGCCTTCACCCGCCGGTACTGGGGCCTGAGCTTCGAGACCGACTGGGCGGTGGGCTCGCCGATGGACTGGATCGAGCGAGGGGCCCGTACCAGCGACCCCGAACAGGTGGTCCTCGGCTGCGTCCCGGACCGCCTGCTCTCCTACACCTGGCACACCTTCACCCCGCAGTGGGCGGCCTCGGTCGGGATCGGCGAGGAACTGCGGGCCGAACTGGCGAAGGAGCGCCGTACGAAGGTGACGTACGAGATCGAGCCCGTCGGCGACACCCTCGCACGGCTGACCATCCTGCACGAGGACTTCGAACCCGGCGGAACGTTGATCGGCATGTGCGCACGGGCCTGGCCGATGCTCGCGTCCAGCCTCAAGACCCTGCTGGAGACCGGGGCCCCGCTGCCGGAGGCCGAGCAGGAGGCGGGCGACGTCTGAGGCGTCGCGCGGAGAGCCGGTACGCGTCCGTGTCCACGCCGCCGGTCGCCCCGAACGGCCCGGCTCTCCGCCGTTCCCCCCGGCCCGACCGCCTTGCCCCGCACCGCACCGCACCTGAGATCATGTGTACAGACCACGAATCAGGAGCGCAGACATGGCACTGGAGCACCACCGCGTCGTCGTCACCGCCGCCGGACGCGACTTCGGGCGTACCCTCGCCCTCCGTTTCGCGAGCAGGGGCGCCGAGGTCCACCTCTCCGCCCGCACCCTCGAAGCCGCCGAGCGCGTCCGCGAGGAGATCCTCGCCCAGGGCCATGACGCGGACCGTGTCCACGCCTACGCCTGCGACCTCACGGATCCCGCGTCCGTACGGGAGTTCGCCGCCGCGGTCGCCGCCCGCACCGACCACATAGACGTGCTCGTCAACAACGGCTCGCGCTACCAGCACGGCACGGACCTGCTGTCCGCCTCCGACGAGGACGTGACCGACACCCTCGCCTCCGGCGCCACCGGCACCGTCCTGGCCACCAAGGCCTTCCTCCCGCTGCTCCTCAAGTCGGCCAAGCCGGACATCGTCACCATGGTCTCCGGCTGCGGGGAGACCGGCCACCACCGATCCGACGCGCACGCGGCCTTCTACGCCGCCAAGAGCGCCCAGGCCGGTTTCACCGAGATCCTCTCCCGCAGGCTGCGCGACCAGGGCGTCCGCGTCATCTCCCTCTACCCGCCCGACTTCGACAACCACGACCCGCTGTCGCAGTCCTGGGAGGACGCGCCGCGCACGGCGAAGGACCCGCTCACGTCGCAGTCGCTGGTGGACTGCATCTTCTTCGCGATCGGCCAGCCCCGTGACTGTTTCATCAAGTCCTTCCGCTTCGAGCAGGTCTGACGGTCATGGGACGGACGCTGACGGAGATCCTGGGCGCGGCGGCCGAGGGGCGGTTCCCGCCACCTGACGGCCGCACCACCGTGGTCCGCAGGAACACCGGCGCGACGCGGGCGTCATCGCCTTCACCGCGCACTCCGTGGTGTTCACCGACGAGGACCCGGACTGGGTCCACGCCACCCTCGCAGCCCTCGACTGCGACGCGCTGGCCGCCACCATGAACCCCCGGTTCCTGGCCGCCCTGCTCGACCGCACGGGACGCGGCACCGACACGATCGACCTGCTCACCGTCGCCGGCCCGCTGCCCGGCGCACCGGCACTGGAGCTCGTGGAGACGACCGACCCCGACCACCCGCGCGTCCGCAGGGCCCTGCGCCGCCGTGACGGCGTACGGGTCTGGTCGGCGGCCGGGGGAGTCCTCGTCCTCGGCCGCGGCGTCGCGGGCCGCTGGGAGGCGGCGGTCGAGGTCGACGAGGGCGTGCGCCACCGCGGACTGGGCCGGGAGCTGGCCCGCGCCGCCCGCCACCTCGTACCCGACGGGCAGCCGGTCTGGTCCCAGCAGGCCACCGGCAACGCGCGCAGCATCCGGGCCTTCCAGGCCGCGGGTTACCGACCGGTCGGTGCGGAGGCACTGATGCTGGCCCCGCACCGCTGAACAGGCCCTGACGGCACCCTGACCACCGGCCGCTCGGGGAGGTCGTGTGGAATGGGTGCCATGGGGAGAGGAAACGAGCAGCAGCGACCCGCCACCGGCATACCGGCGCGGGACCCGATGAACGGCCCCGACGCCGACGCGCCCCCCGAGCACTGGCGCTACGCCCGCCACCTGGAGTCCCTGGCCGCGGCGCCGGGCCCGGGCGCGGAGAGCGAGGCGGAGGTCGTGGCCGAGGTGCTGCGCGATCCCGACCGGGTGATGGCCGAGAGCGCGCTGGTCACCCACCTCGACCGGCGAGCCGTACAGCTGCTCGCCGACGAGGAGTTCCCCGCCTGGGCCCGGGCCATGGCCGCCGCCCTCGCCGGCCGGCCCTTCCCCGAGCGCCGGCTGCGGGAGTGGATCCTGCTCGAGGCCGCCACCCGCGGCGAGCCCTGGTCCGCCGAGGAGCTCACCGCCGCCTCCGACTGGTGCCAGCGCACCGCCGCCCGCCTGTTGACCTCGTACGAGGCCCTGACCCTCCTGGCCGCCGACGCCCGCACCCGCCGCGTCCGCAACGCGGCCGCCGACCGCCTGCGCCGCAGCACCGCGGTCTGAACCGGCAGCGGAGCACTGCTGCTTCTTCCCCCTGCCCGTGACCCCCCGCCCGGACACGGGCCCTGTCGGTGGGGTGTGGTGGGATGGCCGCACTGTGCAATCCGCCTGGTGGGAGGCTGTATCCATGCCCGTGTACCCGTCGCTGACCCGTGCTCTGACGGAGGCCCTGGTCGATGTTCTGCGCTTCGTCGAGGGCTGCGACGACGAGCAGATGGATCAGGACGACGCCGTCAGAATGCTGGAGTGGGTGGGCCACTTGATGAGCCGGCTGTCGGGCGAGCAGCGCGGCGAGTTCGTCGATCTGCTCGGGAAGATGGCCGAGGAAGAGGACGATCCCGCGCGCCGTGAGTTCCTGCGGGGGTTCCCTGAAGGCTTCGGGCTGGTCGAGGAACCGGTCTGACCTGGCCACCGTGTGCATCGGGGCCGGCCCGAGCGGTGTGCCGGAAACCACGTGTCCGCCCCGGCGTTCGCGGACGCAGCCTCGGGGCGTGCGCCAACTCGTCCTCGCCGTATCCGCGTTCACCGTGGCCGCCGCCGGGTGCCTCGCGGCGCTCTGGTTCGCCGAGGGCGCGGGTCGGGCGGTCCGCGCGGGTGACCGGGCGCGCATCGGAAGTGGGTCTTCCGCACCAGCTCATGCGGCGAGGCCGCTGCTCTGGATGCCGTCCGCCGTGGCGCGACGGGCAAACTCGCCCCATGACCACAGACTTCACCGTGCGGCCGGCCTGACCCGCCGATGCGCGCCAACTGGCCGAACTGCGCTGGACGTTCAAGCAGGAGGACCACGAAGGGCGGCCGCCGGCTCCGGCACGCCCCCTGGAAGAGGCCGAACGGTGGATCCGTGAGCGGCTCGGCAACGGCCACTGGCTGGCCTGGGTCGCGGAGACCGGAGACGGCATCTGCGGTCACGTCTTCCTCTGCCCGGTGGAGAGGATGCCCGAGCCCTACGGCGACAACGCCCCGATCGGCTACGTGACGAACTTCTTCGTCACACCGCCCCAACGGAACGAAGGAACCGGCTCGGCGCTCCTCAAGGCGCTCGAACTGCACGCACGCAGCGCCGGATTCGACACCCTGATCGTCTGGCCGTCGGATCGCAGCAGCCCTCTCTACCGGCGCGCCGGTTTCCAGCCGCCGGAAGAACTGTTGGAGCTGCCGCTCGACGAGTGAGGAGATCCGCTTCCGGCGGCGCCAGGCCGCCCGAGCGCCGACGCCGCCGCCGCCGTCCAGCGGCTGCGCCGCCGGACCGAGGTCCGAGCGCATCGCAGGCGTACGCCGCACAGGAAGCGCAGGAATCACAGGTCAATCCCGCTCACCACTCGTCACACGCCCATTCAGGGCTTAGGGTGCCGTTACCCGGCCGGGTATCAGCGTGAAGACCGATGCCACTTCGCTGGAGGATGACTCTCCGTGTCGCACGTTTCACAAGCTTCCGTCACGACCCCTGACGGTGAGCAGGCCCCGCTCGTCCCCACCACGTACGACGAGGTCAAAGGCTGGTTCTCGGCGTACGACCAGGTGCTCTTCGACTGGTTCCTGACGCGTCAGAACAGCGGCGAGGGGCAGCCGGGCGACCTGCTGGAGCTCGGCGCCTTCATGGGGAAGAGCGCGATCTTTCTCGGCCGGTACCTCAGGCCCGGTGAGGAGTTCACCGTCTGCGACCTGTTCGACTCGCCCGCGACGGACGACTTCAACATCGCCGAGAACCGCGAGTCCTACCCCACGCTGACGCGGCGCGGCTTCGAGACGAACTACCTGGCCTTCCACGAGGCGCTGCCCACGCTGATCCAGGCCCCCACCTCGGTCGTCGCCGACGAGGTCAAGCCGGCGAGCTGCCGATTCGTGCACATCGACGCCTCGCACCTCTACGAGCACGTCGCCACGGACATCGCGTCCTCGCGTCTCGTCGCGGCCCCGGATGCCGTGGTGGCGTTCGACGACTACCGCTCCGAGCACACCCCCGGCGTCGCGGCCGCCGTCTGGACCGCGGTGGGCACGGGAGAACTGCACCCCATCTGCATCTCGCCCTCGAAGCTCTACGCGACCTGGGGCGACCCGGCGCCCCACCAGGCGGCGCTGCTCGCGTGGCTGGAGGAGCGCACCGACCTCTGGCACGGCGTCGAGGTGATCGACGGCCGCCCCCTGGTACGCATTGCGGACCAGGGCGTGGTCGCGCCCGCGTCCCCGCAGCTGCTGCACCCCGCGCCGCAGCCGGAACCGGCGCCGGCGCCGGTCCCCGCTCCCGCCGCCGCGCGCAGGCCCGGCGTCCGCTGGCGCAAGCTGGCCAAGGACCTGCTCCCCCCCGTGGTCACCCGCGCGATCGTGGCCCGGAACCGCCGCCGCAGGGGCTGACACCGCAGGGGCTGACGCCACAGGGGCTGACACCACACCCCCGGACCGGATCCGGTCCGGGGGTGTGGTGCGGCGTACGCGTGTCAGACGCCCCGGCGCACCCGGGCCGCGCGGCGGGCCTCGGCCTGCTGGCGGGCTTCGATCGTCTTGCGGGATTCCTTGCCCCGGCCCGGGCGGGTACCCATGCCGCGGAAGGCCAGGTCCGAGCCCGAGGGCTTGCCCTTGGCGTCGGTCGGCGCGGAGCCCGCCAGCGGGACCCCGGAGGGGGCCTTGGCGCCGGTGATGCGGGTCAGTGCCGCCTCGCCCGAGCGCACCTGCGTGATCGTCGGCCGGATCCGGGCGTCGGCCAGCAGGCGGACCATGTCCCGGCGTTGGTTCGGGGTGACGAGGGTGACGACCCGGCCGGACTCGCCGGCGCGCGCGGTGCGGCCACCGCGGTGCAGGTAGTCCTTGTGGTCGGCGGGCGGGTCGACGTTGACCACGAGGTCGAGGTCGTCGATGTGGATGCCGCGCGCGGCGACGTTCGTCGCGACCAGGACGGTGACGGCCCCGGTCTTGAACTGCGCCAGGGTCCGGGTGCGCTGCGGCTGCGACTTGCCGCTGTGCAGGCCCTCCGCCCGCACGCCCATGGCCCGCAGGTGCTTCACGAACTGGTCGACCCCGTGCTTGGTGTCGAGGAACATCAGCACCCGGTTGTCCCGGGCCGCGATCTCGGTCGCCGCCGAGACCTTGTCGGCCGCGTGGATGTGCAGCACGTGGTGGTCCATCGTGGACACCGCGCCCGCCTGCGGGTCGACGGAATGCGAGACCGGGTCCTTCAGGTACTTCCGGACGAGCTGGTCGACATTGCGGTCCAGGGTCGCGGAGAACAGCATCCGCTGTCCCGCGTGGTGCACCTGGTCCAGGATCTCGGTGACCTGCGGCATGAAGCCCATGTCGCACATCTGGTCGGCCTCGTCGAGCACGGTGATCTTCACGCGCTCCAGGTGTACGTCCCGCCGTCCCACCAGGTCGCTGAGCCGCCCGGGGGTGGCCACCACGACCTCGGCGCCGGTGCGCAGGGAGCTCACCTGGCGGCCGATGGACAGCCCGCCGACCACGGTGGCCATCCGCAGCTTCAGGGCCGCGGCGTACGGCTCCAGCGCCTCGGTCACCTGCTGCGCCAGCTCACGCGTCGGTACGAGGACGAGCGCCAGCGGGCGCTTCGGGTCCGCCTGCTGCCCGGCCGTACGGGCCAGCAGCGCCAGGCCGAAGGCGAGGGTCTTGCCCGAGCCGGTCCGGCCGCGGCCGAGGACGTCCCGGCCGGCCAGCGCGTTCGGGAGCGTTGCGGCCTGGATCGGGAACGGCTCCGTCACGGCCAGCGAGGCCATGGTCTCCACCAGCTCAAGGGGCAGGTCGAGCTCGGCGAAGGACTCCACCGGCGCCAGCGCCGGCTCCTTCGGCGCGTGCATCGTGAACTCACCCTGCGGGCCGAGGGTCCGGGGGGCCTTGGCGGGGGTCCGGGCACCGGCCTTGGCACCGCCCTTCACACCGAAGCGCCCATGAGCTGACGGGTTCCTCATGCAGGACCTTTCGAAACAGAGAGAAGGAGGGGAAAGAAGTAGATGGTCAACCGCCCATGGTACCAGCGGGGCCCAGGCCGTCTCTTTCGGATCTTGCGGGCCAGGCAAGATCCGAAAGAGACGGCCTAAGCCCCGTCGGCGGTCAGTTCCCCGGACCGCACCTGCGCACAGTGCGCGCGGATCTCGACCGCCGCGCGGCCGAACCAGTCGGCGATCACGGCGATCTCGTCGGGGGTGTAGTCGGCGAAGAGGGTGGCCAGCCGGTCGTACATCGGCTGGTACACGGCGACGACCCGCGCGGCGGCCGTGGGGTCGGCCACCACCCGGACCCGGCGCCGGTCGGCGGGGTCGGGGACGCGCCGCGCGTATCCGGCGCGTTCGAGGCGGTTGAGCACCCCGGTGACGGCTCCGGTGGTGAGGTCCAGCAGTCCGGCGAGGTCACCGGCGGCGAGCGGAGTGTCCCCGGCGCCCAGGATGTGGCCCAGGCAGGTCAGGTCGGTGACGTTGAGCCCGAGCAGCTGCGCCACCTCCTGCTGGCCGACGATGCCCAGGGCGACGTACTGGTCCATGCGCGAAATCGCCTCGCCGGCCGTGGCCGGGGGGCGGGTCTTGCCCTGCACCCAAATACTCCTTAGGATCTAAGTTACTTAGTGAGTGAGATGCTTACCTCGCGAAATAAGCTTCCCGCTTCCGAGCGTACTGCCGTCGGTCCGACCAGGGAGAACCATGAGTGCGCACGGCCACGTAGACCTCGGCCACACGGTGGCCGGCTGGACCGGAACCACCCTGGCCCTGCTGGGCTTCACGGGGGCGGGCGGTGCCGTGTGCGCGGCCTGGATCCCCGGGATCTGGATCGGCCTCGGCGTCGTCGCCGTGGCCGGGATCGTCACCTGGCTGCTGCACCTCGCCGGGTGGGGCAAGCCGAGCGGCCCCCGGCCGGAGGCCGACTGGGACTGGCGCGCCCGGGACGCCGGCGCCCACGCGGGGCACGCCGACTGCCTCGGCTGCCGCGTCGGCGGGCCGCGGCGAGCCCTCGCCGCAGCCCCCCGGCCTCGATCCGCCGCATCGCTGCCCGCTGCGGACAGCGGCGCGTGAACGGCGCCCGGGTCCGGCCGCAGCGGCCCGGCCCGAGCGCCGCTCAAGGCTTCTCGAAGGGCTTCGGACGGAGCCGCTCCCTCTTTTCACGGACAAGGCGGCCAGAAGTTCGAATATGCGCCGCGCCCCGGTTGGCCGCGTTCAGCGTGTGCTCCGGCGGACCGTTGGGCAGGATCGAGACGGCCGCGTGTGCGGCCCGCAGTGGAACGTTGTGAAGGATCAGCCAGATGGCAACAGGCATCGTGAAGTGGTTCAACTCGGAGAAGGGGTTCGGCTTCATCCAGCAGGACGACGGCGGCCCCGACGTGTTCGTGCACTTCTCCGCGATCGAGACCACCGGGTTCAAGTCGCTGGAGGAGAACGCGCGCGTCGAGTACTCCGTCTCCCAGGGCCCCAAGGGTCCGCAGGCCGAGAAGGTGGTTCCCCTCAGGTAGTCCACTTCGCGGGCCGAGCCCGTGACGTGGAGCCCCGCCGGTCCGCCCGGCGGGGCTCCGCGCGTTCCGGGCGGCCCCGCTACCGCGTCCGGGCCGTCTTCGGTCCGCCGCTGGGCCCGATCGCTCGGTGGAGGGCCAGGAGCAGCCGCCACAGGTGGTCCGCCAGTGCCTCCGGATCCGCCCGGATGTCCTCGTGCAGCCAGTCCGCGAGGACGCCGGTGAACGCGGCCGCGACCGCCGACGCGACCAGCTCGGGGTGCGGGGCGCCCGCCGCCGCCCGTTCCGCCCGGGCCCGGGCGCGCAGCTCCCGGTGCAGACGCCTCCCGAGCGGGCCGCCGCCGCCCGGGAGGAGCAGGGTCCGGTAGAGCGGCGCCCGGTCGGCCGCATCAGCCAGGAAGGCGGCCAGCGCGGCGGGCGGCCGGGCCGGAGGGAGCGGCGACGGGCCGGTCTGCCAGGCGTGCAGGGCGTCGACCGCCGCGTGCACCACGTCCGCGCACGCGTCCACGGCGAGCGCGGTGAGGTCCTCGTAGTGCAGGTAGAAGGTGGCGCGGCCGACGCCGGCCCGGCGGACCACCGCCGAGACGCTGACCTCGGCGAGCGGCCGGTCGGTGCACTCGGCCAGCAGGCTTTCGCGCAGCCGCCCCTTCGTCCGGGCCGTCCGCGGGTCCTCCGCGCGGGGGTCGTCCGTGCGCGGGTCCTCGGGGCTCACGCGGCCAGCAGCGCCGCGCCGAGGGCGAGGGCGCCGGGCAGGGCCTGGGCCACGAGGATGCGGCGGTTGGCGGTCGCGGCTCCGTAGATCCCGGCGACGATCACGCAGACGAGGAAGAAGATCTGGGTGGCGAGCGAGTCGATCACGAGCGACCAGACCAGTCCGGCGGCGAGGAAGCCGTTGTAGAGCCCCTGGTTGGCGGCGAGCGGTGCGGTGAGACGGGCGGTGTCCGCGTCGAAGCCGGAGAGTGCGCGGCCCGGGGGCCGCTGCCACAGGAACATCTCCAGGACCATGAAGTACACGTGCAGCGCGGCCACGAGGCCGATCAGGATCGATGCGACCGTGTGCATGGCCGCCTCCACTTCTCAGGGTCGATGTACGGGAGGTCGTGCGGGCCGGCATGCTGGCCGGTATTTCCTGGACAACTGTACAGGAAGTCCGCTGTCGGGCCCTGCGGCTACGCTGGCCCGATGACCGAGCAGTCACCCCGGCCGAAGCCCACCGGACTCCTCTACGCGGACTTCGGCACCGGGCGGCACCGTGAGAGCTCCCTCGTCCGGCACGCACTCGGCAGCGTCCACGAGGAGGAACTGGTCGCGGGCCTCGCGGGCGGGATCGGCTTCATGTACTTCGTCTTCGAGTACGCCGGGCACCCGCCCCTGCCGACGATCGTCGCGCAGGCCCACCCCGACCCCTGGGTGGAGGCCGCCCTCGACCGACTCCGCGTCCCCTACGAGGTCACCCACAGCTCGCGGCCCCGCTGGGACCGCGTCCACGCCGCCCTCGACGCCGGACGGCCGGTGTTCTGCTCGGTCGACCGGTCCCGGCTTCCCTGGCACGGCGGCATCCCGGACGAGATGGCCGGCGCCGATCCGTACACCGTGGTCCTCGCCGGGTACGAAGGCGACAGCCTGTACGTCGAGGACGGGGCCCCGGCCGCGTACCGGATCGCGGAGCGTGAGTTCGGCGAGGCCTGGACCGGCCATCGCAAGGGCCGCCACCGGATGCTCGTACCCACCGGCCCCGCCGCCGGCGCCCCCGACACCGACGGGGCCGTGGCCGCCACCGCGGCCCGCCTCACCGGCCCGGTGCTGGGCAACAGGTTCGACGTCAACTTCGGCTTCTCGGGGATGGAGAAGCTCGCCGCCCAGCTGCGCGACGTCCGCACCCGGACCGGCTGGGAGCGTCGCTTCGGCTCCCCGGAAACCTTCCTCGCGGGGACCCGGCGGCTGTACGCGTGCCTGGAGGAGGAGTGGACCGCCCCCGGCGCCACCCGCCCGCTCTACGCGGATTTCCTCGACCTCGCGGGACGGCCGGAGGCGGCGGCCCTGTTCCGCGACTCGGCCGGCAACTGGTCCCGGCTCGCGGAACTGGCGCGCACGGCCGGCCCCGATACGGACGCCCCGGGGCGGCGCGCCCTCTTCGACGAGCTCGCCGGCCTGGTGGACGGCTCCCTCGCCCTGGAACGCCGGGCCGTCGCCCTGCTGTGAACCTCCGGACCCCCGGAAGCCCCAGAACCCTCAGAGGTGGGCGTCCAGGAACGCCCGGAACTCCTCGCGCGTCATCGGCCCCGCCTGGCTCGCGACCGCCTCGCCGTCCTTGACGAGCACGGCCGTCGGTGCGCCCGTCACCCCGTAACGCCTGGTCGGCCCGGGGCAGCGGGTCATGTCGGTGCGGACGGCGGTGAACCGCGTCCCGTACTCCTCGGTCAGTTCCCCGACGACGGCGTCCATCGCGCGGCACGCCTCGACGGCCTTGGGCCAGGTGCCGCAGAAGTACGCGAGAACGGGCCCGGTCGTCATCGAGAGGATGAAGTCGAACTCCTGGTCCTCCAGTGGCTGGTGCACCCGACGTGCCATGCGTGTCGCTCCTCGTTCGTACGCCTCCCCGGAACGGGAGGGCGGCCCCCATCATCGCCGCCGCACCGCCCCGCGGCCGCCGGGCCCGTTGTCAGTGGTGGCTGTGAAGCTGAGCGGTATGGACGACAGGATGCTTCGGCGCCGGGTCTACGGCGCTGACCACGAGGACCCCGACCCCGGACCGCGACCCGGACACACCTACGGCGAGCTGGTCGGCGGGCCGCTCGACGGGCTCCTCCTGGACATCACCGGCTGGAGTGCGCCCCAGCTCGCCGAAGAGGCCAGGCTCCCCACGGAGATAGGGCGCTACGGAGCGGGCGGCCGCGCCCACTACCGCCGCCGCGCGGGGGATCCGGGCCACTGGGACTGGACGGGAGACAGCCGCTGACGGCAGGGCCCACCCCGGCGGCCGGTCCGGCGGCCGGTCGACGACCGGTTCGGCGGCCTCAGGCGTTCCGGCTCACCTTGCGGGCCCAGAGCACCAGCGGTACCTGCAGGGGCAGCCGGCCCAGCGTCAGGGCCCGGGCGGCGGGGGAGCCGTGGCGCGCGTCGGCGGCCATCTTCACGTTCGCCGGGAACACGCCGACGAAGAACGCCGCCGTGGCCAGCGCGGCCACCCGGCGCGTGCGCGGATGGGCGACCCCGGCGGCGAGGGCGAGTTCGGCCACGCCGCTGGCGTACGTCCACCCGCGCGGGCTGCCCGGCAGCGAACGGGGCACGGTCGCGTCGAACTTCCCGGGCGCGGCGGCGTGGGCGACCGCCGCCGTGGCCAGGAGGCCGGCCAGCAGGAGGGGGGAGGAGACGCGTGGCATCGGGGGGTCCTCTCGAAGGTGTCCGGGCCCGCGATCCTACTCGTGAGTAGCCGGGTGTGGGGCGGCCGGATGGGCGGCCGCGGTGGCCGCCCCGGGAAAATCTCCGAAGAATTTCCCGGAGGCTGTCGATCCGGGCGTCTCCCGTTCGACGCAGGGGTGAGAGGCGGGGAGGGTCCCCGCCCTCCTGACCGAGGAGTCACCATGCCGCGCTTCCTGACGATGATCCGCATCGACGAGCAGGACCTGCCCAGCGACGAGTTCCCGCCCGAGTTCGAGCAGCGCATGGGCGCGCTGCTGGAGGAGATCACCAAGGCCGGGGTCATGCTCGACACCGCCGGGCTGCTCCCCACCTCCGAAGGGACCCGCCTCAGCTGGTCCGGCGGGAAGATCAGCTACACCGACGGCCCCTTCACCGAGACCAAGGAGGTCGTCGGCGGCTACTCCCTCACCCAGTGCAAGGACAAGGCCGAGGCCATCGAGTGGACCCGGCGGTTCCTTGAGATCCATCCGGTGGAATGGAAGGTGAGCGCCGAGGTCCGGGAGATCCAGGAGATGTGATCCCGGCGCGCCCACGCCGCGTTTGCCCTGCCCCGTCACGGCTGCTCTGATGGGTGGCCGTGACGGCAGTGAGTGCGGCCCAGGCGGTCGAAGCGGTGTTCAGGATCGAGTCCGCGCGGATCATCGCCTGTGTGGCCCGCATCGTGCGGGACGTCGGCATCGCCGAGGAGATCGCCCAGGACGCCCTCGTCGCGGCGCTGGAGCAGTGGCCGCGGACAGGGGTCCCGGACCGGCCCGGAGCCTGGCTCATGACCACCGCCAAGCACCGCGCGATCGACCTCGTCCGCCGCAAGGAGACCTACGCGCGCAAGCTCGCGGAGGTCGGCCGGACTCTGGAGGACGTGCCACCGCCCGCCGAGCCGGCCGACCCGGAGGACATCGACGACGACCTGCTGCGCCTGATCTTCACCTCCTGCCACCCCGTCCTCGCCACCGAGGCCCGGATCGCGCTCACCCTGCGCCTGATGGGAGGACTGACCACCCAGGAGATCGCCCGCGCGTTCCTCACCTCCGAGGCCACCGTCGCCCAGCGCATCGTCCGGGCGAAGCGGGCCCTGGCCAAGGCGGGGGTGCCCTTCGAGGTCCCGTACGGCGCCGACCGCGAGGCGCGGCTCTCCTCGGTCCTGGAGGTCATCTACCTCGTCTTCAACGAGGGGTACGCGGCCACCGCCGGCGACGACCTGGTCCGCCCCGCCCTGTGCGAGGACGCCCTGCGCCTGGCCCGCGTACTGGCCGCCCTGATGCCCGAGGAGCCCGAGGCGCACGGCCTGGCCGCGCTGCTGGAGTTCCAGGCCTCCCGGATCGCCACCCGCACCGGCCCCGACGGGGAACCGGTGCTGCTCGCCGACCAGAACCGGTCCCGGTGGAACCGCATGCTCGTCCACCGCGGCGCCCGGGCGCTGGGCCGGGCGGGGAACGGCCCGTACTCCGTCCAGGCCGCGATCGCCGGCTGCCACGCGGCGGCGGTCCGCTACGAGGACACGGACTGGCCGAGGATCGCCGCACTGTACGGGCGGCTGGTCCAGCTGATCCCGTCCCCGGTGGTGGAGCTCAACCGGGCGGTGGCCGTCTCGATGGCCGACGGGCCGGAGGCGGCCCTGCCGCTGGTCGACGCCCTGGCCCGGGAACCGGCCCTGCGCGCCTACCACTTGCTGCCGAGCGTACGGGGGGACCTGCTGGAGCGGCTGGGCCGGACCGAGGAGGCCCGCGCGGAGTTCGAGCGGGCGGCCGCCCTCACGCGCAACGCGCAGGAACGCACCCTGCTGCTGGGCCGCGCGGCCCGGCTCTGACGCCCCGCCCGATCCCGCCGGCGTCGCCGACCTGCTGTGGCGGGTCGACGCCGAGCGGACGGCCGAGGGCCGCCCGCGCCTCACCCCGCGCCTCGCCGGCCGGTCTGATCCCTGGGGCGCGGCTCAGCCGCGGCGGGCGAACGCGGCCACGTCCAGCGGGGTCCGCACGGGGCACCGCGGCGCGGTCAGCGCGATGGGCCGGCGGAATCCGCCGGACCGGGCGATCTCCTGCACGGTCAGGCGCAGCGCCTCCTGGAAGTCGCCCATGGTCCGGCGGGCCGCCGGGGTGTCGACGTAGAGGGAGTTCATGTGCAGGCCCTCCGAGTCCCGCTGGAACCATGAACAGGCCCCGTTGGCGCGCGCCGACCATACGTGGGTGGTGGGCCGCCACTCGTCGTGACGCTCGGCCCCGGGGCACTTGCGCATGTCGATGTACGAGAAGAAGTTCACCGGGTGCGGCCAGGAGCGGGCGGCGAACTCCTCGGGCGCCAGCAACTCCCACGCCCGTACGAACGGCACGTCGAGATGGCTCATCATCTCGCTGAAGCCGGCCCGGACGGAGGCCATGACCTGGGCGAAGTCCCGGCCCGGCGAGGCATCGAACTCGATGGGCAGGGTGTTGACGAACCAGCCCACCGAATGCGCCCAGGTTTCCCGGCCGCGCTCACTGACCGGCATGAGGCCGCGGTAGACGCCCGGGCCGCCGGCCTCGCGCAGACAGACGGCGACCGAGGCGAGCACCCCCATGAACGGCTTGCCGCCGGCCGCCAGACACGTCTTCTCGAACACCTCGGCCTCGGCGGCGTCCAGGAGGGTGGAAGCCTCGTTGACGATCGGGTACATCCGGCCCGGCTCGACACCGAGGTCGAGGGGGAAACGGGGGAAGAACTCGCCGGCCGGCCCCATGAACGCCTTCCAGTAATCCAGGCGTTCGTCGCGGGCGTCGATGGACAGGTAGCGGCGGCGCTGCTCCTCGGCGAAGTCGAGGTAGCTGGGGGCGGGCGGCAGTTCGACGCTCTCGCCGCGGCGCAGGGCCTCGTAGCCGGTCGACACCTCGCGGGCCACGATCGGCATCGACATGCCGTCGCAGACGATGTGGTCGAACGCGAGGTAGACCGTCGCGGAGTCCTCGCGCTCCACCGCACCCATGATGAACAGCGGCCAGGAGAGGGTGTCGATGCTCCGCTTGAACCGCTCGACGAGGAAGTCGCGCAGCAGGTCGGAGGTCTCGAAGGTGCCCACCTGCCGGGGTTCGAGGGACAGTCCGGCGGGGTCGAACGGCTCACAGGCCACCTCGCCCGCCAGACGGCGGAACGCACACCGCAGGACCTCGTGCCGCTGCACGAAGGAGAGCAGGGACTGCGCCAGCGCCTGCTCGTCCAGCGGCCCGGTCACTTCGAACGTCACCGCGACCCAGGACGCGACCGGGTCGTCGGCGGCCCTGCTCTCCTCGGCGACGGTGAAGTGCTTGTCCTGGTTGAAGGACGCCTTCCTGCCCACCGGGTCACCCGTGCCGGCAGCCTCCGCCGCCGTGGACCTGAGCCGCCACTCGACCACCCGGCCGGGTGCCATGTGGTGCATCTCCAGAGGAAACTGCCGCATTCCGTCATCCCTTCGCCCCCGAGTCAACCCCCAGGCCCTAACGACCCCCGGCCCGGGGAAGTGACGAATTCGCCCGGGACGGGCCGGGGACGGGGCGTCAGCGGGAGTTCACAGGGAGTTCAGGCGGACGGCGCCGGCCATCGCCGTCCCAGGCGGACGGCCGTGCCGCGACCGCGCGGTCAGAGGGTCCAGCCGTCGAACTCCTTCGAGGCGCCGGCGGGCTGCCACCCCTGGGCCCGGGCCGCTTCCATCAGAGCCAGGGCGGTCCCGGGTTCGTACAGGTTCAGGCTGCCGCCGTGCATCCGGGCGACCTCGCCGGACTGCCCCAGATAGCCGCCCGGCGAGAACCGTCCGGGCTCCCTCTTCCGGAAGACGACGCGCAGGCACCCCGGGGCTCCGGCCAGGTGGACGGTGACGGTCTCGCGGCAGTCCTCGGCCGGGCCGGTGACCGGCCGGTGGTGGGCGTGCCGCACCGACCACGTGTACGTGTCCCCGTCCACCACGAGACGCCGGGCCTTGTCCGGAGGACGGGGCATCAGGACACCACCGGGGGAAGCGTGTGGGGCGGCGCGCCGACCGGACGTGTTCGCATGACTTCGGAAACCACCCGCCCGGTCACCGAGGACGCGAACGGACAAACGGACAGCCCACCCGGAGCACGGCCCTATTCGGTGTGCAGGGCCGACGCGATCGTCATCCGGGCCGCCGACCGGGCCGGGACCAGCGCGCCGAGGACGGCGATCGCGACCCCCGCCAGCAGCAGGCCGGCCAGCAGCGGGGCGTCCCAGACGTCCTTCATCGACTCAGGGAAGCTGACCACCCCGACGTTGTCGACGACCAGCCGGTGCGCGGCCAGCCCGAGCGGGACGCCGAGCACCCCGCCGACCGCGCCCAGGCCCGCCACCGAGGTCACGGTCATCGCCGTGACCTGCCGCGGAGTCATCCCGATCGACTTGAGCATGCCGAGGTCCCGGCGGCGCTCCCGGACGCTCAGGAGGACGGTGTTGAAGACGCCGAGCGCCGCCACGATGCTCAGCAGGACGGTGAACACCGACGAGAAGGCGACGACGGTGATGGTGCCGGCGTTCCGGCCGTCCAGCACCGACACGCGCAGGCCGGGGTCGATCGCCTCGGCCGCCGCCACGTACGCCCGTACGTCGGCCCCGGCCGCGAGGCGCACCTCGTACTCGGCGGCGCCGGCCTCCGGCGACAGTCGGAGGAAGGTCTGCCAGGTGGTGTCCAGGGCCCGCGCGTTGCCCTCCACGAGCTCACCCACGACGGTCGCGGCCACCTGCCTGCCGTTCATCGCCAGGGTGACTCGGTCGCCGACCTTCAGCCCGTTCTGGGTCAGGAAGGCGGGCCCGGCCGTGATCTCGCCGGCCGCCCGCGCCTCCCGGCCCCGGGTGATCCGGCCCGCGGCCGCGGGGTCGTCCCCGCGGTAGAAGTTGGCGAAGACGGGCCGGATCTGCCCGATCAGGCTCACCTGGGCCAGCCCGCGGGCCCGTACCCCCGTCGCACCGGGCAGGGACCTCAACCGTTCCTCGGTCGGGCCGTCACCGAGCACGGGAGCGGGCCGGCCGTTGAGCGGCCCGCCCGCCTCCACATGGATCCGGGCACCGTCGCCGCCCCGGCCGGCCTCGCCGAACGCGAGCATCGTGCTGGTCAGCCCGGTCGCCAGGGTCACCGTGGTGACCCCGAGGACGATGGCCGCCATGGTCAGCAGGGTGCGGCCGGGCCGGGCGAACGGCTGGCCCAGGCCCAGGCTGACCGGGCGCGGAAGCCGGGTGCCGCCGAGCAGGCGCTGCACGCGCAGCCCGCGCCCGGTCCGCAGGACGCCACCGGCGCTGATCGCCCGGGCGGCCGGGAGCCGGTGCGCCCGCAGCGCGGGAACCAGGGCGGTGACCAGGACGAGGGCGGGCATCCCCAGCAGGCAGACGGCGGACACCCACGCACCGACGTCGCCGACGGCGGCCCGGCCCGTCTCGACGCCGGAGAACGCGACCCTGAGGACGGGCTCGGCCAGTGCGTTGCCGAGCAGGGTGCCGAGGACGGCGCCGGCGACCGCGGGCACGGCCGTCATCGTCAGGTACACGGTGACGACCTGGTTCGGGGTGAAGCCCAGGGCCTTGAGCACGCCGATGTGCCGGTACCCGGACACCACCGCCCCGCTGACGACGTTCCCGACGATCAGGGCGGAGACCAGGAGGCCGAGGACACCGAACAGCGTCATGAAGGGGAGATAGGCATCGGCCAGGGCCGAGAAGGCCTGCTGCAGGGCGAGATGGGTCTGTGCGCCGGTCAACGCCCCCTCGGGCAGTCCGGCGGTCGCACCGGCCAGCGCGGTGGCCAGCTCGGAGTCCGTCGAGGAGTGCGTGAAGCGGTAGAGCATCTGCGCGGCGGACGGACGCAGCGCGGTCATCTGCTCGGGCGAGACCCAGGCGCCCGCCGACCTGCTCACGCCGGCCGCGACCCCGACGACGGTCAGCGGGGCGGATCCGGGGACTTCCAGCCGGGTTCCCAGTACCCGGGGTCCGGGGGAGCCGTCCGAGTTCCAGCTGACGACGATCTCGCCGGGCGCCGTCGCCCAGTGGCCCTCCAGGAGCTCGATCCGGTCCACCGGGCCGCCCGGGTCGGCCCGTCCCACCACCGTGAGGGAGCCGCCCGCCATCCACAACCAGCCTGCGGGAACGTCCAGGACGCTCTGCTCGAACGGCCCGGCCGCGGCCTCCACCCCGGGCCGTCGGGCGGTCCGCGCGAGTTGCTCCGGCGATGCCTTCGCCGTGTCGAAGGTCGCGACGGTGTGCGGGCCGCGCTGGGCGGTGTACGCCGTGTCGAAGGGGCTGGAGGCGGCGTCGAGCAGCCCCAGCGCGAGGAAGACGGTCGTGGTCGAGCAGAGCACGACCAGTCCGATGACGAAGGTCTGGAGCCTGCGACGCTTGACGGCCGCGCGCGAGGCCCGCCACACGGCGCTCACGCGGTCGCCTCCAGTGCGCTCTGCCGGGCGACCCGGCCGTCGGCGACCTCGACCAGCCGGCTCGCGCACCGGGTGGCCAACTGCGGGTCGTGCGTGACGATCAGCAGGGTCTGGCCGATCTGGTTGAGGTCGATCAGCAGGTCCATCACCTGCTCGCCCGCCCGGCTGTCGAGGGCGCCGGTCGGCTCGTCGGCCAGGAGCAGCGCCGGACGGTTCATCAGGGCCCTTGCCACGGCGACCCGTTGGCGTTCTCCGCCACTGAGCGTCGCCGGATAGTTGTTGCGGCGGTCGGCGACGCCGAGTTCGTCGAGGAGTTCGAGGGCCCGGCGGCGCGCCTGCCGGGGCGGGGCGCCCGTCAGCTGGGCGGCCAGCGCCACGTTGTCCAGGACCGGCAGGTCGTCGATCAGGTTGAAGAACTGGAAGATCATGCCGATGTGCCGGCGCCGGAAGAGCGCCAGCCCGGTCTCGTTCAGCCCGCCCAGGTCCTGGCCCTGCACCTCGACGGTGCCCGAGGTCGGCCGGTCGAGCCCGGCCACCATGTTGAGCAGCGTGGACTTGCCACAGCCGGACGGGCCCATCACGGCGACCGCGTCCCCGGCCCGGATCTCCAGCGACAGACCGTCCAGAGCCTTCGCGTCGCCGTACTCCTTGTGCACACGGTCCAGCCGTACGACGACCTGCCGCGCAGTGTCGTGATCAGTTGTCATGGCCCGAACCTAAGGCGGAGCCCGCGGGCGGGGCGTCGGCCCCCGGATGTAACCGTAGGGGCAGGTCATCCTGGGGATGTATGCCGACCGTCCGGCACAATGGCGTCCAGGCCTACGGGGCGGGGGAGTTCGGGGTGGGGTTGGTCATCGCCGTGGTCGCGGCCTGTGTGTCGACGGCCGTGGCCGGCGCGCTCGGCGTGGCCCTGCTGCGCGCCCGGCGCGGCCACCGCGTGGCGCTGGAGGAGCGCGGCTGGCTGCTGGAGCGGGAGCGCGAGGGCGCGGCCCGCAGCGCCGTCGACGCCGAACGGGCCAGGATCGCGGCGGAGCTCCACGACATCGTCAGCCACAACGTGAGCCTGATGGTGGTGCAGGCCGGAGCCGCCCGCGAGGTGCTCGCCACCCTGCCCGAGGAGGCCGCGGCGGCGATGGGCGCAGTGGAGACGGCCGGGCGGAACACGATGACCGAACTGCGGCACCTGCTGGGCCTGCTCGCCCCCGCCCAGGACGGCGCGGACGCACCGTACGAGGCCTCGGCAGCCACCCGGCTGGCGCCGCAGCCGACGCTCGCCCGGCTGAGCCCGCTGATCGACCGGTTCGCCTTCGCCGGGCTGCAGGTGGACGTACGGATATCCGGGGAACCGCGCCCGCTCCCGGCCGGGATCGACGTCACGGCGTACCGGATCATCCAGGAGGCGCTCACGAATGCGCTCAAACACGGGGACGGAGGCAGGACCGAGGTGACGGTGCGGTACCAGGAGCACGCGCTGCGGGTGGAGGTGCTGGGCCGCGGACCCAGCGTGCTGACGGGGGGCGCACCCGCACCGGCGCCCGCCGGAGGCCGGGACCGGCCGAAGACCGAGGGCACCGGGCGCGGACTGCTCGGCCTGCGCGAGCGCGTCGCCGTCTACGGCGGCGACCTCGACGCCCGCCGCCGTCTCGGCGGCGGCTACCGGGTGCGCGCCCGGCTTCCGCTGGAGCGGCCGTGACCACGCCGGACGCGACCGCCGTGCCGGACGAGGCTGCCGCGGCCGCGCCCCGCGTGGTGATCGCCGACGACCAGGACCTGGTCCGCACCGGCTTCCGGCTGATCCTGACGGCCCGCGGGATCGACGTGGTCGGCGTGGCCGCGGACGGCGCGGAGGCCGTCGCGGCGGTGCGCCGACTACGCCCCGACGTCGTGCTGCTGGACATCCGGATGCCGAACATGGACGGCCTGGAGGCCGCCCGGCGCATCCTCGCCGAAGCCCCGTACTGCCGGGTGATCATGCTGACCACCTTCGACCTCGACCAGTACGTGTACGCCGCCCTCGCCGCCGGGGCCAGCGGCTTCCTGCTCAAGGACGTGACCCCCGAGCACCTCGCCGCCGCCGTCCGCCTGGTCGGCACCGGCGACGCGCTGCTCGCCCCGTCGATCACCCGCCGCCTGGTGGAGCGCTGTGGCCCGGGCGCGGCCGCCGCGGACCCGGCCGCGGCGGCCGCCGTCCACCAGGAGCTGGCCGCGCTGACCCCGCGCGAACGCGAGGTGCTGACCCTGATGGGGCACGGGCTCTCCAACGCCGAGCTGGCACGCGAGTTCACGCTGAGCGAGGCCACGGTGAAGACCCATGTGGCCCGCATCTTCGCGAAGTTGTCGCTGCGCGACCGGGCCCAGGCCGTGGTCCTCGCCTACGAGACGGGCCTGGTGACCCCGGGCTCGGTCACCGCTCCGCGTCAAGGACGCCCTCCGGGTCCTGCGGCGTGACCCGGCCGGCGGGTCGTCAGGGCACCAGCTCCAGCATCACGGCGCGCGGCAGCGAGGGGTTGCCCGCCGCCTCCTGCGCCACCCATCGGTCCTCGTCGGCGAGCAGCCCGGTGATGACCCGGTCGGTCGACGAGCTCGGGCGGCAGCGCCGGATTGGCGGCCAGTCCGCACAGGAGATGGTTCAAGGGCGCTCTCCGGTCGGCGTGTGGGGCGAGGCGGCGGCAGCGGTCAGGGCGGCGGCCAATGCCTGCGTGTGGGGGTGCGGGCGTCGCCGCCGGGGGAGGACCAGCCCGATGTGCCGTGCGGGACGAGGGGGTTCGACGCGGACTGCGGTCAACTTCCCTGTCGTGGCGAGCGAGACGTGCGGGACCAGGGAGACCCCGACCCCGGCCGCGACCAGGGTCTGCGCGAAGAAGTAGTCGGTGGTGGAGGCCGCCACCCGGAGGTCGAAGCCGGCGAGCTCCGCGTACCGGCGCAGGAAGGCCTCCGTCCTGAGGCAGCCCAGCACCCAGCGGTCGGCCCCCAGTTCTGCCAGGTCCACCGACGGCCGGTCCGCGAGGCGGTGGCCGGGCGGCAGCACCAGCCACAGCGGATCCTCCATCAGCGGAACCCAGTCGAGCCCCGGGCGCTCACCCGGGCGGACGGGCGGCGGCCCGTCGAAGTGGTAGGCCAGGGCGAGATCGGCCGCTCCGCCGCGCACCATCGCCGCCGCGCCCTCCGGCTCGCTCTCCAGCACCGTCAGCTCCACCTCCGGATGCGCCTCCACGAACCGCGGCAGCGCCGCGGGCAGCAGGTGCCGGCCCCCGCTGGTGAAGGTGGCGACGGTGAGGCGCGGCCGCTCCGCCGTGAGCCGGTCGATCGCGTGGCGGACCTGATCCAGCTCGGCGGAGATCGACTCGGCGGCCTCCACCAGCAGTCGGCCGGGCTCGGTGAGGGTGACCCCGCGCGTGCTGCGCACCGCCACCGGGTGGCCGACCGCGCGCTCCAGCGCCGCGATGTGCTGCGAGACGGCCGACGGGGTCAACAGCAGGGCGCCGGCGGCCCGGTTGAAGCTGCCGTGCTCGGCCACCGCCCGAAGGACGCGCAGCCGGTGCACATCGATCACCAGTTTTCCTTACGATGCGTTCAGCAGCTGGTCGGTTCCGCTGGGGACGATACAGCGGCACAGTCGAACGCATGAAGCGGATTCTTGTCATCGGCGGCAGCCGGTACTTCGGAAAGACCCTGGTCACCCGGGCGCGCGAGGCGGGAGACGAGGTGACCGTCCTCAACCGGGGCTCCGGCGCACCACCTCGCGGCGTGGAACGCCTGGTCGCCGACCGCGACGACGAGGAAGCGCTGCGGGTGGCGCTGGGCCCGCGCGACTTCGACGTGGTCGTGGACCAGGTCTGCTACACGCCGCTCCAGGCCGCCGTCGCCCGGCGGGTGTTCGCCGGGCGGACCGGGCGCTACGTCATGACCTCGACGATGGAGGTCTACGACCCGGCCACGCTCCCCGCCGGTCCGGTCGGACCCGGCCCCGTCGGCCCCGTCGACCCCTTCGGCCCCGTCCCTGCCCCCGGCCTGGTCACCGAGGCGTCGCTCGACCCCGTGCGGCTGCCGCTCGCGGGCGCGGCGGGCCGTGCGCCCGGGCCCTGGCCCGCGTACGTCTACGCCGAGGGGAAGCGGCAGGCCGAGGCCGTCTTCCTGCGGGACCCGGCCTTCCCGTACGTCAGCGTGCGCGCCGCGCACGTCCTCGGCGGCGGCCCGGCGGAGTTCACCGGGCGGCTCGCGCACTACGTCGGGCGGATCGGCGCCGGGACCCCCGTCGACGTCCACGAAGCCCCGTACGCCACCTCGTTCATCCATCACCACGAGATGGCCGAATTCCTGCGCTGGACGGCGGAACAGACCTTCACCGGACCCGTTAACGCGGCCTCGCACGGCGCGCCCGATGTGATCGCGCTCTGCGAGGCGGTCGCGGCGGAGGTCGGGCAACGGCCTCGGTACCGGATGGTCGGGGCGGGCGCCGCCGCCTCGCCCTTCTCCTTCGACCGCGCCTACGCCATGGACAACGGCCGGGCCTCGGCCCTGGGCTTCGGCTTCGGGCACGTCGCCGACTGGCTGCCCGGGGCGATCGCCGAGACCCCGCGCGCCGCCGGCTGACGCCGTCACTGGTCTCCGACGCGCCGCTCCAAGGGAGTTGCTACCGACGAGTTGCTCACACTGAAGGTCACGCTGCCGGCCCGGTAACGGTCGTCGGACCACTCGATCGGGCGGCCGGTGGCCGTTGCGGAGACATGCCGCTGGCGCAGCAGCGGGCTGCCGCGCCGGATCTCCAGCAGCCGGGCGTCCTCGCTGCCGGCCGGAAGTGCGTCGATGAGGTGCTCGCCGTAGTGGGCCGTGACCCCCGAGCCCTCGTCCAGGCTGTCCATGACGGAGCGGCAGTCCACCGGCAGCGCCTCGACGGCCGCCGCGACCCAGTCGGCGTAGGCGGTCCGCTCCACCATGGTGGGTTCCCCGTCGAGCAGCCGCAGCCGCAGTACGGCCAGGATCTCCGTACCGGGGGCCAGCGCGAGCCGGTCCGCCTCCTCGGCCGTGGCGGGCCTGCGGGTGCGGGACAGGAAGCGGCTGGCGGCCCGGTGCCCGAGCCCCTCGGCCCACTGGGCGAAGCTGTTCAGCTCGCCGAAGCTGTGCCGGCGCTCCCGGCGCAGGACGATGCGCCGCGCGCCCTGGCGGGAGCCGATCAGCCCCTCCGCGGCGAGGGTGGCGACCGCCTGGCGGACCGTCCCGCGCGATGCGGACCAGCGCGCCGCCAGGTCGCTCTCCGAGGGCAGGTGCGCCCCCACCGGGAGCTCGCCCGAGAGGATCTCCCGCCGCAGCGCCTCGGCGATCTCCAGGTACCTGGCCGTTCCCGCGCTCGTACTCATGCCCTTCGCCCCCTGATCGCCGTGTGCCGGCGGTGCCGTGCCGGAATCGCTGTGCACCGGTCTCCCATGATCATTGCAACAGGTTCTGTCACGGCTCCTTCCGGTCATTCTTCTCTCTTCTTCGAGCTGTGCTCCCGGAGACAGGCGCCGTTCACCGTCCGTACAGCCGGCCCGGGCGAACTGGAGCCAACTTGTTCAGACAAGTGAACCCACCTTCGTCTCCGGGAGAGACCGTGCTCAGTTCCTCCGCCCGTCGCGGTGCGGCCGTTCTGCTCAGCGCCGCCGTACTCACCACGCTCAGCGCGTGTGGTGCCGCCCCCGACCAGAAGTCCGGCGGCGCCGACGGCGCCAAGAACGGCGTGCAGCCGGGCGCCGCGACCTCGGTCGCCGACTTCGGCTCCTTGGAGGCCCTCGCCGCCGCCGCGCAGAAGGAGGGCGAGCTCAACGTGATCGCGCTGCCGCCGGACTGGGCGAACTACGGCGAGATCATCAAGGCCTTCGAGGCCAAGTACAAGATCAAGGTGAACAGCGAGAACCCGGACGCCTCCAGCTCCGACGAGATCGCCGCCGTCAAGTCCCGCAAGGGCCAGAAGCGCGCCCCCGACGTCCTGGACCTCGGGATCGCCTTCGCCCGCAGCGGCGCGGCCGAGAACCTCTTCGCCCCGTACAAGGTCACCGCCTGGGACAAGATCCCCGCCGCCCAGAAGGACGCGGACGGCCGCTGGACCAACGACTACGGCGGCTACGTCTCCATCGGCTGCGACGCCGCCCGCATCCCCACCTGCCCGCAGACCTTCGCCGATCTCCTCAAGCCCGAGTACAAGGGCAAGGTCGCCCTCAACGGCAACCCCACCAAGTCCGGCTCGGCCTTCGGCGGCGTCTACGCGGCCGCCCTCGCCAACAAGGGCTCCTTCGCCGACATCCAGCCCGGCATCGACTTCTTCGGGGAGCTGAAGAAGAGCGGGAACTTCATCCCGGTCGAGTCCACGCCGGCCACCGTCGAGAAGGGCGAGACGCCCATCTCCATCGACTGGGACTACCTGAACGCCGGCTACGCCGACCAGTTCAAGGGCAAGGGCGTCGACTGGAAGGTCGCCGTCCCCACCGACGGCGTCTACGCCCAGTACTACTCGCAGGCCATCAACAAGGAGGCCCCGAACCCGGCGGCCGCCCGCCTGTGGCTGGAGTTCCTCTACAGCGCCGAGGGCCAGAACCTCTGGCTCAAGGGATACGCCCGCCCGGTCCTGCTCCCCGGCATGACCCAGGACGGCACCGCCGACAAGGCCGCCGTCGCCAAGCTCCCGCAGGTCCAGGGCACCCCCGCCTTCCCCGCCTCGGAGGAGCTCGACAAGGCCAAGGCCACCCTCGCCGAGAAGTGGGACAAGGCCCTCTCCTGATGTCCTCCACCACCGACCCCCGCGTCGCCGGCGGCACCCGCCGCCGGCGGCGCGGCCCGCGCACCTGGCTCGCGACCCTCCCACTGCTCACCTTCACCGCGCTCTGCTTCGGCATCCCGCTCGGCGCCATGGCCTACGGCGCGGTCACCCGCACCGACCCGGCGAGCGGCGCCACCCAGGTGACCGGTGAGCACCTGGCGCGCTCCCTCCAGGGCCCCTATCTCGGCTCCCTCATCGGCAGCGTCCAGCTCTCCGCCCTCACCGCACTCGTCGGCGGCGTCCTGGGCGTGGTGATCGCGCAGGCCGTGGTCACCTCCCGCTCGGCGGGGCTGCGCAGCGCCGCGCTGACCGCCTCCGGGGTGCTCGCCAACTTCGGCGGCGTACCCCTCGCGTTCGCCTTCATCGCCACCGTCGGGATCTCCGGCGTCGTCACCCAGCTCGCCGACCTCACCGACCTCGGCTGGAACCTGTACTCCTTCACCGGCCTCACGGTGGTCTACCTGTACTTCCTGATCCCCCTGATGGTGCTGGTGATCGCCCCGGCGCTGGACGGACTGCGCCCGCAGTGGCGCGAGGCCGCCCAGAGCAGCGGGGCCACCGGATGGCAGTTCTGGCGCCATGTCGGCCTGCCCGTGCTCGCGCCCTCCCTGCTCGGCGGGTTCGTGCTGCTCTTCGGGACCGCCTTCGCCGCCCACGCCACGGCCGCGGCCCTCGTCGGCGGCTCCGTCCCCCTGGTCACGCTCAAAATCGCGGACGCACTGTCCGGGAACGTGCTCACCGGCCAGGAGAACGTGGCGCTCGCCCTCGGCCTCGACATGATCCTGATCGCCGGCCTGGTCATGGCGGTCTACCTGCCCCTCCAGCGACGGAGCGCCCGATGGCTGCGCTGACCCCGACCACCCGGTACTCCGACAGCGCCCGGGACACGGGAGAACCGGAGGCCGGAGCCCCGGCACGGACCCCGGCCCGCCGGCCCCGCCCCAGGATCTGGCGCGGAGCCGTCCTCGCCCTCGCCGGCGCCTACTTCCTGATCCCGCTCGTCGCCTCCTTCGTCTTCACCGTGCACGTGCCCGGCCAGGGCATCACCTTCGAGGCGTACACCGAGCTGCTCTCCGCCGACGGCTTCACCGAGAGCCTGCTGCTCTCCCTCGGCCTCGCCGCCGCGACCATCGCCCTGTCGCTGCTGCTCGCCGTACCCGCGCTGGTGGCCGTACGCATCGGCTCCCCGCGGCTGCGTCCGGTCGTCGAGGTGATGTGCATGCTGCCACTGGTGGTGCCGCCGATCGCGCTGGTCACCGGCATCACCACCGTGCTGCGCTGGGGACCGGAACACCTGTCACGGACCCCGCTGTACCAGACCTTCATCGCCGTCCAGAACGAGAAGTTCCCCGTCGTCCTGGTCCTCGCGTACACGGTCCTCGCGCTCCCCTTCGTCTACCGCTCGCTCGACGCGGGCCTGCGCGCCGTCGACGTTCCGACCCTGGTCGAGGCCGCCCGCAGCTGCGGCGCGAGCTGGCCGTACGTCGTCCTGCGCGTGCTGCTGCCGAACCTGCGGGCCTCGCTCGCCGGCGCCGCCTTCCTCACCCTGGCCCTGGTGCTCGGCGAGTTCACCATCGCCTCCCTCCTCGGGTTCCGGCCCTTCGCCGTGTGGATCGTCTCGATCTCCGGAGCACAGGCCCGGATGTCGGTGGCCGTCTCCATCCTCAGCCTCCTGATCACCTGGCTGCTGCTGATCGCCCTCTCCCGGGCCGGGACCACCCCCTCCACGGCCGCGGCCGCACCCGCCACCACCTCCCGCAAGGAGTCCTGAGCCCATGTCCACCACGCCCACCACCCTTCCCGCGGCCAGGAAGCCGGCGGATCCCGACCGGCCCGCGGGCGCGCGCGTCGAATTCCGGGGCCTGCGCAGGGCGTTCGGGTCCACCGTCGCCCTCGACGGGCTCGACCTCACCGTCGAACCCGGTGAACTCCTCGCCCTGCTCGGCCCGTCCGGCTGCGGGAAGACCACCGCCCTGCGCGTCGTCGCCGGTTTCGAACAGCCCGACTCCGGCGAGGTCCTCGTCGACGGACAGGACATCACCCGGGTCCCGGCCAACCGCCGAGACGCCGGCATGGTCTTCCAGTCCTACAGCCTCTTCCCGAACCTGAGCGCCCGCGACAACGTGGCCTTGGGCCTGCGGGTACGCAAGGTCGGCGCGGCCGAGCGCCGCGAACGCGCCGCCGAACTCCTCGACCTGGTGGGCCTGCCCGACCACGGCGACCGCTACCCGCACCAGATGTCCGGCGGCCAGCAGCAGCGCGTCGCACTCGCCCGCGCCCTCGCCCTGCGCCCGCGCGTACTCCTGCTCGACGAGCCGCTCTCCGCACTCGACGCCAAGGTACGGGCGAACCTGCGCGAGGAGATCCGGCGCCTGCAGCTCTCCCTCGGCATCACCACCGTCTTCGTCACCCACGACCAGGAGGAAGCCCTGTCGATGGCCGACCGGGTCGCCGTCCTGAACGCCGGGAGGCTGGAGCAGTGCGCCGCCCCGGCCGAGCTGTACGACCGCCCGGCCACCCCCTTCGTCGCCGAGTTCGTCGGCACCATGAACCGGCTGCCCGGCCGGCTCACCGACGCCGGCCTGGTGGAGGTGGCGGGAGCCCGCCTGCCCGTCGACGGCCCGGTGCCCACGACGCCGCAGGTGCAGGTCCTCGTACGTCCCGAGAACGTCACCGTCACCGCCGGCGCCGAGGGCACGGCCACCGTGGTCTCCGCCTCCTTCTTCGGCTCCGTGACCCGGCTCCACCTGGAACTTCCGGGCGGGGTGGCCGTCAAGGCCGACCTGCCCTCGCGGGACGCCGGAGCCCTGGTGCCGGGAGCGCGCGCCGCCGTGGGACTGGCCGAACGGCCCGTGCTCGTCGTGGCAGGGTCCGCGTGAGCGCCCTCGCCGCGGTCCTGTTCGACATGGACGGCACCCTCGTCGACACCGAGGTGCTGTGGTGGCGCACCACCGAGGAGATAGCGGGCGGTCTCGGCCACCGGCTCACCGACGCGGACGCGCCGGAAGTCGTCGGCCGCGCGGTGGAGGACACCGCCGCCCACCTCGTACGGGTCTCGGGAGGGGGAGACCCGTACGAGGTGGCGGCGGCGCTCACCGAGAGCTTCTTCCGCGGGGTGGAGGCCGGGGCGCCGATGCGGCCCGGCGCCCAGCGGCTGCTGACCGCACTGGAGGCGGAGGGCGTGCCCTTCGCCCTGGTCAGCGCGTCACCGCGGGTCGTCGTCGACTCGGTGGTCGGAGGCTCCCTGGCCCATGTCCCCTTCGCCTTCACCCTCTCCGCCGACGACACCGCCCGCACGAAGCCGCACCCGGACCCCTACCGGGAGGCCGCCGGGCGCCTCGGCCTCGCACCGCGGGCCTGCGTCGCGGTGGAGGACTCGCCGGACGGCGCCGCCTCCGCGGAGGCCGCCGGCTGCGCGGTCCTGGTGGTCCCGTCCCTGCTGGCGGTCCCGGCGTCACCGCCACGGACCTTCGCCGAGTCCCTGGAGGACGTCACCGTGGCCCGGCTGCGGCGCTGCCTGACGGCGGCCGGCTGACACCCGGCCTCAGGCCGGCAGGCCGAGGATGTCCAGGATGCCCTCCGCGTAGGCAGCCGTCCCCGAGCCCGGGTCGGCGGCGATCTCACGGCGGAGGCCGTCCACACCCGTACGGATGAAGGCGGCGCACTGCCCGTGCAGTCCGGCCTCGTGGGTGCCGCCGTCGTCCACCGTGCACAACAGGGCCAGCAGGGTCCACAGCAGGGCCTCGCGGGTCGCCCGCCGGGGCGGGTACGCGGCCCACACGGCCATCAGGACACCGCACACCGCCGGGGCGGGCGGCTTCAGGTGCTCCGCGAAGAAGACATGCCCCTCCAGCGCGTGGAACGCGGAGGGATGCCCCTCGGCGGCATCCCGCACCGCGTCCACCAAATGGCCCGCCGAGCGGCCGCAGCCGCACTCGATGGACTCCCAGTCGTGCCGCGCGATCTCCGCCACCACGGCATCCGGAACCAGCGGGCTGCGCAGCACCGCGGACCGGCGCAGCAGAGCCTGCTGCCGCTTCTCGCTCCCCGTCATGGGGCACAGTATGAGGCCAGGTCGGAGTCGTCGGCGAGGGGGGTCGGAACCGGATCACAGGGTCCGTCGTCTGAGACCCCGTGTGGATGAAACGAAGAATTCCGGCCCTGCTGTTCGCCCTGCTCCTGACCCAGCTGGGCACCCTCGTCAACCCCGCCTACGCGTGCGGGTGCGGGGCCATGATTCCCGACGGCCAGTCGCGGATCGGCGTCGACCGGGAGACCTCCGTCGTGCGCTTCGACGGCCGCACGGAGCAGATCGTCATGCGGTTCACCGTCGGCGGGGACGCCCGCCGGGCCGCCTGGATCATGCCGGTACCGAGCCGGGCCACGGTGGAGCTGGGCGACGGCGAGATGTTCGACGAACTGGGCCGGCTCACCCGGCCCGAGCACAAAACCCGTGGCTACTTCTGGCCGCGCGACCGCGACTGGCCCTTCTCCACGGGCATGCGGGACAGCGCCGGAGCCCCGATGCCCGGCGCCGCGGCCCCGCCGGTCGGTGTCGTCGGCCGTGAACAGCTCGGTGACTTCGACGTCGCACGGCTCACCGCCACCGACCCGGACGCCCTGAAGAACTGGCTGGAGAGCAACGGCTTCAAGCTCCCCGACCGCCTCGCCACCGAGGTCAAGCCGTACGTGGACCAGCACTGGGAGTACGTGGCGGTACGGCTCGCCCCGCGCGCGGGGGACAAGCCGCTGCGCGGCGACCTGGACCCGCTGAGGATCCGCTTCGACAGCGACCGGCTGGTCTACCCGATGCGGCTCTCCCGGATGGCGAAGACACCACAGTCCCTCGGCCTGTACGTCCTCGCCGACCACCGCATGGAGCCCGCCTCCCCGATCGGCGGCTCCGCACCCGAGGTGACCTTCGCGGGGACCATCCACCCCGAGACCGGCCCGCTCGCCGAACTGGCGGGAGCCGAGCCCGTCTTCCTCACCGCCATCGACCAGCGGTTCCCCGTGCCGAGCCGCATCGACGCCGACCACGAACTGCGCGCCACGGCCAAGGACACCCCGTACCGCAGGGCGATCTACCACGACGAACTGCTCACGGTGGGCGGCGTCCCGCTCTGGCTCCTGACGCTGGCGGCCGTCGTGGCGGCACTGACCGCTTCGTCCGTCGCGGTGCTCCGCATCCGCGGCCGCAGGCCGCACCCCGCCGGGGCGGCGGCCTGACCCGCACGGGGTCCCGTCGGACCGGGCGGGTACTCACGCCGAGGTGAGTACCCGCCCCGATGTGCCGTACCACCCCACCCCGTACGGTCTGGACCATGCCTTCCGCACAGCCCCCCGCTCCGGCGGCGCCGCTGCGTCCGCAGCCGCGCCCGCGTCCTCGCCCCGTGTACGCGGCGCTGGTACTCGGCGTCGCCGCACTCCTCCTGGCCACCTGCTGGGGCGCGTACCGCCTGTGGAACGGCGCACCGTACCCCGAGGTCGATCCCGCGATCGTCGCCACCCGACTCGGCGCGGAGGCCGAACGCGTCCAGGACGATCTCGCCCTGCCCGCGGGGGCGGAATCGCCGCCCGACCGGATGGAGACGGGCGCCTGCTACTACCGGGGACTGCGGTCCGTCGCCCACATCGACCAGGCCCGCGCGGACGTCCGCACCTTCATCCTCGATTGGCGGACCACCGGCGTCCCGAAGGACACCGCCCGGACCGGCCAGGAGCGCGTCCGTGCCCGGCTGTCGCAACAGGGTTGGAAGCTCATCAGCGAGAACATGTCCGACATGGGCTTCCGGTACGAGGACCGGACCACCGGCGACCAGGTCGATGTGAACTGGTACGCACCCACCGGGACGCTCGCCGTCAGCATCCACACTCCGTGCGGGAAGATCCCCGACGGCTACGACCTGTAGGCGCACGCCCCGACACTCCCGATCCGCGCACCCGCCACCACCCCTCCCGGGGTTGACGCGCGAGCGCCGGGACACCAGCCTTGCACCGGAGTTACCGAGAGGTAAGGGGAAAAGGGTGGTGTCCGTGGCAGCAGACGGCGTACGACGGAACGAACAGGACCGGGACGACGCGGAGTTGATGTTCCAGGGGGTCGCACGCCAGGCCGAGCTGGTGCGCACCGGCAAGACCACCTCACGCGCCCTCGTCGAGGCCGCGCTGCGCCGCATCGGGCGGACCGATACCGTCCTCGGAGCCTTCCGCGTCGTCCTCGCCGAACAGGCCCTCGCCGAGGCCGATGCCCGTGACGCGGCGGAGCCGACCGGTCCGCTCCACGGCGTGCCCATCGCCGTCAAGGACGAACTGGACGTCGCGGGTCAGGTCACCACCTTCGGCGGCTCCGCCAACCGGACCCCCGTCACCGCCGATTCCGAAGCGGTACGCCGCCTGCGCGCCGCCGGAGCCGTCGTCATCGGCAAGACGACGATGCCCGAGTTCGGCCAGTGGCCCTTCACCGAATCCGCCGCCCACGGTCACACCCGCAACCCCTGGGACACCACCCGCACCCCCGGCGGCTCCAGCGGCGGCAGCGCCGCCGCCGTCGCGGCCGGGCTGGTCGGGGCCGCCCTCGGCGGCGACGGCGGCGGATCCATCCGCATCCCGGCCGCCTGCTGCGGTCTGTTCGGCCTCAAACCCCAGCGCGGCCGGGTCTCCACCGCCCCCAACCCGCACCTCTGGTACGCCCTCGGCACCCTCGGGCCGCTGACCCGCAGCGTGGGCGACGCCGCGCTGCTCTACGACGTGCTCGCCGGCACCACCCCCACCGACCGCTGGAGCGCCCGCCCCGCGACCACCAACTGGGTGCAGGCCCTGGAGACCCCGCCCGGCCGGCTGCGCATCGGCTATGCGGTCAAGCCGGCCGTGCCCGCGGTGCGCCCGCATCCGGAACACGTCGGGGCCGTCCTGGAGTCCGTACGGGCGCTGCGCGAACTGGGCCACGACGTACGGGAGGTCGACCCCCGCTACCCCGACGCGACGGCGCCGTTCGCCGCGCAGTTCTGCGGAGGGGTGCGGGCGGAGGCCGACGCCGTCGAGCGTCCCGACCTGCTGGAACGGCGCACCCGGCAGACCCTCGCGCTCGCCCGGCTGGTCCCCGAGTCCGCCGTGGAGCGCGGGATCCGGGCGGGGGAGCGGCTGGCGGAGCGCGCCGACCGCATGTTCACCACCATGGACCTGCTGCTGACTCCGGTCGTCGCCGAGCGCCCGCGCCCGGTGGGCGCGCTGGACGGTGCCGGGCTGCTGACGGCGCTGGCGCGCTCGCGCCCGATGGTCGCCTACACCGCACTGTGGAACGTCACAGGACACCCGGCCGCCTCCGTCCCGGCGGGCCTCGGCGAGGACGGTCTGCCGCTCGCCGTGCAACTGGTGGGCCGCCGGGACGACGAGGTGACCCTCCTGCGGGTCGCGGCGCAACTGGAGGAGGTCCGGCCGTGGGCGCAGCGACGCCCCCGGCCGCCGTCCGCCTGAAGGGGCGGGGGCGGGCCGGGTCGGAGCGGGGCGTCAGAGCGGCCGGGGAGGCTGCGTCCGCCAGAACGCGCAACTGTGGTCCGCCTCGAACGACGTGGTCGCCCGCGTCGCCGCCGGGTCCAGGGTGAGCACCGTGGCGGCTCCGGCACCGGTCGGCGGCCACGGCGTCTGGCCCGCCACCACAGGGGTGCCGAAGCGGGCGAACGCCGCCCAGTAGCGCTTCATCCGGTTCCCGAACGCGACCTGCACCGGCGTCAGCGGGCGCTCTCCCATCGTGAAGTCGTGCAGATAGGCCAGCTCCGCACTGTGCGCGTTCGACTCGTCCAGGCCCGGCACCTGCGCGCCCGCCAGCGTCGGAGACCGCGGGTCGTCGAACTCGTACACGTACGTCGGCACCTGGGCCGCGAACAACTGCGCCGTCCACGCGGTGTGGCACGCGAAGGTCGAGTCCGTCATGACCGCGGACAGCGCCAGATACGGCGAGCCGTACTTCGCCACCGGATAGCGCGCGAGCACCTCGGGCCCGGCCGCCCCGTGACCGGCCAGGATCTGCGCCGTGTACTGCTCGGCGGTCAGGTACGGCTGCGTCAGGGCCACGAAGAAGCGGGCCTCGGAGCGGGTGCTCCCGATCAGCACCGGGACCTTGTTCCACGCACCGCTCCCGATGGCCTGCGCGGGAGCGGCCGGCAGCAGCCCGTCACCGGAGGCCGGACCGCGCGTGGGCAGCGTACGGGCCGCCTCGACCAGCGCCGCCCCGGAGGCCGCGCGCAGGCACGCGGCCACCTCGGCGGAAGCGGTGCAGCCCGCCCGCGCGGCGAAGGACCGCGCCTCTCCCTCGGCGTCCGCGCCGTCCGGCGTACCCAGCAGCGTGCACGGACCGCTCTGCAGCACGGCCCGGTGGAACAGGCCGGCGGCCGGCGGGGAGGCCAGCAGCGCGCAGACGGAACCGCTGCCCGCCGACTGCCCGGAGATCGTGACGCTGCCCGGATTCCCGCCGAACGCGCCGATGTTCTCCCGGGTCCAGCGCAGCGCCGCGAGCTGGTCCATCAGCCCGAAGGACCCGGAGCGCAGGGCGTTCTCCCGGCCGAGCTCGGGCAGCGCGAGATAGCCGAGCTGCCCCAGCCGGTAGTTGATGCTGACCACCACGCTCTGCGTGAGGTCGGCCGTGGTCCGCCCGCCGAACTGGGTGCCCGTTCCCTGGCTGTACGCACCCCCGTGCATCCAGACGATCACCGGGAGCCGGGCTCCGGGGCGGGCGGTCCGGGGCCGGTACACGTCCAGGTACAGGCAGTCCTCGCTGACGGCCGCGGGATCGCTCAGGCCGAGGGGCGAGAACTGCAGGCAGGCGGGGGACTGCCGGGTGGCCTCCCGTACCCCGTGCCACCGGGGCGCGGGAGCGGGGGCCCGCAGCCGCGCGTCCCCGACCGGGGGAGCGGCGTAGGGGACGCCGAGGAACTCCTGCGCGCCGTCGCGGGACTGGCCGCGCAGGGCGCCCTGCGCGACGGTGACCACCGGGTGCGGTGATCCGCCGGACGGCGACGCCGCCGTCGCCGCGGGTGGCGCGGAGGCGAGCAGTGCCACCAGGGCAAGTGCCGTACCGAGCAGGGACCTTGCCGAGGGAAGCCGTGTCCCGGGCCTCTTCATCCGTCCTCCTGGAATGTCGCCGGTGCGTGCCGATGTCGTGCCGGGGTGGATCCGGTGTCGTGCGGGGGTGGCTCCGGCCCTGTCCGGCCGGGGCGGAGCGGGGTGCGGGCTCCGCCCCGGCCGGGATCCGTCAGGGCCGGAGCCCGGCGATCAGTGCGGAGGTCACGGCCTGGTCGGCCGGCCCGGTGTTCCAGTTGGCATTCATCGGGCTGACGGCGATCCGGCCGGCGGTCACGGCCTCGACGTCACCGCCCTTGGCGGCGGCCCGCAGGTCGACCTTGACGGTCACCTTCCACGTGCCGTCGCCCGCGTCGGTGAAGTCCGGTTCGAGCAGGGTCTGCGGATCCTGGAAGGTCGAGGACACGCCCGCGGCCGTTCCCTTGCCGTCCGCGCCGACCACCGGGTGGTTGACGTTCAGGCCGACGCCCTGGGGCAGCAGCGGCCCGGACCGGGCCCGCGCCCGCAGCCGGTCGATCAGCTTGACCGCGAAGTCGAGCGTCGGATCCATGGCGTTGACCGTGGTGACCGGGTCGGGCGCGGTGACGCCCCCGGTGCTCAGCGCGATGGACGGTACGCCGTGCTCCAGCCCCGCGACGGCGCCGCCGACCGTACCGGAGTGGGTGGCGAGACCGGCCACGTTGGGGCCGAAGTTGGTGCCCGAGACGACCAGGTCGGGGGCGTCCCCGGCGAAGACCTCGGCCAGCCCGAAGGAGACGGAGTCGCCCGGGCTGCCGTCGACGGCCCAGACCTTCGGCTCGGGGTGCTTCACCGCGATCGCCGGGGCGTTCGACATCTTCGTGCCGGCACCGCTCTGGTTGGTGAGCGGGGCGACGATCGTGACGTCGTGCCCGGCGGCGGTCAGCCGCTCGAAGGCCTTGCGGATGCCCGGGGCGTTGTAGCCGTCGTCGTTGGTGAGCAGGATCCGCAACGGGCCGGCGGGCGCGGTCTGCGGCGCGGCGACCGCCGGGGCCGTACCGGCCAGGGCCGGCGTGCACAGCAGCAGCGCGGCCAGCGGCAGAACTCGCTTGCGTCTCACAGGGTGCTCCTTGGGAGGGGAGGGAGTCGAGGGTGAGCAGGGGTGGGGCCCGGCGGGCGCACGACCCTCGGCGTGCGCCCGCCGGAGCTGCGGACGGGCGGGCCCGGGGGAGGAGGTCAGCGCACGCTGCGGATCGGGAGGATGGCGAGCGCGCCGACCAGCGAGAGGGCCCCGCCGACGAGGAAGAGCGGGGTGTAGCCGCCCAGGCCGGTGACGACGGCCGAGGCGACGAACGGGGCGATGATCTGCGGCCCGGCGTTCGCGATGTTGAGGACGCCCATGTCGCGGGCGGCGTCCTCGGCCCGCGGGAGGACCAGGGTGACGAGCGCGGTGTCGACGGCCATGAAGCAGCCGAAGGCGAGCCCGTTGAGCGCGCTGAAGACGAGCATGCCGGTCCAGGTCGGGCTGATCACGGGGACCACCATGACGAGCCCGGCGAGGGCCGCCGACACGCCGACGAACACCTTGCGGCGGTTCCAGCGGTCGGACAGCAGGCCGCCCACCACGGTGGAGACGGCCATCGCGACCATCGACACCGGGGTGAGGAGGGCCATCGCGGCGGGCGGGGTCAGTCCCTCGGGCAGCGTGATGTGGTCGTCGAGGATGTAGAGCTGGTAGCCGACGACGGAGAAGTAGCCGAGGACCATCAGGGCCCGGCCGATGAAGGCCCACCGGAAGTCGTGGTTGGCCAGGGCCGAGAGGAAGGCGGCCAGTTGGGCGCCTTTGGGCCTGGCGGGAGCCTCGGCGGCGGGTTCGGTGCGCGGGACGTCCCGGCAGAAGACGCTGAGCAGCAGGGCGGACCCGGCGACGACGGCGCCGAGGACGAGGTAGCCGGTGCGCAGCTGGTCCGCGGTCTGGGAGGCGATGAGCACGCCGGCCGTACCGCCGATGGGCAGGCCGAGCCCGACCAGCGCGGACGCGGTGCCCCGGCGGGCCGCGGGGATCCGGTCGGGCACGATCGCGGTGACCGCCGCCTGGTAGACGTTCATCGTCGCCTGGATCAGGCACCAGCCGATGCCGACGAGCAGCGCCGTGCTCACGCTGCCGAGGAGGGCGAGGAGGACGAGCGAGGCCAGACCACCGCCCACGATCCAGGGGTTGCGGCGCCCGCTGCGGTCGGAGAGGGCGCCGGCGATGGGGTTGAAGGCGGTGGCGAAGACCGCGCTGACGCCGCCGATCAGGCCCAGTACGGCGACCTTGTCGTCGGGGGCGATCGCGGCGACCTGGGTGGGCAGCAGGACGGAGCCGACGCCCATGTAGAGCGCCATCATCGCCGAGTTGGCGACCAGCAAGAGGGGCAGGAGACCTCGCCGGGGGGCGGGCTCCCCGGTCGGGGGTACGGACGGTTCGACGACTTCGGGCGTGGCCATGACGACTCCTCGGGGGACGGAGCGGGGAGGTGGCGTGCGAGGGAGAGAGGGGCGGCCCATGAACGGGCGCGGGACGGCGTCGCCGTCGGGACGTGCGGTGGCGGACGTCGTTCGTAACGTGATGTTGTTACACGTGTCACCAGGTGCGGTGGACACTGTGTAGCACCCATTTCCGGGCTCCGCCAGGTCTTACGGCGCGTCGTTGTGCAGATCGTGACCGTCGGGGGGAATCGGCATGGCATGACGTGTAACCACCCTGTCGCGGCCATCGGGCGCGGCAGATGTGCCGAGAAACCCTCTTGCCCTTGTGGCGGTCGTGACGCATCGGCAATACTCCGTGCCGCACCGCGACGATCCTCTCGCCGGCGGGCATCCCGCCCGCCGGGGCGTCGCCGGGTGCCGTGCGCCGGCCGCCGCGTTCCCGTGGCTGCCGGCCGCACCTCGATGCCGTATCCCGAAGACGTCCCTCGATGGCGTCCCCCCGATTGCGTCCCCTCGATGACGTCCCTCCGATGACGTCCCTCCGATGACATCCCCCAAGGGCGTTCCCCAGCGCCCTCCCTTGCGTTCCACCGTCCCGTGCCTGCTCTCCGCGTGCCCCCACCGCTTGGGGAGACGACCGTGAAAGGCCCGCCATGTTCCCCTCGCCCTCCTTCGTGCCGCCGTCCCGGCCACCCCTGCCGGTCCGCCCGCCCCGGCATCACCTTCCGGCGGCCCCGCCGCGTCCTGCGCTCGGCCTCGGGATCGCCCTCCTGGTCCTCGCGCTGCTGGCCGGGCTGCTGCTCCGGCTGGACCGGCGGCCCTTCTTTCAGGGCCTCGACGACCGGTGGGCGGCCTCGGTGAACGACTCCGCCGCCGCGGGATCCCCCGGCGGTGACGGCCTCGGCGGCTTCATCGCCGTCCTCGACCGGCTCGGCGGCCCGCTCGGCATGGTCCTGCCGCTGCTGGTGATCGGCTGCCTGTGCGTCTACGGACGCTGGCGCTCGGGGCTGTTCGTCTTCGCGGTCACCGTCGTCGCCAACCTCGTCGTGCTCCTGCCCCTCAAGCAGCTGGCCGACCGGCCGCGTCCGCCGCACCCGCTGGTGCTGGTCAACGACGGCTCGTACCCGTCCGGGCAGGTGTTCAGCGCGGTGACGCTGGTGGTCGCCGTCGCGGTGGTGGTGTTCCCGCCGCGTGCGCGACGCTGGTGGTGGGCGTTCGGAGCCTCGTACGTCCTCGCCATGATGGGCAGCCGGACCTGGCTCCATGCCCAGTGGCTCAGCGACACCGTCGCCGGCGCCCTCGTCGGCGTCGGAACCTGCCTCCTCCTGTGGCGGGCCTTCGCTCCGCTGCTGGAGTCGGAGTCGGAGCGGATGGCCTCGAACAGCCTGTGGCTGTGAGGCGTCACCCCGCAGCTCGGATTATTGAGCGACGTTGACGTGCGACAAATTCCCGCCATATTCTCGATCGGCGGCGTGCACCCCGCGCGCGGCAGCGAGGAAGGAACGGCTCATGCCTCACCCCCCAGGCCAGGACCCGACGGTGGTGGACCTGCCCGCAGGCCGCCTGCGCGGCGCGAACGAGGGCGGGCTCACGGTCTTCCGGGCCGTGCCCTACGCCGCCCCGCCGGTCTGTGACCTGCGCTGGAGGCCCGCGCGGCCGCACGCAGGCTGGAGCGGCACACGGGACGCCACCGCCGACGGTCCGAGCGCGCCGCAGATGTACATGGAGGGCGGTGACCCGGTGCTCGGCGGGCACGGGTCGCCCCCCTTCGACGAGGACTGCCTGACCCTGAACCTCTGGACGCCCGCCGTCGACGACGCCCGGCGCCCGGTCCTGGTCTGGATCCACGGCGGCGGCTTCGTGTCCGGCTCCGGCTCGCTGCCCGGCTACTCGGGCGAGACCTTCGCGCGCGACGGCGACCTCGTCGTCGTGAGCATCAACTACCGCATCGGGCCACTCGGTTACCTCTACCCCGGTGGCGGGGAAGGTGGCGAGGTCGGCGAGGTCGACGAGGTCGGTGAAGCCGGTGAAGCCGGCGAGGGCGGCAACTTCTGGCTCACCGACCAGCTCGCCGCCCTGCGCTGGGTGAAGGAGAACATCGCCTCCTTCGGCGGTGATCCGGACTGCATCACGGTCGCCGGGCAGTCCGGCGGCGCGGTGTCCACCGCCGCCCTCGCCGGCCACCCGCAGGCCGAGGGCCTGATCCGGCGGGTGATCCTGCAGAGCCCGCCCTTCGGTCTGGACCTCCCCGGCCCCGCGGCGTACCTGGAGCGCACCGCCGCCTACCTGGAGCTGGCCGGAGCCAAGGATCTGGCGGAGCTTCGTACGCTGCCGTGGCCCGAGCTGATCGGGGCGGGCGCCGGGCTGTTCGCGCAGACCGTGCGGTGGGGGTACTGGCCGACGCCCTTCCTGCCCGTGATCGACGGAGTGACCCTCTGCGGCCACCCCGCCGAGGCCCTGCTGGGCGGGGCCGCGGCCGATGTCGACGTCATGATCGGCTGGACGCGGGAGGAGGCCAACTTCGGCTTCGCCCTCGACGAGGGGTACGCCGCCGCCACCCGGGAGCAGGTGACCGACCGGATCGCGGAGACCTTCGGGAGCGAAGCCGCGGAGGGTGTGTACGCGGCGTACGAGCGGGCCCGGCCCGGAGCCCGTCCCGCCGACGTCCTGATGGACCTCATCACGGACGAGCTCTTCCGGGTGCCGGCGGTGCGGCTGGCCGAGGCGCGCGGCGAGACGGGCAGTCCCGTATGGGCCTACCAGTTCGACCTGCCCACCCCGGCGTACGAGGGCCGGCTCGGCGCCGCGCACTGCCTCGAACTCCCCTTCGTCTTCGACAACTTCGACCAGTGGTCGCACGCGCCCTTCCTGGCCGGCCTCGCCCCCGCCGTCCGCGACGGCCTCGCGTACGCCATGCACCGGGCCTGGATCGCCTTCGTCCGCACCGGCGACCCCAATCACCCCGACCTGCCGCAGTGGCGGCCGTACGACACGCGCACCCGCACCACGATGCGCTTCGACTCGGTCGTGACCGCCCTCGACGACCTCGCGGGAGCCTCCAGGCTCCTGCACACCCCCGCCCCCTTGATTTGACTCGTGTAACCTGAGAAGGAAGGAGTCACCCGAGCGAAGCCGGTGCGCGCACCGGGGCTCGATCGGATGCCCGGCCCGAGCAGAAGGAGCGTCGAGGGACGTCATGAGCAGAGACACACACGTCCCCGCACCGATCACCAGCGCCGACGTGGCCCGCCTCGCCGGGGTGTCGCGTGCCACGGTCTCCTTCGTCCTGAACGACACCCAGGGGCATCGGGTGAGCGCCGGCACCCGTGCCCGCGTGCTCGACGCGGCCAAGCAACTCGGCTACGTACCGCACGCGGCCGCCCGGTCCCTGCGCGCCGGCCGCAGCAACCTCGTCCTGATGCCCTCGTCGATCTCCGCGGTCGGCCGCCTCGTCAGCGACTGGGTCGACGATCTGCACAGCGAGCTCGACCGCTTCGGATACACGGCCGTCCTGCACGCGGGCCGCTTCGCCGACCCGCTCGACGCCGCCCGGGCCTGGGCGGAACTGCGCCCCGCGGCCGTCGTCGCCCTGGACGGCGACCGTTTCACCGCCCAGGCGGCCGAGGTACTGCTCCGCGCGGGGGTGCGCGGCCTGCTGGCCTTCGCGTCCCACCCCGTCGAGGGGGTGCACACCATCGGCTTCGACCACGCACGGATCGGGGTCACCGCGGCCGAGCACCTCATCGCGCGCGGCCGGACCCGGATCGGGGTGGTCATGCCCCAGGAACGCGGCCTCGGCACCCTCGCCGAGCCCCGCCTCGCGGGCGCCGAGTCGGTGGCGGCCCGGCACATGGCCACCGTCACCCCGCTGGAACTGTCCTACACCCGGGAGTCCGCGAGCGCGCTCGCCCGGCGCTGGCGCAGCCTCGACCTGGACGCCGCCTTCACCTACAACGACGAGTACGCCGCCCTGCTGCTGCACGCGCTGCAGGCCGAGGGCATTACCGTGCCCGACGAGGTCGCCCTGGTCGGCTGCGACGACCTCGTCCTCTCCACGCTCCAGCAGCCCGCGCTCACCACGGTCCGGCTGGACATGCCGTCGGCCGTGCAGATCGCGGACGCGGTGCACGGGCTGATCGAGACCGGCACGGCGGCGCCGGTGCCGGCCGTGCGGCCGGTCCTGGTCCACCGCCGGACGTCCTGACCTGCCGGACGTCCTGACCTGCCGGCCCCCGTCAGTCCTCGACGGCCTGGTAGAGGGTGGTCCAGAAGTCGTGGAGGAGCCGTGGCGAATCCGGGGTGGACATCCCGACCTGGGTGAGCAGGACTCCGGTGAGCCCATGCTCCGGGTCGGCGTGGGCGGTGGTGCCGGTACCGCCGTCCCAGCCGAACTGGCCGACGGGCGCGTGGCCGCCGCGGTGGGTGCGTACCGCCATTCCGAAGCCCCAGCCGCCGTGCAGTCCCTGTCCGACCGTCATATGGGCGATGCTCCGGTACATGGTGTCCCGGGCGGCCTGCTGCCCGGACGTGAGGCGGTTGGTGGTCATCAGCTCGACGGCGGCCCGGGACAGGATCCGTTCGCCACCGTGCATGCCGTGGTTCAGTAGCATCCGGAAGTAGGCGTGGTAGTCGTCGACGGTGGAGACCAGCCCGCCGCCGGCACCCTGGAACGCCGGGGGCCTGCTGGACCTTCCGCCGGCCGCCTCGTCCCACACGAGGAACTCTCCCGTCTGAGGATCGGGCCCGTAGAGGGGCGGCAGCCGGTCGATCCTGTCGGCGGGCACGTGGAAGGCCGTGTCCCTCATCCCCAGCGGATCGAGGACGCGTTCGCGCAGGAACGTCTCCAAGGACCGGCCCGCGACCCTGGCGACCAGCACGCCGACCACCTCGTTGCTGAGGTCGTACTGCCATCGCTCGCCGGGCTGGTACGACAGCGGCAGCTCGCCGAGGCGGCGCATCCACTCGTCCGGCCCGGGCGCCGGCCCGGATGCCACGCTGTAGTCGAGACGCTCGAAGGTCGCAGCCCTGATCGGGGAGTCCATCAACTCGAAATCCATGCCGAGCCCGAACGTGGAGGTCAGCAGATCCCGTACGGTGATCGGCCGCCGTGCCGCAACGGTGTCCTCCAAGGGGCCGTCGGGCCGCTTCAGCACCCGCCGGCCGGCGAGTTCGGGCAACCACGGGTCCACCGGTTCGTCCAGCCGCAGCCGGCACTCGTCGAGCAGGATCATCGCCGCCGCCATCGTGACCGGCTTGGACGTGGACGCCATCCGGAAGATCGTGTCCCGGCGCATCGGCGCGCCACCGTCGTGGCGCATCGTCCCGATCGCTTCGACGTGTGTCCGGCCGCCGTGGCCGACCAGGGCGACGAGCCCGGGAATCCTCTTGGACTCGACGTGCCGTGTCAGCACGTCGCGCAGTCTGCGCAGCCCTGCTTCGGACAAGCCGCTGTCGCTCGTTCCCCTCATGCGTCCCCCTTGTTCACGGTGCCGGATCTCCGGCCACCCCGTCGGGGCGGCCGTGCGATGACCTTGCACCCTGACCCAAGGTCAAGGTCAACACCCGTCACGGTCATGGGCCGGATGACGCGAGGGAACGGACGCGGGCTACCCTCGCCCCGGTGATCGCCCCGGTGATCGCCCGTAACCCCCACGACCAGGAGGTGTGCTGAGCCGATGACAGACGGGCTCACGATCGGTCAGGCGGCCGCGTTCGCCGGCGTCACGATCAAGACCGTGCGGCACTATCACCGGCTCGGCCTGGTCGCCGAGCCGGAACGCGACGGCTCCGGCTACCGGCGTTACCGATCGGCCGACCTGCTCCGGCTGGTCCAGGTCCGGACCCTGGCCTCGGCCGGCGTGCCGCTGGCCGAGGCAGGTGACCTGCTCGACGCCGATCCCGAGAGGTTCGCCGAGGCCCTGGACGACGTCCATCGCCGGCTCACCGAACGGATCGAGGGCCTGATCGCACGCCGGGACACGCTGCACCGACTCACCGGCGGCGACCGTGCCCTGCTGCCCGACCGGGCCTGCGCGGTCCTGGACCGGCTCACCGATCTCGGCTTCGGTCCCGACTACGTGGCCGCGCAACGGGAAGCCCTGGTGCTGGCCCGGGCACTGATTCCGGAGGTCTTCGACAGCTTCCTGACCCGGCTCCGGCACTCGCTCGACGATCCCGAGTACGTCGAGCTGGCCAAGCGTGGCGCGGACGCGGCGTCCTGGGATCCCGACGACCCGCGGATCGAGGAGCTGGCGTCCCTGCTGACCGACAAGCTACTGGCGGACCGGGCACTGCTGACGATGCCGACCGGGTCCCGGGGCCGGTCCGACACCGCCTCCCGGTACGGACTGGTCAACCACCACCGCGAGGACCGGGCGCCGGCCGTCGCCCGGCTGAACGCACTGGTCGAGACGAACCTGCGGGCAGCCGGGATCGACATTCCGTATCAGTGACGGTCGCCCGGTCGCCCGGTCGCCCGGTCGAACCCGTTGCCGCGGTCGGGCAACGCGACGTCTCACATGCCGCGTTCGGGGCCGTACACCTCGCGGGCCGGTTGTCCCGGTTCCGAGGCCGGGTACTCCAGGAGGACGGGGCCGGGGTAGTGGGCCGCGCAGTCCCAGCCGGCCGTCTCCTCGCCGATCAGGTAGCGGTACAGCCACTCGGCGAAGGTCATGGGGACGGCCGGCCCCGTCGCCGTCCGGGCCCTGGACCACCACGCCGTCGGGGAATCCGTGGACCTCGGGGGCCAGGCAGATGCGGGCGCCTTGGCCGGAGTCGGCGTGGGGGATCAGGCCGTCGGGGGTGCCGAAGAGGATCTGCGGGCGGTTGCAGATCACGCGGGGAGTCCCCGTCCGGTCTCCTGCTCCAGACGAAGCCAGGCGTCAGGATCGGCGGGCCGGTCCGGCCCCGGGCCCAGCATGTCTCACACGGCCTGCAGGTGGTCGGTCATCGTCGTCCAGGGCTGCTCGTCGGGGTATGGCCGTCACGGCATCGGCCATGGCTCCTCCGCACCCCCGGCCGGGGCCCTGGCCACGGGGGCCGAAGCCGGTCCGGCCCGTGCGCGGTCCGGCCGGCGCGCATGCCGGACGGCCGCCCGCTCAGTCGGTACCCGCGCCCGCGGCCGCCCCCCGGCGGTCGTGGGCGCGGGCACGTTCCCGGGCGAGCGCCGGACCGAACAGCCACCACGCCAGCAGTCCCGCCCCCGCGCCCGCCGCCGCCCCGGCCACCGTGTCGCTGAGCCAGTGCGCGTGCAGCCAGGTACGGCTCCACATCATGGCCAGCGTGAAGACCGCACCCCCGATCCACCACGCCCGCCGGCGGGCGGCCGGGACCAGCAGGGCCCCGAGGACGACGACCAGGAGCGCCGCCGTGGCCGCGTGGCCGGACGGGAAGGAACCGTGGTCGACGCGGACCAGCGGGTCGGCCGGGCGCGGCCGGTCCACCAGGTGCTTGAGGCCCTGGATGACCAGCATGTTGCCGCCGAGGTTGGCCGCGAGCAGGAAGCCGGCCGAGACCCAGCGCCTGCGGACGAGCAGCAGGATCAGCAGGGAGAGCGGGAGGAGGGACCCGACCGGCCCGCCGAACAGGTCCAGGGCCGTGGCGGCGGCCTGGTACAGCCCTTCGTGGGGTCCGCCCATCCAGATCAGCCACCGGTCGTCCAGCCCCTGGAAGGGCGGATGCGCGACGTCGGCGCGGACGACGAACGCGGGTGCTACGGCCGCGCCCAGAAGCAGGAGACCTGTGACGAGGACGCCGCGGCCGCGCGGCGCCCCGGTCTCGGGGCGCCGGCCGGTCCCACCGGATCGGTGGGGTCCGCGGGGTCTGCCGTGCGGGGCGGTGGTGGTCGGGTTGCCGGACATGGCTGCCTCTCGTGACCGCGGCGGGGGCCCGCGGCCGGGTGTGCTGTGAAGGGAACGCGGGGGCGCGGCCACGGCCGCGCCCCCGCGGCGGAACAGGCGTGCGGACCGGAGCCGTCAGGTTCCCGCGCCGAGGTGCCGGGCCAGGAAGGCCACGCCCCCCTCGACGATGGCGGGTATGTCGGAGGAGCCGAGGAAGATGTGGTCGGCGCCCGCCACGGGCTGCAAGGTGACCTCGCCCCCGGCGCTCTTCAGGGCCGCGGCGAGAGCCTCGCTCTGGCTGAACGGGACCAGGCCGTCGTGCGTCCCGTGCACCAGCAGGAACGGCGGCGGATTCGAGCCCTCCGCGTACGTGACCGGGCTCGCGGCCCGCGCCAGATCCGGCCGCTCGGCGACGCTGGCGCCGAGCAGGGCCTCGTAGGGATCGGGGAACTCCGTACCGGGCATCACCGGCATGGGGTGATCGGCCAGGGTGACGAGGTCGGAGACGCCGTACCAGTCGACGACGGCACGGACCCCGCTCTCGCCGGAGCCGACGCCCTCCGCGCCCTCCAGCGCCGCGCCCTGCGGGCTGTCGGGGCCGACGAGGCCGATGAGGGCGGCCAGGTGACCGCCCGCGGACTCGCCCCAGACGCCGATCCGGTCCGGGTCGATGCCGAGGTCGCCGGCGAACGCGCGGACGTAGCGGATCGCGGCCTTCGCATCGTGCAGCTGGGCCGGGAAGGGCGCTTCGAGGCTGTGCCGGTAGTCGATGGAGACGAGTGCGAGCCCGGCCGCCAGTACCGTCCCGTGCAGCAGGCCGGCGGGGACGGTCGGCGGCGGGTAGCGGCGGTCGCCGTCCAGCCAGCCGCCGCCGTGGATCCAGACGATCGCCGGGAACGGGCCTTCGCCGGCGGGCACCTGGACGTCGAGCAGCCGGGGGCGGTAGCCGGGCGTGGTCGCGTAGGTGATCCCGTCGAAGCGGCGGACGCCGTCCGCGCCCGTCACGGGCGGTACGGGGGACCGGTACGGCGGGGGTGGCCAGGTCATGTCGGCGATGTCGATCTCGGCGGGAGGAGATTGCGTCATTGCGGCCCTTCCAATGTCGGCGGTGTCCCGGTGGAGCGGCTGCTGTGTGGCCGGTGGGGGCGGACGCAGGCTTCGCGTCGTTTGTCCGGAATGCTTGCGCGAGCCACCGGGGGCGTCGTAGTTTGTTACACGTGTAATCAAGGACTCTAGCGACGCATTTCCGCTGACCACAAGCCAAGAAACGATCCAGATTCGGGATCAGTTACACGAGCTACTGCAGTGGCGGCGCCGCCTTCCCCCTCCGGGAGCACCTCATGCTCACCATCGCCGACACCTCTGCGGTTCCCGCGGTCCGCAGCTTCGTCCACTGGGTCCGCGACCCCGTCTCCGCGAGCGTTCCGCAGGTCAGGTCCCGGGTGCGCGCCACCCTCGATGCCTGGCGGGTCCCCGCCGACGTGGTGGACGCCTTGCTGCTGGCCGTCAGTGAACTCGTCGGGAACGTCGTCCGGCATGCGGGCGGTGCCGGGCGGATGCGGGTCGCCGTCGCGGAGGGGGGTGGCTGGCTCCGGCTGGAGGTCGCCGACCGGGGTGCCGGTCTGCCGCGGCTGCCGGCGCCCCGGTCGGAGGTCGACCCCGGGTCCGAGGGCGGGCGCGGGCTGCTCATGGTGCAGCTGCTGACGGCCGAACTGGGCGGTGAACTCTCCGTCGTAGCGCATGAGTTCGGCAAGGCGGTCCGGGTGCGCGTCCCTGTCTCCTGAGTCCTGTCGGGGGGCGCCCGGAGAGTGTCCGGAGGCCACCCGAGGGTCACGCGGGCGGAGCTCGGACGGAGCTCGGACGGAGCTCGGACGGTGCCCGGAAGGCGCCCGGAAGGCGTCCCGAAGGGCTCCCACGCCCCGCTCGATATAGCGAGATATTGACGGACGCCAAATATTCGACATACCGTGCACTCATCTCCCCGCTGCTCCCTGATTGAGGTGCCGCCCCATGGAGCTCTCCCCTTCCGCGTACGCCGATTCCTTCTGTCGTGATCGGCTTCCGCCCTTCCCGCTCTGGCCCGAACTCCACTTCGAACTACCGGAGTTGGAGTACCCGGACCGACTCAACTGCGCCCAGCGCCTGCTCGACGACGCCGTCGAGCGGCACGGCCCCGACCGCCCCTGTCTGCTCACCCCGACCGAGCGCTGGACGTACGGCGAACTGCAGCACCGCGCCAACCAGGTCGCCCAGGTCCTCACCGAGGACTTCGGCCTCCGGCCCGGCAACCGCGTCCTGCTGCGCGGCCCCAACAACCCCTGGCTCGTCGCCGCCTGGTTCGGCGTCCTGAAGGCCGGCGGAGTCGCCGTCACCACCATGCCGCTGCTGCGCGCCGGAGAACTCGCCGAGCTCACCGACATCAGCCGGCCTTCGCTCGCCCTGTGCGACCACCGCTACGCCGACGAGCTCGACCCGGGCCTCCGCCCCGGTCTGCCCGACCTGCCGGTCCTCACCTACGGGGGCCCCGCGCCGGAGGACCTGGCCGCGCGCTGCGCCGCCAAGGACGGCCGGTTCACCACCGTGGTCACGGCCGCGGACGACGTGGCGCTGATCGCCTTCACCTCCGGCACCACCGGCCGCCCGAAGGCGACCCTGCACTTCCACCGCGACGTCCTGGCCAACGCCGACACGTTCTCCCGGCACGTCCTCAAACCCCGCCCGGACGACGTCTTCACCGGCACACCGCCCCTCGCCTTCACCTTCGGGCTCGGCGGGCTGGTGGTCTTCCCCCTGCACGCCGGGGCCGCGACCCTGCTGATCGAACAGGCCGCCCCGCTGCAGCTGGCCGACCTCGTCGCGGAGCACGGTGTGACCGTGCTGTTCACCGCGCCCACGGCCTACCGCGCGATCATGGAGGCGGGGGCGGTGGACCGGCTGGCCGGGCTGCGCCGCTGCGTGTCCGCCGGTGAACCGCTCCCGGCCGCGGTGTGGCACGAGTTCCACGCCGCCACCGGCCTGCGCATCATCGACGGCATCGGCGCCACCGAGATGCTGCACGTCTTCATCTCCGCGGCCGACGAGGACATCCGGCCCGGTTCCACGGGCCGCCCCGTTCCGGGCTACCGCGCCGCCGTGGTCGACGAGAACGGCGACCCCGTCCCCGACGGGCAGCCCGGCCTCCTCGCGGTCACCGGTCCCACCGGATGCCGTTACCTGGAGGACCCGCGCCAGGCCTCGTACGTCAGGAACGGCTGGAACATCACCGGCGACACCTACATCCGCGACGCGGAGGGCTACTTCTGGTACGTCGCGCGCAGCGACGACATGATCGTCTCCTCCGGTTACAACATCGCGGGCCCCGAGGTCGAGAAGGCCCTCCTCACCCACCCGCACGTCGAGGAGTGCGCGGTCGTCGGGGCCCCCGACGCCCGGCGCGGCATGCTCGTGAAGGCGTACGTCGTCCTGGGCGCCGGTGTCCCGGCCGGCGGGGCGACCGTCCGCGAGCTCCAGACCCACGTCAAGCAGACCATCGCGCCGTACAAGTACCCGCGCGCCATCGAGTTCGTCACGGCGCTCCCGCGCACCGGCACCGGCAAGCTCCGGCGCGGTGAACTGCGGGAACGCGCCCGCACCGAAGCCGCCCCCGGCCCCACCCTTGACGCAGCGCCCGCCCCGGCGCCCGCCGAGCCGGCCGGCGTCGTCGTCGAACGCCGCGTCGAGTGGACCGACACCGACGCCGCCGGCCACTACCACCACTCCACCGTCGTGCGCTGGGTCGAGGCGGCCGAGGCCGTCCTGCTCGACCGCCTGGGCCTCTCGCACCTGTTCGGCAGCACGCCCCGGGTCCACTTCGAGGCCGACTACCGGGCCCGCCTCTGGTTCGGGGAAGCCGTGCGCACCGAGCTCAAGGTCACCAAGGTCGGCACGGCCTCCCTGCACTACGCCTTCACCGTACGGGGCGCGCAGGGCGGCGAGGCGGCCACCGGCCGCATGGTCATCGCCCACTCCGCCGCCCACGCCACCGGGTCGACCCCCTGGCCCGCCGAGGTACGGGACCTGCTCGGCACGGCGGGACTTCAACAACCGGAACTACTCACCACCGCACCATCAGCAGGAGGCACGCCGTGCGCGTCGCAGTCATAGGAGGAGGGCCCGGCGGACTGTACTTCGCGGCCCTCACCAAGCAGCTCTCCCCGCACTGGGAGGTCACCGTCTGGGAACGCAACGCCCCCGACGACACCTTCGGCTTCGGGGTCGTCTTCTCCGACGAGACGCTCGACGGCATCGCCCAGGCCGACCGCGAGATCTACGAGGCGATGTCGGCCGAGTTCGCCCGCTGGGCCGACATCGACGTCCGCCACCGGGGGAGCACCCTCACCTCGGGCGGCCACGGCTTCGCCGCCCTCGGCCGCCGGCACCTCCTGCGGATCCTCCAGCAGCGCTGCGCCGACCTGGCGGTGGACGTCCGCTACCGCACCCAGTCCCCGCCCGCGGCCGAACTCGCTGCCGAGTACGACCTGGTGGTGGCGTGCGACGGCGTACGGTCGGCCACCCGCGCCGCCTACGCCGACACCTTCGCCCCCGACCTCGACGAGCGCTCCGGCCGCTACATGTGGCTCGGCACGGACAAGGTCTTCGAGGCCTTCACCTTCATCGTCGACGAGCAGGACTTCGGCACCCTCCAGGTGCACGCCTACCCCTACGACGCCACCCGCTCCACCTTCATCGTGGAGATGGCGGAGGACGCGTGGCGGCGCGCCGGCTTCGAGGAGTTCGCCGACCGCGACCATCCGCCCGGCACCAGCGACGAGGACAGCATCCGGCGCTGCGAGGAACTCCTCGCGGACCACCTCGACGGCCACCGCCTGATCCCCAACAACTCCAAGTGGCTGCGCTTCACCACGGTCCGCAACAAGACCTGGCGGCACGAGAACGTCGTGCTGCTCGGCGACGCCGCCCACACCGCGCACTTCTCCATCGGCTCCGGCACCAAGCTCGCCATGGAGGACGCCCTCGTGCTCGCGGCCAGCCTGCACGAGCACCCGGACGTGCCGACCGCCCTCGCCGCCTACGAGGACGAGCGCAGGCCGGTGGTGGAATCCACCCAGCGCGCGGCCCAGGCCAGCCTGGAGTGGTTCGAGCACATCGACCGGTACACCGGCCAGGACCCGCACCAGTTCGCCTTCAACCTCCTCACCCGCAGCCGGCGCGTCACCTACGACAACCTGCGCGTGCGCGACGAGGGCTTCACCACCGCGGTCAACCGCTCCTCGGCCGTGCCGCCGATGTTCCGCCCCTACCAGCTGGGCGGACTGCTGCTGCGCAACCGGGTCGTCGTACCGCCCACCGCCCTGCACACCGCGCGCGAGGGGGTCCCCGGCGACTTCGACCTCGTCCACCTCAGCACGCAGGCCATCGGCGGCGCCGGGCTGGTCCTCGCCGGAATGACGGCCGTCAGCGCCGACGGCCGGGCCACCCCCGGCTGCCCCGGACTGTGGAACGACGAACAGGAGGCGGCCTGGCGGCGCCTCACCGACTTCGTCCACGGCCAGACCGACACCTGCCTCGGCATCCAGCTCACCCACGCCGGACGCCGCGCGGCCACCCACGGCGGCGGGCAGCCGGTCGCCGCCTCGGCGCTGCCCTGGGACGAGCGCGGCCCGGTGCCGCGCGAGGCCGACCGGGCCGACATGGACGCCCTCGTACGGGACTTCGCGGCCGCGGCCCGGCGGGCCGACCGGGCGGGCTTCGACGCGCTGGAACTCCAGTACGGGCACGGGCACCTGCTGTCGGGCTTCCTGTCCCCGCTGACCAACCTGCGCACCGACGAGTACGGCGGCGATCTGGACGGCAGGCTGCGGCTCCCCCTCGAAGTGCTGCGCGCCGTACGGGAGGTGTGGCCGGCCGGCAAGGCGCTCCTCGTGCGGATCTCCGCCGCCGACTGGGCCGAGGGCGGCACCACCGAGGCCGACGCCGTCAGGATCGCGGGCGCGCTCGCCGAGGCGGGCGCCGACGCCATCGACGTCTCCACCGGCGAGGTCGTCGCCCACGAGCGGCCCCGCTACGGCCGCAGCTACCAGACTCCGTACGCCGACCTCATCCGCAACGCCACCGGGGTCCCCACCATCGCCGTCGGCGCGATCTCCACGTACGACGACGTGAACTCGATCATCCTGGCAGGCCGGGCGGACCTGTGCGGCGTCGGCCGCGCCCAGCTCCACGATCCGCTGTGGACCCTGCACGCCGCGGCCGCCCAGGGCTACCAGGGCCCGGCCGCGCCCTGGGCGCGCGCCTGGCGGGCGGGCAGCGGGCGGCCCCCGTCGGCACGCACCGACCGGATCCCGCCGCGCCTCGAACTCCTGCGGCAGCCCGCCGAGTCCGTCCACCGCCGCTGGCTGCCCCGCGCGGCCGTACCCGCCCACCGATGAGCCGGAGGTGCCCACGCACATGAACAGGGACCACCTGCCCCGCTTCACGGCGGCGGCCGTCCAGGCCGCGCCCGTCTACCTCGATCCCGCCGCCACCGTCGACAAGGCCGTCGCCCTGATCGCCGAGGCCGCGGCGGGCGGCGCCGAACTCGTCGTCTTCCCCGAGGTGTTCGTCCCCGGCTACCCCTACTGGAACTGGACGATGAACCCGGTCCAGGGCTCGCCCTGGTTCGAGCGGCTCCAGCGCGCCTCCGTCGACATCCCCGGCCTGCACGTCGACACCCTGCGCGCGGCGGCCCGCCGACACGGCATCGTCCTCGTCATCGGGGTCAACGAGCGGGCCGCGCACAGCCTCGGCGTCCTCTACAACACCCTGCTCACCATCGGACCCGACGGCGAACTCCTCGGTGTGCACCGCAAGCTGGTGCCGACCTGGGCCGAGAAGCTCACCTGGACCGGCGGCGACGGCAGCTCGCTGGTCGTCCACGACACCCCGGTCGGCCCGCTCGGCGCGCTGGCCTGCGGCGAGAACACCAACACCCTGGCCCGCTTCGCCCTCCTCGCGCAGGGCGAACTCGTCCACGCCTCCTGCTACATCGCCCTGCCCGTCGCCCCCGCCGACTACGACATGGCCGACGCGATCGCCGTCCGCACCGCCGCCCACAGCTTCGAGGGCAAGGTCTTCTCCGTCGTGGCCTGTTCCACCATCTCCCCGGAGATCGTGGACGCCCTCGCCGGGGACGACGAGGAGCTGCGGAGGCAGTTCACGCGCCCGCGCAGCGCCCTGTCCGGGATCTTCGGCCCCGACGGCCGCCCGGTCACCGAGCCCCTCGTCGACGAGGAGGGGATCGTCTACGGCGAGATCGACCTCGCCCGGTGCATCCAGCCCAAGCAGATGCACGACATCGTCGGCCACTACAACCGCTTCGACGTCTTCCGCCTCGAAGTGGACAACCGCCCCAGGCCGCCGGTCACCTTCACCGCGCCCACCGCGCCCACCGCGCCCACCGCGCCCACCGCGCCGGCCGCGCCCACCGAGGCGTTCACTGCTCCCGCCGCTTCCGAGGAGGACGTATGACCATCGAGCAGGACGACACCATGCTCGGCCGTGCCCGGGTGTCCGACACCCCCGAACTCACCGCGTACTACGAGGAGCTCGGCACCCTCGACGCGGGCGCACTGTGGACCGTCGCCAACGACATCGAGCCCTGGTACCCGCAGCCCCGGTCCGTGCCCGTGCTGTGGCGTTACGCGGACCTGCGTCCCCTGGTCCACAAGGCCCTCGGCCTCGTCAAGGGCGACGATGCCGGCCGCCGGGTCGTCATGCTCGTCAACCCGGGCCGCAAGGAGGTCAGCGCCGCCGCCGGACTCCTCTACACCGGGCTCCAGATCATGGGCCCCGGCGAGGCCATGACCGCCCACCGCCACCAGGCCGCGGCCCTGCGTTTCGTCCACGAGGGCACCGGGGCCTGGACCATCGTCGACGGCCAGAAGCTGAAGGTCGGCCCCCGCGACTTCGCCATCACCCCCAACGGCACGTGGCACGAGCACGGCAACGACGCCGACGACGCCCCCGTCATCTGGCAGGACGGCCTCGACATCCCCCTGGTCAACGCCCTGGACGCCGGTTTCTACGAGGTCCACCCCGAGCTGTACCAGACCCCCGGAAAGGTCATCAACTCCTCGGTCCTGACCTACGCGGCGAACCTGCTGCCGTACGGGGTGGAGAAGTGGACCCGGCCCTGGTCGCCCCTGCTCGCCTACCCCTGGGAGCCCACGTACGAGGCCCTGCGGGGCCTTGCGAAGGCGACCGAGGGCTCCCCGTACGACGGGGTCATCGCCGAGTACACCAACCCGGTGACGGGCGGCCCGGTCATGCCCACCATGGGCGCCCACATGCAGCTGCTGCGCCCCGGCCAGGCCACCCTCGCCCACCGTCACACCGGCTCGGTGATCTACACGGCGGCCAAGGGCCACGGCGTCTCGGTGATCGCCGGCCGGCGCTTCGAGTGGAAGCAGGGCGACATCTTCTGCGTCCCCTCCTGGGCCTGGCACGAGCACCACAACCTCGACCGGTCCGAGGACGCCTGCCTCTTCTCCTTCAACGACTTCCCCGTCATGCGCTCGCTCGGCTTCCACCGGGAAGAGGCGTACGCCGACAACGGCGGCCACCAGCCCACCACCGCCGCCTGACCCACGAGGAGCCCCCGCACATGCGCTTGCTGACCTTCACCACCGGCCCCGACCACTCCACCGGACGCCTGGGCGCCGAGTCCGACGGCCTCGTCCTCGACCTCGCGGTCCTCGCCGACCACGCCGGCGTCCGTCTCCCGCACGACCTGCTCTCGTTCGTCGAGGGCGGGCCCGCCGCCCTGGAAGCGGCCCGGAAGCTGCTCGCCGCGGACCCCGCCGGCCGGCCGGCCGATGCCGTCCACCGCCTCGAAGACGTGAGCCTGCGCGCACCCCTGCGCCCCGGCAAGATCATCGGTGTCGGACTCAACTACATCGAGCACGTCGAGGAGTCCAGCCGCAGCCTCGACACCGACAAGGACCTGCCGCCGCGCCCGGTCCTCTTCGGCAAGCCGGCCACCGCCGTCACCGGCCCCGGAGCGCCGATCCTGCACAACGCCGACCTGACCACCCAGCTGGACTGGGAGTGCGAACTCGCCGTCGTCATCGGCCGCCCCGCCTTCCGGGTGAGCGAGGAGGAGGCGTACGACCACATCTTCGGCTTCAGCATCGTCAACGACATCAGCGCCCGCGACCAGCGCCGCTCCGGCCAGTGGTTCTTCTCCAAGGGCCAGGACTCCTACGCCCCCTTCGGCCCGGTGGTCGTCACCCGCGACGCGATCCCCGACCCGATGGCCCTCGACCTCTCGCTGCGCGTCAACGGCGTCACCAAGCAGAAGTCGAACACCCGGCACATGCTCTTCCCCATCGCCCGCCTCATCGCCGACATCAGCTCCGGCATGACCCTGGAGCCCGGCGACGTCATCGCCACGGGCTCACCGTCCGGCGTCGGCGCCGGCATGGTCCCGCCCGAGTTCCTGCGCCCCGGTGACACCGTCGAGGCCACGGTCGAAGGCATCGGCACGCTGACCAACCCCGTCGTCGACGCCCGCTGACCCGCCCGGGCAAGAAGGAGTACCCGTGTCACCCCGCACCTACCGCATCGGCCAGATCGTGCCGAGCTCCAACGTCACCATGGAGACCGAGGTCCCGGCCATCCTCCGGGCCCGCCAGGCCGTCGTGCCCGACGAGCGGTTCACCTTCCACTCCAGCCGGATGCGCATGACCCATGTGACGCCGGAGCAGCTCAAGGCCATGGACGCCGACTCCGACCGCTGCGCGGTGGAACTCTCCGACGCCCGGGTGGACGTACTGGGCTACGCCTGCCTGGTGGCCATCATGAGCATGGGCCTCGGCTACCACCGCACCTCGGAGCAGCGCCTGCACACGCGGACCGCCGAGAACGGCGCGCCCGCCCCGGTCGTCACCAGCGCCGGAGCCCTCGTCCACGGGCTGCACACCATCGGCGCCCGGAAGATCGTGCTGCTGGCCCCCTACATGCGCCCGCTCACGCGGACCGTCGTGGACTATCTGACGCACGAGGGCATCGAGGTCCTCGACCACCAGGCCCTCGAAATCCCCGACAACCTCGACGTCGCCGCCCATGACCCGGCCCGGCTGCCGGGTCTCGCGCGGGCACTGGAGTACGCCGACGCCGACGCGGTCGTGCTCTCGGCGTGCGTGCAGATGCCCTCTCTCGGCGCGATCGAGGAGGCCGAGCAGCTCCTGGGCAAGCCGGTGGTGTCCGCGGCGGTCTGCACGGCCCACCAGATGCTCCGGTCCCTGGACCTGGACGCGGTGGCCCCGGGCGCGGGCCACCTGCTGTCGGGCAAGTACGCGCGAACCCCGCTGCCGTCGGCCTGACCCGGCGGGGGGAGCGGGGGTCGGGGTCGGGCACGGTGGGGCGGCTTCCGGAGCCGAGCTCGCGGCGTCGGCCCCGACTTCTCCGGGTCCGCCGGGACCGCACCGGCCGCACCGCCGAAGCCCCGGCCGGCGTCAGGCCGCCGGCCGGGGCCGCGGCTCGGATCCAGGGAGGATGATCGTGACCCCGCGCCCGGCCGCCGTGCCCATGGCGGCCAGCGCCGCCGGGGCCGCGTCGAGCGGGATCGTCGAGGTGACCAGCAGGTCCGGCCGCAGCACCCCGCCCCGGACCATCTCCATCATCGGCGGGTAGGCGTGCGCCGCCATGCCGTGGCTCCCGAGGATCTCCAGCTCCCAGCCGATCACCCGGTCCATCGGCAGGGCCGCCGCGCCGGCCGCCGCGGGCAGCAGTCCCACCTGCACGTGCCGCCCGCGGCGGCGCAGCCCGGCCACCGAGGCCGCCGCCGTCTGCGGTGATCCCAGCGCGTCGAGCGACAGGTGTGCGCCGCCGCCGGTCGCCTCCCGGACGGCCTGCGCGGTGTCGGCGCCGTCCCGGGCGTCCACGCAGTGCACGGCGCCGAACGTCCGCGCCAGATCCAGCGCCCCCGGCGCCGTGTCCACGGCGATCACCCGGGCCCCGGCCGCCGCCGCGATCATCACGGCGGAGAGCCCCACCCCGCCGCAGCCGTACACGGACACCCATTCGCCCGCCGCCACCCGGCCCCGCGCCACCACCGCCCGGAACGCCGTCGCGAAGCGGCAGCCGAGACCGGCCGCCGTCGCGTACGAGAGCTCCTCGGGCACCGCCACCAGATTCACGTCGGCGTGGTCCAGGGCCACGTACTCGGCGAAGGACCCCCAGTGCGTGAACCCGGGCTGCGTCTGCCGCGCGCACACCTGGTGGTCGCCGGCCGCGCAGTCGGCGCAGCTGCCGCAGGCGCACACGAACGGCGCCGTGACCCGGTCGCCGGCCCGCCAGTTCACGACGCCGGTCCCCACGGCCTCGACCACACCCGCGAGTTCGTGCCCGGGGACGTGCGGCAGCACGATGTCCGGGTCGTGCCCCATCCAGCCGTGCCAGTCGCTGCGGCACAGCCCGGTGGCCTCCACCCGCACCACCACCCCGCCCGCCGGCGGACCCGGCTCCGCCACCTCCCGTACCTCGGCCTGCTCGCCGTACCGCTCGAAGACCACCGCTCGCATGGATCCCGCCCTCCGCTCGATTGACCGGCACGCTACCCGGCCTCAGGGCGCGCCCTCCCCGGCCCGGGCCAGCGCCAGGACGCCCGCGCAGATCAAGCCGATGCCCAGCAGCTGGGGGAGCAGCCACCAGCCCGACCGCAGGTGTTCCTCGTACAGCACCACCCCCAGCGCGATGCTGATGCTCGCGTCGCCGAGGGTCAGCGCGGGCTGCGAGGCGACCAGCGTTCCGCCCTGCATGGCGTGTTCCAGCAGGAGCAGGGCGCAGATGCCGCTCGCCCCGAAGGCGTACGTCTCCCAGGTGGTCAGGAAGGCGACGAAGCCGTCGTCGTCGAGGACGTGCACCGCGGACTTCATCAGTGCGGCGGTGAGCGCGTAACAGACGGCGGTGGCGGCACCGAGGCAGCCGGCCCGGGCGCGGCCGGGCGGGAGGCGCAGCCCGGCCACGGCCAGGGCGGCCACGACGACCGCGCTCGCCGCCAGGGCCACCACCCAGCGCTCGGCCGGCACGTCCGTCCGGTTGCCCATGGGCGAGGCGGCCACGAGCGCGACCCCGAGCCCCGCCACCACCCCCGCCACGGCCAGCCACAGCGCCCGCGGCAGCCGCTGCCGCGTCATCAGCGAGGCGATCAGCAGCGCGAGCGGCAACTCCAGCACGAACAGCGGCTGCACGAGCGCCAGCGCGCCGGTGGCCAGCGCGAGGGCCTGCCCGGCCCCCGCCGCGATCACGGCCAGGATGCCGCCGATCCACAGCGGGCGCCGCAGCAGATCGAGGACCAGGCCGAGGCGGAAGCCGTCGCTCTGCGGCACGGTGAGCGCGGCGCGCCGCTGGAGCACGGTGGCGAGCGCGTTGCTGAACGCCGCGAACAGCGCGAAGAGGACCGGCAGGACGACGCCCATGCCCCGATCCTCAGGGCGCCCTTCGCCCCGCCGTGCCACGACACCGGGCCACGGCCGTCATGCCCCGCGCATTCCCCCGTCCGGACCTGCCCGGCAGGCGCTAGCCCCGCCCCGCGGCCCGGCGCAGGGCCAGTGCCGCGAGGGCCTCCGGGGCGCCGGCCTGGCCCCGGACTCCGGGGAAGGCGTTGATGTCCACGATCAGCGGTGTCCCGCCGCCGGTGTCGATGATGTCCACGCCGTAGACGTCCAGTGCGAACACCGCGCCCACCTCGCGCACCAGACCGGCCCAGCCGGACGGCAGTTCCGCCAGGGGCAGGGGACGGGTGGGACCACGGCCCCCGGGGGAGAGCTCGGACCGGCGCAGGGCCGAGAAGACCTGGTCCCCTATGGCCCACAGCTTGTGGTCCCAGCCGCTGTTGGGCGCGTACTCCTGCACCACGACCGGCTCGTGCGGCCACTCCCGCGCCAACTCCCGCAGGCGTGCCACGTCGTCGACGCGGGCGACGAGGTCGCCCCGGCGGCTGCGCCGGCTCTTGACCACCACGGGGGCGTCGAGCCGGGCCCCGGCCGCCCAGGCCCCGAGGGAGTCGTGCGTACGGGTCGCGGCGAAGGGCAGCCCGGCCCGCAGGGCGAGCTCGGCCATCTCCGTACGGTCCTGGCACAGCGCGGTGGCCGAGGCGGAGTTCACCACGGCCGCTCCCCGCCGTTCCAGGTGGCGCGCGAGACCCAGCGCGTGCGGTGTCCGCGACTTCAGCAGGTACACCTCGGCGAGCGGCAGCGGCACGTCCCCGAGGGTGAGCGGATCGAGGGCCTCGACCGCGTGTTCCGGGGCCAGCAGGGCCGTCGTGTCCGCCAGCAGCGGATGCCCGGGATCCGGGGTGATCAGGCCGACCTTCACGCGCCGTCGCCCCCCACGGCCGAGACCTGCGCCGGGATCGACAGGGGCAGCGGGTACGGCAGCGCCACGGGCGCCGGCGGCTGCGCGGAACCGCCCGCCCGCGCCAGCTCCAGGACCGCCCGGGCCACCCGCGCGGCCGCGTCCGGCACCTGACGGAAGCTCGGGAAGTCGTTCACGTCGACGACCACCGGCCCGTCCGGGCCCAGCAGCACGTCCACGCCGTACAGGTCCAGCCCGTAGACCGCCCCCACCTGTGTGGCGATCGCCGCCACTTCGGCCGACAGCGGCACGCGGCGCTCCCGTACGGAGGGGTCCGGGTGCAGCGGCGAACACCGCTCGGTCGCGAACAGCTCCCCGCCGACCGCGTACACCTTGATGTCCGTCCCCGAGTTGGGCACGTACGGCTGGGCGATGAGCAGCCCCTCGCCCGCCAGCACGGGCAGCAGCGACTCCAGCCGCTCCGGCGAGGACACCAGGTGCACGGCCCGCCCGGAGCTGCCGTCGGCGGGCTTGACGACGAGCGGGTACTCCGCCGCCGGGATCTCCCTGAGCAACTCGGGGCGGGCCACGGCGTACGTCGGCGGCAGCGGGAGCCCCCGGCCGCGCCCGAGGGCGGCGGCCAGCGCCTTGTCCCGTACGCCACGGATCGACCGGGCGTCGTTGACAGTGGTCGTCCCGGCCGCGGCGGCGGCTTCGAGCAGCGTCAGACCCGGGCCGCCGGACACCGTCTTGAGGACCCAGGCGTCGTGCGCGCCCGCGTCCACCACCTCGGTCATGCGCAGGAGCGAGCCGCCCGGCCGTACGACGTCCACGCTGTGCCCCCACGCCGTCAGCTGCCGGATCACCTCGTTCGGCATGCCGTCGTGGCGGTAGTGCTCCTCCACCAGGAAGCAGAGCCTCATGGACCTTCCCCAAATTCCCCGGACGTCCGCCGATACCGTCCGGCGAGTCATGACGTCACAGGATGTCATGGACCGCAATGTGATGATCGGTCCGGCTGTGGGCTTCCTTGTTACGCTGCCCGCTTCGGATCAACGGGGGAGGGGCCGGGGCATGGATGATCGGTGGACGGGGCTGCTGCACGGGCTCCTGGTGAACACAGCCGCACCGCCGGACGTGCTGGTACGGCTGCTCGGCCTCGAAGACGAGTGGGTGCGATGGGTGGTTCCGCGGCGGAGCGATCTGCCGCCGGAGGTGGTCGACGCGATCCTCGCGCACCCGGACCGCCGGGTGCGGTGCGCCTTCGCGGAGAACGCCGACGCCGACCCCGGCCAGCGCGCCCGGCTGCTCGACGATCCCGACCCGCGCATCAGCCTCGCGCTCGCCATGGGTACCCTCGCGTACCGACGACGGGCGGAACCCCTGCCCGACCACGCGTACGAACGGCTGCTGGCCTACCCGGGCCCCCTGGTGCGATACGAACTGGTCGAGTCGGGCGCGACGCCCCACCACATCCTGGCGACCCTCGCGGACCACGAGGACCCTCTGTTCCGCCGGGCGTCCTGCCGCGCCTGGGACCGGCTCGCGCGGCAGACCCGCGAACGGCTCCTGCACGACGAGGATCCCGGCGTCCGGCGGGCAGCCGCCGTGCGCATCTGCCACGAGGACGAGGAAGCGACCACCCGGCTGGTCGGGGAACTGGGCGACTCGTGGCAGGTGACCGACATCCTGCAGACCGGCCGGCTCACCCGGGAGCTCGCCGAACACGTGGTCGCCGGGGGCCAACGGCTCGCGGCGATCGCCGCCAACCCCACCCTGCCGCCCGACCTGGTGGCGCGCCTGGCCGTCGACCCCGATCCGCAGGTCCGGCTCCGGATCTCCGCCCGTCCCGAGCTGAGCGAGTCCGAGCGCGCCGCCATCGACCACACCGTGGACGCCGAGGACCGGCTGCCCGTCCTCGACTGGGTGTGGGAGCGCCGCGAGGACGCCGAGTGCCTGCGGCGGTGCGCCCGGTCGGCGCACACCTGGCTGCGGCGCAGCGCCGCGGTCTGCCCCGGCCTGCCGGCCGACGCGGTCGAACTGCTGGCAGGGGACCCGGACTTCGCCGTACGTCTGCTGCTCGCCGAGTTCCACCCGGAACCGCCGCCCGAGCTGCTCCTCGACCTCTACCTGCACGGCACCCACCGCGCCGTGCAGATGCTCATCACCCGGCCGCGCTTCCCCGTCGCCGGGCTCGCCGCCCGCTTCGGCGACTCACCGGACCCGCAACGCCGGCGGCTGGCCCTGCGCGACCCCGGCCTGGAACCGGAACTCCTCGACCGCTTCAGCCGGGACCCCGATACGCGCGCGGCCGCCGCCCGGGACCCCCGGCTCCCCGTGGCCCGGATCCGCGAACTGCTCGCCGATCCGGACCCCGACATCGCGGCCGCCGCGGCCGCCAACCCCGCGCTTCCGCCGGAGGACATGCGCCGGCTGCTGGACCGGGCGCACGTGCCGGAAATCCTGGTGAATGATCGGACAATCGGCTGCTAGGTTGATCACGTGCCGAAGCTGAATCAGATCATCGCAGTGGAAAAGGGCGTCAAGTCCAAATCCCTCCAGGAGCTCACCCAGGCTCACCACGACGTCCAGAAGCCCGCCCTGCTGGCCGGAATCTCCCGGACCTACCAGCCCAAGGACGAGGAGGGCGAGCAGCTGCCGCCCGAGTCCACCCGGGTGCAGGTCAAGGCCGAGGACGTGCTGCGGGCGACGGCGGGGACCCTGACGCGGCTGTTCGACGTGACGGCCACCAAGGACTGGGCCAACCGCACCGCGGCCGCCGATGTCGTCGTGGACGGGACGGTCCTGCTGGCGCAGGTGCCCGTGCCGTACCTGCTCTTCCTGGAGAAGCAGCTCACCGACATGCACACCTTCGTGCGGAAGCTGCCGGTGCTGGACGCCTCCGAATCCTGGAACCTGGACCCGTCCACGGACTCCTGGAAGACGGACGCGGTGCGCACCATCCGTACCAAGAAGGTGCCGCGCAACCACGTGAAGGCCGAAGCCACCGAGAAGCACCCGGCGCAGGTCGAGGTGTACTACGAGGACGTTCCGGTCGGGTACTGGACGACCGTGAAGTTCTCCGGTGCGCTGCCCGCCCGCCGGGTCAACGAGCTGCTCGACCGCGTGGAGAAGCTCCAGCAGGCCGTCAAGTTCGCCCGCGAGGAGGCCAACAGCGCCGAGGTCACCGACCAGCGGGTCGGCGACGCGGTGTTCGGCTACTTGTTCAAGTAGCCCCTAAGACTCCCTCTGTATGTCTGCAGGGGGTGCGCGAGAGCGCAAGCTGAAACTGATGTTGAAGCTGAACGAGGGTGTCAGTTGGGGGTTCGAATCCCTCCCCCGGCATTACGAGCCGGGGTGGCCCAAGCTGGTAGAGGCGGCCCTTCAATCTCAGATTATCGCTCCAGTCTCAGTATTCGCCGCCGAACACCGGATCGACCGAGCGTGGACGATCATCGATGGATGGGGGTTCAAGTCCCCTCTGTGCCTCTCCTCATGGCGCGGTAGTTCAAAGGTAGAACACGTCGATCTAAGAATGATCCGCGACTCTTAAACGTGCCGGTGTGCGCAATTGGGTGGCACACAGGAGCCCGGGAGCTGGATATGCTCCCGGGCTCCGTCACGTTCCCGTCCCGTCCGCCCCCGGTCCGGTCCGACCGGTACGGTCGGACCGGACCGTACCGGTCAGACCGGTACGGACACGAACGTCCGGCCCGACTCGTTCTCGACCAGGATCGCCTTGACGTCCGCCGGGTCCACGGCCGCCGAACCGTCCAGCGCCGCGCCCTTGGCCTCGCCGTTCTCCTGGCTGCCCGTGACCCAGCCCGCGGCGGTGGTGCGCGTCCCGTTCTTGGAGACCACGACCAGCCGGCACCGCTCGCCCGGCGGCACGCCCGTGACCGCCGCGTGCACCCGCACCCACTTGGTGGCGGGCGTCATCTGTACGGTCATCCGCGCACCCGTGGCCTTGTCGGTCGCGGAGAGCACCTTGGTCCCGGCGGGCGGCGGGGAAGGGCTCGCCGTGGCCGTCGGGGACGGCGGCACAGGCAGCGCGACGGCGTCCGGATCGCCCGTACCCAGCTGGGTACCGGCCCAGAACACGGCGGCCAGCGAGGCCGCCACCGCCAGTCCCGCGAACCCCGCCCGCCGGCGCGCATCACCGGCCCGCTCACCGCGCATCTGCCGCAGGGTGCGCTGGAGCAGCAGGTCACCGCCATGCGGCGGTCCGTCGAGGAACGCCTCGTCGGGCACCTCGCCCAGAGCCGCCTCCATCTCGCGCAACGCGGCCACCTCCTCCCGGCACTGCACGCATCCGCTCGTGTGTTCCTCGACCCGGCGGATCTCCTCGGCGTCCAGGACACCGAGTACGTAGGGGCCGAGCAGTTCCTCCTCGTGCCTCAGCCGGTTCATGCCACCACCTCACGCAGTCCGGCGGGCTGCTGGGGCGGCCTGCCCGATCGCTTTCCTTCTCTGGAACCGATGTCCCTGAATCCGTCGCTCTTGAAGACGTCGCGCAGCGCCTTGAGGGCGTAGTGCGAGCGAGATTTGACCGTACCCGCCGGGATGCCGAGACTGTCGGCCGCCTCCGCGACGCTGAGCTGTCGGTAGTACAACTCCTTCAGGACGTCGCGGTGTTCCGGCGACAGCTGATCGAGGGCCCCCAGGACCGTCATGCTGTCCACCACGGAATCGGCGTGGTCCGCCTCCACCGGGGGAGCGGACGAGGCTCCCGAGACCTCGGGCGGCCGGGCGGCCTTGGCCCGGTAGCGGTCGGTGATGATGTTGCGGGCCACCGTGAGCAGCCAGCCGCGCACCGAGCCCTTTCCGTTGACCAGCACCTCGGAGTGGCGCCAGGCCCGGATCAGCGTCTCCTGTACGACATCCTCGGCGGCGGCCCGGTCTCCGGTCAGCCGGGTGGCGTACGCGAGCAGGGCGTGACCGTGCTCCTCGTACACCGACTTGATCAGTGCCTCATCGGTCGAGCCCCGCCGAGTGCGGGGCCACAGTGGTCCGGCCATCTCACCCTCTCCGTCTTCCTCGCATATGTGGTGCGGTCGGAACACGCCACCGGGGCGGATTCGGTTCACGTGACCTGCGTCACTCAGGTCCGGCAGCCGCGGCCCTCGTTGATGCAGTCGACGACCGCCGCCATCTGCCGGTCGGTCATCGCGTTCACGAACATCGCGTGATCGGTCTTCGGGCTGTGCCGCTGCTCGGGGAAGGAGTCGAGGGCCACGTTCAGCCCCGGGGGGATCTCGTAGGCGAGGGAGACGCGCAGTTCCGGCACCGGGAAGGTGTCCTTCGGGCAGACACCGTTCGCGGCGGTGAAGAGCAGATGCGAACGGTGCGTGACGCCGACGGTGTCGAGGCCGTTCCAGCAGCTCGGGAAGACCAGGGTGCGGGTGACGCGCTCGCCCGCGGGGCAGCGCGGGTAACGGGTGGTGGCCCGGTCCGGGGAGCCCGAACACCCCCAGCGGGCCCGGACGTCGGCCTCGCTGTCCGCGGTGTACGCGACGGCGTCGCCGGTCATCGCGCGCAGGAACCGCGGCATCGGCACCACCTTGCTCACGGGGTTGCCGCGGAACTCCACCAGGACCGAGGTCTCCGGCACGATCTCGCCGACGTTGCCGTGCCCCGCAGAGTCCTCGTGCGGGCGCGTGCCCGGGCGGTCGGGGCGACGCAGGACGGGCCAGTAGTACGTGGACCGGTCGCCGCCCGCACAGCTCGTGTCGGCCGCGTCCAGCGAAGCCTCCGTCGACAGCGCGTCGGTGGAGAGGTTCCCCACGTAGGCGTGCGTGTGATGGGCGCCGCCCAGCAGCCCGGGCGAGACCACGAGGTTGTCCTCGTTGTAGTGGCCCTGCTCGTTGCGGCCGCAATCCACCACCATCGACCCGGCGGATCCCTCGGACCCGGAGGCGGGAGCGGCCGCCGGCAGGCGCGGGACATCGCGGATGTCCACGTAGTCGGACGCGACCGGCCGTCCGTCCGCCGCCCCGGCGTGCGGACCGGCCGCCCGCGACGCCCCCAGTACCGCTGCGATCAGCCCGCCGCCCAGGATCAGGCAGACGGCGAGAGTGAGCAGCCGGTGTTCGTTCCCCATGCCGGTCACGGTTGCCGGTGGCGCCCCCGCCGTCAACTGGTCATCCGTATGACGGGCACGGCGCCGTGATTCGTACGTTCCGGTGTGGGCCGGCCGCTCGCCCGGGGAGGCGAGGCCAGAGGTCACCGTGACGGATAGTCTGCCTCCATGAGTTCGGGCGAGGGGGCTGAGGGCATGGGTGCGGATCTCGACGGTGAGGCCTGGGGGGCCACGCGCTCCTGGGTGGAGAAGGGCCTGCCCGGGGCGGAACGCATCGAGCAGGTCGAGCGGCTGCGCGGTGGCTGGACCTCGGAGATGCGGCGCCTGGACCTGGGTGGCCCGGACGGCCGGCGCTCGCTCGTCCTGCGGTCCTTCGTCAAGCCCTTCTTCGTCCGGCACGCGGAGGGCCTGCTGACCCGTGAAGCGGAGATCCTGCGCCTGCTCGGTGACACGGACGTACCCGCGGCCACGCTGGTGGCGGTGGACGCGACGGCGCAGTACTGCGACCACCCCTCCCTGCTGATGTCCCTGCTGCCGGGAACCGTGCGTCTGGACGACCGGAACGCCGGCGACCGCGCCGAACTGCTGGCCCGCCAACTGGTGCGTATCCATCGGCTGCCGACAGCCGCGCACCAGCGGCCCCGCACCTATCAGGCCTGGGCCTCTCCCGAGCGCGTGACGCCGCCCGCGGCCACCGAGCGGCCCGAGCTCTGGCAGCGCGCCGTCGACGTCATCCGCCAGGATCCGCCGGAGTACCGAGGCCGCTTCCTGCACCGGGACTTCCATCCCGGGAACGTCCTCTTCACCGGTGCGGACGGGGATCTTCGGATCAGTGGCGTCGTCGACTGGGTGGAGACCTCCTGGGGGCCCGCCGACCTGGACGTGGCGCACTGCTCGACGGCGCTCGCCCTGCTGCACGGGGTTCCCGCGGGGATGAGCTTCGCGGACCGCTATGCCGCCGCGGGAGGAACCCTGACCGAGGACCGCACCGCCCACCTGTACTGGCGTCTCCTGGACGCGCTGGGCTTCGCTCCGGACGCGGAGAAGGTCGGCGTGCCCTGGCGTGAACTGGGCCGCGCCGACCTGACGGCCCGTGTCCTGACCCGGAGACTGGAGGGCTACATCCACGCCCTCTTCGAGAGGTATGCCTGACGGGGATGTGGTCACATGTCCGGCCACTCTGGCTACGATCGGCCGATGATCACTTCCGTCACGCTCGGGGCCGCCGCGACACCGACCGCTTCCGCTCTCGTTCTCCGCCCCTGGCGCGTGGAGGACGTCGCCGCACTGGTCGAGGCCTCCCCGGACCCCGGGCTGGAGTGCGAGGACGACGGACTGGGGTGGGTGCGGGCCCAGGAGCGGGGCTGGGCGGCGGGGGTCCGGTTCGGCTTCGCCGTCCTGGAGGCGGCCCGGGGCGCGGCGCCGGCGCGGTTGGTGGGCAATGTCGTCCTCAAGGAGGTCGCGTCCGGCAAGGCCTCCGCCGAGGTCGGCTACTGGACGGCGGCGGAGGCACGGGGCCGGGGTGTGGCCCCGCGGGCCCTGGAGGCCCTCACCGCCTGGTCCCTGGACGCCTTCCGGGCCGACGGCCTGGAGCGCCTCGAACTGCTCCACCAGGTGGACAACCCCGCATCCTGCCGCGTCGCGGCCAAGTGCGGTTACGCGTACGACAGGACGCTGGCGTCCGCGCCCCCCGCCTACCCCCTCGACGGCCATCTGCACGTGCGTCGCGCGGCTGCCTGACACGTCACTGACGGGGCCGAGGTTGTCCGTGGGGCTGCTTGTCCGGCCGTGCGGCGACCGCGCACAGTGGGGCGTATGACATCAGAGCTGACACCCGCCGAGCTCCTGCACGCATTCGCCCGGACCCGCGCCTCGCTCGACGGCGCCGAGGTCACCTACTGGTGGACCGGGGACGTCCACTCCTGGGCCCCCGGCGAGCCCTACCGGCGTCTCTTCGGCTTCGAAGGGCTCAACGTCGCGCGCCTCGTGGCGGACGAGGAGCTCGGCGGCTACCAGCTCCTGTCCAGGGAGGCCGCGTTCTACCTCGACCCCGGGACCCGGGAGATCCTGGAGACCTGGCAGGACAAGCCCGTGGTCCACGTATGGAACGATCCGGCCAACCAGAAGTGGCGGCCCTTCCCGGTCCCCCTGACGGAACTGGGCGACCAGGTCTGCTTCAGCCTGGAGATCCCGCTGGCCTACCCCTCGCCCCTGCCGGTCGCGCAGTACCCCGCCCACTCGGCCGACGACACCTACCGCGCCCTGGAGCTGTTCCAGTTCTTCGCGCCCGCGACCACCCTGACCACGGACGCGGTGAGCGTTCCCGCCACGATGTCCTGGACCCGGATGTCTCCGTGGCTGCCCTGGATGGAACAGGGGCAGCGCCCCGGCGGCCTCACCTTCCACTGCCGCGGCCGCAAGCTGGACTCGTACGCGCAGGTCCCGGAGCGCACCCGCGCGTACATCGCCGGGCACCACCCCGAATTCGCCCACGCGCCGGAGAAGTGGAGCGAGCCGAACGAGACCAGCTGGACGTACTTCCGCAGGCTCTTCCCGCCGCGGTAGGGACGGTTCCGCTCCCGCCCCCGGTTCCGCGCGGCGATCAAGCGGATGTCGAACATGCCTGGTCAGCGCCCCTGCCGAGGGACCCCCGGGGGGAGCCGCAGGGGGCGGACAAGGGTTTTCCCCGTATCGAGTTCATCCCCGTGTTGCCTACTGTCTGCCCACCGGCGATCTTCCCCTGACCCTACGGCACACACGCCAACCCCACATGGCGTGAAGGCCGCACCGGTCGGGGGGAGAGCCGGGACCGCCGTTGCCCGGCCCCGCCGTTGCGGCTCGGGCGACGTGGCGCGCGGCGGAGGCCGGGGCGAGCTCGACCAACTCGCTCCCGGTCCCGCGGCCGCCGGAACCTCCCACACTGCACTGACCGGCCGCTCCGGCATGCCCGGAAACGGCCCTCGAAGGGGAACACGTGCACGCTTCCAGACGTCGGCTCATATCCGTGGTGGCCATGTCCGTCACCCTGCTCGCCGGCTCCGCCACCGCCACCGCCTCGGTGGCCGCAGCCGTCGAGAACCCCGGCGCGGCACCGGCGGCCACGGTCGCCCCCACCGCGCCGGTCGAGAACCTCATCGTCGGATACAAGTCCTCGGCCACCGAGGCCAGCTCGAACACCGCAGCGGCCGACGACGCCGCCGCCAAGGGCAAGAAGGCCGGCAAGAAGGCGAAGTTCGACCGCCGCCTCGGCACCGGAGCCGCCCTCGTCAACCTCGGCGGAACCGTCGCCCCGGCCGCCGCGGCCGACGTGATCGCCCAGTTCCGTGCCGACCCGGACGTCGCCTACGTGGAGCCGGACACCCGCGCCTACGCCATGGCCGTCACCCCGAACGACACCGAGTACGCCAAGCAGTGGGACCTCTTCGAGCCCACCGCCGGCATGAACGTCCCCGGTGCCTGGGACAAGACCACGGGCTCCGGCGTCACCGTCGCCGTGATCGACACCGGCTACGTCGCCCACTCGGACGTCGCCCCGAACATCGTCTCCGGCTACGACTTCATCTCCACCGCCTCCGAGGCCCGCGACGGCAACGGCCGTGACAGCAACCCGGCCGACGAGGGCGACTGGAACGCCACCGACGGCGAGTGCGGCACCGGCTCCAAGGCCAGCACCTCCTCCTGGCACGGCACCCACGTCGCGGGCACCATCGCCGCGGCCACCAACAACTCCAAGGGCGTCGCCGGCATCGCCTACGGCGCGAAGATCCAGCCCGTCCGCGTGCTCGGCAAGTGCGGCGGCGCCACCTCGGACATCGTCGACGCCATCACCTGGGCGTCCGGCGGCTCCGTCGCGGGCGTCCCGGCCAACGCCACCCCGGCCAAGGTCATCAACATGAGCCTCGGCGGCTCGGGCACCTGCGGCACCAGCTACCAGAACGCCATCAACGCCGCCGTCGCCCGTGGTACGACCGTCGTCGTCGCCGCCGGCAACAGCAACGCCAACGCGTCCGGTTTCTCGCCCGCCAGCTGCAACAACGTGATCAACGTGGCGTCGACCAACCGCGCCGGCGACCGCTCGTACTACTCGAACTTCGGCTCGATCATCGACATCTCCGCCCCGGGCGGTGAGACCCGCCGCGCCACCGACACGCCCGGCACCGTCACCACCCCCGAGAACGCGATCCTCTCCACCCTGAACGCCGGCACCACCACCCCCGGTGCCGAGACCTACAAGCCCTACCAGGGCACCAGCATGGCCGCCCCGCACATCGCGGGCCTGGCCGCCCTGCTGAAGTCGGCGAACACCTCGCTGACCCCGGCCCAGATCGAGTCGGCGATCAAGACCAACGCCCGCCCGCTGGCCGGTACCTGCACCGGTGGCTGCGGCGCCGGCCTCGCCGACGCGGCCGCGGCCGTCGCCGCGGTGACCTCGACCCCGCCCACCTCGGGCTTCGAGAACACCACGGACTTCGCCATCGGCGACAACACCACGGTGGAGAGCCCGATCACCGTCAGCGGTGTCACCGGCAACGCCCCGGCCACCCTCAAGGTGGGCGTGAACATCGTGCACAGCTACATCGGTGACCTCAAGGTCGACCTCGTCGCCCCCGACGGCAGCGTCTACACCCTGCACAACCGTTCCGGCAGCAGCACCGACAACATCAACCAGGTCTACACCGTGAACGCCTCCTCCGAGGTCGCGAACGGCACCTGGAAGCTGCGGGTCAACGACAACGCCGGCGGCGACACCGGCAAGATCGACTCCTGGAACCTGACCTTCTGATCAGGGGCCAAGTCGGCCTGACGGTCAGATAGTACGGACCAAAGCGCGCCCGCGGACCTGCTGATACACCTCGTATCGGCAGGTCCGACGGGTTTTCCCGGTACGAGACTGATTTCTGCGTCACAATCCGTGTCCGCCCGCCACTCGACCTCGTATTGTCGCCTCTCACAGGAAGGGCACCGGAGCTGGGACCGAGAGGCTGGTGGCTGTGCGTGGTGGCGGCGACGGGGCACGCTGACACAAGTGTCGGACACGGAGAACTGATCAAGGCGGTCGACCGCGCGCTGACCACGCACGGCCGGGCGCTCCTGACCGGACCGGCCGGCGCGGGCAAGACCGAGGTGGTGCGCGCCGTCGCGGCCGCGGCCGAAGCGCGCCGCGAGACCGTGCTGCGCCTCGCCCCCGAGGCCGCCGACCAATGGATACCCGAGGCGTCCGCCGCCGCCCTCCTCGCCTCCGTACCCGGCGGCGCCCTGGAACAGCTCTCCGGCCCCCAGCGCACCGCCATCGCCCTCCTGCGCCGCGAGGCCGACGCCCCCCGGGCCGGCCGCGACCACATCGCCCTGCGCCTCGCCGTGGTCGAGGTGCTGCGGACGCTCGCCGGCCGCGACCCCGTCCTCCTCGTCCTCGACAACGCCCAGTGGCTCGACGCCGAGAGCACCGACCTGCTCCGCTTCGCCCTGCGCCTCACCCCGCCCCGCGTACGGGTCCTGGTCGCCGAATGCGTCCAGGGCGGGGTCCCGGTGGGCGAACCCCTCTGCGGCCCCGGCGTCCCCGCCATCCGGGTACCCCCGCTGGGCGCCGACGAGGTCGCCGAACTCCTCGTCCGCCACGGCCTCCCGGCCCGCCTCGCCGGCCGGATCCACCAGGCCAGCGGCGGCAACCCGCGCCTCGCCCTCGCCCTCGGCCACTCCCTCGCCGAAGCCGCCGAAGCCCGCGACAGCAGCGCCCACCACGCCGACACCCTGCCCGTCTCCGGACAGGCCCGCGAGGTGGCCCGCCGCCTCCTCGCCGCCGCCCCCGCCCAGGCCCGCCGCACCCTGCTGCTCGCTGCCCTCGCCACCCGCCCCACCATCTCCCTGCTGCGCCGCGCCGGCCGCCCCGACGCCGAGGCCGAGCTGGCCGAGGCGGAACGGGCCGCGCTGGTCAGGGTGGGTGAGGACGGCTCCGTGGAGTTCACCGCCGGTGCCCTGCCCACCGCCCTCGCCGCCGACGCCGGCTGGCCCGAACGCGCCGCCGGACACGCGGCCCTGGCCGCCGCCGTCGACGATCCTGTCCAGGCCGTACGCCACCGCGCGCTGGCCGTGGACACCCCCGACCAGTGGCTCGCCGAGGAGATCACCGAGGCCGCCGCGGCCTGCCGCCGCCGGGGCCAGCGCGCCCTCGCCGCCGAACTGGGCCTGCTCGCCGCCGAGCGGACGCCGTCCTGGCTGGCCGGCGAGGAACTGGCCCGCCTGGTCGCGGCCGCCGAGGACGCCGGCTGGTCCGGCCGCGCCGACCTCGCCCGCCGCGCCACCGGGGCCGTCCTGGCCCGCGACGCCTCGCCCGCCGACCGGGTACGGGCCCGGCTCGCCGTGATCGACGCCGCCGGGCAGGCCCTGGGCGCCCTCGACGAGACCATCGCGTACGCCATGGACGAGGCCGCCGGGGACCCCTCGCTCCAGGCCGCCGTCCAGCTGCGGATCGCCTGGAAGCACAACCTCAGCGACGGCGACCCGGTCCGCTCCCGCGACGCCGCGGCCCGCGCCGGCGCGCTCGCCGCACTCGGCGGCGACCAGGTCGCCGAGGCCATGGCCCTGACCGTACGGGCCCGCATGGGCCGCATCCTCGGCGACCCGGGCGCCGAGGCGATCCTGGCCGAGGCCCTCGCCCTGCCCGCCCCCGAGGTGCCCCTCGGCATGCGCAACGCACCCCAGTACCTCGCCGTCCGGCACGCCCTCTTCGACGACGGCCTCGACGACGCCCGCCGCCAGCTGATGGTCCTGCTGCCCGCCGTCCAGCGCACCGGCTCCGCCGAGGACGTCTTCGAGGTCCTGCGCAGCCTCACCGAGGTCGAACTGCGCAGCGGCCGGTGCGAGGCCGCCTCCGCCCACGCCCGCCGGGCCCTGGAGCTCACGATCGACGCGGGTCTCTCGCCCGGCCCCGCCTGGTACGTCGCCGCGATGGCCGAGGCCATGGGCGGCAGCTTCGCCCGGGCCGCCGGCTACGCCCGGCGCGGCATCCAGGCCTCGCAGGAGGAGCAGGACCAGGTCTTTCTCTCCCGCAGCCTGCACGCGCTCGGCCTCGTCGAACTCGCCACGGGAGAAGCGGCGAAGGCCGTCGCCACCCTGCGCCGCGTCGCCGAACTGGAGGCCGCCCAGCAGGTGGTGGACCCCTCGATCCTGCGCTGGCACGGGGAGCTCGCCGAGGCCCTGATCGCCGCCGACGCGCCCGAGGAGGCGGCCCGGCTGCTGTCCTCCGTCCGCACGGTCGCCGTCGGCCTCGGCCGTACCGGGGTCGTCGCGGCGCTCGACCGGGCCCGCGGGCTGTGCCTGTCCGCCCAGGGCGACGCCGACGCGGCCGTGCACCTGCTGGAGACCACCGCCCAGCGCTTCGACGTCCTGCGGCTGCCGCTGGAACGCGGCCGTACGCTGCTCGCCCTCGCCCGGGTGGAGCGCCGGCGACGCCGGCGCGCGCCGGCCCGTGCGGCACTCCGGGCCGCGGCCGAGATCTTCGACCGGGCCGGGGCCGCCCCCTGGACCGAGCTCGCCAGGGAACCGGCCCCCGGCGACGGCGCCGGTGCGCGGGTACCGGCGGCCGCGACCCTGACCGATGCCGAGACCCGGCTCGCGCTGCTGGTCAGCCAGGGTGCCAGCAACCAGGAGGCCGCGGCGAAGCTGTTCCTCAGCGTCAAGACGGTGGAGGCCCGGCTGACCCGGATCTACCAGAAGCTCGACGTCCGCTCACGGGCCCAGCTGGCCACCGCGCTGCGCACGCGGTGACCGCCGCGGCACCGCCGCCAGGGGGTGTCTCGCCCCCTAGCAGCCGAGGTTGTTCCCGGGGGTCACCCCGAGCAGCTGCGTGAAGCTCTGGTACTTCGAGATGCGGCTCTGGACCTGGGCGGGGTTGCCGCCGTTGCACTCCAGGGAGCCGTTGATCGAGCGGATGGTCTCCCCGAAGCCCGCGCCGTTCACCATGGCGGCGTGGGCGGTCATCGTGCCCGGGCCGTTCTGGGTGTTCCAGTACCAGAGCGCCGTCTTCATGGCGACGGCCGGATCCTGCTCCACGAGGTACGGGTTGGCGAGCAGGTTGATGCCGAGGGCGTCACCGGCGGCCTTGTAGTTGAAGTTCCAGCTGAGCTGGATGGGCCCGCGGCCGTAGTAGGCGGCCTGTCCGGCGGGACAGCCGTACGGCTGGCTCGCGTCGCAGTAGTGGGGGTAGTTGGCGGTGTTCTGCTCCACGATGTACACGAGTCCGCCCGTCTCGTGGGAGACGTTCGCGAGGAAGGCCGCGGCCTCGCGCCGCTTGGTGGTGTCGTCGCCGGTACTGGCGAACCCGGGGTAGGCGGACAGCGCCGCGACCAGGCCGTTGTAGGTGTAGAAGGGGTTCCGGTTCGGGAACATCTGGTTGAACTGGGCCTCGGAGACCACGAATCCGGTGGGGTTGCCCGGATCCGGGTCCTGGCCCCCGCCGCCGCAGGTGCCCTGGTCCGACCAGACGCCCCACTGGCCGGTGGTGCCGGGCGTCTCGCCCTGGGTCCACCACTTCGCCTGCCAGTTGTGGCCGCCGTACGAGGCGCTCATGCCGCCCGTGTAGACGGCGGAGGAGGCCCAGGCGCCGGCGCAGGGGGTCGCGGCGACGGCGGGGGAGGAGGGGAGGGCGAGGGCGAGGCCGGCCGCGACGGCCGCGGCGGCGGTGAGTGCGAGGGCGCGGAGGCGAAGCGCACGTATCACGTAACTGCTCCTTCAGTGGGGGGACTTGCCGTGGGGGCAACGGTGCCCACTGAAGCGAAAATGGTCTGAACCTGTCAAGGTCTAGACCAAATGAAACGCGCCGGTGTCACGCGTGACGCGTGACACCGGCGCGGGATCGAGCCGATCAGCTGCCTGCGGAGAGGTTTCCGGAGAGGACCGGGATGTTGCTGGCGATGTGCGAGAGGGCCTCGTCGCCCTTGGCCTGGGTGGAGTTCTCGGCGCACTGCTGGTTCTGCGGGTTGGACAGGACGTTGACGTCCTGGACGCCGACGTTGGCGATGAGTGCGAACAGGGACTGGGCGTTGACCTTGGCCGGCAGGCCGATGCAGAGCTTGTTGAGCGAGCCCTGGACTGCGCCCAGCTGCGGGCTCATCTTGCCGTGGGTCTCCTGGTTGCCGAAGATCTGGGCCGAGCCGTTGCCGTTGACGGTGTTGACGCCGTTGTCGTTGCCGATCGCCATCGCCGGGGTGGCGACTGCGGCACCCGCGCCGAGCACGGCGGCGGTGGCGGCTGCGGTGGCCATGAACTTCTTGAACATGTGGGGATCCTTCTGTCGCACTGTCGCATGTGATGGCTGCCCTCGGCGGGACGTGCTGATCAACTGTCGACGGCGCTCGGGGTTATCCCCACTCACCCGAGTGGCCCAATGGCGGATCGAGCCACCCCCGGCCGCGGCGGCGGGGGCGAGCTCCTGGGGTCCGAGGGTCAGCCGGTCTTGCGGCGGACCTTCTTGTTCTTGCCGCCGGGGCCGCTGCTGGCACCCTGGACCTTCGCCCGGCTCTGGTGAGCCTGCTGGGACTGGGCGTTCGCGGCGTTGCGGTCCAGGGCCTCCCGGAACTTGCGCTTGGCCGCGTCGGCCGGGGACTCGTCCTGCGGGGTGTCGGTTTCGTCAGCCATTTTGTCCTCCTGGGGTGATCAAGCGGTTTCAGTCTGTCAGGTGACGTCCGTGCTGACCAGCGAGTTCCCCTATGCTCCAAGGACTGCTTGGGGAGGTCATAAGTTTTGATTATGGGGTCATAAAGAGACACCGGGTGCTGAGTTAGGTTTACCTTCGTTTAGGGTTCCCTTTGATCCACCTTGCCGTCGCTCGAAGGGAACCTCTGCCATGCCTCGCCCTCTGCGGGTAGCCATCGTCGGTGCCGGCCCGGCCGGTATCTACGCCGCCGACGCGCTGCTGAAGTCCGAGGCAGCCGTCGAGCCCGGTGTGTCCATCGACCTCTTCGAGCGGATGCCCGCGCCCTTCGGCCTGATCCGGTACGGCGTCGCCCCCGACCACCCCCGGATCAAGGGCATCATCACCGCCCTTCACCAGGTGCTCGACAAGCCGCAGGTGCGCCTCTTCGGGAACGTCGACTACCCGAACGACATCAGCCTCGACGAGCTGCGGTCCTTCTACGACGCCGTGATCTTCTCCACCGGTGCCACGGCCGACCGCGCGCTGACCATCCCGGGCGTCGACCTCGACGGCTCCTACGGCGCCGCCGACTTCGTCTCCTGGTACGACGGTCACCCGGACGTCCCGCGCACCTGGCCGCTGGAGGCCGAGAAGGTCGCCGTGCTCGGTGTCGGCAACGTCGCCCTCGACGTCGCGCGCATCCTCGCGAAGACGGCCGACGAGCTGCTTCCGACCGAGATCCCGGCGAACGTCTACGACGGGCTCAAGGCGAACAAGGCCCTTGAGGTGCACGTCTTCGGCCGCCGGGGTCCGGCGCAGGCCAAGTTCAGCCCCATGGAGCTCCGGGAGCTGGACCACTCGCCCAACATCGAGGTCATCGTCAACCCCGAGGACATCGACTACGACGAGGGCTCCATAGCCACCCGCCGCGCCAACAAGCAGGCCGACATGGTCGCCAAGACCCTGGAGAACTGGGCGATCCGCGACATCGGCGAGCGCCCGCACAAGCTCTTCCTGCACTTCTTCGAGTCGCCCGCCGAGATCCTCGGCGCGGACGGCAAGGTCGTCGGACTGCGCACCGAGCGCACCGAGCTCGACGGCACGGGCAACGTCAAGGGCACGGGCAACTTCACCGACTGGGACATCCAGTCCGTCTACCGGGCCGTCGGCTACCTCTCCGACGAGCTGCCCAAGCTCCCCTGGGACGTCGAGTCCGGCACGGTCCCGGACGAGGGCGGCCGCGTGATCGAAGCCGGCGGCCACCTGCCGTCGACGTACGTCACCGGATGGATCCGGCGCGGTCCGGTCGGCCTGATCGGCCACACCAAGGGTGACGCGAACGAGACCGTCGCGAACCTGCTCGCCGACCACGCGGAGGGCCGCCTGAGCGAGCCGGCCGCCCCGGCGCCGGAGGCCGTCGAGGCCTTCCTCGCCGAGCGCAGCGTCCGCTACACGACGTGGGAGGGCTGGTACAAGCTGGACGCGGCCGAGAAGGCCCTCGGCGAGCCCCAGGGCCGCGACCGCGTGAAGATCGTCGAGCGCGAGGACATGCTGGACGCGAGCGGAGCGTAACGCGTGAGGGGCCGGGACCAGTACGGGGTACCGGCCCTTCGTACGCCGCCCGGCGCGATCGGCGGCGCCGCTGTCCGGGCGGCGGGACCAGGTTCGGTCCGGGCGATCTTGGCTGTGGGAGGATGCCGTCCATGAGGGATGTCCGAAGGGGCCGTGCCGCGTAGAACGCCGGCTTCACTTCGGCCGCAGGGATGCGGCCGGAGGAGCCCCTGGGTGCGATATCGCGATGTCCCCGGCCTGTCGGGGGCGGCGAACGCGGCCGTCCGCGTGCTTGAGCGGGGTCGACTGGCGCCGGGCATCGTGTCCGCCGCGCTGAGCGTGTGGTCGGTCCGCGTCCACGGCGTCGAACGCCGGTGGAGACCGTGGGAGGCCGAGTTCACCTGCCCGTGCTGCGGCGAAGGCTGGGCCCGGGACAAGCTGCAAGAGGCTCTGTCCATGCTGCCGCCGAAGGCCGCCGCCGAACTGCGGGTGCAGGTCGAGTGCCTGGACGAGGTGCTGCTCAGGCGAACGCACCACGAGCCCCTGGCAGATCCGGAGTCGGCGTGGTGGCATCGCCGGTGCTGACCGTGCCCACCGGTACGCGGCGAGCGTGCGTGCCGGACGCCGCGAGCCCGGCCTGATCGGCAAGACACCTGGGGCCCGTCAGACGCCCCGGTCCCGCTCCAGCACGCCCCGTACGAAGGCCGCCTGCCCGGCGTGCTGCAGGTCGTCCCCCAGCACGCTGACCAGGCGTACCCCGAGGGTGACCGGCGGATTCCAGCGTTCGTCGACCACCCGGTCCAGGTCGGCGGCGGCCAGCCCGTGGACGAACCGCGCGGTCCGCTCGTGCACCGCGTCGAAGTACCCCAGCAACAGCTCGCCCGAGTCCACCCGGACGGTGTAGACGTCCCGCGACGAGTGCCCGTACCCGGTCGACCCGGCGGGCAGCGGCAGCGCGAACCGGTCCGACCAGCCCTCGGAGTCCCAGATCTGCTCGGTGCCGGCCGCGTCCGCGATGTGGTCGTCCTGGATCCGGGTCAGGTGCCAGACGAGCCAGGTGACCGAGTTCGCCGCCGGGTCCACGCGCGCGTTCAGCAGCTCCGGCGGGACCCCTTCCACGACTTCGTGCACGATCTCCCGGATGCGTCCGAAACCGTCGGCGATGACGTCCGTAGCCTTCATGCACCCACCATGCAAGGCCCGGGGGCCCGACCGCCGCGAGCGACACGCGGAGGTCGGGCCGCCGGGCCGGCGGGTCGGGTGACGGGACGGACGACCGGTCAGCGGGTGGCGTCCGCCTTCTCTGCCTTCTCGGCCTGCTCCGTCTTCCCGGTCGCCGCCGCGGGCTGCCCGGCGGCCGCCGCCACGGTGCCCTGCCCGCTCCGCAGACCGATCCAGCTGATCACCGCGACCAGCGCGAAGGCCACCGCACCGATCCCGAAGGTGAGGGTGAATCCGGACTCGGCGGGCAGCGGGGGGACCCCCGCCGGCAGGTGCTCGATGGTCTTGGAGGCCAGGATCGTGGTGACGACGGCGCTGCCGATCGCACTGCCCGTGGAGCGGGAGATCGAGTTGATGCCGTTGGCGATGCCGCTCTGGTGGTGCGGGACGCTGGACATGATCACGGCGGGCATGGCGGCGTAGCCGAAGCTGACGGCCGCACCGACGACGAGCCCGGCGCCGATCACCGAGAGGGTGTGCTGGTGGTCCAGGACCAGCCAGGCGAAGCCGGCCGCGCCGAGGGCCGCGGCCAGGGCCAGCGCCGTACGGGGACCTCGGTGGCGCACGATCTGGCCGCCCACGGGCGAGGCGAGCAGCGAGACGATGGCGCCGGGCAGCAGGAACTGCACGGAGGCGCGCAGGATGGACGCGTCGAAGCCGTAGCCGGTGAGGGCCTCGGGCATCTGGACGAGGTACGAGACGCCCAGGAAGTTCGCGAACATGCCGAAGCCGACGAGGACGCCGGCCAGGTTGGCCATGAGCACGGGGCGGTGGACGAACATCTTCATGTCGACGAGCGGCTCGCGCACCTTGCGCTCGACGAGCACCCAGACGGCGGCCATGACGGCGGCGCCGGCGAAGCTGCCCAGCGTGCGGGCGGAGCCCCAGCCCCACTCGTGGCCCTGGGAGATCGGCAGCAGGAGCAGCAGCAGCGCGATGCCGAGGGTCAGCGCGCCGAGGAAGTCGGTGCGCCCGCCGGTCTTGTGGCGGGTCGCGGGGACCAGGAACACCACCGCGAGCAGGGCGAGCAGCGCGAAGCCGGTCGCCATCCAGAAGGCGTTGCGGTAGTCCGCGCCGGAGCCGGAGGTGAGCAGTCCGGTCGCGACGAGCGCGAGCCCGCTGCCGAACGCGAGCGTGCCGCTGACCAGGGCCATCGCACCCGGCAGCTTCTGCGGCCGGACCTCTTCGCGCAGGACCGACAGGGCCAGCGGGAAGATCGCGGTGGCGGCTCCCTGGAGCACCCGGCCCAGGATCAGCAGCGGCAGCGAGGACGCCAGCGCGGCGATGACGGAACCGGCGACCATGACGCCGAGCACGGCGACCAGGGTCGGCTTCTTGCCGTGCTGGTCACCGAACCGGCCCAGCAGCGGGGTGAAGACCGCGGCCGACAGCAGGGTGGCGGTGGTCACCCAGCTCACGTTGGCCGTGGTGGTGCCGAGGTCCTCACGGATGAGGCCGAGGATCGGGACCGGCAGGGTCTGCATCATCGACACGACCATGGCGGCCAGGCTCAGGGCGAAGACGATGACCGTCTCGTTCCGGTGCCCGGAGGCCGGGGTGGCGGGGGAGGGGGTGCTCATGGCTGGGATGAACCTTCTTCGTGTTTCGGAGCTGAAGAGCTTCGGAACGCAGATGTTTGACCTTCTCAAGTAACTCGAACGACGGTAGACGTCGATAGTTAAGGTGGTCAAGTAAACAATTGATAATGTGAAGCATCCTGAGTACGCTCCAGGTATGAGCGACACCGCCACGCAGACCCCCACCAAGCTCCAGCTGCTGGAGCTGCTCGCCGCGATCGGCACCGCCCAATGGCGTGAGTTCGCGGCCGCCGCGGCCCAGCACGGCCTGACCTCCACCCAGGCCCGGGTCCTCGCCCAGCTCGACGGCCCCGTGCCGATGCGCGGCCTCGCCACCCTGCTGGTGTGCGACGCCTCCAACGTGACCGGCATCGTCGACCGGCTGGAGGCCCGCGAGCTGGTGCGCCGGGAGCCGGACCCCGCCGACCGCCGCGTCAAGAACGTCGTCGCGACGGACGCGGGCCGCGAGGTCATCCGCCGCGTGCGCGAGGAGATGCAGGCCATGCACGGCGCGCTGGACACCCTTGACGAGGCCGAGAGCGCGACGCTCTACGCCCTGCTGGGCCGCCTGCGCCCCTCGATGGAGAAGGCCTGATCGCCGTGGACGCGCCGAGCGGTGGCGGGATCCGGCTCCTGCGGGCGGCCGACCGGACCGCCACCGTCTGGAAGAACGGCGGGGGAGTCACCCGGGAGATCGCGGCCTGGCCCGAGGGCGCGGACATGGACGGCTTCGGATGGCGGGTGAGCCTGGCCGAGGTCGCCGCCGACGGGCCGTTCTCGGCCTTCCCCGGCATCGGGCGCACCCTGACCCTCGCCGAGGGCGCAGGCATGGACCTCACGGTGGCGGGCGTACGCCGGCTCGTGGACGAGCGGTTCGCGCCGCAGGACTTCCCCGGGGACGAGCCGACCGACTGCCGGCTGCTCTCCGGCCCCGTCGTGAACTTCAACGTGATGTACCGCAGGGGCGCGGTGGAGGCGCAGACCGCCGTCGTACGGGGCGCGCTCGCCCTCGCGGTCCCGCCGGGCGGGACACTGCTGGTGGCCGCGCTGGAGGGACCGGCGGTACTCGAACGGGCCGGTGACCACGCCGAGCTGCTCCCGTACGACGCGGCCCTGCTGACCGGACCGCTCGACTGCCGGGTCCGTACGGCCGGGCGCGCGGCCGTCGTACGGTTCGCCCCGGCCCCGGCCCCGGCCCCGGCCCCGGCCCAGCTCTAGCGGGTGCGGTTGCGGTTGCGGGTGCCCAGCTTGATCCACTTCGCGGTGCTGGGCACGCCCTTCGTGTCGAGCAGGAAGAGCATGTAGTACCCGGGTGGGGCGTCGGCCGCGCTCGGCGGCGTCCGGAGCCCGATCGTGGAGCCGTGGACGCCGGTGATCCGCAGGTCCAGGTGGCGCTGGCTGGTGTTCACCGAGTGGGTGACGGTCGTCGGTGCCAGCAGCACGGCCCGTCTGACGTCCTTCGCCGTCGAGCTCGTGACCTGGAAGGCCGCGTCGTGGCCGAGGTCGCCCGCCGGGGTCCGGTCGAGCGCCGGACGGGCGCCCCGGTGCAGGTAGGCGGGCTCGTAGAGCTCGATGCTGCCGTCCATCCCGTCCTTGATGTCGGGATCGTTGGCGATCTGCTGGAGCTCGTCCCCGGTGACCATCATCCGGCCGTCCGGCAGGACCAGGGCGTTGGAGTGGTAGCCGCGGGGCAGCCGCTGGGCCGGACCCAGCTTCCAGTGGCCGCGCGCGTCGCGCAGTTCGATCTGCCGGTACTTCAGGTCGGCCTTCGGGTTGAAGGGCCCGTTCCCGTAGTTCCGGGTGTCCAGGGCGCCGTTCACCGTGATCAGGGTTCCGTCGGGCAGGATCAGGGTCCCGTCCTGGGTGCGGCCGAAGGCCCTCGGCTCCTCGATGCTCCAGCGGCCGCCGGACAGCCGGTACGTGAGCGGGTCGCGCGGGTCGCCGCCGAGCACCAGGACGGAGTCCGGGCCCCGGAAACCGGCCGGCAGGGGCACGGCCGAACCGTAGCCCCGGAAGTCGGCGGGCCGCCGGGGCAGGTCGGTGCGGGTGTCCTCGACCGGGTCGAACAGCCACTGCTGGTCGGCGTCGCGGCCGAGCCCGTAGATCTTCCCGTCCCGCAGCGAGAAGAGGTGCGGATAGTCGTTCCGGAAGGGCGCCTGTGAGCGGAGCCGCTCCGCGGGGACGTTCGCCGGGATGTCGTACGAACGCCAGGGCACGGGCCGCCCGAGCGCGGGGAAGCGCTCCACCACCGGAGTGGGCGTGCCCGTACCGCGCTCGGACTGGCCGGACATGATGATCTGCCGGCCGTCCGGCCCGGTCACCACCGAGGGGTACCAGCGGCCCACGGACATGTCGCGGTTGCGGAACCACTTCTCGGTCCACGGGTCGAACACGAAGGACAGCTTGGCGCCGCTGCCGCCCTTCCCGCCGACATTGCCGCCGAACACCCCCACCATTCCGTTGGGGAGGTAGGAGTGACCGGCGCAGAAGAACGGCGCCGGGCGCGGGGCGTAGGCGCCGTCGGGCATCAGCACCACCGGGGGCGGCACGTTCTTGAAGGCCCTGGCCCCGGTCCCCCTGGCGGGGTCCCAGAGGTAGGCGCGGCCCGCGTTGGTCCGGCCGACGGTGTTCGTGGGACCGGTCTCCTTGGTGGGATCGGCCTCCACGCGTTCGAAGGAGAAGAGCAGCACCTTGCCCGTCGGCAGCTGGGCCACGTGGACGCCGAAGTCGGGAGAGGGGAAGAACTGGGTGAACCGGCCGAACCGGGCCGCGTCGAACTTCGCGTTGCCCTTGCGCTGGGACTCCTCCAGCGAGGCCAGGCTCGACGTGCGCTTCGACTGCGGATAGCCCTGATTGCCCTTGGCGGCCTCGCGCAGCCGTGCGTGCGCGCGGGCGTGCTCCTCGCCGAGTACCCCGGCCTCGTCGCCGGCGTGGTGGGCCGCGGCGAAGGCCGGGCCGGGTCCCGCCAGGGCGACGGCCAGGACGGAGGCGAGCGCCAGTGCCGACAGAACGGCCGGGCGTGGCCATGACGCGCGGGACGAGCGTGGTGCGCGGGATGGGCTTGCTGCGCGGGACGAGCGTGCTGCGCGGGACATGGGACTCCTCACCGCAGGAGGGCCCGGCACCCGGCGCCCCGGCCGGCTCCAGAACCCGCTGATTACCTGAAAGACCTCGCCGATATTAGGAAAAATCGGAACGAGCGAACGGTCCGACTCGGCGCTCCGCGCCACCTGGGGCCATCCGGCGGGGTGGTTTGGGTAGATTTATCGTTTCTGCGGTGACGGGCTTCCGCCATCGAGGTGAGACCGCGTGCCCGTCGCCCGGCCGGGGCCGCCGCGGACCGCTATCCATGGCGATGTGATCAAGTTCCTCCGCACCGGATTCACCGCAGCCGCCGTGACCGCGACCCTCGTCGCGCTCACCCCCGCCGCCGGGGCCTCGTCCTCGGCGCCCTCGGCCCCCACCGACCAGGTGACCGTGGACGTCGCCACCGTGAACGGATCGGGCTGCCGTCCAGGCAGTGCCACCGTCGCCGTGTCGCCGGACAACACCGCCTTCACCGTCACCTACAGCGAATACCTGGCCCAGGCCGGCGGGGGCGCCCCCGCCGTCGAAGGCCGCAAGAACTGTCTCCTATCCCTCGACGTCCACGTCCCCCAGGGGTACACCTACGCCGTGGCCAAGGCCGACTACCGCGGCTTCGGCAGCCTCGCGCCGGGCGCGGTCGGCACGCAGAAGGCCAGCTACTACTTCCAGGGCATGAGCCAGACCGCGTACCGGACCCACAAGTTCAACGGCGAGCTCGAAGACAACTGGCAGGCGACCGACACCACGGGTATCGAAGCCCTGGTCTTCGCGCCCTGCGGTGAGCAGCGCAACTTCAACATCAACACCGAGCTGCGGGCCGAAGTGGGCACCTCGGACCCGTCGCAGACCAGCTTCATGGCGCTCGACTCGACGGACGGCAGCATCAACAGCGTGTACCACTTCTCCTGGAAGGAGTGCCCGGTCGAGCACTGATCCGGGAGTGCTCGCTCCCCGTTCACAGGGGCCCGCCGTCCGGCGGGCCCCTGTGGCGTGTCCGGTGCCGGGTCAGGCCGACGCGCGCCGCACCAGCGCCGTGGCGGTGATCACCGGATCGGGTGCGGCCCGCCGCCCGTCCGGACCGCCGTTCAGGCGGTTCATCAGCAGCCGTGCCATCAGGCGGCCCATGCCCTCGATGTCCTGGCGTACGGTCGTCAGCGGCGGGTCGGCGCTCTCCGCCACCGGTTCGGCGTCGTCGAAGCCGACCAGCGCCACGTCCCCGGGCACCGTCCGGCCGCTCTCCCGCAGCACGCGCAGGGCGCCCGTCGCCATCAGGTCGTTCCCGGCGAAGACGGCGTCGATACCGGCGTCCCGGTCCAGCAGTTCCGCCATCGCGCGGGCCCCGCCCGCCGGGGTGAAGTCCCCTTCGGCGAACAGCTCCGGGCCGGCGGCCGCCAGCGCGTCCCGGTAGCCGCTCAGCCGGTCGGCCGCCGAGGTCTGGTCGAGCGGGCCGGCGATGTGCGCGATCCGCCTCCGGCCCTGCGCCAGCAGATAGCGCACGGCCTCCCGCGCGCCCCCGCGGTTGTCGGCGTCGACATAGGCCACGCCCTCGCCCGCACCCTCGCCCTCCCCGGTCCCGGTGGTCCAGCCGGGCCGGCCGCCGTAGACGGTGGGCATGCCGATGCGGCGGGTGATGGCGGGCAGCGGGTCGTCGGTGTGCAGGGAGAAGGCGAGGGCCCCGTCGACGTGGCCGCCCGCCAGGTAGCGCTCGATCCGGTCGTAGTCGCCGCGGTCCTCGACCAGGAGCAGGACGAGCTGGGTGTCGTGCGCGGTCAACTCCTTGGCGATGCCGCGGACCTGGCGCGAGAAGAAGGGGTCCGAGAAGATCCGGATCTCCGGCTCGGCGATGATCACCGCGACGGCCCCGGTGCGCCGGGTGACGAGGGTGCGGGCCGCGTGGTTGGGGACGTAGCCCAGCACGCGGATCGCCGTACGCACCCGGTCCACCAGATGTGCGCGGACCCCGTCGCCGCCGTTGACCACGCGGGACGCGGTGGCCCGGGACACCCCGGCGTGCGCCGCGACGGCCTCCAGGGTGGGGCGGCTGCCGGGACGCGGCTCGGTCACGGATGCTCCTCCACGGTGTCCACGGACGGTGGCCTCGACGGGCAGCAGGGTAACCGGTGATCGCCTCCGGTCGCTGCCCCGTAGGCGGGTTACGGCCGGGTGGCGGCCCGCTCCAGCAGGGCCCGCAGGACGCGCCGTTCCTCCGGGGCGAGGCCGGACAGCGGGGAGTCCACGGCGAGGAGCGCGAGGAGGCGCTCGCGCGGGGCGGTGCCCTCGGCGGTGAGGACGAGCGGCTTCGCGCGGCGGTCGGTGGGGTGCGGATGGCGCCCGATCAGGCTCTGCTTCCCCAGCTTGTCGACGACGACGGCGGTGTTGGAGTGCTCGCAGCTCATGCGTTCGGCGAGCTCGCGCACGGTCATCGGCCCGCTCATCTCCCGCAGCGCGGCCGCCTGTGACGGCGTGAGGTCCAGGGTGGCCGCAGGACGTACGACTGCCCCGTCCGGCGGGAATCCGCTCGATATGGCTGGGCGACACATGGTGTCGTACGTGCCGGACGGTGACGTACGGCTCCGGCCGCCCCGGCTGCTCCGGGACAGCACCGACGAGGTGTGGGCCGCGCATCCGGAATACCTGGGCCCCGCGCGCCACCTGGTGGGGAGCGTCGGCGGACTGCTCGTGGAGCACGGCGGCCGCGCCCTGCCACCCCGCGCCCGGCGCAGACGGCCGGTGTTCGCCCACGCGGAGTACCTGATGTCCGAGCCCGAATGGGAGCGGCGGGACCCCCTGGAGGCCCAGGGCATGGCCGAGCAGGTCGCGTCCCTGGCACCGCGCGTACGCGCGGTCACCGACGGTCAGGAGATCTTCCCCGGCGTGCGCGTACGGACCACCCCCGGCCACACCGTCGGACACGCCGAGTACGTCATCGCCGGCGGCGGGCGCCGGCTGATCGCCATCGGGGACGCCGACGCGTGACCCGCAGGCCCGGCGGCGGTCAGAATTCGGGGACGAAGGGGAGGTAGTCCGAGTGGGGACCGGAGGGGATCACCGCATAACTGCTCTCGGGGAGTTCGTTCCACACGCCGGGCAGGTCTCCGAGCGGCTCGGACACCACGAGGCGGGTCTCGTCCGAGACCTCCCTCAGGTAGGGCACCTCCGGGTGCAGATGCCGGACGGTCTCGGCCCGGGAACTGTAGAACAGCGAGCGGGACTTTCCCTGGCTGGAGTAGCGGAAGGCCCAGACGTGCACGCCGTCGCTCACCGCCACCGTCATCTGGAGCGGTTCCGGCACACCGTGCTCCTTGCCGAGGCGCTCGACGAACCCCGCCATCCTGGCCACCGCACCCGGGGCGTCCTGGTCGAGACCGAACGTGACCGCCAGGTAGAACATCACCTCGGAATCCGTGGAGCCCTCGATGGACGGGAAGAGCGCCGGGTCGACGGCCATGCACAGATCGCGCTGCAGCCGGTGGAAGTCCGCGATCGCTCCGTTGTGCATCCACAGCCAGCGTCCGTGGCGGAACGGGTGACAATTGGACTGCTGGACGGCCGACCCCGTCGAGGCGCGGACGTGCGCGAAGAACAGCGGCGAGCGGACGTGCGCGGCGAGCTCCTGCAGATTGCGGCTGCTCCACGCCGGGCCGACGTCCCGGAAGACCGCCGGGGTGCCGTCGCCGTCAGCGCTGTACCAGCCGATGCCGAAACCGTCGCCATTGGTCGGCTCGGCGCCCATCCTGGCCCGGAGGCTCTGGTTGATCAGCGAGTGCTCAGGGCGGTAGAGCACGGTGTCGAGGAGCATGGGCGAACCTGAGTAGGCGAGCCAGCGACACATGCGCACCATCCCCTTCGCGACCTGCTCCGAGCCTAACCCCGCCGACGTCGGGGTTCTCGCGGGACAGGCCGTCCGCGGCGGCCGCGGGTCAGGAGAAGAGCCAGCGCGTCTGGCTGTAGCCGCCCTTGCCGAAACCGAAGGCGGTGCCCGGGCGGACCGAGAAGACCAGGGCCTCGCCCGCGTCGGGATTCACGAACACACCGTCCCCCACCTCGAAATGCCACTCGGCGCCGTACTTCGCCTCCCAGGCGGCGGCGAGCCGGCGCAGCCGGCCGGGATCCGTGACCCGGGCCGCCACACCCTCGACGACCAGGTCGAATCCCTCGTGGAGGGTGTTGGTGCCGGTGGTGAGGACGACGTGCGCGTTGCCGCGGAGGTTCTTGGCCTTGCGCTCCTCGGGCCCGGTGCAGAAGTGCAGCGCGCCGTCCGCCCAGACACCGATCAGAGGCGTGACGTGCGGCCGTGCGTCGGGGCGTACGGTCGTCAGCCAGTACAGCTCGGCCGCGGCCAGCCGGGTGACGGCCTCCCGCCACGGCACGGCAGCCGCCCGCTCGTCGCTGTACCGCGGGTCCAGCTCGGCGCGGGGCTCCTCGCGGGGTTCCTCGTCGGGCATGGCTGTCCTCCTGGTGCGGCCTCCGGCTGCGGTCAGGCACCAGCCTGTCCCGCGGCGCCCCGGCCGTCCACCGGGGGCCGCGCCCGGCGCCGTCCGCGCGGAGTCCCGCGGGGACGGCGCCGCCGCTCGTCAATGGCCGAAGTCGAACCAGTTGACGTTCACGAAGTCGGCGGGCTGGCCGCTGGTGAAGGTCAGGTAGACGTCGTGCGTGCCCGTGACCGCCGTGATGTTCGTCGGCACCGTGCGCCAGCTCTGCCAGCCGCCGGTCGACGCGACCGAGAAGCTGCCGACCGGAGCCGAGGCCGGGTTGTCGAGCCGTACCTCGACCAGCCCGCTGACCCCGCCGGCCGCACCGCCGGCCACGCGCCCGTAGAACTGCCGGGCCGGCGTGGAGCCGAAGTCGACGCCCCGGAACAGTGCCCAGTCGCTGTTGCCGATCGCCGCGAGGTTCTGGCCGCCGCCGGTGTCGGTGGTGCTCTCCTTGGCCGTGCCCGACTGGCCGTCGTAGGACTCGGCCTGGATCGCCGTGTACGCGTCGCGGTGACCGGGCGGTGTCGTCGGCGGGGTGGTGGGCGGTGTCGTCGGGGGCGTGGTGGGCGGTGTGGTGCCTCCGGCCGACCGGAGGACGGACACGTAGTCGACGACCATCGCGTGTCCGGGCTGGGTGCCCGCGTCGGGGCCGCCGCCGAAGGCGTCCGGGAAGCCGCCGCCCATGGCGACGTTCAGGATGATGAAGTAGCCGTGGTTCGTGGCGTCGGTCCAGGTCTTCGCGTCGACCTGATCGGCCCGCACCGTATGGAAGTTGAACTCGTCGACGTAGAAGCGCATCTCCTCGACCGCGGTCGAGCGGTCCCACTCGACGGCGTACGTGTGGAAGCCCGCCTGGCAGCCGGCGCCGGGGCAGACGCGCTGGCCGCCGATCCCCGAGGTCTCGTTGCAGGGGCCGCCCGGACTCGTGCCGCAATGCACGGTCGCCCAGACGTTGTTGAGGCCCTGGACGTTCTCCAGGATGTCGATCTCGCCGATGCCCGGCCAGTTCCACCAGTTGCCCCGGTAGGGGGCGCCGAGCATCCAGAAGGCCGGCCAGTAGCCCTTGGCGGCCGGGCCCGTCACGTTCGGCATCTGGATCCGGGCCTCCGACCGGAGCTTGCCGCCCGCCGGGGGCTCGAAGTCGGCCCGCCGGGTCTCGACGCGGCCGGACGTCCAGTTGCCGGCGGCGTCCCGGCGCGGGGTGATGCGCAGGTTGCCGGTGCCGTCGAGGGAGACGTTGGAGGGGTCGGCGGTCATCGTCTCGATCTCGCCGGTACCGAAGCGGGCGGGTCCGCCGGGGTAGGAAGTGCCGGTGGTGTACTGCCAGTCGGCGGTGTTCACCCCGGACCCCGCGGGCCCGTCGAAGTCGTCGAGGAACACCCGGGACCAGCCCGCCGGTGCGGGGGGAGCCGCGGCGCTCGCGGGCAGGACCACGCCCGCGGCGGCTGCCGCGACCACGGCGATCGTGCTGAGCGCGGCTAAGACGGCCCGCCGGACCGTCGGCCGCTTCCTGCCGGATATCTCGTGCATGGGTGCCCTCTCTGAAGCGCGCCGAGGCGCGGTGCGGGGGGAAGGGTCAGCGGGTCGCGCGACTTGAGAGCGCTCTCAAGCCGCGCCGCTGGACACTGTCCTCCGCACCCTCACGGGCCGTCAAGAGATGGAACCGGCAAAGCATTTGGGAGCAGGACGAGTTCAATCAGTGAACGCCAGGGGGTGTCTTGTCGGTCGGGTCGGATCAGGGCGTGCCGGACGCCGCGAGCCCGGCCTGATCGGCGGGTCACCCCCTGGGGTGCCCCGGTCGACGGCACGTCGACCGCCGGCCGGGGTCCCGGACTGCCGCCGTCCGGCGGCCGGCGGCGGCAGGGCGCTCACCCGTACGGACCAACCCGCCGTACGTCACACCGGCGGACCGAGCACCTCCTCGGCGCCGGGCAGGTCATGGACGGAGGCCCCCGTCCCGGTCAGCGGCAGCAGGCCGGACAGGGGACACGGCACGGGCATCTCGTGGTCGACCTCCCACTGCCCTACCGTGTTCCCGCGCGCGTGATCCATGGTGCAGACGGCGTACAGGTTGCCGGCACAGCCCCGGCACAGCAGCGGCCGGTGGCCGGTCACCACGGCCGGTCCGGAGTGCCGCGCACGGCACGCTCTTGTAGCGTCGGTCGCGACAGGATTCCAGGTGATCCCACCGGAGTCCGCAGGCCGGTTCGCTCACGCGGAACACGTCCCGTCGGTGCGCCGAGCCACCCGTGTGCCGCCCGCGCCGGAGCCGAGCCGGTCCGCCCCTCGCGAAGCGACCGGGCGCACGCGCAGCCCCCGTGAGAGAGGCCGTGCCGATGTCGAAGGATGTCCCGATAGCGAGCCTGCTGCGTGTGGAGAGGGGCGTCGCCGCCCCTGAGGAACTGGCCGCGATCGCGGTCGTCGTCGCGTGTTACGCCCAACGGACCTCCGGCGGCGGCGACACGGCCGGAGGTGCCGGGCCCGGCCGCCGGCGTACCGCCGTACCGGCCGCCGGCTGCTGGGCAGGTTGCTGGGCCTGCCGCTGAACCGCTTCCGCCGGCCGCACGCACGGCCGGCGGAAGCGGGGACGAGGTGGTCACGCCCGGCGCAGCACCGTCGAGAGGACCTCGCGCAGCGTCGCCGTGGCATCGGCCACGGCTCCCTCCGAGCGCCAGGCCACGAACCCGTCCGGCCGTACGAGCACGGCGCCCTCGGCGCTCATCGCGTGCACCTCGGTCCAGTCGGAGCGCCCCTCCTGGACGAGGTCCGCATCCGGCCCGGTGCCGATGGTGCAGGCGTCCAGCGGCACCTGCAGTTGCCCGGCGACCTGCTTCGCGGCCGCCTGCCACGGCGTCCCCGCACCGCTGAGCAGCACGAAGGAGCGCTCGTAGAGGTCCAGGGTGGAGATCCGCTCACCCGACCGGGTCACCCACATGTGCGGGGCCCGGGTCCCGGTGTCGCCGACCAGTCGCAGGGTTTCCGGGATGACGGGCCGTACGGGGTCGCCGCCGACGAACGCGCCCTTCGGGTAGCAGTAGCCCATGGCGGTGGTGAGGACCCCGCTGCCCGGCCCGCCGCCCATGGTGGGCGGCGGCGCGTACCCCGGGTGGCTGTGCTCCGCCGAACGGGCCGACGCCCGCTCGCTGGTGGCCCTGGCCACCGGCAGCCGCTCGGCCTCGTAGGTGTCGAGCAGCCCGATGCCGGCCGAGCCGTCCAGTACCGCGGCGATCTTCCACGCCAGGTTGTGCGCGTCCTGGATGCCCGTGTTGGAGCCGAACGCCCCCGTGGGGGACATCTCGTGGGCCGCGTCCCCGGCCAGGAACACCCGACCGGACGAATACCGCTGCGCCACCCGTTCGGCCGCGTGCCACGGGGCCTTGCCGCCGATCTGCACGTCCAGGTCGGGTACGCCGATCGCGTCGCGGATCTGATCCACGCACCGCTCGTCGGTGAAGTCCTCCAGGGTCTCGCCCTGCTCCGGGTGCCACGGGGCGTGGAAGACCCACTGCGTCTTGTTGTCCACGGGCAGCAGCGCTCCGTCGGCCCCCGGGCGGATCAGGTAGCAGACGATGAAGCGCAGGTCGCCCAGCACCTCGACGAGCTTCTCCGAGCGGAACGTGACGCTCACGTTGTGGAACAGCTCGCCATTGCCCGTCTGGGGGATCCGCAGCTGTTCCCTGACGGGACTGCGCGGCCCGTCCGCGGCGATCAGGAAGTCGGCGCGCACCGTGATGTGCTCGCCCGTCTCCCGGTCCTTCACCACGGCGTTCACCCCCGTGGCGTCCTGGTCGAAGCTCATCAGCTCGGTGGAGAACCGCACGTCGGCGCCCATCTCGCGGCTCTGTTCGGCCAGCACCGGCTCGATGTTGTTCTGGCTGCACAGACACCAGCCGGTCGGACTGAACCGGGCCAGCGCCCCGGCCGGATCGATCGACTTGACCAGCCAGTTGTGGTCGCCGTCGGTCAGCGACCGGGCCTGCAGAATGCCCTGATTTCCCTCCAGTACGGACGCCGCCCGGCGGATCGCGCGCTCCGCCCCTGCCGTGCGGAACAGCTCCATCGTCCGGGCGTTGATGCCACGGCCCCGCGGGTGTGCGGAGGTGCCGGAGTGCTTCTCGACCAGCAGGTGCCTCACTCCGTGGCGGCTCAGGAAAAGCGAGGTGGACAGGCCCACGAGGGAGCCGCCCACGACGAGAACCGGTACGCGAACATCGGCGTTGTCTTCCATCAGCTGCGGGCTCCTGTTTTCTGTGTGGGGGAGTGGAGTCTTTATGCCCCCGATCCGGGATGAGGCCCAGTTGATTCGCCGGTTGTCACCCGCTTGATCCGGACATGTAGCGGTACGTCCCCACCCGGATGACGATGAGCGACAGCGGCTCCCCCTGAGACGCGCCGGCCTGCCGTTCCCCACCAGAGACGGCCGCCGGCCCGGGCGGACGCCACCGGTGACGGACGAGGGGTCCGTACGCGATGGATCTCCACCCCCTCATGAAGGAGTGAGTAGATGACAACCACCCTGTCCGAACGGGTGTCGCAGTCAGCCTTCGACGGCTCCATGCTCCGGGTCGTCCTGCTGATGGATCTCCACGAGGGGACCCAGCAGCAGTTCTTCGAGGCGTACGAACAGCTCCGCCACGACATCGCGTCGGTTCCGGGCCACATCAGCGACCAGCTGTGCCAGTCCTTCGAGAATCCCTCCCAATGGCTCATCACCAGTGAGTGGGAAAGTGCCCCGCAGTACCTCGCATGGGTCAACAGCGAGCACCACGCCGAACAGGTGAAGCCGCTCGGCGCGTGCGCCCGTGCCATGCGCCCGCTCAAGTTCACCGTCCTGCGGGAGACCGGCCGCGGCTACGGCCAGGAGTCCCGCCCGGCCACGGCACGCCTGCAGAAGAGCCCCCGGCTGGGCGCCGGCATCGTGCGCCACGCCCTGACCTTCACCGTCAAGCCGGGGAGCGAGAAGGCCGTCGCGTCCATCCTCTCCAGCTACGCCTCCCCGGCGGCCCGGGTCGACGACCACACCCGCCTGTGCCGCACGTCCCTGTTCATGCACGGCAACCGGGTCGTACGGACGGTGGAGGTCCAGGGCGACCTGATGGCGGCCCTGCGGCACGTCTCCGAGCAGCCCGAGGTGCGCGCCGTCGAGGAGGCCATCAACCCCTACCTCGAACAGGACCGGAACCTGAACGACCGGGAGTCCGCGCGCATGTTCTTCATGCGCGCGGCGCTCCCGGCGGTCCACCACATCGCCGCACCCGAGCCCGAGTCCGCCGAGGTCCAGCGGCACGCGCTCTTCTACCCGGCCAAGCCCGGCTGCGGAGCCGCGCTCGCCAAGTTCCTGGCCCGGCAGGACGAGGCGGCCGCACACCACCCGGCCAGCCCCGTTCGGAGCAGCAGCATCTTCCAGCGTGACGACATCGTCGTCCGGCTCATCGACGTCCGCGGCCCGCTCGACGCCGAGCCCGACACCACCTTCGGCGTCTCGGGACCGCGCAAGGCGGCGGTGCTCGACCGGCTGACGGCCCGGGCCGGCAGGCGGGTCCGCACCGCCGGCCACACCATGAACCTGATCACGGACCGCCGGGCACCCGCGGATTCCTGATCCTCCCCGGCCCACCCCCATTTCCACCCCCGATCCCGATCCATCCGCACCAGGCTCTCCCCACACGCAGGAGGAACCCGCCATGACCCAACAGCGCCCACGCATCGTGGACCTCAGCGAGACACCCCCCAACCGTCGGCGCGGCGGCGACCTGAGGGCGGTGCTCACTCCGACCTCCGTGGGTTCCACCAGCGGCTTCATGGGCCTGGCGATCATGGCCCCCGGGGAGTCGATCGCGGAGCACTACCACCCGTACTCCGAGGAGTTCGTGTACGTGGTCAGCGGCCGCCTGGAGGTCGACCTCGACGGCGAGGCCCACCCGCTGCGCACCGACCAGGGACTCCTGGTTCCGCTCAACACGCGCCACCGCTTCCGGAACGTGGGGGACACCGAGGCCCGCATGGTCTTCCACCTCGGCCCGCTGGCCCCGCGCCCCGAGCTCGGCCACGTGGACACCGAGCAGGCCCCGCACCCGGACGGCACCGCGTGGGAGCAGCCTCCGGACCGTACGGGAGCGGTCTCGTGACCCGCCGGCGGGTGGCCGTCACCGGAGTCGGTGTCGTCGCGCCCGGCGGGATCGGCGTCCGCGACTTCTGGGACCTGCTCTCCAACGGCCGTACGGCGACACGCGGGATCAGCCTCTTCGACCCGGCCGGGTTCCGCTCCCGGATAGCCGCCGAGGTCGACTTCGACCCCGCCGCGCACGGCCTCGAACCCGGCGAGGCGGACCGGGCCGACCGCTACATCCAGTTCGCCCTGGTGGCCGCCCGGGAGGCGGTGAAGGACGCGGGCCTCGACCTCACCACGGACGAGGCCTGGCGGACCGGAGTCTCCCTCGGCACGGCCGTCGGCGGCACCACCCGGCTGGAGCACGACTACGTGGCCGTCAGCCAGTCCGGATCCTGGTGGGACGTGGACCACAAGCGGGCCGGCCCGTTCCTGCACCGGGCGTTCACCCCCGCCACCCTCGCCTCCGCCGTGGCGGAGCAGACAGGTGCGCGGGGCCCGGTCCAGACGGTCTCCACCGGCTGCACCTCGGGACTCGACGCCATCGGGTACGCCGTGCACTCCATCGCGGAGGGCCGGATGGACGTGTGCATCGCGGGCGCCTCCGACTCACCCATATCGCCGATCACCGTGGCCTGCTTCGACGCCATCAAGGCGACCTCGCCGAACAACGACGACCCGGCCCACGCCTCCCGGCCGTTCGACGCCGACCGGGACGGGTTCGTCCTCGGCGAAGGCGGAGCCGTCCTCGTACTCGAAGAGCTGGAACACGCCCGCGCCCGCGGTGCGACCGTCTACTGCGAGATCGGCGGCTACGCCACCTTCGGCAACGCCCACCACATGACCGGGCTGACCGCCGAGGGCCTGGAGATGGCCCGGGCCATCGAAACCGCCCTCGCCGAGGCCGGCGTCGCCCCCGACGAGATCGACTACGTCAACGCGCACGGCTCCGGCACCAAGCAGAACGACCGCCACGAGACCGCGGCGGTCAAGCGGGTCCTGGGCGACCACGCCTACAAGACGCCGATGACCTCCATCAAGTCCATGGTGGGGCACTCCCTCGGCGCGATCGGCGCCATCGAACTCGCGGCCTGCGTACTCGCCATGACCCACCAGGTGGTACCGCCGACGGCGAACTACGAGACGCCCGACCCCGAGTGCGACCTGGACTACGTACCCCGCGTCGCCCGCGGCCGGAAGCTGCGCAGCGTGCTCTCGGTGGGCAGCGGCTTCGGCGGATTCCAGTCCGCCGTGGTCATGACCCGGCCGAAGGAGGAGGTCTCGTGACCAGCCGTACGGTCATCACGGGCATCGGAGTCGTCGCGCCCAACGGCGTGGGCGCCGACGCCTTCTGGAAGGCGACCCAGTCCGGACTCAGCGTGCTGGACCGGGTCACCAGGGCGGGCTGCGAGCACCTGCCGCTGCGCGTCGCGGGCGAGGTCCGGGGCTTCGACCCCGGCGCCATGGTCGAGGACCGCTTCCTCGTCCAGACCGACCGCTTCACCCACCACGCCCTCGCCGCGGCCGACCTCGCCCTGGAGGACGCCCGGCTCGGCCGGGCCGACTACGAGGGCGACCCCTTCTCCGTGGGCGTCGTCACCGCCGCCGGATCCGGCGGCGGCGAGTTCGGCCAGCGCGAGCTCCAGCACCTCTGGGAGCAGGGGCCGCGCTTCGTGGGCCCGTACCAGTCGATCGCCTGGTTCTACGCGGCGAGCACCGGCCAGATCTCCATCCGGCGCGGGCTGAAGGGCCCTTGCGGGGTCGTGGCCAGCGACGAGGCGGGCGGACTGGACGCCTTCGCGCACGCCGTCCGCGGGATCCGCCAGGGCAGCCGGGCCATGCTGGTCGGGGCGACGGAGGCGCCGCTGGCGCCGTACTCCATCGTCTGCCAGCTGGAGTACGAGGGGCTGAGCACGGGGGAGGACCCCGAGCGTGCCTACCGGCCGTTCACCGACAAGGCCTGCGGATTCGTCCCCGCCGAGGGCGGCGCGATGTTCGTCGTCGAAGACGAGGACGAGGCCCGCCGCCGCGGCGCCACCGTACGGGCCGTCCTGGCCGGCCACGCCGCGACCTTCACCGGCACCCGGCGACGGGACACGTCCGGCGAGGGGCTGGCCCACGCCATCCGCGGCGCCCTGCGGGAAGCCGGCTGCGCGCCCGAGGAGATCGACGTGGTCTTCGCCGACGCCATCGGGACCCCGGAGGCCGACGCGGCCGAGGCGGCCGCCATCGCCGACGCCCTCGGCGCGTACGGGCGGAAGGTGCCGGTCACGGCGCCCAAGTCCGGTACGGGCAGGGCGTACTGCGCGGCGCCCGCCCTCGACACCGCGGCCGCGGCCTTGGCCCTGGAGCACGGCATCGTCCCGCCGACCCCGAACGTCTACGACGTGTGCCACGACCTCGACGTGGTGACCGGCAGCGCCCGCGCGGCGGAGCTGCGCACCGCGCTGGTGCTCAGCCGCGGCCGGATGGGGTCGAACTCCGCGCTGGTCGTCCGCAAGGGCTCGTAGGAAGAAGGGAGAACCAAGATGTCCGACCGGCTGACCCTGGAGGAACTGGCGGCCCTCATGAAGAAGGCCGGCATCACCGTCGATCCCACCGAGCTGGCGAGCCGCCCGCACTCCGCGTTCGACGAGTACGGCCTCGATTCGCTGGGCCTGCTCGGGATCGTCGGCGAACTGGAGAACCGGCGGGGGCGGGCACTGCCCACCCACGCCGACCGCTGCAAGACCCCCGGGGAATTCCTCGACCTCGTCAACCACAGTCTGATGACAGGAGCCTGACATGCCAGGACACACCGAGAACGAGATCACCGTCAACGCGCCCGTGGACGTCGTATGGGAGATGACCAACGATCTCCCCGGCTGGCCGCAGCTGTTCAGCGAGTACGCCTCACTCGAAATCATCGAGGAGAAGGGCGACACCACCCGCTTCCGCCTGACCATGCACCCCGACGAGAACGGCAAGGTGTGGAGCTGGGTCTCGGAGCGGACCGTCGACCGCAAGCGCCTCACGGTCCGTGCCCGGCGCGTGGAGACCGGCCCGTTCGCGCACATGGACATCCACTGGCAGTACTTCAAGGTGCCCGGTGGCACCCGGATGAAGTGGACCCAGGACTTCGCGATGAAGCCGGACGCCCCCGTCGACGACGCGTGGATGACCGACAACATCAACCGCAACTCCCCGATCCAGATGGCGCTCATCCGGGACAAGATCGAGAAGCGCCAGCGCGAGGGCCGTGCCCCCGCCGTCAGCCGAGTCTGAGACGAAAGGCAAGCACCCGGATGAACCAGACGCACCGCGCTCTCATCGTCGCCCGGATGGCGCCGGGATCGGCGCCGGACATCGCCGACCTCTTCGCGGGCTCGGACGCGGGTGAACTCCCGCACCTGGTAGGGGTCACGCGCCGCAGCCTGTTCCAGTTCGGCGACGTCTACCTGCACCTCATCGAGTCGGACCGGCCGCCCGGCCCGGCCATCGCGAAGGTCACCGAGCACCCGGAGTTCCGGGACCTCAGCGACCGGCTGACCGCCTACATCAGCCCCCACAACCCGGACACCTGGCGCAGCCCGAAGGACGCCATGGCCCACGAGTTCTACCGCTGGGAGAACCCCGGCGCGAAGTGACCCGCGGCCCGGACGGGACCCGCACACCGAAGTGTGCGGGTCCCGCCGCGTGTGGCCGATCGCACGAGAGCAGGAGGAGACGGCATGAACCCGACCGACACCGACCACTTCCCGGCGGATCCGGGCCGTCCGCACGACGGCGATCCCGCACGTGCCTCCCTGCACGTACTCGTCCTGTCCGGTTCCTCCCGCACCGGATCGGTCAACGCCCGCCTCGGCACCCTGGTCGCCGCCCTGGTGTCCCGGGCCGGCGCCACCGCAGAGGCCGCCACGCTCGGCGACTTCCCGATGCCCCCGTACGACGGCGACGCGGAGGCCGACGAGGGACTGCCCGAAGGAGCCCTGGCCCTGCGTGCCCGGATCGAGGCCGCGCAGGCGCTGATCATCGCCTCCCCCGAGTACAACGCCTCCGTACCGGGCGTGCTCAAGAACGCCATCGACTGGGTCTCCCGCTACCGCCCGCAGCCCTTCAAGGACAAGCAGACCCTGCTGGTGTCGGCCTCGCCCTCGATGGTCGGCGGCAACCGCGGGCTCTGGGCCCTGCGCGTACCGCTGGAACACCTCGGCGCGCGCGTCTACCCGGACATGTTCAGCCTGGCGGGCGCGCACCAGGCGTTCACCGAGGACGGCGCCCTCACCGACGGGGGCCTCGGCGAGCGCCTCACCAGTACGATCGGCTCCTTCCTCGACCTCGTCGAGGCCGACACCCGCTACGTGTGCCTGCAGCGCCGCTGGTACGAGTTCCTGGGCGACCGCACCGACGCCCCCGTGACTTCGCGCGCCCAGGACTGATCATCATCGGCCACAGGGGGTGAGCTATGTTGGAGCGCGAGTGACATGAGTTAGGGAGGCCCTCGAGTGTCATCGGGGCAGCAGGCACGCGCACAAGCGGCTGCGATCACACCAGGGGGTCAGTCGTCCGAAGAGGTCCGTCCTCCGGCCGACCGGCTCCTCGCGCTCTTCGACGGACGCCGCCTGTCACCGGGCCAGCGCCGCATCGCCCAGTACCTGATCGACCACCTCACCGAGGCCGCGTTCCTCTCGATCACCGAACTGGCCGAGCGGGTGGGCGTGAGCCAGCCCTCCGTGACCCGCTTCGCCGCCTCCCTCGGCTTCAGCGGCTACCCTGCCCTGCGTGACGTGCTGCAGCCGATCGCGCTCAGCGCCGTCGCCGGCGCCCCGGACACCCGCGCGCAGATCCGCCGCAACGAGCTGCAGGAAGCCGTCGACGCCGAGATCGAGAACCTGGAGAACGTCCGCAGGCTGCTCGCCGACACCGACCAGGTGCTGGACATCGGCCGCGAGCTGGCCGCCTCGGTGCCGCTGACCGTTCTCGGCCTGCGCATCTCGGTCTCGCTCGCGGAGTACTTCGCGTACGCGGCCCGGCGCATCCACCCCGACGTACGCCTGGTGACCCGCGGCGGCAGCGTCGCCTTCGACGCGTTGCTGCAGTCCAGGGCGGCCGGCGGGACCTGGGTGCTCGCCTTCGCCATGCCGCGGCACGCCAAGGAGACCCTGGCCGCCATCCGCGCCGCCCGCAGTACGGGGCTGCGTGTGGTCCTGATCACGGACCCCACCCTGGGGCCGCTGGTGGACGAGGCGGACGTGGCCCTGACGGCGGGGACCGGATCCCGGCTGGTCTTCGACTCGTACGCGGCGCCCGGAATGCTGTCCGCGGCCCTGTTGCAGGCGATGGCCGACGCGGACCCGGAGCGGACCCAGGCCCGTCTGGAGAGCTACGAGCACGTGGCCGACCAGCACGGCTTCTTCCTGTAGCCCGTTCCGGCCCCGGTTCACCAGGCGATATTCAGCCCTTGAGGTGCATGAAATTTTTCATACCCTTGCTTACTCGACGGTATATATGTTTACTGACGACGGCGCTCCGGATCCACCAGATGCCAAGGAGGACCCCCATGTCCTCCCGAACGTACTCGCGGTACGACGAACCTCCTCAGGTCGCGACCGCGTGTCGGGTCCAGGCTTTGGATCCCCGCAGAGCGCCCATGGCGGCCTCGGTCAACCCCTGGGCCGAGGCCGCCCCTCAGAACGTCTCGATCAGAGTTCGACACCACTCGGAAGTGACGAGAATGCCTCAGACGGCCACGTTTACCCTCAGCCCTGACTGGCCCATGCAGGTCAAGGCGCCCGGTACGCACGACTGGGAGCGCACGGCCACACGCTGGCTGCGGGATCTGCTCCCGGCCCGCTACGGCGGCTACCTGACGCTCACCCGCCACCACGCGCTCCTGGCCCGGCACGTCCAGCTCCAGCTGCAGCACGAGATGCGCGCGGTGCGGGCGGCCCTGCAGACCAGCCGCGCCGAGCTGCCCACCCTGGGCATCGCCGAGTCGGTCATCGAGAACTCGATCAGGATGTACGCCATCGAGCTGGAGCAGCTGGGACGGCTCGCCCGCGGCGCACGCCTGGTGTCCGACGCGCTCCTCGTCGGCACCCCCGCCCAGCGCAGGCGCTGAACCGCGGCGCCCTACACCGTCTGGGTCGGCTGCCAGGAGCGGAGCCGGGCGGCCACGTCGAAGACGGTGGCGCGCAGCATGCGGATGTCGGTGATGAGGTCGCGCCACTGTTCGTAGGTGGCGTCCACCGCCTTGCCGGAGGCCTCGATGTACGCGACGGCGACCCCGTAGGCGAAGTACTCGTTGGAGTCGGGGAGCGGCCGGAGCAGCACGATCGCGTCGAGCAGGGCGGCCGCCCGCCAGTAGGCGTCGGGGTCGTCCACTTCCAGGCTGGGGGTGTTCACCCGGTGCCGGGCCACGGCGGCGACCAGGGCGGAGTGGTCGGCCACCGCCACGTCCTTGAACAGCGCCTCCTGCCGCTCCAGCAGCCAGCGGTGATCGATGTGCAGTTCCACGCCTCCGAGTATCCCCGCCCGGGGCCCGGCCGTGGGGCTTTTCCGGTCGGGCGGGGATGCGCGCGGGATTACGGCTTGGGGAGCACGCAGCCGGGGCGGTTCAGATCGATCTTGTTTCCGGGCGCTATGCAGGGGACGACGATGTACGTCTGCTGCGCGTAGTTGATGCCCTGGCGGACCGTCACGTTGCCGTTCTGGTCGACCTCGCACGGGTTGTTGTCCGTGCAGCGGGCGCCGTCCTCGTTGCCCGTGTTGTTGACGGCGACGACCTTGCCGGTCGCCGTGTCGACAACCGGTGACCCGGAGGTGCCGCCGATGGTGTTGCAGGCGGAGGTGTAGCGGACCGAGTCCTTCCAGGTCCAGGCGCCCTCCTTGAGGCGGTAGGCGAAGCCGTCCACGTTGCAGCTGTAGATCCGCTTCCAGTAGCCCGAGACCACCTTGATCGCCGAGCCCTGGGCCGGGCGTGCGCCGTCGAGTGTCAGCGCGGTGATGCCGTACTGGCTCTGGATCTGGGCGTAGGTCCGGGTCAGCTGGTAGATCGAGATGTCGGTGTCGGTCATCGTCGCGTACGCGATCTTGCTCGCGCGGAGCGTGCCGACCTTCGATCCGGCCGAGTTGAGCAGCGAGAACGAGCGGCTGGACGGGCGGTCCTTGACGACCTCGCCGGCCGCCGGGAAGCCCGACTCCAGGCAGTGCCCGTTGGACAGGACCAGCGCGAGGTCGTTCGGCTGGGAGCCGGGCGCGCGGACGACGGAACCGGAACAGTTGCTGAGGGCCACGGTGCCCGCGAAGTCGACCGCGACGGCGGTGGCTTCGGAGGCGGCGGGTGGGGCGGTGGCGGGGGCGGTGGGTGCGGTGGGCGCGGCCACGGCGGGGGTGACCGCCGCTCCCAGCAGGAGCAGGGAGAGTAAGGCGCCGGTGAGAGGCTTGTTCATGTGGGGGTTCCCCTCTGATGACAATGCGACCGAAGATCCTCCGGTTGTCATGTGCATTGTTGGGACCTCGGCTGCAAGTCGCAAGACCGCGTGGCGAGTTGACGCGGGTGCCGGGGGAGTGGTCCCGGACGGCGCAGAGTGCACCGATAACGGTCCGCGCACGGGTGTTCCGCACCGGTGGCTTTGCCTCCTACGGTCGGTGCAGCACAGTTCCGGACCAGGAGGCAACGTGAAGCGCGAGATCGACATCGACCAGCTGGTGACGGCGATGAAGGCGGTCGACGAGGCGGGGCGGCTCTTCGAAGAGGCGCGCGCCGTGTACGAGGCGCGCGGCCTCAAGAGGATCAGCGACGACTTCAAAGTGGCGGGCGGCTCGGTCCAGACGCTGCAGGGCGCCGAGGAGATGGCCCTCGGGGCCCGCAAGTACCTCGCCGAGCTCGCGCTGATCGCCGGCTACGCGGCCGCCGGCCTTGAGGCGCGTGCGGGAGAGAGACCGGAGACCGCCCGGGCCGGCTTCCCCGGCATCTCGGGCGGCGGTGCCCGCATGGGCCGCCCGCTGCTCGATCCGACCCTGGAGGGACTGAGGCTGCTGCTGGCCGTCGACTTCTTCGAGCCCGCCTTCAAGACCGCGATCGAGGAAGTCGTACAGGCCGAGAAGGCCACCTACCCCGACCCCTCCACGTTCCGCATCCCCACGCGCGCCGACCGTGCCGCCACGGCCGGCCACACCCCCTGAGGTGCCGGGCCGGGCCGACGGGGCGAGGCTGGGGGTATGCATCATGCACCCGTCGTCGTGCACCGGATCTTCCCGTCGGGGGGCCGGCAGGTGACCTTGCGGACCTCGAACGGAGAGGAGTCCCTGGGCCTGGCCCGCTCGGACGAGGACGTCATCGAGTTCCTGCGCCGGGCCGGCATGCCGGACCCCGACGACGTGGTCCTCGGCGGCGCCGAGCTGCTGGACTGGGAGTGGGACACCCCCCACGTGTACGAGGCCGACCCGCCGACCGACGACCTCCCCTGAAGGGTGTTGCAGGCCGGAGCGGTGTCCGCCTGCGGTTCCACCCTGCCCGGGGCGAGGTGGTGCGGCGGCGCGGCCCGGTCCCACCCGGACTCACCGCCGTGAACCATGACGATGTTGGATAGCGGCATGGCGAGACGCAAGAAGGAGAAGGGGAAGCGCCCCGCCTTCGGCATTCCGAAGGGGATCGTCCTGTTGGCCACGCCGGAGGGCTGGCGCATCAGCGTCCTCACCGTGGACCCCGGAATGCTCTGCGGGCGCCTGGACGTGCCGATCGGCACCGGCCCACAGGACGCGCGGGACGCGGCGGCGGTGATGGTGACGGAACTCGCGAGCGACTTCCACGACACCGAGGTGGAGGTGAGCTGGGACCCGCCCCAGGAGCCCTGGTCATGGACCGCCCGAGTCACCCTCGCCGCTGGAAGCGACCCTGCTTCGCCGGGGACCGGGGGGTGATCCCCGGTATCGGCGGGTGGTGGCAGGACACGGCGCGGAAGCCGAGTACCGGACGGGGGAGGTACCGGAGGAACCCGCCGAAGAGTGGTAGAGCAGCACCGTCGGCATCGCGGACGCACACGGCGAGCCGGTGGCCCGTCGGCGGGGATCCGGCCGGCCGCGGACGTCACTCCGTGCCGGCACCCGTCCGGCAGACGGGACGCGTCCGAAGCCAGTACGAGCGGGCCGCGACGGTCAGGGCGATGCCGTAAACGGCGAAGGCGGCCATCCCGATCCAGCCGACCAGCAGCGCGTCGCCCGAGGAGTGGAAGTCGCCGCGCCGCATCGTCACCACCCCGGCCGTGGCCAGGGCCAGGTATCCGACCCCCAGAACGCCGTACGGGGCGAGCGTGGCAGCACCGAGCAGAGCCGGGGTGAGCGGGAGCCAGCGCGGCACCCGCCGGCCGCGCAGGAACAGCGTCCAGCGCGGGAAGACCTGCCCCCACGGGCGGACCAGGCCCCACAGCAGGAAAACGCCGAGCGCGGCCAGCAGCGCGGTGGGGTCCAGGCCCCAGGACTCCAGCGTGAGGAAGATCCCCGAGGCGCCGTTTCGTTCCGAGACCGCGAGCGTCTCCTCACCGGTGATCCCCGCGAACGTCCCGCCGGACGCCCAGACCAGCTTCATCGCCGCGTACGGGACAAAGGCCAGCGTCCCTGCCCAGGCGGCGAGTCGGAGGCGCTGCGGTGCAGCGGACGGCGCCCGTACGGCAGTACCGGCGGGCAGGCGGTCGGACCGGGCCGTTGCCGCGAGCAGGACCGCCCCGACCGCCGCGAGGGCCTTGTTCGCAGCGGAGGCCCGGCTGTCCACCCCCTGACCGAGCATCAGCGTGATCACATCCATCAGCAGGCTGAACGCGGTGATCCCCGCCAGCCCGCACAGCACCCGGAGCAGCACCCGCAACGGTGGCAGCAGCCCGTACCGCACCACCGCTCCGCCGGCCGACGCCGCCGGCGCACCCAGCGCCACGACCGCCCAACCCAGTCCGGGGATCCCCGAACCACCCCCGTGGTAGGGCAACGGGGTCCCGCTCAGCGCGCACGCCAGGCCGAAGCCGGCATACAGCACCCCCCACAGCATCGTTGCCCAGGCCACCCAGCGCGGCCATCGCTGCCACCAGGCGCTCCAGAGCGCCTTCATCGTCCGTTCGACACCGGTCATGTTCTGAACGTCGCACCGACCGGGGCGGGGTGGCGTCGGCCGCCGGAACGATCTCCCTCCCCCGGCCGGGGGAGCGACCTCCGAGCGGGATCCCGGACCGCCGTGCACGACACGCGCCGGCCTGCCGTCCCGCACGACGCACCGTCAGCTGTGGTGCACCGCCTCCAGGACGGCCAGATCCTCCTCCGACAGGCGCAGGGACCCGGCGGCCACGTTCGCGTCCAGGTGATCCGGGTCGCCCGTGCCGGGAATGGCCAGTACGTGCGGTCCCCGCCGGAGCGTCCACGCCAGCCGTACCTGCGCCGGGCTCGCGCCGTGCGCCCGGGCGACGGCACGCACCTCCTCGCGCTCGGCTCCGCTCGCGCCCGCCTGCCGACCGGTCCCCGCGATGGAGTAGAAGGGCACGAACGCGATGCCCTGCTCACCGCAGGTGCGCACGAACCCGTCGTGCTCGGGCCGCACCCCGATCCCGTACATGTTCTGCACGCAGACCACCGGCGCGATGGCCCGGGCCTCGGCGAGGTGCTCGGGGGTGACGTTGGAGATGCCGATGTGGCGGATGAGGCCCGCGTCGCGGAGGTCGGCCAGCGCGCCGAAGCGCTCGGCGATGGAATCGGTCCCGACGATGCGCAGGTTCACCACGTCGAGGTGGTCGCGGCCGAGCTGGCGCAGGTTCTCCTCGACCTGGCCGCGCAGCAGCTCCGGGGTGGCGTGTTCGAGCCAGGCGCCGGACGGGTCCCGGCCCGGACCGACCTTGGTGGTGATCACGAGGTCCTCCGGGTAGGGGGCCAGCGCCGTGTTGATCAGCTCGTTGGCGGAGCGCAGCGGCGAGAAGTAGAACGCGGCGGTGTCGATGTGGTTCACCCCGAGCTCGACCGCCCGGCGCAGCACGCCGATCGCCTGGCCGCGGTCCCGGGGCACGGCGTCGTCGGCGAACGCCTCGCCGGTCTGTGTCAGGCGCATCGCGCCGAATCCGATCCGGTTGATCTTCAGATCGCCGAGGTTCCAGGTGCCCGCGGCGTCCGCGGTCATCGTCTGTGAGGTCATGCCCGGATGATCCCCACCCGGTAGGCTGCCAGGCCATTGATTAAGGCATGACTGAATCGTTGGAGTGACCGTGCTGGCGGAACTGGCATTCTCCGTGAGCGATCTCGCGCAGATGCGGTTCGCCGTCTCACCGATGTGGGAGGTCGGGCCCAGCTACCGGCTGCTGGCCTCCGGGGCCACGTCCCCCGTACACCGGCCCTGGACCGGGCAGGTGAGGCCACGGCTGGCGGCCGCCGGCCTCGACCGGGGCTGGCTGGCCGAACTGATCCCGCCCTCGGGGTACGTACCCGACTTCCTCAACCCGGCGCCCACCGGTCCGGCTCCTTCCCTGACGGAGGAACTGGCCAGGATCCAGGCCACGCCCGCCTCCCGGGTCCGCCACGAACTCGACCGCCTGCGACAGGAGCAGGGGCGCCTCGGCCCGCGCACGCGGACCTTGTACGCCGACCCGCGGGCCCGCCTCGTCCGGGTCGCGGAAGAGATCGGGACCTACTGGGAGCTGGCCCTGGCGCCCTACTGGGCACGGATCCGAGCAGTACTGGACGCCGATGTCTTCCACCGGGCCCGGCAGGCCGCCGAGCACGGCGCGGGCCGCCTCTTCAACGACCTCCACCCCTCGGTGAGCTGGGGCGACAACGCGCTCCGGCTGTCCCGCCGGCATCGGCCCCTGTCCCGCGGAACGGCGGGTGCCGGGCTGCTGCTGATCCCCTCGGTCTTCATCGAACCGGTCCCCTTCACCCGGGTGACGCCCCCGGAACCGCCGCAACTCGCCTATCCGGCGCGCGGCACCGGCTCCCTGTGGGAACCTCGGCCCGCCGGCAGGACCGAGGCTCTGGCCGCCGTGCTCGGCCGCTCCCGCACCCGGCTGCTGACCGAACTGGAAACCCCGGCCTCCACCACCGAACTGGCCCGCCGTACGGGGCTCTCGGCCGCCGGAGTGTCCCAGTACCTGACCGCGCTGCGCGCAGCGGGCCTGGTCAGTGCCCACCGGGCCGGCCGCTCCGTGCTCTACGCCCGCACCGCCGTCGCCGAGGCCCTCCTCGCTGCCTGCGCTCCGGGCGTGGAGCGGGGACGATCACAGGGAGGGGCACCATGAGCGTGCGCCGGTGGAGGCCGGATCACAGCCCTGCGCGCGCCGGCGCAGGCGCCGGACGGAACCGGTGGGTTCACCTTCGACGTCGGCATCTTCGGGCTGCCGGTCGCGCGTTGGGCTACCGGTTCGAACCGGAGGGCGAGCGCACGAGCGTCACGGAGACCTGGCGGGACCTGCGCACCGGCCGGGGCTCCCGCCTGACCGCGCCGCTCGGCACGGTGTTCGCCGGCACCGGCCCGGACCGGCGCATCGCGGTCAACCGCGCCGGGATGCGCACGGCCCTGGACCGTCTTGCGGCGGGCTTCGGCGGAGTCACGCGGCACCGTCCTTGAGGGACCGGCCGAACTGCTCGTCCAGGACGGACAGCCGCCGCCAGTACTCGTCCTCGTCGATCTCCCCGGTGGCGAAGCGCCGCCCCAGGATCGCGATCGGCGACCGCTCACCGTACGCCGCCGCCCCGCGGCGCCCGCGCCAGACGGTACGGCGCAGCACGGTGACGACACCGGCGACGACCGCCGCCCAGATCAGCGGAAGGAACAGGACCCAGGGCCCGGGCCCGTCGTAGGCGAGGGTGGTGAAGGTATCCATCTCGATTCATCTCCTCGGAAGCACGGACGTTTCGTCTCACCCCGAGGCTCCTCGGAAAACGCCCTCTGGTCGTCGTACGGCCGGCTGCACCCCGGGTACTTCCGCGGGAGTACCCGGGGTGCAGCCGTGCGAGCCGGTACGTGTGGGACAGCAGAGGGCAATGCGCACATTTCACGCAATCCCCCGTTCCCCGTACGCCGCCACGCACGCTCGGTAGCGTCGGGATCACAAGCAGTCCGGTGATGGCAGGCACTGAGCACCGGGCGGAGTCCGTAGAAGGCAAGGGAGCGAATGCCGATGGCGAACGTTGAGGTCTCTTTGAAGGAGACGATGACGTCGATCGAGGGCGCGATGGGAGCCGCGTTGGTGGACTACACCAGCGGTATGGCGCTGGGGACCCTCGGCGGTGGCAAGGATCTTGACCTCACGGTCGCCGCCGCGGGCAACACGGACGTGATCCGGGCGAAGGTCCGCACGATGGAGATGCTGGGCCTGAAGGACGAGATCGAGGACGTCCTGATCACCCTCGGCGGCCAGTACCACCTGATCCGGCTGCTCAAGGGCCGGGGTCACGGCGGACTGTTCCTGTACGTCGTACTGGACAAGTCCCAGTCCAACCTGGCCATGGCCCGTCACCAGCTCAAGCGCATCGAGGCCGCTCTGGAGCTCTGAGTCCTGCATTCTCGCGCCCACGCATGCCCACGAGTTGAAGAATTCTTCAATCCGGCACATCTGAAACAGGTAATCCCCGGGCGTGCGTGGGCCCTTCCGTACGAATGTATGGGTGGTCGGCCGACTGGAAGCCCCGCGCCCCCAAGCAAGGTCTGAAGCAACAGCAGGAGCACTCATGGGAATGCAGGTCCCCCTCTACCAGGCGAAGGCCGAGTTCTTCCGCATGCTCGGACACCCCGTCCGCATCCGCGTCCTGGAACTCCTGCAGAACGGCCCCGTACCCGTACGCGACCTGCTGGCCGCGATCGACGTCGAGGCATCGAACCTCTCCCAGCAGTTGGCGGTCCTGCGCCGATCCGGCATCGTCGTTTCCATCCGCGACGGAGCGACCGTCAGCTACGCCCTCGCCGGCGGCGACGTGGCCGACCTCCTGCGCGCGGCGCGCCGCATCCTGACCGAGCTCCTGACGGGTCAGAGCGAACTCCTTGCCGAACTGAAGCAGTTGGGGCCGCAGTCGGACTGCCCGGACAAGGTCATCGGCCGCTGACACCGGCCGGTCTAGCCTCTGGACCACGGGCCCCTACCCGGTCGCCGCATCGCTTGGTACCCTCCGCGCGCGCACCGGGGGACGCTGAACCAGGGGGAAGAATGGCCGAGTTGCTCACCAATGAGGATCCGGAACGGATTGCCGGGTACTGGCTCGCCGCCCGGCTCGGCGCGGGTGGCCAAGGGACGGTGTACGAGGGCTACGACGAGGCCGGGCAGCGCGTCGCCGTCAAGGTGCTGCGCCCGGAACTCGTCGCCCGCCCCGACATCGCCGGCCGGTTCGCCAAGGAGGTGCTCGCCGCGCAGCGCGTGGAGTCCTTCTGCACCGCACGGGTCCTGGAGAGCGGAACCGACGGCGAACGACCCTACATCGTCAGCGAGTTCGTCCCCGGGCGAGATCTGCGCAAGGCCGTCCGCGACTCGGGCCCGCTCACCGGCGACGCGCTGGTGCGGCTGGCCACCGGGGCCGCCACCGCCCTGGCCGCCATCCACCGCGCGGGTGTCGTCCACCGCGACCTCAAACCGGACAACATCCTCCTCGGCCCCGACGGCCCCCGCGTCATCGACTTCGGCATCGCCCGCACCGCGGACATGTCGCTCACCGATACCGGACACCTGATGGGCACACCGGGCTACATGGCCCCCGAGGTGCTCACCGGACGCCGCGCCGACGGTGCCGCCGACGTCTTCGCCTGGGGAGCGGTGATGCTGTTCGCGGCCACCGGACGCGATCCCTTCCGTGGCGAGAACATCGGCGAGGTCGTCGTACGGGTCACCGAACACCACCCGGACCTCACCCCCTTGCCTCCCGCGCTGCGCGAACTGGTCGGTGAGGCCCTGGCCAAGGCTCCGGCGGACCGCCCCACCGCCACCGGGCTCCTGCTCAGGATGCTGGGCGGACCGGCCGACGCGGCCGACGCGGCCCTGCTCGCCGCCGGGCGGGAGAACGCCGGTCGCCTGCGCGACGCCACCGCCGACGCGGCCGAGCCCGCCCTCGGCGCCGCCGCGGAGACGACGTACCAGCGCCTGCCGGAACCGGTCCGGCAGGCCGTACGGGAGATCACGCTCCGCCTGATCGTCCCCGGCGCCGCCACCGACGGCTCCCAGGACACCCTCCGCACCGCCGCCACCGCGGAATGGCTCGACGGCCGCCCGTACGAGGAACGCAGGGCGCTGCGTGACGCGTTCGACTCCCTCGCCGTCGCCCGGCTCCTCGTCCTGGAGGACGACACCGCACGCCTCGCCTCCCTCGGCCTGCTGCGCGCCTGGCCGCGGTTGCGCGACTGGGTGGACCGCGACCGCGAAGCCCTGCTCCTGCTGCGCTGGCTCACCGCGGCCGCCGGGCACTGGGACGGGCAGGGCCGGCGGGCCGAGGACCTCCCGGCCGGCAACGCCCCGGAGGCGGCCCGCGCCTGCGTCGCCGGGGCGCCGGGCTGGCACCGCGCGAGCCGACTGGAGGGCGCGTTCCTGGAGGCGTGCCGCCAGGCGGCCGCAGCACGCCGGAGGCGTACCCGGCGGCTGCGCGCGGGAGCGGCGGCCCTGCTGTCCCTCGCGCTCGTGGCGGGCCTGGTCGCCTGGCAGCAGAAGAGCGTCAGCGACGAACGGGCCCGCCAGGCGTCCGCCCGTACGATGGCCTCCATCGCCGAGAGCCTGCGCACCTCGGACCCCGAAATGGCCGCCCTGCTGAGCGTCGCGGCCTGGCGGATCGCCCCGGTCGACGACGCACGGGCCGCCCTGTACGGATCCCTGGGCCAGGACGAGCGGGGCGTCGCCAACAACCTCGCCCGGGTCTCGACCGGTTACTACGACGACCACGCGGACTTCCTGCTCGACGGCCGGACCCTGGCCGTACTCGACGCCCAGACGAGCGTGGAGATCTGGGACGTGGTCAGCGGCAAGCGCACGGGCCGGGCCGACCTGCCCCCGGGCACCCCCGACCTGCCGGCCGCCGTGGACCCCGCAGGGACCTTGGCCGCGCAGCCGATGAGCCACGGGGTCCGGCTGATCGACCTCAGGACCGGCAAGGCCGGCGCGCTGCTCCTGCCGGACAGCCCGACGCCCAAGGTCCTCGCGATGGCCCGGGAGGCCACCTGGGTCGTGATCAGTACCACCGGTCCCGACGAGGTGGTCCTCGTCGACGGCCGCTCCGGCCGGGCGGTGCTGCGCCCAGCGGTGAGCACCGCCGACGCCCTGTCCCCGGACGGTGCGACCTACGCCTACTGCCCGCCGGGCAGGCCCGTTCAGCTGTACTCGACGGCCACCGGGCGGACGGCCGAACTGCGCCGGGAGTCCCCTTATCCCACGATCACCTGTGAGACCGGCCAGAGCCTGGCCTTCAGCACGGACGGCAAGCGCCTGATCCACACCGGAACCGGACGCACCTCCACCCTGTGGGACGTAGCCTCGCGCACCGCCGTACGCGAGTTCGGCGCGGATTCGGTCGCGGCCCTCAGCCCGGACGGGGCGCTCGCCGTGGAGATCACCGGGACCCAGCTGAAGTTGTGGGCCGACACCGGGACCTCGACCTCGTCCGTCCTGCTCGGCTATCCCCGGCTGGACACGGACGGCCGGGCCATGAACCTGTCCGTCGCCTTCGACGCGGACAGCCGGCTGCTGCGGTACGTGGCCAGGGACCGCCAGGTCCGTTCGCTGGACCTGACGTACGGACTCCAGGACGCGGCCGCCAAGGCGAACGTCCACGAGGCGGTCTTCGCCCCGGACGCGGCAACACTCGCGACCGTGGGAGCCACGGACAGCGACGCGGAGGACCGCTTCCGGCTGTGGAGCACCGCCGACGGCCAGGAACGCAGGCTGCCGCACCACCCCGTCATGCCGACCATCCCGGACTCCTACGACGAGGACGACGACGGCTCGTCCGCCTACTCCCGCGATGGGAGGCTCCTCGCCACGGCCTCCTGGCACGAGGACCGCAAGCAGCGGGTGACGGTGTGGGACACCCGCGAGAACCGGCTGCGCACGGAGCTCACCCTGCCCGAACCCGTCATCTCCATCAGGGGGTTCGCGTTCACCCCCGACGGCACCCGGCTGGCCGTCGCGGTCACCGGGCACGACGGGTCCGGCCCCGTCACGCGCGCCCTGCAGATGTGGGACATCGGGTCCGGCCGCAAGGAGTACGAGATCGCCGACGCCGGCGCGGCCAACCTCGCGATCAGCCCCGACGGCTCCCTCCTGGTCACCTCCGCGGGGGAGCGCGTGGACCTCGCCACCCGGGCCGTCGAGCGCGGTGTCCTCGGCCCCGGTGTCATCCAGGACCTGGAGTTCAGCGGCGACGGCTCGGTGCTGGCGGTGAGTCTCCTGCAGGGCACGGTCACGCTGTGGGACGGCGACGGACGCCGCCGCCTGGGAGGCCTGTCGAGTACGGCGGCCACCCGCGGCGACGACTTCGGCGGGCGGGTGGCGGGGCTGCGGTTCTCCCGCGACGGCAAGACCCTGGCCGCGATCGTCGGCGACAGCCGGGTCCAGCTGTGGGACGTACCCGCCCGGCGCCGCCTCGGCGATCCGCTGCGCGGGTCCGCCGGACTGCTGCGTGCCCTCGCCTTCGACTCCCGGGGGCGGCTGCACGTCTCGTCCTCGAAGCACCCGCACCGTGTCTTCGACCTCGAACCGAAGACCGTGGCGCGGGCACTGTGCGAGCGGGTCGGCTGGGACCTCACCCCCGCGCAGTGGGAGCAGAACGTGCCCGACCTGCCCTACCGCTCGGTCTGCTGACGCCCGGCACGCCGACGAGGAGTCGAGCTCGCTACGGCCGCGTCGGCCGCCGTCTGCCGCACCGGGCGAGTACAAGGGATGGCGAACCGCAAACCCTCAGCGTTCCGAGACGAGGAGCACCATGTCGCACGCCCGGCCTGCTTTGCGCCGCCCGGAAGCCGGGCTCGCTCTCGCACTGGCGTTCGCGACTGCCGCCGCGGTCTTCGTCACCGTCTTCCTGGTCGGCCGGGCGAACACGCCGGACTACACCGCGACACTGTTCGGCCAGGCGGACACCGATGCCGTGCGTCTCAAGGCACAGCTCGCCACCGGCGTCCTGGCGCTGGGCGTCCTCCAGCTGCTGCTGGCGCTGTGGATGTACGGCCGGCTGCCCGGGGTGCGACAGGTGCCGGGCCCGGTGCCGATCACCCACCGGATCGCCGGGGTGCTCCTGTTCGCCCTCACCGTCCCGATCACGGTGCACTGCATCCAGGCGTACGGCGTGCAGCTGAACGGCTCGCGTGCGGCAGTGCACTCGATCGCGGGCTGCTTCTTCTACGGGGCCTTCGCCGCCAAGGTCCTGCTGGTGCGGAGCCGGCGCCTGCCGGGCTGGGCCCTGCCGTTGGCGGGGGGCGCGCTGGTGGTCGTGGTGGTGGTCCTCTGGTACACGAGTGCGCTGTGGTACTTCAACGGAAACAGCGTGCCGGTGCTGTCGCTCGGACACCACCACCTGCCACCGGGACAGATGTGACGATCGGACAGTGACGGCTGCCGGGCGCGAAGCTCTTCACCCGCAATGACGGGTGAGTCCGTCGAAGCCGCTCTCACAGGGCCCCGGCGTCCCTGACGCGTGGCGCGTCAACGCGCCAGGTCGCGCCAAGGGCCGCCCGGTACCAGGGCGCGGAGAACGGACGTCAAGGACGGCGGCTCGATTCGATCCGGCAACGTGTTCAGGTCGGACCACTTGACCCAGGCGTGTCCGTGGAAGTCGGCCTGCTCATCGGGGAGGAGACCGGCCGGACTCAACGGGGGCCGTTCCTCGGCGAAATGGGCCACGAAGAAATCCTCCGGCCCGGCATACCGCTTCCCGTTCCACCGGATGTCACGCGGGACCGACACGGACCGGTCACGGACCGCAGCGGGGTCCAGGCCGGTCTCCTCCGCCAGTTCCCGCCGGGCCGCGGTCAGCGGTGTCTCGCCCGGTTCGATACCGCCGCCGGGCGGCTCCCAGAGCATCACACCGTCGAACGGATCACGCCAGTGGAGCAGGAGCAGGCGCTGGGCGGCATCCAGGCAGATCACCCGCACGGCGGGCCGATGTGACGTCTCCACAGCCTTGACCCTACTTGACCACGCCATGACCAACACGGAGAACGTTCAGCCGAGCCAGCCGGGGCGGACCAGGCCGGATTCATAGGCCAGGACGACCAGCTGGGCGCGGTCGCGGGCGCCCAGTTTCACCATGGTGCGGCTGACGTGCGTCTTCGCGGTGAGGGGGCTGACGACCAGGCGGCGGGCGATCTCCTCGTTGGACAGGCCCATGCCCACCAGGGCCATCACTTCCCTCTCCCGGTCGGTGAGCCGGCCCAGCCCGGCCGCCGAGGCGGGCTGTTTCGAGCGGGCCGCGAACTCGGCGATCAGCCGGCGGGTGACACCGGGGGACAGGAGGGCGTCGCCAGCGACCACCGCCCGGACCGCCCGCAGCAGTTCCTCCGGCTCGGTGTCCTTGACCAGGAAGCCGGAGGCGCCCGACCGGATCGCCTCGAAGACGTACTCGTCGAGCTCGAAGGTGGTGAGCATGACCACCCGCACGGCGGACAGGGACCCGTCCTCGCCGATCAGGCGGGTCGCGGCGAGTCCGTCCAGCACCGGCATCCGGATGTCCATGAGCACGACGTCGGGGCGCAGCTCCCGGACCAGCCGTACGGCCTCGTCGCCGTCGGCGGCCTCGCCCGCCACCTCGATGTCGGGCTGGGCGTCGAGCAGTGCCCGGAACCCGGCCCGGACGAGCAGTTGGTCGTCGGCGAGCAGTACGCGGATCACAGGTCCTCCTCGAACGCGTCGGCCTTCGGCGGGAGCACGGCGATCACCCGGAAGCCGCCGTCCGGCCGTGGACCGGCCTCGACGGTGCCGCCCAGCGCCGAGGCCCGCTCGCGCATCCCGACCAGCCCGTTACCGCTGCCGCCCGGGGTGCCGCCCGTGGCCGGGCCGTCGTCGTCCACCCGTAGTTCGAGGGCGTGCGGCTGCCAGCTGAGGCGGATACGGGCGGTGCGCGACCCGGAGTGGCGCATCACATTGGTCAGTGCCTCCTGCAGGATGCGGAAGGCGGCGAGATCCACGCCGGGGGGCAGCGCCCCGGCCTCCCCCTCGGCCGAGACCTCCACGGTCAGCCCGGCCGCCGCGGCCTGCTCCACGAGCTCGGGGAGGCGGTCCAGACCGGGCGCGGGGGAGCGCGGTGCCTCGCCGGGGGAGCGCAGGGTGTCGAGGACCTGCCGGACCTCGCCCAGCGCCTCCTTGCTCGCCGCCTTGATGGTGGCGAGCGCCGTACGGGCCTGCTCGGGATCGGAGTCGAGCAGGGCCAGTCCGACGCCCGCCTGGACATTGATCACCGAGATGCTGTGGGCGAGGACGTCGTGCAGTTCCCGCGCGATCCGCAGCCGCTCCTCGTCCACCCGGCGCCTCTCGGCCGCCGCCCGCTCGGCCCGTTCCCGGGCCCACTGCTCCCGGCGGACGCGCACCAGCTCCGCGAGGGCGAGCACCACGAGCACCCATGCGGTGACGCCCACCTCCTGCGTCCAGGACGTCGGGCCGTTCCCGGCCGGCGGGAGCCACAGGTAGAGCCAGTGCCCGATGAGCAGGTGCCCGGCCCAGAACAGGCCGACGGCGCCCCAGGCGGCCCGGCGGTGCCCGGCGACGACGGCGGCGAAGCAGGCCAGGGCGAGACTGAGGAACACCGGGCCGTACGGGTATCCGGCACCCACATAGACCAGCGTGACGATGCTGACCCCGTACGCCACGGCCACCGGGTACCGGTGCCGCACCACGAGCAGGGCGGGCCCGATCAGCAGCAGGAGCCGGGCGAAGCCGTCCAGCGCCACCCGCCCGCTCTGCGCATGCGCGGCCCACCCCGCGCCGATCTGCGCGAAGACGGCCACGAGCAGCGCCGAGCGCCAGGCCGGGCCCCGCCCGGTCCGCTCCACCCACCGCCGCCACGGGGGACCCGGGCGCTCACGCAGCTCTTCCATACAGCCACGCTAGACGGCGTCCGCCGTCACCCGCGTCACCCCCGCGTAGCGTTTCAGGCGTACTCCCCACGTAGTACCCGTACCCGACTTTTCGGCCGCGCGGACGACGGCCCGACCGGTGGCGAGGTGTGATCGACACCTGGTGGTGGAGGCGGGCGGATCAGGCTAGGTTGCACGGAAGCGGAGGCCGCCGGGGGCATCCGCCCCCGGCATCCGCCGGTTGCCCCACTGCCGTAAATTGTCCAACGGCTCGCCGGGTAAGGCCGGGCAAAAGGTACGAGTTGGGGCAGGTGTGGGCAGGACATGGCGCGACGCGGACGTATGGAAGCGGACCGAGGTGCCACTTCCGCCGCGCCCGCGGTGCCGGGCTCCGAGATAGCCGCGGCGGCCGACGGCGGGAGCGCGGCCCGGGGCTGGCTCCGGCTGGGACGGGACGGGCGGCTCACCGCCTACGCGAGCTGCTCCGAAGGCCTGGTGCGCTGGACCGAGTCCGCGCCCGGCTCCGACGTCTGGCAGGGCCCCGAGTTGTTCCCCGTCGAAGGATGGGCGGGCCGGTTCACGCTCGCCCAGGACTCCAACGGGTTCGTCTGGTTCGCCGGCACTCGCCACCGGGACGGGGCGCCGGGCGGCCGCGAGCTGATCATCGCCACCCAGTACCAGACCGGCCGCCCGCTCGCCGAGTGGCGCGCGGTGGGCAACCCGTTCCCGGAACGCGAGCGGGACGGTGGGGAGCCCTTGCCTGCGCCGGGAGATCCGATCTTGCTCCCGGACGGCGCCGGGTCGCTCCACCTCCTCACCACCCGGTTCGGCGTGGGAGTCTGGGGCCGATCCCGGCACGGCGACGGTAAATGGGGCGACTGGGTCGACTATCAGGGTAAGTGGGCCCGTGAGGCTGTCGTTTCCCTGGTGACGGCCCAGGGTCGGGCCGAATTCCTGGCCCCCTTCCGGGGTGGGGCCTCGTACTGGGGTCAGGACGCGCCGGGAAGCGCCTTCAGGTGGCTCGGGCGCGTCGAGGCCGATTCCGTCGAGGGAACGTACAGCGCCTACGAGACGGGCCCCGGCACCGGCACCTACTTCTGGCGCCACCCGGCGGACGGCGGCGTCATCGCCTACCGCCCGCAGGCCCCCGCCGGCGTGTCGCCCGCGCTCATGCCGCTGGGCGGCGCGGGCGGCGTCGGCCCGGTGGACGTCAGCCGTACGCGCATCGGCGGGTACGACTGCACCGTCCTGCTGCAGCGGGGGGCCGAGGGCTACCCGGAGATCGCCGCCTACCCGACGGAGGGCGAGCAGTACGGCACTTGGTGGGCCCCCGTCGGAGACCGGTGCGCGGGGCTGCCGGCCATCTCGCTCGACGCCCGCGGCTCGGTCGCGATCGCGATGATCGACATGGACGGCGGACTGCTCATCGCCCGGCAGGATCAGACGGACCCGGGCCTGGCATTCGGTCCGTGGTGTCGGGTGGGGTGATCCACCTCACCTCAACACCCGTGCTGTGGCGATTGAAGCAATGCTTCCGTGTGCCGCACCCTGGGTGCAGGCGGAGTTGACCTCCCCCGCAGGCGCGGAGGGGCTCTGCTCATTCGCAGGTGTGAAGCTTTGAGGGTGTGAACCGCTCGTGAATACTTGCTCGCCATTAAGTGATTGCCCTACGCTGCCCAGGCGCTGTCAAAGCCGTATAAGTGTGCGGTCGGGGGGCAGCGGGGGCGGGTCGAGGGTTCGGGGAGCGGCGGGTGGCCGGATTCAGGGGCGGGTCTGGTGGCGTGCTGCGACAACTCCCGGTACGCCGTGACAAGTGTGTCTATCGAGGAGCTTTCTGAGTGGCAGGTATGCCCCGCCTGAGTGTTGTCGTGCCCTTCCAGGACGTCGAGATATACCTCCAGGAATGTCTGGAATCGATAGCCAGGCAGACGTTCTCGGCGCTCGAAGTGATCATGGTCGATGACGGCTCGACCGACTCCTCGACGGCGATCGCGGCGGATTTCGCCCGTCGCGACCCCCGGTTCAAGCTTCTGCGCCAGGAGTCCATGGGACCGGGACATGCGCGCAATGTCGGCATTCGGGCCGCCAATTCGCAGGCCGAGTTCCTCGCCTTCGTCGACGGCGACGACGTCATACCCGAGTACGCCTACGAGCTGCTCGTGCAGACCCTCGAGGCCTCCGGTTCCGACTTCGTGTCCGGCAACGTGCAGATGATGAACTCCACCAAGAGGTGGCAGTCCCCCCTGCACAAGGCGCCCATGCAGAAGAGCAGGCGCGGCACGCACATCACCAAGGTGCCGGACCTCATCTACGACCGGACGGTGTGGAACAAGCTCTTCCGGCGCTCCTTCTGGGACTACCACTACATCGCGTTCCCCGAGGGCGTGATGTACGAGGACTCCTGGGTCAACATGTTCGCCCACTTCCGGGCCGCCAAGGTCGACATCCTCACGGACATCGTCTACTTCTGGCGCCGGCGCGAGGGCGGCGCGGCCCCCTCGATCACCCAGCGGCACACCGAGTTCAGCAACCTCCAGGACCGCGTCTCCGCGGTCCGATCGGTCAGCCGCTTCCTCGCCGGACACCGTGCGCGGTCCTACTCGGACCACAAGCGCAAGTACGACCTGGCCTGCCTGAAGTCGGACCTGATGCTGCATCTGAAGGTGCTGCCGGACGCCGACGAGGAGTACCAGGACGCCTTCATGCAGTGGGCGAACGAATTCCTGGACGAGGCCGACACGGACATCATCCAGGAACTTCCCGCCGACGCCCGGGTCAAGTGGCTCCTGGTGCGCGAGGGACGCCTTAAGGAACTGCTCGACGTCGTCGAGTTCGAGCGCAAGGGCGGGCCCCTGCCCGTGCAGCGCCGCTTCCACCGCTACCTCAACTACCCCTACCTCGGCGACCGTTCGATCGGCCTCGACAAGAGCGCCTACCGGCTCGACAAGGAACTCTCGCTCCACGGCTCGCTGAACCGGGCGACCTGGGACGACGACGACCACCTGACCCTGGAGGGGTCCGCGTACGTCCGCTTCATCAACGTGCACAAGCGGCATATGTCGATGAAGGCGATCGCGCTGCGCAACAAGAAGCAGGGCCGCGTCGTCGTCGCCAAGGCGAAGACCACCTATTACCCGCAAGCCACCGAGTACTCGAACCAGAGCCGCTACTGCTACGACTGGTCCGGCTTCCAGGTCAGCTTCGACACCACGCGGCTCAAGCGCAAGGGCGAGTGGGTCGAGGGCACGTGGGACGTGGCGGCCGGCGTACTGAGCCGCGGCCTGTTCCGATACAAGGGCATAGCCCGGGGCGGCGCGGGCAGCGCGGCCAATCCGCCCTACCGCTACGTGGAGAAGAACACCCGCGTGGTGCCGCTCTTCATGCAGGGCAAGCTCAAGCTCCGTGTGGAGCGGGTGCGGTGCCGCATCACCCGGCACCGGGTCGTCGGTGACCACATCGAACTCGGCGGCGTCTACCTGGGCGACAAGCTCCCCGAGTGGGGCAAGTTCCGGGTGACCAGCATGAGCGGCGCCGGCCGGCACGACTCGTGGGTCCACTTCACGCCCGGCGGCGAGGGCTGGTTCCGCTTCGTCACGCGCATCCCGGTCAAGGCACTCGTCCCCGGACACCGCACGAGCTCCTCGGACGGGATCCCGGAGACCTGGAACACCGGCGCCAACGGCTGGAAGACCACCTTCCACGTCGAGGGACGCAAGGCCGCCATCTATCCGGTGATGGCGGAGGACACCACCGACGGCCACTACCGGATGCCGGCCGGACTGCAGACCGACGGCGGGGACCGCGAGGTCTTCGTGCACCGCAACGGCTCCGGCTACGTGGTCCTGTTCGAGCGGGACACCCTGCCGCTGGCCAAGTCCGCCACCTGGCGCGAGGACGGCTCGCTGGAGGTCGTCGTCGGCTACGCCGCGCAGGACATGCTCGACGGGTCCGAGTACGCCATGGCGCACGTCGTCGTTCGGTCCCGCGCGCACGGTGCGGAACGCGTCGTCCCGATCACCTGGCACGGCGACGAGTTCCGCTTCGTCGTCACCCCCGCCGCGATGCGCACCCTGGCCGGTGACATCCCGCTCGCCGCCGGCCGCTGGGACTTCTTCCTGCGCCGCCAGGACCCCTCCGCGGTCACCCCGGAGAACCGCACCGGCGACCTCATGGTCAAGATGACGCAGGATCTGATCCCCACCCTGCCGCAGGACATGGCCAGCAACGAGCGCCGCTACGAGCTCCAGTCCGAGGCCTACGACCGGCTCTCCCTGCTGGTCCACTCGGCGATGCCGGACGAGGCCCGCGGCCCCTACCGGCAGAAGCTGATGCGCACCAAGACGTATCCGGCGGCCCGCCGCAAGCCCGTCACCCAGGCCGTGCTGTTCGACGCCTTCAAGGGGACCCAGTACTCCGACAGCCCGCGCGCGCTGCACGAGGAGATGGTCCGCCGCGGCCTGGACCTCGAACACCTCTGGGTGGTGCGCGACGACCAGGTGGACGTTCCCCCCACCGCGCGGCCCGTGCGCATGTGGTCCCCCGACTGGTACGAGGCCATGGCCCGGGCGAAGTACGTCGTCGCCAACAACCACCTCCCGGACTGGTTCGAGAAGCGCGAGGGCCAGGTCGTCGTACAGACCTGGCACGGCACCCCGCTCAAGCGCATCGGACACGACATCGAAGCCGTGCACTTCGCGGACAAGCGGTACCTGGAGCGCGTGGAGAAGGAGGTGCAGAACTGGGACATGCTGGTGTCCCCGAACAGTTTCAGCACCCCGATCCTCAAGAGGGCCTTCCAGTTCCCCGGCGAGATGGTCGAGAGCGGCTATCCCCGCAACGACATCCTGCGCCGCGCGGACTCCGGGCAGCGGGCGGCCGAAGTGCGCCGCCGCATCGGCCTGCCGCCGGGCAAGAAGGCCATCATGTACGCGCCGACCTGGCGCGACGACCAGTTCTACGCACCCGGGAAGTACAAGCTCGACTTCCGTATCGACCTCGACGAGGCCAAGGCGCAGCTCGGCCACGACCACGTCCTGCTCGTGCGGCGCCACCCCAACGTGGTCGACCCCGTACCGGGCGCCGGCGACGGCTTCGTCTTCGACGTGTCCGACTACCCGGACATGGCGGACCTCTCGCTCATCGCCGACGTGATGATCACGGACTACTCCTCCCTGATGTTCGACTTCGTCAACACCGGGCGGCCGATCCTCTTCTTCACCTACGACCTGGACCACTACCGCGACACCCTGCGCGGCTTCTACTTCGACTTCGAGCAGTCCGCCCCCGGCCCCCTCGTGTACTCCTCCCCGGAGCTGATCGGGGCGATCCGCAACATCGACCGCATCCAGCAGGGCTACGCCGCCCGCTACCGCTGGTTCCAGCAGGAATTCTGCGACCTCGACGACGGTTACGCCTCGGCCAGGCTGACCGACCGCATCCTGATCGCCGGAGGGGACCTCGACCCCGCCCGGGCGCAGGCCCCGGCCGTCGGAGCGGCGGGCGGCCGCGCCCCCGGCCATACGGGGCAGCCGGGGCAGGCGGGTTTCTCGAACAGGGGCACCCTCGGCCAGGTGCCGCGCCAGCCGGTGAGAAGAATGGATTCCGAGCATGTCTAAAGCAGCCCAGAACGCGCGCGCCGTCTTCACGGGCGTGGACAGCTCCGGGGCGGTGCCGATCGAGTACCGGTTCTCCCACGCGAGGAACGGGAACCGCCATCTGCTCGTCGTCTTCGCCAACTTCACTGCCCCCGACGAGTACGGGATGTCCAACGGCGTTCTCGACAAGGTCCGTTCGAACATCCTCTGGATCCGTGACAAGTTCGACGGGGCGAACAGCTACTACCTGTGCAAGGGGATGGACTTCTCCCTCGAACAGTCCGTCGCCGGGCTCATCTCTCGGGTCCTGAACGCGCTGTCCCTGACGCCCGCGGACTGCACGACCATCGGGAGTTCGAAGGGCGGCAGTGCTGCCCTCTACTTCGGGCTGAAGTACGGCCTCAAGAACGTGGTGACCAGCGTGCCCCAGTTCCTGATCGGGTCGTACGTCAGGGCGGGCATCCCGAGCGCTGCGCGTCTGATGATGGGCGAGGTGACCGACCAGAACGTGCACTTCCTCGATTCGGTCCTGCCCGATCTGGTGCGGAGCGGGGCGAACCGCGGGGCCAACATCTATCTGACCACCTCCGCGCAGGACGATCAGTACACGCGCGAGGTGGAACCCTTCCTCGGGCTGTTCCAGGGGTACGAGAACTTCAACCTCCTCTTCAACGACTCTCCCCTCGTCGCCGACCACAGCAGCGTCGTACCGCGGAACCTCCCCACGATCATGGGTCTGCTGAACCTCGTCGTCGAAGGCATCACCCCCCGCATAGGTGCCGTGAGTTACGGCTACGAGCAGCCGAGGAGGGACACCTCCGGCATTGACGCGTATCTTGAGGAGACCTCCCAGGTGAGGGGCAACTCGTTCCCCCGACCGGTGATCTCGATGCCGTTGGCGAATGGTCAAGTGCCCGGGAACGCCGTTCGTTTCACGGGAACGGCCCCTCTCAGCGCCGTTCGTGTCAGTTTCTGGGAGAACGGAAAGTACCAGGGCGCGTCGCCCGTCGCCGCCGACGGCAGTTGGGCCTGGCAGCGTGAAAAGCCGTGGGCCGCGGGGAAGCACACCGTCCGGGTCTTCGCGGCGGACGCCAGCAACTACCAGTCCGAACGGACCGAAGTGATCTTCACGGCCGTGGCGCACGCGTCACTGCCCGGCTCCGCGGCGGAGCCGGTGCAAGCCCCGGTGCCGGTGCAGACGCCGGCGCCCGCGCCGAGGGCGGCGCAGCGCCTCGTGCTGTCGGTGACCGCCCCGGCCGCCCACCAGCAGCTGTCGGGCCCCGCCGTCGGCTTCGCCGGCTACGCCCCGGGCGCCGTCCGCGTGGAATTCCAGGAGGGCGGAGCGGCCCTGGGGACGTGCGAGGTGCGGGCCGACGGCAGTTGGGTGTGGGAGCCCGGCTGGGCCTGGAACCAGGGCGACCACTTCGTCGAGGCCATCGCGGTGGACGCCGTCGGGAACGCCTCCCCCTGGACGGCCGTCCCCTTCACCCTGATCGTGAACTCCTACCCCGTGCCCGCACAGGGGGCGTTCTTCAACCCACGGTACTGATCGTGGCCGGGTTCTCGGGGCGGCTCACCCGCATCACCAGCGGCCGGTGGTCCGACGCCTTGGTGTCCACCACCTCGCACGCCGTGCGGGGGAGCTGCGTGAACAGGTAGTCGATCTTCGTGCCGTCCTTGTGGGTGGCCTTGCCCTTCCGGGAGTCGCCCTTCTGGTCGCACTCGCGGTACGTGGTGTACGCCTCCGACGGCCAGATCCAGGCGGACGTGTTCCGGTCGCCCACCGGCGGCGGGGAGTTGAAGTCCCCGCCGAAGACCGTGGCGGCGTCCGTCGCCGCGGCGGCGACCAGCGAGCTCAGCTGGTCGTCGCGGAAGTCCCAGTCCGGGTGCTCGTCGTCGCTCTCCCGCAGCGACAGGTGCGCGTTGCACACCCGCACCCGCTGGGCCGGGACCCGCGCGCACAGGACCCCTCGGTGCAGTCCCACCGTCGGCTGCTCGGTCGGTATCGCCTCCACGTCGGTGAGCGGGGAGCCGGCCAGCAGGCCGTAGCCCGCCTGGCCCCGACCCTGCCCGGTGCAGTCGACGGGCGAACGGCGGCCCGCCGAGTCGACCTCGGCGTACGGTTCGAACGCCGAATGCCACTGCGGGCCGAGGCTGCGGGCGAAGGAGAGCAGGTCTTCGGAGCACACCTCCTGCAGGAGCAGGACCTGGACGCCCGAATCGGCGATCAGGTCGCGCAGTTGCTGGAGCTTCTCCTTCGGGCCCCCGGTCTTCTCGCAGTTCCACTGCCGCACCCCGCACATGTTCCAGGTGGCCACGGAGACCTCGTCGGCCGTCCCGGCGCCCGCACCGGCACCCGTGGCCGAATCCGGTGTGTGCCCCGACGTGCACGCCACCGCGGTCAACAGGCTCAGGGTCGCCGCCGTGCGGCCGAACCGGCGGCGGAGCGACCGCTGTCGCGACCACCGCCCGGTCTCCATGTGTCTCTGCATTCGGACATCATTGGGTATGAGCCGGTCAGACCGTGCATCGGGCCCGGTGCGAACCGCTGTGCACCCCCCGCGCATGCCGTGAAGCACCCGCCGGACACCCTCTAGGGTGGGGTGGTGACGAACGCGAGTACGAGCTTGAGCGGCGACCGGGTGCTGTACGGGTGCATGGGCCTGGGCGGGAGCTGGGACCCCGACCCGTACGGGCCCGCGGACATCGACGCCGCCGAAGCGGCCGTCGCCGCCGCCCTCGACAGCGGGATCACCACCTTCGACCACGCCGACATCTACCGGCACGGGAAGGCCGAGGCCGTCTTCGGCGAGGTGCTCGCGCGCGCACCGGGCTTGCGCGAGCGCATCACCCTCCAGACCAAGTGCGGGATCCGGCTGGGCGACAAGGACCGCCAGGGGATGTACGACCTGCGCGGGGAGAGCATCACGCGGCGCGTCGAGGAGAGCCTGACCCGGCTGCGGACCGATGTGATCGACGTCCTCCTGCTGCACCGTCCCGACCCGCTGGCCGACGTGGACTCGATCGCCTCCGCACTGACCTCCCTGCACCGCCAGGGCCTCGTACGGGGCTTCGGCGTGTCCAACATGGGCGCCGCGCAGATCGCCCACCTCCAGGCCCGGCTCGACGTGCCGCTGGCGGCCAACCAGCTGGAGATGAGCCTGCACAGCCGTGCCTGGGTCGAGGCCGGAGTCCTCCTCAACACTCCGGAATCCGCGCAGAACGGGTTCCCGTTCGGCACGCTGGAGCACTGCCGCGACCACGGCATCCGCCTCCAGGCCTGGGGCGCGCTGGCACAGGGCCGCTTCACCGGCCGCGAGGAGACGCCCGCCGAGCGGGCCACCGCGCAGCTGCTGGCCGGGCTGGCCCGGCAGAAGGACACGACGCCCGAGTCGGTCCTGCTGTGGTGGCTGATGCGGCACCCCGCCGCCATCGCGCCGGTCATCGGCAGCGCGCGCCCCGACCGGATCCGTGCCTGCCGCGACGCGGCGCTGCGCGAGCCCGAGCTCACGCACGAGGAGTGGTACGAGCTCTGGATCACGGCCCGGGGCGTGCCGCTGCCCTAGGTCCTGTCGTCAAAGTAGCGTCGGTCAGGCCCGCGGCGTCCGGTGCCATGGGGCCTCCCCAGGCCCGCAGGGCCTAGGGGAAGCATCGCAAGGCGGAGGGGCGCCCGTGTACTGGACGTACTCGGGCGCCCCGACAACGCGGCGAGGTGCGGTGCCAGGGTGCCGCAGGACCGACGCCACTTTGACGACAGGACTAGGGGGGAGCAGGGGGTTAGCCCCACCGGCGGCCGACCGGCAAGCCGGATGGGACCCCGAGCGGAGGTCGACAAGGCTTGCGCCATGACGACTTACCCGCACAAGGCCCTGCTCCTCGCCCTCGCCACGGCCACCGTGGCAGCCGGTCTGACCGCGACCGCCGCACCGGCAGCGGCCCGCCCCGCCACCGCCGGCCCGCAGCTCGACTGGCACCGCTGTACCCATCCGGACGCGCCCGCCGCCCAGGAGTGCGCCGAGCTGCCCGTCCCGCTCGACTACGACGACCCCGACGGCCGGCAGCTCACCGTCGCCGTCTCCCGCATCCGCAGCGACCGCCCCCGGGCCCGGCGCGGCACGCTGATCGTGATACCCGGCGGACCGGGCGGATCCGGTGTGCAGCGCCTGACGCAGAAGGGCGACGCCCTGCGGCGGGAGCTCGCCGGGGCCTACGACCTCGTCGCCTTCGATCCGCGCGGAGTGGGCGCCAGTACCACCGCCAGCTGCGACCTCGCCCCCGAGGACCGGTACCTGACCAGCCTGCGGTCCTGGCCGGGCCCGGACGGCGACATCACCGAGAACATCGCCAGGTCCCGGCGCATCGCCGACGCCTGCGCCGCCGGCGGCGGCCCCGAGCTGCGCAGTTTCACCACGGCCAACCAGGTCCGCGACATGGACCGCTTCCGCGTCGCGCTCGGCGAGCGCAAGCTCTCCGCCTGGGGCACCTCGTACGGGACGTACGTGGGCGCCGTGTACGCGCAGAAGTACCCCCGGCACACCGACCGCTGGGTCCTCGACAGCAGTGGCGACCCCGACCCGAAGCGGGTCGCCCGCGGCTGGCTGGCGAACATGTCGCAGGGCGCGGCGGACCGCCTCCCCGACCTCGCGGCCTGGGCGACCCACCCCGACCGGGACCGCGACGGCCTGCGACTGGCCGCGGCGGCGCAGGAGGTGGAGCCGCTCCTCGTCTCGCTCGCGGCCCGGCTTGACCGCGAGCCGATGGCGACGACGACCCCCGGAGTGCCACTGACCGGCAACGGGCTGCGCCAGGCCCTCCAGAACGCGCTCTACGCCGACGCCGCCTTCGCCTCCTTCGCCCGGCTCGTGCGGACGGCGCAGGACCCGGCGGGGACCCCGGTGCTCCCCAAGGAGCTCGCCGCGCCCATCCGGAACGAGGACGCCGCACTCATGGTCAGCGTCATCTGCAACGACGTGGCGTGGCCGGACGTGCCCATGGCCTCGTACCGGCAGGCGGTCGACGCCGACCGCGCCCGGTACCCGCTCACGGCCGGCATGCCGGTGAACGTACTGCCCTGTTCCTTCTGGCAGACCCCCACACAGAAGCCGACCCGGATCACCGACGACGGTCCGTCCAACATCCTCATGCTCCAGAGCCGCCGGGACCCGGCCACCCCGCTCTCCGGGGGCCTGAAGATGCGCGAGGCGCTGGGCGACCGGGCCCGGATGGTGACGGTCGAGCAGGGCGGCCACGGGCTGTACCTCGGCAACGGCAACGCGTGCGGCGACCACGCCGTCACCGAGTTCCTCACAAGCGGCCGCCGTCCGGCCCGGGACACGGACTGTGCGAACTGAGCCGGTCGCGCGGGCACCTGAGGGGGGCGCCACGATGGAGGGAGGGGGCCACCCCCCCCCCCCCGGGTCTGTGGTCACAGAGCGCGAAAATCAGACCCTTGGAGCAAGATGCTCGCGGGCTTCGAGCCCGGAGGCCCCGCGTAGCCTTGGATTCGTAGGGGTATGGACGGATACGCCCCACTGAACATCTGTTAGTGTGCCCGCGCTTGGTGTTCATCCATCAATCCGTCCTCCCCTCGACCGCCGCGCGCCCGAGGGGGCTGCGAGGTGTCTCGTACGTGCACAGCACTCCCTTCTCCCCGACCGAGGCCAGATCCGCGCGCGCCCGCATGGGCCTGACCACGACCCAGGTGGCCCACTCCATGGCCGCCTGCGGCACCCCCGTCCACCCCCAGCTCGTCCTCGCCTGGGAGCAGGGCGCCCAGGCGCCCTCCGACCGGCAACTCTTCGCCCTGGCCGACGTCCTGTGGTGCGACGCCACCACACTGATGGGCATCGAACCGCGCACCCTTGCCGAGCACCGGCTGGCCCGCCGGCTCACCGTCGAGCGGCTGGCGTACCGCATAGGCATGGACCCCGCCGAGTACCGCGCGGCCGAATCGGCGCGCCTCTGGAGCGGGGACACCTGGCAGACCAGGGCGCTCGTGGAGGCCCTCGGGCTGTCGCTGCGCGAACTGATCGGAATCATGGGCCGGGTGGAGGAGCTGGCCGAGCACCTGCGCTCGGCCGTCGCCGGACGGTGGAAGACGTACGTGGACCCGGTGGCGGAGATCGTGGTCGTGGACGCGACGAGCGTGGGCGACGCGCTGCGCACGATGCACGCGGAGTTCGCCGCCTTCTCGGAGCGGTACATGGGACACCTGGTCGCCCGCAACGACGACGCCAGGCTCAAGGAGATCGCGGCCGAGCGCGCCGCCTACCTGCGCCGACTGGTCGATCATTTCTGGGAGTTGATCGGCGAGGCGGGCGAGGCGCCGCCGTTCCCCGCGGCCGGGCGCTGACCCGGACGGGCCACGGCAGACGGGCCGCGGACCACGGACCACGGGCCACGGGCCGGGCGCGCGGAGCGCCCGGCCGGCGGGCCGCTTCAGCGGGCGGGCGCGCCGAAGTGCGGTTCGGCCGGGCCCTCTTCGCCGATGTCGTCCCAGTCGATCTCCATCGTGCCGCGGCGCGTGAAGACGTTGAAGAGCAGGTTCAGCGTGATGGCCGTCAGGGCGCCCAGTGTGATCCCGCTGTCGAGCACCGCCCGCAGGTCGTCCGGCATCCGGTCGAAGAACGGGCCGACGGTGGCCGGCAGCAGGGCGGCGCCCAGACTGACCGCCAGGATCAGGGTGTTGCGCTCCTCGCGCAGATCCGCCTTCCCCAGGATCTGGATGCCGACCGCGGCGACGATGCCGAACATGGAGATCGCCGCCCCGCCCAGCACGGGGTGCGGGATCGAGGCGACGAGGCTGCCGGCCTTCGGCAGCAGCCCCAGGACCACCATGAACACACCGGCCGCGACGACCACGTACCGGCTCATCACCTTCGACATGCGCACGAGGCCGATGTTCTCGGCGAACGCCACGTACGGGAAGGAGTTGAGGACGCCGCCGAGCACCGTCGCCGCGCCGTCGGCGCGCAGGGCCCGGGCGACCGTGTCGGCGTCGACCTCCTTGCGGGTGATCTCGCCGATCGCGTAGACGTCACCGGTGGTCTCCACCATCGTGATCAGGACGACGACGAGCATGGCGACGATCGGCAGCAGCTCGAACCTCGGCATGCCGTAGTGGAACGGCGTGGTGATCCCGAACCAGTCGCTCTCGCGCACCGCGGCGAAATCGGTGTCGCCGAAGAGCCAGGCGGCCGCCGTGCCGACGACGAGCCCGAGCAGGACGGCGAGGCTGCTGAGGAACGGCTTGCCGATCCGGACCATGGTGAGGATGAAGAGCAGCGTGCCCAGTGCGTAGGCCAGGTTCTTGGGGTCGCCGTACGCGGGGGTGCCGATGAGGTGGGCGCCTCCCGCCGCGTCCTGCAGGGCCACGGGGATCAGCGTGATGCCGATGATGGTGAGGATCGTACCGATGACGACCGGCGGGAAGTACTTCACCAGCCTGCTGAAGAGCGGGGCGAACAGGAAGGTCGCGATGCCCGCCGTGATCACCGCCCCGTATACGACGAGCAGACCGGCGGTACCGCCGCCGGCTCCCGTGCCTATGGCGATCATGGGGGAGACCGCGGTGAAGGTGACGCCTTGGACCAGGGGCAGCCTGGCGCCGATCCGCCAGACCCCGAGGGCCTGGATGATCGAGGCCACGCCGCAGGTCAGGAGGTCTGCGTTGATGAGGTGGACCAGCTCCTGACGGGAGAGGCCCAGTGCGTTCCCGAGCAGGACCGGGACGATGACGGCCGCCGCGTAGAACGCGAGGACGTGTTGGAAGCCGTACAGGGCGAGCTTGGGGAGGGGGAGTCGTTCGTCGACCGGGTGCGTCTGAGACCGGGTGGACCGACGGGGCATTCCTGACATCTCTGCCTTGCCTTCGCGAGGTAGGTGAATGAGAAGACCGCCGCCCTCCAGCCCTGGATGACAGGGCGAGGGCAGGCCGGCTCGTACCGAGCCGACGCCGGGCGGTGTTGCCGACATCGCGTCGCTCTGCACTGCATAGTCATGTCCCGGATGCGGGACATCCTTCGATCGACATGACAGATCCGTATTTGATCATTGGATCCGAAGGGGTCTCGACCGGAGGGCGCTCACCATAGCCAATGGTCGCGTTTCCTCGCGAGTAACCTCCCGGCAAGGTGCCGGGCCGCGCCCCGTCACCGCCCCGGTCCCGCGCAACCCGTACGACGTCACCCGCCTCGCGGGGTGACGGCGGGCCCGGCCGCCCCGCACCGGGGTCGAGGGTGAATTCCGGGCCGCCACAAGGCTCCTCGCCTGCCGGGGTGGCCGCCCGCGGATGCCTCCCGCTTCCCGTCCCACGCACTTTCCGTGTGGTCTTGGCCCCCGATATCCATCCGTACTTGTGGGTACTGCGGCCGAATGGCGCCGGATTTGATAGTTCTGGACTGGTCCGGTGTGAGAAAGCTGCGGGAAGGACACGGCATGTTCGATCTACTACGCCCGGAGACCGTCATGTGCCCCTTCTGCAAGGCCACCGCCGCCGACGGCGTGGTGCGGACCCTGCGGACCGGAGCGGGGTCACTCTCGGTGACCTGGCACACCCTCAACTGCCCGCACTACGCGGCCGACCGGATCCTCGCCGAGAACGAGAGCTGACCCGAGCCGCCCCGGACCGCTCCGGGGACGGCGACATGCGGGACCGGAGCCGTGCGACGAGGATGAGGAGGGACCGGCGACGAGGAGCGGCGCATGACCAGTCCAGCTGAGCGGATCCGGCGCGGACGGGCCGTCCGCAAGATCACCGGCCGGGCCGCGCACGGGCGGTGGACCGCCTCCCCGGACCGGCCCGACCCCATCGGGGTACTCCAGCGGCAGGGCGCCGACCGGGTGCCCGAGCTGCTGCCGATCCGCTACGGCCGGATGGCGGCATCGCCGCTCGCCTTCCTGCGCGGCGCGGCCTCCGTCATGGCCGCCGACCTGGCCGCCGCACCGCAGACCGGCCTCACCGTCCAGCTGTGCGGGGACGCGCACCTGCTGAACTTCGGCGTGTTCGCCTCTCCGGAACGCGCCCTGCTCTTCGACCTCAACGACTTCGACGAGACCTTCCCCGGCCCCTTCGAATGGGACGTCAAACGGCTCGCCGCGAGCGTCGCGGTGGCCGCCCGCGACAACGGGCACGGCGACGACCGCGCCGCGAGAGCCGCCCTCGGCACGGCCCGGGCCTACCGGCAGACGATCCGGGAGCTCGCCGGACACCGCGAGCTGGACGTCTGGTACCACCGGATCGACACCGCCGAGCTGCTGCCCCTCATCCGCAAGCCCGAACAGCGCGACCGGGTGGAGGCCAACCTGGCGCGCGCCCGCCGCCGCACCAGCCTGCGCGCGCTCGGCAAGCTCACCGAGGTCCGCGACGGGCGCCGGCGGATCATCCACGACCCGCCGCTGCTGGAGCCGCTCGCCCGGGCGGACGCGCGGGAGGTCGACCAGATCTTCGCCAGGTACCGCAGCACCCTCGCCGAGGAACGCCGCCTCCTGCTGGACCGCTTCCGGTTCGCCGACGCGGCGCGCAAGGTCGTCGGCGTCGGGAGCGTGGGGACCCGCTGCTTCATCGTGCTGCTCCTCGGACGCGATGCCGACGACCCGCTCTTCCTGCAGATCAAGGAAGCTGTGCCGTCCGTCCTGCAAGGCCACCTCCCGGACGACGGACACGATCACGAAGGGCACCGGGTGGTCGCGGGCCAGCGCCGCATGCAGGCCGCGGGCGACATCTTCCTCGGCTGGACGACCGGACCCGCCGGGCGCCACTTCTACGGCCGGCAGCTGCGCGACATGAAGGGGTCGGCCGATGTCACCGGCATGCCCCCGGGCCTGCTCGGCCGGTACGCCGAGCTGTGCGGCAGGGCCCTGGCCCGCGCCCACGCCCGCACCGGCGACCGCATCGCCATCGCGGGCTACCTCGGCGGCTCCGACACCTTCGACCGCGCCGTGGCCGGCTTCGCGCTCCGCTACGCGGACCGGACCCGCGCCGATCACGCACTGCTGACCGCCGCCGTCGCCGACGGGAGGATCACCGCCACCAGCGGTGTCTGAACCGGTCCCGGCCTCAGGCCGGCGCGCCCGCCTGCTCCGCCTCCCGGGCCGCCCGGCGGCGCAGTGCGTCCTCGTCGGTGTCGGCGTCGTAGGAGATCAGCTTCGGCAGCAGGGCGGCCAGCACCGCCACCGACGCCACACAGGCCAGCCCGCCGCCCCAGAAGGCCGAACGGGTACCGGTCCAGCCGGCCATCGTGCCCGCCCGGACCTGCCCGAGCTGCGGTCCCACGCTGTACGAGAGCACCTCGATGCCCGCGAGCCGGCCCCGCAGCTCCTCCGGGATCGTCTGGTTCCATATCGTCGCCCGGCCCAGCCCGCTCACCATGTCGCCCGCACCCGCCACCGCGAGGCACAGCAGCACGAGCCAGATGCCGGAGGACGCGCCGGCCCCCGCGACCGCCAGGCCCCACACCCCCGCACCGCACACCACCAGCAGCCCGTGCCGGCGTACCCGGGACATCCAGCCGCTGGTCATGCCGAGCACCAGCGAGCCCACCGCCCCGGCCGCGTACATCAGCCCCAGCGCCCAGACCGCGTCGAGCTCGTCCGCGAGGAAGGGGTAGATCGCGTTCGGGAAGGCGAAGAACATCGCCGCCAGGTCGACGGCGTACGTCCCCAGCAGTACGGGCCGGCTCCACGCGTAGCGCGCGCCCTCCGCCATCCCGCGCAGCGACGGACGCTCGGCCCCCTTCACGGGAGGCGCCGGACTGAGCCGCAGGCACAGCAGCACGGAGGCGAGGAACCCGAGCACGGTGACGGAGTAGGCCGCGGCGTGACCGGCGAACGCGACGACCACACCGGCCAGCGCCGGACCGGCGATCGCCCCGAACTGGTAGCGCAGCCCGTTCAGCGCGGCGGCGGCCGTCAGCTGCTCGTGCGGCACGATCCGCGCCATCAACGAGTCCAGGGCCGGCCGCTGAAGCCCGCTCAGGGCCGACACCCCCGCCGCGACCACGTACAGCGGCCACAGCAGCGGATCCGGCAGCAGCGCGTTCACCAGGAGCACCAGGGCGAGCACCCCGAGCCCGGCCTCGGTCAGCAGGATCATCCGCCGCCGGTCGACCGCGTCGGCGAGGGCGCCCCCGTACAGCCCGAAGACCACCAGCGGAACGAGCTCCACCGCACCCATCGCACCGACCGCCATCGGCGAGTCCGTCAAGTGCTTGATCTGCAGCGGCAGCGCGATCATCGCCATGAACGAGCCGAAGTACGTCACCGTGCCCTGGTAGAACAGCAGCCGGAAGTCACGGCCGGAACGGAACGGGGCGAAATCGGGCAGCACGGCGGTCCATCGGGAAGTGCTCACGAGATGCCATCGTCCGTGGACGTCCCGGCCGGGGCAACGGATTTTGTGGGCATCGGCCCCGTACCGATCACGGACGGGCGAATCCGGAGCCCGGCGCGTGGCATCACGGGCCCGGTGTGGCACCCATGGGTCATGCCGCCGGTGTCAGCGTTCCTGCGTACTGCAGCGTCGTACGCCTGGCGCCTGCTGGTGGTCGGCGCCGCCGTCTACGCGCTCTTCGCCGTGCTCGGCCGGTTCCACGAGATCACCGTGGCACTCTTCCTCGGGCTCGTCGTCACCGCCCTGCTGTGGTGGCCCACCCGGCGCCTCGCGCGCGTCCTGCCCCGCTCGGTCGCCGTCGCCGTCACCCTCCTCGGCAGCGCCCTGCTCCTGCTGGGCGTGCTGACCCTGGTCGGTACGGCGGTGGCCGGGGAGAGCACCACGTTGGCCCGGGAGTTCCGCGAGGGACTCGCCAGCATCGAGGAGTACCTGGAGCGGCCGCCTTTCCGGCTGAACCCGAACGCGCTCTCCGACCTCCAGTCCCGCCTCGGCGCGTACCTGTCGCGCCACCGCGCCACGCTGCTCAGCCAGGCGCTCAGCGGAGCCGGGCGCCTGGTGCAGGTCCTGACCGTGCTCGCCCTCGCGGCCTTCTCCTCCTTCTTCTTCCTGCACGGCGGCGACCGGCAGTGGTCCTGGTTCTGCGCGCAGCTGCCCCCGTCGGTACGCGCCCGCGTGGGCATCGCCGGGGGCGCGGCCTGGCGCACGTTCACCGGCTACACCCGCGGGATCGTCCTCGTCGCGGCGACGAACGCGGTCCTGGTCGGGGTGGCGCTGTACTTCCTGGGGGTTCCGCTGGCCGTGCCGCTGGCCCTGCTGGAGTTCTTCGCCGCGTTCGTCCCGCTCGTCGGATCGCCGGTCGCGCTGGCCGTCGCCGCGGTGGTCGCGCTGGCCGCGAAGGGGCCGTTCGTCGCGGGCCTCGTGGTCGCGCTGATCGTGGTCATCGGCCAGATCGAGGGCCATCTGCTGCATCCTCTGGTGATGAGCCGGGCGGTGAGTCTGCACCCGCTGGTGGTGGCGATCTCGGTGGTCGCGGGGGCCATCGCCGCCGGGGTGGTCGGCGCGGTGGTCGCGGTCCCGCTGGTCTCGGTGACCTGGTCGGTGCACACGGCGCTGCGCGACGCCCGCCCCACGGCCACCGGCCCGACGGCGGACGGTCCGACGGCCGACGACGGCTGAACGGGGCCGGGCTGCGGCTGGGAGGGGCCGGACGGCGGACACCCGCCGGTCGCTTCCTGCACAATCGCCTGATGAGCGATGAAGACCCCTACCTGTGGCTGGAAGACGTATCCGGCGACGCCGCCCTCGCCTGGGTGCGGGAGCGCAATGCCGAGACCGTCGACGAGCTGACCGGTTCACCCGGGTTCAAGGTCCTCGAGCAGGAGATGCGCGAGGTGCTGGACGACGACGGCCGGATCCCCTACACCGTCCGCCGGGGCGGCCACCTCTACAACTTCTGGCAGGACGCCGACCACGTACGCGGTTTGTGGCGGCGGACCACGCTGGAGGAGTACCGGACGGACCGGCCGGCCTGGGAGGTGCTCCTGGACCTCGACGCGCTCGCCGAGGCCGAGGGCGAGAAATGGGCCTGGGCGGGCAGCCGGGTCCTGGCCCCCGAGCACCGGCACGCCCTCGTCCTGCTGTCCCGGGACGGCGCGGACGCCTGCGTGGTGCGCGAGTTCGACCTGGAGACCCTGGCATTCGTCGAGGACGGGTTCACCGTCGCCGAGGCCAAGACCCGGATCGGCTGGATCGACCACGACCGGGTCTGGATCGGCACGGACTTCGGCGCCGGCTCGATGTCCGCGTCCGGTTATCCGCTCCAGGTACGCCGCTGGCGGCGCGGCACGCCGCTCGCGGACGCCGAGCTGGTCTACGAGGGCCGGCCGACGGACCTGTCCGCCTCCGGATGGCACGACGACACCCCGGGCTTCGAACGGGACTTCGTCCACCGGCAGATCGATTTCTGGAACCAGGAGCTCTTCCTGCTTCAGGAGGACTCCGCCGGCCCGCCGCTGAAGATCGACGTCCCGGACGACGCCGGCGCCTCCGTCCACCGCCGGTGGCTGACCGTCACCACCAAGTCGCCGTGGCTCGGCCATGGCGCGGGCAGTCTGCTCGCCTTCGACCTCGACGCCTTCCTGGCGGGGGAGCGCGAGGCCGAGGTGCTGTTCACCCCGGACGAGCGCACCGCGCTCGCCGGGTACAGCTGGACCCGCAACCACCTCATCCTCAGCACCCGCGCCGACGTCTCCTCCCGGATGGAGCTCCTCACCCCGGCCACCGGCGAGGGCGAGGGCGCGGGTCCGGGCGGCTGGCACCGTGCACCGCTGCCGGGCCTGCCGCCGCTGTCCACCGCCTCGGTCACCGACACGGACCCGGACGTCGGCGACGAGTACTTCCACCAGCTCTCCGGCTTCCTCCAGCCCTCCACCCTCTACCGGGGCACGGCCGGCGACGGCAGCGAGAGCGAGGGCCTCAAGCAGAGCCCGGCGCTCTTCGACACCGCCGGTCTCGCCGTACGCCAGTACTTCGCGACCTCCGCGGACGGCACGAGGGTGCCGTACTTCGTCGTCGGACCCGAGGACCGCCCGGGCCCCGGCCCGACCCTGCTCTACGGGTACGGCGGCTTCGAGATCTCCATGGTCCCGCAGTACAGCGCGGTCACCGGACGGGCCTGGCTCGCGCGCGGCGGCACGTACGTCGTCGCGGGCATCCGGGGCGGGCACGAGTACGGGCCCGCCTGGCACAAGGCGGCCCTCGGCGCGCACCGGGTCCGGGCCTACGAGGACTTCGCCGCGGTCGCCCGGGACCTCACCGCCCGGGACATCACCACCCCCGCCCAGCTGGGCATCGAGGGCGGCAGCAACGGCGGGCTGCTCATGGGCGCCATGCTGACCCGCGACCCGGAACTCTTCGGCGCGGTCGTGGCGCACGTGCCGCTGCTGGACATGCTGCGCTTCCACAAGCTGCTCGCCGGGGCCAGCTGGATCGCCGAGTACGGGGATCCCGACAGCCCGGCCGACCGGCCGCACCTGGAGCGGATCTCCCCGTACCACCAGATCCGGGCGGACGGGCCCGCGTACCCGCCGCTGCTCCTGCTCACCTCGACCCGCGACGACCGGGTACACCCCGGCCATGCCCGCAAGATGGCCGCGCGGCTGCGTGAGTACGGGCATCCCGTCCTCTTCCACGAGCACCTCGGGGGAGGCCACGCGGGGGCCACCGACCACCGGCAGACGGCCTTCAACGAAGCCCTCGTCCACACCTTCCTGTGGGAGCGGCTGACCCCGCAGAAGTGATCGGATACCGGGTCGTACGTGAACGGCAGGCATCCGTACGGGGGATTTGCGGGGTCAGACGCTGCCGAGGGCCGGGTTGTGCTCCACGATCGGCGGATGCAACCCCGGCCAGGGAGGATCCCATGAGTACCCCGTACGCGTCCGCCGCCCCGTACTACGCCCGCTACCGGCCGCCGTACCCGGCGGAGCTCTACGCGCTCCTCGCGGACCGGTTCGCGCTCGACGGCTCCCAGACCGTGCTGGACCTCGGCGCCGGACCGGGCACGCTCAGCCTGCCGCTGGCTCCGCTGGCCGAGCACGTCTACGCCGTCGACCCGGAGCCGGCCATGCTCGCCGAAGGGTGCGGCCTCGCCGAGGAGCAGGGCCGCAGGAACATCTCCTGGCTGCGCGGCGACGCCGCAGGCATCGGCCGGCTGTGCCTGCCCCGGATCGACCTGTGCGTCATCGGCGGGGCGTTCCACCGGATGGACCGGGTGAGGGTGCCGGCCGACCTGGACGCCGTGCTCGCACCGCGCGGCGGGATCGCCGTCGTCACCTCCGTGGCGGCGGCCTGGCCGTCCGTCGTCGACGAGGTGCGCACGCGTTTCCTCGGACCCGGCGACGGCACGGCGGACGGCACGGAGGTGACGACGCGGCCGGCGGACGAACCGGCGGACGAACCGGCGGACGAACCGGCGGACGAACCGGCGGACATGGAGGAACTGCGGGACGTGGAGGACCATCTCGCGAAGTCGGTGTTCTCCCGCGTCGAGACCACCACGTGGGAGCGGTCCACGCGCTGCACGGTGGACCAGATGATCGGCCTGCAGTTCTCCCGGGCCTGCTGCAGCCCGGCCCTGTTCGGCGACCGGAAGGACGCCTTCGAGTCCGAGCTGCGCCACGCACTGCTGGACCGCTACCCCGACGGCACCTGCACCCGGACGGTCACCGTCGCCGCCACCATCGCGACCAGGCCCCGGCGGTGAGCTGACCGCGCGCCCCGCTCACTGATCCGGCCCGGCCGCGGGCGAGCGGTGCGCGAACCGGTCGGCCGCGCGCCGGCCGCGGCTCTCCAGGGGCAGCACCCCGGTGGCCGCGGCCAGCCCGAAGGGCGGCATGTCGAAGTAGATCGACTCGTACGAGCCCTCGGGCACGATGTAGGACTCGTGCCAGAGCCCCACGTGGCGGCGCAACTGCCCCGCGCGATCCTTGCGGTTGACGATCGACCAGGCCTTGTGGTGGAGCATGTCCGGGGCCGCGGCGTACGCGTAGAGCTTCTCCTTGGACTCCCAGTACTGGACCACGTAGTACGTGCGGGGCGAGGCGGTGAGCAGGACGTGGCCGAGCAGCCCCCGGGTGGGATGCCTGGCGAGCTCCCGCAGCATGCGCGGCATGGCCAGGATCACCGGGACCCAGTGGTGCACGGCCCAGAAGTGGTTGATGCGCATTCCGATGAGCAGGACGACGACGTCCCCCTCGGCTGCTGCGGTGGTACGGCCCGGTAAGGGTTTCGCGAACACGCCGGCCTCCCGATCGCCTTGTTGGATAGCGCTGCTGTCCAACCGTCACATGATTGGATAGTGACACTCGCCAAGGGAAGGTTCAAGAGATTGCGGCTCGCGGAACTGAGTGAGCGGAGCGGCGTGGCCATCGCCACGATCAAGTACTACCTGCGCGAAGGGTTGTTGCCGCCGGGCCGCCGCGTGAGCGCGACGACCGCCGACTACGACGAGGGTCATCTGCGCAGACTGCGGCTGGTGCGCGCGATGATCCAGGTCGGCCAGGTGCCGGTGGCAAGGGTCCGGATGGTGCTCGGGCACGTCGACGACGAGTCCCTGGGCCGGACGATGCGCCTGGGCACGGCCCTGTGGGCCCTGCCCCACGAGCCCGAACCGGCCGACGGCAAAGGTGACGGCGGCGACGGTGGTGTCAGTGAGGACGAGGCCACGGCCACCGCGCGCGCCGAGGTCGACCAGCTGCTGCGGACGCTGGGCTGGTCCACCGCACGGGAGTTGGGGGAACTCTCCCCGGTCCACCGTTCGCTCGTGGCGGCGGTGGCCACGCTGACGCGGCTCGGCTATCCCTGGGACGCCGGGCTCATGGCCCCCTACGCGCGGCTGATGCACCAAGTGGCCGTGCGGGACCTGGACTTCGTGGAGACCTTCCCCTCGGAGGCGGAGAAGGCCGAGACCGCCGTGGCGGCGACCATCCTGTTCCAGCCGGTGCTGAAGGCGCTGCACCGGCTGGCCCAGGAGGAGGAGTCGGCCCGGCGGTACGGACTGGAGTGAGCCGCGGTCAACCGTGGGTCAGGGGGCCGCGGTCCCGTCCGCGGGCGGGACCTCCGCGGGCAGCGGCGGCCGGACCCGGTCGACGCGCCGCCGCTCGCTCGCTCCGAAGGCTCGGTAGTTCTCCCGGGCCCCGCGCAGCGTCACGTGGTTGGGGCCGCCCACGTAGTGATCGGGGTCCTGGTAGTCCCCGCCGTCGTCCTGCCAGCCGCAGACGGGGCAGATCTCGTGGTGCCCCGGCACCCCGACGGTCAGGTTCCCGCAGACGACGCACGGGAACGGGCCCGCGGCCGGCGCGTCGGCGAGTGCGGTGAGCAGCTCCCGCTCGCGGGCGGTGCTCAGACCGGCCCGGCGGGGGCGCTCCAGGCCCTCGGCGCGCTCCCACCGCAGGAGGTCCTCCAGCATCTCCGCGCGCGGGCGGTCGCGCAGCCCGGCCGCGTGCGCCGCGGCTCCGCTGCGGGCGCAGAAGCCGGCCCACTTCGGATCCGGCATCCACATGGCCATCGACTCCGGGCCCATGAACGGCCCGACGCCCTGATCGAGGAGCCACTGCGGTTCCGCCACCGCCACCGGTCCGGTGTACCCGGCCGCGCGTGCCGACAGGCCGACCCAGTCGTCGAAGGGGACGACGGGACCGACGGCGTCGAAGGTCCCGGTGGTCCCCTCCTGGGCCAGGTCCAGCAGCCAGCCCGCCAGATCGCGCACGTCGACCGCCTGGGTCGGCACCTGGGGGGACCGGGGGAGGAGCACCGGCTGGTCCACGTCACGGGCGAAGCGTGCCGCCCAGTACCCCGACCGTCCGCTCGCGTCGCCCGGGCCGCCGATCAGGCCGGCCCGGGCGATGACGAGCCGGTCTCCCACCACGGCGCGCGAAGCCTCCTCGCAGGCGACCTTGGCCTCCCCGTACTCCTCCCGCCCCACGTGGTCGGCCTCGGCGGCAGGCAGCAGCGCGGCCGACTCGTCGGCGCCGACCGTGCCGTGGTCGGCGTAGGCGCTGATAGAGGAGACGTAGGTCCAGTGCCGGGCCCGCCCCGCGAGGGCCGCGAGCGCGCCGCGGACGAAGGCCGGCTGCCAGGACACCTCGATCACGGCGTCCCAGTCGCGGTCGAGGAGTTCCGCGTAGGCGGACTCCTGGTTCCGGTCCGCCGCCACCAGCCGCGCACCGGGCGCGACGGCGCCGCTCTCGCCGCGCGCCAGGCAGGTCACCGCGTGCCCCCGCTCCAGTGCCTGCCGCGTGATCTCACGTCCCAGCCATGCGGTCCCGCCCAGTACAAGAAGATCCATCAGGCCACCTCAGCACATCGCGAGCACCGCCGCGACGCAGGTTCGCGCTCGGCGAAGGCGCGCGGGTGCGTACGCGCACGGATCCGGCCATGGCCTTCCGGGCGCCGTTGACCGCGTGCGGGAGCCATGGAAATCTCGACGCCCGGTCCGGGGGCGGGACTTCCGGCAACGCGGGAGGGGCGGACATGGCGGTACATTCACTCAGGCTTTCGGCGGTCGCGCTGATCGCGGCGGGGGCTCTGCTGGGGGTGGGCGCCGCGGGGCCCGCACACGCGGCCGGAGCCGTCGGCGGCCACCCGGTCACCGCGGCCGCCCCGGTCGCCCCGAGCGACCCGACCCCGGAGGAACAGGAGCGGCTGCGGGAGATCGCCGGCTCCATCTGGACCCCGCAGCTGGCCGCGGGCTGGAACATGAACGCCGATGTGGCGGACGTCCTGTCGGAGGTCACCGGCGGCATCCTCAAATGCTCCGAAGCCTTCGCCCTGGTACCCAGGCCCCCGGGCTTCGTGCCGGGCCTCCGCTACCTGCGCCAGTACTGGAAGCAGATCAGGGACTACTTCCTGGTGGTCAGGGACAACCGCACCTACCGCGCGTGCGTGGTGTCCGCAGCCGCCCACTACCGATCGATCATCGAAATGGCCTCGGCCGGCGTCTAGTGCTGTGACCGGCAAGGTTCACCGGGTTGCGACGCCCGGCACGGCACCTCATCCCCCAGACTCCGTCCGGGGGGACCCCCAGGTTGTCGGACCGCGCAAGTACGTCCAGTACGAGCCGCGCCCCTCCGCCTTGCCATGCTTCCCCTAGGCCCTGCGGGCCTGGGGAGACCCCATGCACCGGACGCCGCAACCCGGCAAACCTTTCCGGCCACAGCACTAGGTTCTGTCTCCTTGGCCAGCGTCGTGCCCAGATGAGGATGGCGGCGAGGTGGAGTGCCGCCTGGTAGGCGATGGCGAGTTTGTCGCATCGTGTGGCCAGGCCGCGCCACTGCTTGAGGCCGTTGATGCAGCGTTCGACGCTGTTCCGCTGCCTGTAGATCTCGGCGTCGAAGCCGGGCGGGCGGCCGCCTCGGCGTCCTCGCCGCAGGCGGTGGCCGATCTGGTCGGACGGCTGCGGGATGACCGCGCGGATCCCGCGTCGTCGCAGGTGGGACCGGATGGCACGGGAGGAGCGGGCCCGGTCCGCGAGCGCGGCCAACGGCCGGGTTCGGGGCCTGCCGGGCCCGCTTCGTGGCATGCGGATGCGGGCCATGACCGCTTCGAAGGCGGGTGCGTCGCCGGCGTGGCCCGCGGTGACGGTCAGGGCCAGGGGCCGTGCACGGTCGTCGGCGGCCAGGTGGACCTTGGTGCTCAGGCCACCGCGTGAGCGTCCGAGGGAGTGGTCGGCGGGCTCGCTGGCATCAGCGATCACTAATCGGGCAGACACATCCGATCAACCGACCATCCCATCAAGGAGACACGCGCCGGCCAGGAGACCCCAGTCGGCTGCTCCCTGCGGGGCGGCCGGGCCCTGGTCAGATCGTGACCGGGCCGTGGGCGGTGGCGAACTCGACCGAGACCAGGCCCGGTTCCTCATCCTCGACCCAGGTGACGTCGATCTGGTCGAGGGGGTGGTCGGCCGGTTCGCCGAGGAATTCGGCGATGGAGGCGGCGTCGCCGGCGATGGAGACCCCGTGGATGGTGCTGGAGGTGCGCGGGTCGGCGCTCGGGCGCTCCTCGATGGGGACCAGCCACTGAAGGAAGTAGGGCAGTTGCGGGTCCTCCAGCAGTTCCAGCAGGCCGATCTGCTTCCACCTCAGGTCGAACCCGTCGGGGCGGACACGGTGGCCCTCGGCCGAGGTGCGGCCGAGGCGGGCCTCGACCGGGGCGATGTCGTCGACGGAGACCACCCAACCGAGCCAGCCGCCGCCCTCGGCGGCGCGGCGCGCGACCGCCTGGCCGAAGGGTGCGCGGTCGGCGGCGGGGTGGTCGAGTGTGGTGACGACCTCGACGTAGGTGCCGCCGCTCAGCGGGAGAATAAAATTGCGGGTGCCGAATCGCGGGTGCACGCCCCCGTCGACGAACCCGGCGCCGAGGGCCGATCCGATCCACTGGACGGTCGAGACGAAGCTGTCGCGGGCCACCGCATAGGACACGTGATCAAGTAGCACTGCGCCATCATCACCCGACAACCCGCACAAATCCCGACGCCACGCCCGCCGCCCCCGGCCCGGAGCGTACGGTAGGCCCCCGCCCAGCGCCGTCGGCGCAGGGCATTCACCCCGACCGGGCAAGATCACAATTGTTCGGCCGGGGTTCCTCCGGAGTGCGCCGGCGGACGCAGGACCAGCAGGTGTCAGGGCCTGGCCAGGTTGAGGAAGTACCCCCTGGCGGAGTCCCCGCGCATGGCGCCAGCTCGCAGACGCGCTGTGCCTGGGCTGCGGAGAGGCGCCGCGCCTCCCACAGCCGGGCTGCGGCGTCCACCGCCTCCGGGGCCGGAGGCGGTGGCACCTCACGCAGATCGACGCCCGTCAGCCCGGCCAGTTCGCGGGCGTCGATCCCCAGTACGGCTGCGAAATCCGTCACCAGGCGGGGCGTCAACTCCGCGCCACCGGAGCCGATCACGCTGTAGGTGGGCGCCGACAGGTACGTGGGCGTCACCACCGCCAGGAGCTTCGCCATGCCCAGCCGTTCCAGATTGCGGTACTGGAGCATGCGTATGACCCGACCGCCCGGACCGGCATGGGATGCGAGCCGCTTCGAGGCGAAGACGGAAGGCCGTTCCTCCTGCGGCAGCGAGCGGACGAGCTGCAGGAGTTCACGCCGTTCCGAAGCAGGGAGGTGCACTGCAGGTGCACTGCATGCATCACGATGGACGGCGCCCATCGCTCGGCCACGGCGTCCAACGGTGCCATGTCGTCCGGGACCGCCAGCCCCGCGAGGATGAACAGATCGACCGCTTGGAAGCCCAGGACAGGCGCGATCCGCCGGAGCAGCTCCGCGCCGGGGGCTTCCCCCGCGAGCACGGCTCGGACCTCGTTCGTCATCGATCCGGCGCGATCGGCCGGCTCCTGCACACGGAGGTCCCTGTGGTCCAGCAACCACGCCAGCATCACACCGAAACCGGCGTGCTCCGCCACGCGCGCGGCCTCGTTCATGCGGGGTTCGCCCACTCCTCCCGAAGCATCCCGAAGAGCACGCGGTCGTAGCGCTTCCCTTCCACCAGCACGGCCGACCGGCGGCGGCCTTCCTCGCGGAAGCCCAGCCTGGTGAAGGCGCGCACGGCGCGCTCGTTGCCGCTCCAGGTGTCCAGTTCCAGGCGGCTCAGGCCGTACGCGCCGAACAGATGGCCCGTGAGCAGCCGCAGCGCGTCACTGCCGTGGCCGCACCCCCAGAGCTCCCTTTCGCCGATGGTGACGCCCAGCGTGGCGACTCCGTCGTACGGGTCCAGGTCCCGGTAGTCGGCCATGCCTATCACCCGTCCGCCCGCCAGGTCCTCGACCGTGAACACGGCCGACTCCCTCGGGCTCAGGCGCAGCATGGTCTCGAAGCTGAGCCCGACCGCCTCCGCCGTGACCGGGCCGAAACACGGATCACCGGCTGCCGCCCAGTGCACCACCTCCGGGTCGTTGCGCCACCGAAGATAATGCTCGGAGTCTTCGGAGCGCAGCGCACGCAGCCTTACCAAGTTTCCCTCGAACATCACGTATCCCTCATCGAAGTGCCAATCGTCAAGCCTGGCTGTCCCCGCACCGGTCGGAGGCGCCGTCACAGGTCCCGCCGCATGCAGATGCGGGGCCACCGGTCCAGGCCGTGCGCCGCCTCGCGCTCACGGATCTCCCGCAGTCCGGGAGTGAGCCCCGCGTCCGCCAGCGGCCGGAAGCCGCAGCGCGCGTAGTACGGGGCGTTCCACGGGACCTCGGTGAAGGTGGTGAGGGTCAGGGCGGGCGCGCCCTCGCGCCTGGCGAACTCCGCCAGGTGCTCCAGCAGGCCCCGGCCGAGCCCGCGGCGCGCGCGGTCCGCATGGACGGACACCTGCTCGACGTGCAGATTGCCCTCGACGCGCTCGGCGATCAGGTAGGCGCCCGGGGCATCGGCCCCGTCGACCGACACCCAGGCCAGCCCGGCCCGTTGGTAGGGGGCGAGCTCGTCGAGCGTCAGCGGCTCGTCGTCGGCGATCTCCGGCATGCCGATGTCCCGGAAGCAGCGCCCGGCGGCCCTCTCGATGTCCTGGAGGAGGGACAGCTCGTCCAAGCGTGCTGTGCGGATGGCCATGGCCGCATTGTCGTGGGTGGCCCGCCCGAGGGCATCCGATTATCGGATCTCCGTCCGCGCCCCGCTCGCCCGGGCCGGGTTCAGTGCTCCGTCCGAGTTCTCTTGGGTGCCCGTTCGGCCGCAGCGCCGAGCGAATGATCATCATTTCGGCGCCGCATCGCTTTGATACGGATATGCCACGAATGCGACGGAGACAACCGACCAAGGCGTGGGGCGCCGTGGCTGCGGTGACGGGGGCCATGCTGGTCGTCGCCGCAGCGCCGGGCCGGGCGCCCGATGCGGACACTGCGCAGGGGACCCTCGCGGGCCCGCCGCGAGTGGCCGCGGTCACCCTGCTGGTCGGGAGGGTGCTGGAGGAGGGCGGTGGATCCGGCGACGGGCCGTGCGCGGTGCGCATGTTCCGCCCCGGGCTGTGCAGCGGCTGGCAGGAACAACGGGTACGGGCCACCGCGCGCGGGGTGGGATCCGTCGTGAAGGAGCCCTCCCTCGGCGGCGCGGCGCGGACCGCCCGGACCGAGGTGCTCCCCACGGATTCCGGCGGGCCGCTCCAGATCGCCCTCGCGGAGCAGGGCCGCCTCACGGACGTGACCGTACGCGACGGGCACGGCCGCCATCTCGCCGGCGAGCTCGCCCCGCACAGCGAGCGCTGGCTGAACAGCGAGCCGCTGCGGGCGGGCGAGACCTACACCGTGCAGGTCGGCGCCCTGGACGCGGAGGGGACCGCGGTCGGGGTGACCATGGCGTTCCGGACCGCGCCGCCCCCGGACGGGGGCAGGCTGACGGTCGAGTTCGGACCGGGCCCCGGCACGTACGGAGCGGGGGAGATCGTGACGGCGAGCCTCAGCCGCCCGGTGCCCGCCGACGACCTCCCGGCCCGCGCCCGGCTGGAGCAGGCACTGCAGGTGACTTCCGAGCCGCATGTCGAGGGCGCGTGGCACTGGGTCGACGAATCGACCCTGCACTTCCGGCCGCGTACGTACTGGCCCGCCCACACCGTCGTCCGCGTCCGCAGCGGTCTCGACGGGATCGAGGTCGGGGACCACGACTACGGCGGCGCCTCCGACCCGGTGCAGTTCACCATCGCGGACCGGATCGAGGCCGTCACCGACTCCGCCACCCACCGGATGACCGTACGCCGCAACGGGCGGGTCATCAGGACGATCCCGGTCACCACCGGCAAGGCGGGCTTCAGGACCCGCAGCGGCATCAAGGTCGTGCTGCGCAAGGAGCCCAAGGTCCGGATGCGCGGTGACACGGTCGGCATCAAGCGCGGCACCAGCGAGTTCTACGACCTGCCCGTCTCCTACGCGACCCGGGTGACCTGGAGCGGCGAGTACATCCACGCCGCGCCCTGGTCGGTCGAGTCGCAGGGCGAGGAGAACGTGAGCCACGGCTGCACGGGCATGAGCACCGAGGACGCCGCCTGGTTCTTCGAGACCGTCCGCGAAGGAGACATCGTGGAGGTGGTCAACAGCGGCGGGGCGAAGATGGCCCCCTTCGACAACGGTTTCGGCGACTGGAACGTGGACTGGCGGACCTGGCTGGCGGGCAGCGCCCTGGCCGCCGTCGACGGAAGTCCGGAGAGTTCACCGGCCGCCCCCGTCGCGTCCAGGCTGCACCCGACCACCTGAGCCGGCCCCCAGGAGTCGGCTCGGGCCGGGCCGGACCGGACTACGATCACCACATGATCAAGGGAGTGATGTTCGACTTCTCCGGCACACTGCTGCGCGTCGAGTCGACCGAGGAGTGGCTCGCCGCCGCCCTCGCGGAGACCGGCATCCCGCTGGCCGAAGAGGAGTTCGGCGACACGGCGCGGCGGCTGACCGAGTACGGCGCACTGCCCGGCGGACCGTCGCCCCAGCACATGCCGGCGCACCTCGAAACCCTGTGGGACCAGCGGGACCTCAGCGCCGAGCAGCACCGGGCCGCCTACGGCGGCCTGACCCGCGCTGCCGGGATCACGGACCCGGAGCTGGCGCAGGCGCTCTACGACCGCCACATGGCCCCCGCCGCCTGGCGCCCCTACCCGGACACCGGGCCCACCCTGCGCGCACTGCGCCGCCGGGGGCTCCCGGTGGCCGTGGTCAGCAACATCGGATGGGACCTGCGGCCGGTCTTCCGCACGCACGGGCTCGACGAGCTGGTCGACGCCTACGTGCTCTCCTTCGAGCTGGGCACCCAGAAGCCCGATCCGGTGATCTTCCGGACCGCCTGCGACCGGCTGGGCCTGCCCCCCGCCGATGTGCTGATGGTCGGCGACAGCCGTGAGGCGGACGGCGGCGCGCGGGCGCTCGGCTGCCCGGTGCACTTCGTCGACCACCTCCCGGTCGACCGGCGGCCCGGCGCACTGGCCCGGCTCCTGGACCTGCTCGGGCCCGCGTAGCGATCGGGCCCGTGCGGGCCTCCGCGGGCCCCACGAGCCTCCGTGGGCCTGCGCGGGCCGGCCCGCAGAGGCCCTGGCGACGGCCGACACACCTCGCGGCCCGACTGTGGCGGCCGCGCACATGGGAGCGGCCCACGGGTGTCCCGGATGATTCCGGGCATGACAAGCGGATACCCTCCCGTGCCCCACGGACCGGCTGCCGCCGCCGCGGGCATCGACCTGGCGGGCCGTACCGCCCTGGTGACCGGCGCCGGCGGCGGTATCGGGCGGGCCTGCGCCTCGGCGCTCGCCGCGGCCGGGGCCCACGTACACGTGGTGGACATGGACGCCGCCACCGCGAAGGCCGTCGCCGAGAGGATCGGCGGGCAGGCGCACGTGGTGGACCTTTCCCGGGACGAGACCGTCGGGGAGCTGCCGGCCGACATCGACATCCTGGTCAACAACGCCGGGCTGCAGCACGTCGCCCCGCTGACCGAGTTCCCGCCGGACCGCTTCGCACTCATGCAGCGCGTGATGGTGCACGCGCCGTTCCTGCTGATCCGCCGGACCATGCCCCACATGCGCGCACGCGGCTGGGGCCGCATCGTCAACATCTCCAGCGCGCACGGGCTGCGCGCCAGTGCGTTCAAGGCCGGATACGTGACGGCGAAGCACGCACTCGAAGGGCTGAGCAAGGTCGCGGCCGTCGAAGGGGCTCCGCACGGCGTCACCAGCAACTGCGTGAACCCCGCCTACGTCCGCACACCACTGGTCGAGCGGCAGATCGAGGCCCAGGCGGCCGCTCACGGCATCGACGCCGCTCAGGTGGTGTCCGAGGTGCTGCTGAGCCGCTCCGCGCTCAAGCGGCTGATCGAACCGGAGGAGGTCGCCGCAGCCGTCCTGTGGCTCTGCGGCCCGCACACCGGCTACGTCACGGGTGCCTCGATCCCCCTGGACGGCGGCTGGACCGCCACCTGACCCCCGGCGCGGTGGTCAGGAGCCGGGCCGGGCGCCCGTGACGCGGTCCCACAGGGAGCGGGTGGCTCCGAAGCCGCTCTCGTGCACCCAGACGTGGGTGCACCCGGGGCACTGGAGGTGGAGCATGCTGCCGGTGTTGGTGAGCAGGTAGCGCCAGTGGGTGGAACAGGTGCGCCGCTGCTCACAGGGTTCGCAGCCACGCGCGTCCGCACACTTCGGGCAGGCCACCCAGGCACGGCGCCCGGGGTCGGCCTGCGGGTCAAGCGGCAGCACGGCCGTCTCCGCGCGCGGGCAGCACACCGGCCGCCACCAGGTCGTCGTAGAGGCGTTGCTGTTCCGCGTCGAGCCCGGAATAGAGCAGGTCGTACGCGGCCTCCTCACCGAGGAGCACCTCCATCGGATCCCAGTCCGGGCCGAGGGCAGCCATCACCTGGGCGCGCCGGAGCACCTCCTGCGAGGTGAGGTCGACGGCGAAATCGACCAGCTCGGACGCGTCGGAGGCACCAGGGGTACCGGAGGCACCAGGGGTACCGGGGGTACCGGAGGCGTCGGAGGGAGGGGTGGGGTCGTGGGAGGCCATACATCGAAGTTAGGTAGCCCTTCCTTCTCCGGTCAAGGGAGGGTGGGCGGAGTCACAGTCCGCTGGTCAGGGGGTGTGCGGGCCCGGGGGTGCCGTACCGGGCGGGGAGGCGGGCCCGGGAGTGTGACGTGACAAATGTAATGGGCTGTCAAGGTGCTTCTCAGTCTGGAGGTTGATGCCCGGTTCGTCCTGGCGGAGGAGGTCGCGGCGCGGGTCGGGAACGAACAATTGAAGGGACCAAGATCGCCGGGCCCCACCGGGCCACCGCCGAGGAGCCGCCGTGCCCCACACCCGTCCCGCCGACCGTCCCGCACCGCGACTGCGCCGCGCCGCCTCGGCCACCGCCGTCGCCATAGCCCTGCTGGCGGGCCTCGCGCCGGCCGCGAGCGCCGCTGTCCAGGACGCGCCGAGCGCCTACGGCCAGGACGCCGGCCGGCGCCTCGACCGGACCCGGCTGCAGGCGGGGCTGAACGCGATCCAGGAGGCGGGCGTGTACGGCGTCCACTCCGGGGTCCGCGACGGCCGCGAGCGCTTCGACGGCGCCGCCGGCCTCGCCGACGTCGCCACTGGGCGCAAGGTCCGGCCCGACCTCCGGCACCGCGTCGGCAGCGTCACCAAGACGTTCACCGCCGTGGCCGTCCTCCAGCAGTCCGCGAAGGGCCGGGTGGACCTGGACCGGCCGGTCGGCGACTACGTGCCCGAGCTGGTGCCCGGCGAGCGCGGCCGCAAGGTGACCGTACGCATGCTCCTGAACCACACCAGCGGCATCCACGACTACGTCGGCGATGCCTTCCCCTCCCTCCTGAAGGGGACCACGGAGAGCCTGGACGAGCACCGGTACCGCACGATCACGCCCGCCGAGCTGATCGGCTACGGGGTGGCCAGGCCGCAGCGGTTCGAACCCGGCACCGACTGGTCCTACTCCAACACCAACTACGTGCTGCTCGGCGAGGTGCTCCGCAAGGTGACCGGCCAGGACCCGGAGCAGGTGATCACGCGGGACGTGATCCGGCGCGTGGGGCTGCGCGACACCTACTTCCCCGGTACGGACCCGCGCATCCGCGGCGCCCACGCCCGCATGTACGAGAGCTTCTACGGGCTCATCGACCCCCCGCGCGACTACAGCGACTACAACATGACCTGGGCCGGCACCGCCGGGGCCCTCGTCTCCACTCCGCAGGACCTCAACACCTTCTACCGCGCCCTGCTGGGCGGCGACATCCTGCCGCGCCGCCAGCTGGACCAGATGCGCACCACCGTCGACGTCAAGGGCGAGACGGGCGCCGTGGTCATGCACTACGGCCTCGGCATCTACTCCGTGGACACGCCGTGCGGCCCGGCCTGGGGCCACGACGGGGGAGTCTGGGGCGCCGGCACCTGGGCCCTGTCCAGCCCGGACGGCAGCCGTCAGTTCGCCATCGGGTACAACCTGATGAAGTACCAGCGTGTCAACGCGGCCGGCACCGCCTTCGACCCGCATCCGGCCGACGCAGCGATGCGGGACTACCGCGACCGGTCCCTCTGCGGCACCACGGCGCCGCGCACCCCGGACCCGGCCGTGAAGAACCGCTCCGCCGAGACCCCGTCGGCCCAGGCCCCGTCGGCCGGGGCCCCGGCCGCTCCGCGCGTACTGCCCCCGATCATGCCGGCGCTCCCCGCACCGCTGTCGGGTCCCGTTCGCTGATCGGCCGCACGTGCGCCGCCGTCCGGGTTCTTACGGATCCGTGACGTGCGGCCCGGTACGCGCCTCGCCGGGCCGTGCGCGGCATAGCGTCGGGGCATGCGCGTACTAGTGACTGGAGGCGCGGGCTTCATCGGCTCGCACATCGTCGCCGAGCTGATCGGCCGCGGCCATGAGCCGGTGGTCTTCGACCTGGCCGAGGACGGACGGGACGTACGGGACCCGGATGCCGTGGCACAGGCGCTGGCAGGCGTGGACGCGGTCTGTCACCAGGCGGCCAGGGTGGGGCTCGGGAAGGACTTCGGGGACGCGCCCGGCTACGTGTCGGCCAACGACCTGGGCACCGCGGTGCTGCTGGCCGAGATGGCGCGGGCGCGGGTACCGCGGCTGCTGCTCGCCGGGTCGATGGTCGTCTACGGCGAGGGACGCTACGAGTGCCCCGCCCACGGCACGGTCCGGCCCGGCCCGCGCGCCGAGAGCGATCTGCGGGCCGGGCGGTTCGAGCCGCGCTGCCCGGTCTGCGGCGCCGACCTGGCGCCGGGGCTGGTCACGGAGGACGCCCCGACGGACCCCCGGAACGTCTACGCCACGACCAAGCTCGCCCAGGAACACCTCGCGTCCTCCTGGGCCCGGGCCACCGGCGGACGCGTCGTCTCGCTGCGCTACCACAACGTCTACGGGCCGGGGATGCCCCGCGACACCCCGTACGCGGGGGTGGCGGCGCTGTTCACGTCCTCGCTCGCGCGGGGCGAGGCGCCGCGCGTCTTCGAGGACGGCGGACAGCGCCGGGACTTCGTCCACGTGCGGGACGTGGCCGCGGCCAACGCGGTGGCGCTGGAGACCCTGGCCCGGGTGGGCACGGACGCGGGCGCGGGGTCCGGGTCCGGGGCCGTGGGCTTCACCGCGTACAACGTCGGCAGCGGAGACCCGCGGACCGTCGGCGACATGGCCGGGGCGCTGGCTGCCGCGTGCGGTGGCCCGGCTCCGGTCGTCACCGGCGAGTACCGGCTCGGCGACGTCCGGCACATCACCGCCGACTCGGCGCGCCTGCGCCACGAGCTGGGCTGGCGGCCGGCCGTCCCCTTCGCCGCGGGCATGGCCGAACTGGCCACGGGCCAGGGCGTTTCCTTTGCGACGGGACCGTGACACAGGCGTGGCAGACCTTGATCATCCGAGGGGATAGAGTCGCCCTGCCTGTCGGCGCCTGGGGCGCCGCCGGGCACTGTAGACAGCGAACCTCGGGGGATCCACATCATGCTGACCAACCGTCTGCTCCGCACTGCCGTGCCTATCGCGCTGACGGCCCTGGCGCTCACCGCCTGCGGGCCGGAGGACGACGCCGGCCCCGCCGCCACGCAGAAGGGGACGTTCGCCGAGCCGCTCGCCCTGAAGACGCCGGCGGACGTGTCCGAGACCCACTTCCCGGACCAGGCCAAGACCCAGCTGAGCGTCACCCCGGTCTCGGTCGTCAAGGGGGACAAGGCCGCGGTGGAAAAGCTCGGCGTCGGGCTGCTGGAGGGCAAGACGCCCTATTACGTCACCACCACCTACACGCACAAGGGCGGTGCGCCGGACACAGGCAGCTTCAACTTCAAGCTGCTGCTGCACGGCGCCGACCAGCAGCGCGCGTACTTCTTCGCCCCTGCCTGGGGGGCCAAGTTCGAGCCCTGCCAGGAGGTTTCCGAGTCCGAGCTGCCCCTGGCCGCCGGCAAGTCCGTCACCACCTGCGAGATCTACCTGGTTCCGGAGAACGTGCAGCCCGCGTTCGTCGGCTTCCAGGGCGACCGCGACAACCGCTCCCCGAGCCACGAGACCGGCACCGCGGCCGAGGTCGTCTGGAAGCTGGGCTGACGGTCCGGTGCCGGCCCCGGCCACGACGGCCGGGGCCGGCACCCGCCCCGCCCGGCCTCAGGCTCCGGGGAAGTGGACGTCGTAGCGGTCCTGGTGGGGCAGCAGTTCCTCGAACCCCGCCAGCCCGTGCTGGATGCGTCCCAGCGTCCGGAAGTAGCCGAAGCGTTCCACCCCGGGGGTCAGCACGACGAGGAGTTCGGCGCCCCCGCCCGGCGCCGGGCCGAACGCGTGCGTCAGCCCGGGCGGTACGAGGACCAGCCCGCCTTCCGCCACCCGCACGGGCTCGGTGCCGAGCAGGAAGTCCGCGGCCCCGCCGAGCACGTAGAAGAGCTCGGTGGACCGGGTGTGGAAGTGCCGCGGCGCCCCGGCCGAACCCGCGCCCAGGCTGAGCCGGTTCACACCGGCCGCGCCACCGTCGGCCAGCAGCCGGAAGGCCCCCGCGCGGGGCAGCGGCACCTCCTCGGCGTCCGCCGCCCGCACCACGAGCGCCGTGCCCGCGACCTGTCCCTGGTGCCGTCCCATCCGCTGTCCTTCCGCCGCTTCCGCCCGTCGTGCCGACCGCTCCATTCGAGCAGGGCAACAGCCGCCGAACCAGCGCCGTTTCGCACGTACAGTCATCTCCGATCGTGATGGGTCGGGGCGGGGAGGGCCGCGGATGGAACTGCGTCAGCTGCGGTACTTCGTGGCGGTCACCGAGGAAGGGGGCTTCGGCCGGGCCGCCGAGCGACTCCACACCGTCCAGTCCGCGGTGAGCCGCCAGATCGGCCTGCTGGAGCGGGAACTTGGCCTGGTCCTCTTCACCCGTACCACCCGCCGGGTGGGCCTCACCGGCGCCGGGGAGCGGCTGCTCCCGGAGGCGCGGGCGGTGCTCGCCGCGGCCGCCCGCACCCGGGAGGTGGCCGCCGACATCGCGGCGGGCGCGAGCGGTGTGCTCAGGCTGGGCACGGTGCAGGGGCCGGGGGACCGGGTCCACCGGCTGCTGGAGGAGCTCGCGGCCCGCGCGCCCCGGCTCCGGGTGCGGCCGGTGCGGCTGCCGGTGACCGAGCGGCTCGCGGCGGTGCGTTCCGGGGAGCTGGACGCGGCGCTGGTCCGGGCCCGGCCCGAGGCGCCCGGCCTGGAGCTGCTGCCGCTGTGGCGGGACCGGCTGTACGCGGCCCTGCCGGGCGGGCATCCGCTGGCCCGGGCCGCGGAGCTGGGCCCCGAGCAGCTGGCACACCTGCCGCTGCGGCTGGCCGCGCGGGAGGCCAACCCGCCCTTCCACGACCTGGTCGCCCCGCTGGCCGGAGCACCGGCCGGGCCGCCCTTCACCGACCTGCTCGCCACACTGACGTCGATCGGCGAGAGCCCCCTGGACCCGTCCTGGACGGTGTTCTACGAGGTCGGGCCGCTGCCGAAGCTCCCGCGCACCGCGATCCGGCCGCTGACCCGGCCGGCCCTGACCACATACCTGGCGGTGCTGCCGGGGCCTCCCGGACCGGCGCTGCGCCAGTTGCTGGCGGCGACGGCCGCCCGCGCACCGGAGGCCGGGGCCCGCACGGCCGATGCGGTGGACCTTGCACGCCCCCGGCCGGCACACCGTCCTCAGGGCCAGTTGTAACCGTCCGCTGCGTTCAGCTGCCACAGCGGGAGGAACCCGCAAGTCTGCCGGCCCTAGCCGGCAGCGGCCGGCAGGGTCAGTTCGAAGCGGCAGCCGCCGGAGACGTTGTGGACGTTCGCGTGGCCCGCGTGGGCCTCGACGATGCCCCGGACGATGGCGAGGCCCAGGCCCGCACCCGAGGGAGGGGTACGGGCCGGGGTGCCGCGCCAGCCCGTGTCGAAGACGCGCGGGAGGTCCTCCTCGGGGATGCCTCCGCAGGCATCGGTGACCGAGAGCACCACGGAGTCCGCGCGGCGTTCGGCGGCGATCGCGACCGTCCCGTCGGCCGGTGTGTGGCGGATGGCGTTGACCAGGAGGTTGGACAGCACCCGGGTCATCTCCTTGCCGTCCACCTCCACCGGCAGCGAGGCGACCCCCTCGCCGACCAGCCGTACGCCGTGCTCGCGGGCGAGCGCGTCGGTGCCGGCCAGGGCGTCGCCCACCAGGTCGTGGAGGGACATCCGGGTCAGGGTGAGGGACAGCGCGCCCGCGTGGATGCGGGAGAGTTCGAAAAGGTCGCCGACCATGGAGTTGAGGCGGTCGACCTCGGTACGGATCTGCCGGTGGTAGCGGGCGGGATCGGCCGCCATGCCGTCCTCCAGCGCCTCCGACATGGCGCGCAGCCCGGCCAGCGGGGTGCGCAGATCGTGCGAGATCCAGGCCACGAGCTCGCGCCGCGAGGCCTCCAGGGCCCGCTCGCGCTCGCGGGACGCGGCCAGCCGTTCGCTGGTGAGAGCCAGTTCGTGGCTCAGTGCCGTGAATTCGGCGGGAGCGGGCACGGTCGGCGCCGCGAACGTCCCCTCCTCCCCGAAGGCCCGGGCCGCGCCGACGAGTTCCCGGCAGCGCCGGACGACCTGGCGGCCCAGCAGCAGCGCGGTGGCCATCGAGACGGCCGCGGCCGTCGCGACGACCATGGTCACGACGGTCAGGTCGTGGGAGGACAGGAACATCGCCCACGCCACGGTCAGCGTTCCGGCGAGCATCGCGGACACGGCGACCGCGGCGACGATCGCGAGGGAGACGGCGACGCTGCGCCGGCGCAGTATCCGCAGCGCCACGGCCCCGAGCAGCCCGGCGGCACCCGCGCCGAGGAGTGCGTACAGGGCGATCAGCAGAAGGTCACGCATGGCCGTCCTCCGTCCGGAAGGCGTGCTCGGCCGCGGTGTCCGGGGCCGGCTCGAAGCGGTAGCCGGCCCCCCAGACGGTCCGGATCAGCTGCGGGCTCCCCGGATCGTCCTCGATCTTGCCGCGGAGCCGCCGGACGTGCACGGTGACCGTCGACAGGTCGCCGAAGTCCCAGCCCCAGACCTCGCGCATCAGCCGCTCCCGGTCGCAGACCTGGCCGGGGTGGCGCAGGAAGTAGGCGAGGAGATCGAACTCCCGCAGGGTGAGCGCGAGTTCCCGGCCCTCCTTGTGGACCCGGCGAGCCGCCGGGTCCAGTACCAGGCCCGCCACCGAGAGCCGCGGACCGCCCTCCGGACCGCCTTCCGGGCCACCGGCCGGGGTACCGGCCTGCGCCCGGCGCAGTACGGAGCGCACCCGCAGCACGAGCTCCCGCGGGCTGAAGGGTTTGGTCACGTAGTCGTCCGCGCCCATCTCCAGGCCCAGGATCCGGTCGTCCTCGTCGCCGCGTGCGGTGAGCATGATGACGGGGACGGGCCGGCCGCCGTTCTCCCCGGCGCGTAGCCGGCGGCAGACCTCCAGGCCGTCCATCCCGGGGAGCATCAGGTCGAGGACCATCAGGTCGGGGCGGTGCTCCTGGGCGGCACGCAGGCCGGACGGGCCGTCCGCCGCCAGGCGCACCGTGAATCCGGCCCGCTCCAGGTACCCGGCCACGACTTCCGAGACGGTCGGATCGTCGTCGACGACCAGAATGCTGCCCTGGGCGCCGCCGGGCCCCTCGTTCGTACTGTCCACATTGCTCACTGCCATGCCCCCAGGCTGTCACCTGCCCGGACCCAGGTGTGGCGCGGACCCCCTCCCGTGGGACGGCGTCCGCGTTTCGTAAGGTCTGCGGGCCCCTTTTCCCCGGTCCCGATTCCTACGGTGTGGAGGGTGACTTCATCAGCTAGTGCTCCGCCCCGCGCGGACCTCGTACTGCCGTGCCTCGACGAGGCGCAGGCGCTTCCCTGGGTGCTGGCCCGTGTGCCGGCCGGATGGCGCGCCATCGTCGTCGACAACGGCTCGACCGACGGCTCGGCGGAGATCGCCCGGAGCCTGGGCGCCACCGTCGTGCACGAGGACCGGCGCGGTTTCGGCGCCGCCTGCCACGCCGGACTCCTCGCGGCCCGCGCCGACCTGGTCTGCTTCTGCGACTGCGACGCCTCCATGGACCCCGGGCTGCTCGCCGCCATGGCGGCGAGCGTCGTCGCGGGCGAGGCCGACCTGCTGCTCGGCCGCCGCCGCCCGCAGGGGCGCGGCGCCTGGCCCGTGCACGCCCGTGCCGGGAACCTCGCGCTGGCGCGGATGCTGCGCCGCCGTACCGGACTGCGGCTGCACGACCTCGGACCGATGCGGGTCGCGCGCCGCGAGGCGCTGCTCGGCCTGGAACTGACCGACCGGCGCAGCGGCTACCCGCTCCAGATGGTCGTACGGGCCGCCGACGCCGGATGGCGCGTCGCCGAGACCGACGTCCCGTACCTGCCCCGCTCCGGGAAGTCCAAGGTCACCGGCACCTGGCGGGGCACCTGGCAGGCGGTACGGGACATGCGCAAGGTGCTCGCCGAGCCCCCGGGCATCCGGTCCGCGCCCACCGAAGGGGAGGGGGTTTCCGCATGAGCACCCTCCTCGTCATCGCCAAGGCCCCCGTCGCCGGCCGGGTCAAGACCCGCCTCACCCCGCACTTCACCCCCGAGCAGGCCGCCGGGCTGGCGCGCGCCGCACTCCAGGACACCCTGGCCGCCGTACTCGACACCCCGGCCCGGCGGCGCGTTCTCGTACTCGACGGCGCGCCCGGACCCTGGCTGCCCCACGGCATCGAGGTCGTGCCGCAGTGCGCGGGCGGGCTCGACGCCCGGCTGGCCGCGGCCTTCGCCCGGGCCGCCGGACCGGCCCTGCTCATCGGCATGGACACTCCGCAGGTCACCCCGGACCTCCTCGCCCGCGGCCTCGACTTCAGCGAGACGGACGCCTGGTTCGGCCCCGCCGACGACGGCGGGTTCTGGGCGCTCGGCCTGGCCGAGCCCGACCCGGCCCTGTTCCTCGGCGTACCGATGTCCCTGCCGACCACGGGCGAACTGCAGCGCGGCCGGCTGACCGCCTCCGGGCGGGCGGTACGGGACCTGCCCGAGCTGTGCGACGTCGACACCCCGGCCGACGCGGCGCGGGTCGCCGCCGCCGTGCCCGGTACCCGCTTCGCCGCCCTGCACTCCGGCCTCCGCACGGTGACACGATGACCGCACAGCTCGCCGAACCCGCCCTCGCCTGGCGGGCCGACCCCTACGCCGACGCGCTGCGCGCCGGCCAGGGCCCCCTCTACCTGCGGCGCGCGGACGGCTGGCTGCTGCCGCTTGAGGTGGAGCGCTGGTGCGCCGAACCGGACGAGGCGGACGAGGGCGTCCTCGCCCGCTGCACGGGGCCCGTCCTGGACATCGGCTGCGGCCCCGGGCGCCTCGTCGCCACCCTGGCCGCACGCGGGCACCGGGCGCTGGGCGTGGACGTCACCCCCGAGGCCGTGGCCCGTACGACGCGGGCCGGCGGCAGCGCCCTGTGCCGGTCGGTCTTCGACCCGCTGCCCGGAGAGGGACGCTGGGGCACGGTCCTGCTCATCGACGGCAACATCGGCATCGGCGGGGACCCGGCCGCTCTGCTGACCCGCGCCGCACGGCTCGCCGCCCCGGAGGGCTCCTTGCTGGTCGAGGTGACCACCGCCGACGTGGACGAACGCGTAGAGGTCCACGTCGACGACGGCCGCGGCGGGCACGGGGCGCCCTTCTGGTGGGCCCGGCTCGGCGCCCGCGCCCTGTGCGGCCGTGCCGCGGACGCCGGCTGGACCCGGGCCACCACCTGGCAGGCCGCGGGCCGCAGCTTCGTGGACCTGCGGCGCTGACCGGGCAGGACGAAGGGGGAGTCGCTGCCGCACCGGCAGCAACTCCCCCTTCGGTCATCCCCCTCTTCAGCGCCGGAGGGCCGCACGTCGCCGCCGCGACCACGCGCGCGCTCCCGCGTACCCGGCCGTGAGCACGCCGATCGCGGCCATGGCCAGCAGCCAGTTCCGTGGGTAATCGAGCGGCAGCACCGACGCGTTGGCCACGCCACCGGGGCGCAGGAGCGGCGGCAGGGCGATCACCGTCAGGGACCCCGCGACGACCAGCGCGGCGCGCGGGACCCCGCGCAGGCGCAGGCCCGCCGCCGCGCAGAGCGCCCCGACCGCGATGATCAGCGGGGCGATCAACCCGTCGTGCACGAGGATTCCGCCCGCCAGCCACAGGGCGATCCGCCACGGCTCGGGCTCCCGCACCAGCAGGAAGCCGCCGAAGGCCATGACGGCCAGGCCGAAGCCGCCGACCGCGTACCGGAAGGCCATCACGCCACCTCCAGTCGGCCGACCCACTTGGTCTGGAGCACGCCCGGCCGGTTCGGGGCGATGATCCGCGCCGGGTAGCCGTGGTCCAGGGACAGCACCTCACCGTTCAGGCGCAGCGCCAGCAGGGTGAGCGGGTCCTGCGCGTACAGGCGGCCCATCTCCATCACCCGGTACGCGCCCGCCACTTCCAGCGACACCACCCGGCAGCGTGCGTCCGGTCCCCCTCCGGCCCGCTCCAGCAGGTCACGTACCCGTACCCCCGTCCACCGGGCGGACTTGCTCCAGCCCTCCACGCAGGCGATCGGCAGGGTCACCTCGTGCTGCGGGAGCGCGCGCAGCTCCGCCAGCGTGAGGGTGGCCGGGCGCGGCCCGGCCAGGGTCAGCCGCCAGCCGTCCAGCGAGGCCGCGGTGACGCGCGCCGCGGCGGCCGTACGGTTCACCGGCAGCCCCTGCGGACCGTGGGCCGGGCTGCGCGGAGCGAACAGCTCCAGCGGACCGAGCGCGGTGACGGACTGCCCGACGGTGGTCAGCGTGACCGCGCCGACCCCCGCCGCGACGGCCGCCAGCAGCTGCCGCCGGTCCGGCCCGTCGGCCTCGGGCAGCGCCAGGGTGCCGGGGGAGCGGCGGGTGAAGTGGTCGCGGATCCGCGGCCATTGAACGGCGACGTGCAGCAGCAGCGCTCCCAGCAGGAGCCAGGCGACGGCGTAGTGCACGGGCACGAACGAGAACGGCCAGGGGTACCACTGGAACGTGTTCAGCAGCCCGGTGAACAGCTGGAAGACCGCGGCGGCGACGAGCACGGCCACCGAGAGGCGTTCCAGCGCGTGCCGCACGGACCGTACCGGCGGCCACGCGAAGAGCCGCGGGTAGACCGTCCACAGCTTGGCGAGCAGCAGCGGGACCGCGGCGGTGCCCGAGGCCACGTGCAGGCCCTGGGTGAACCGGTAGCCCCAGTACGGGCGGCTCGGCAGCCGGTCGGCGAGCCAGGCCGGCGGGTGCTGGAGGAAGTGGCTGAGCACACCGGTGGCGAAACAGACGACGATGGCGAGCCCGAGCAGGCGGCCGATCACCGTCGCGGTACGGGCGTCGTGCAGCCGCGCCGTGAACGTGATCGGCGGGCCCGGGGGCGGAGTGAAGCGCATGAGCCCATGACACCCCGCCGACGCCGCGGAGGGCGGTTTGAACACCTTACGGAATGCGGACGTGCGGGACGGCGCACGCCACTTCCGGACCCGATGCTGGAACGCTGCGGGGGTGAAACCGCGCACCGTCCCGACCGTCCCGACCGCACTCGCGGCCCTCGCCGCCCTGACCGCCGCCCTCGTCCTCACCATCCGCCACGACGGCTACTTCACCGACGCCGCGGGGCTGTTCCTCCGGTACGCGGCCTGCTGGGCGCTGTTCGCCCTCGCCCTGCTCGCCCTGCGCAGGGTCCCGGCCGCCCGCGTCGTGCCCCTGCTCCTCGCCGGGGCCCTCGCCGTCGCCGCGACCGGGCTGGTGGCGCCGCCCCGGACCAGCACCGACTCCTACCGCTACGCCTGGGACGGGCGGGTCCAGTCGGCCGGCATCTCCCCGTACGACCACGCCCCGCAGGACCCGGGACCGGCCCGGCTGCGCGACCCCTGGCTCTTTCCCACGGGCGCCGCCTGCGTGGGCCCGGACCGCGCCCCGCTTCCCGGCGGCGGCCCCGTCCCGCACTGCACCCGCATCAACCGGCCCGCCGTGCACACCATCTACCCGCCCGTCGCCGAGGCGTACTTCCTGGCGGTCGACCAGCTCTCCCCGCACGGAGCCCGGCACAAGCCGCTCCAGACCGGCGCCGGCCTCCTCTCCCTCGGCGTGACGGGCGCGCTGCTGCTGATCCTGCGCCGCCGGGGCCAGGACCTGCGCCGCGCCGCGTACTGGGCCTGGTGTCCCGCCGTACCGATCGAAGCCGTGAACAACGCGCACGTGGACGTACTGGGCGTGCTGCTCGCCGTGATCGGTCTCGGTCTCGTCGCGGGGCGCGGCCTCGGCCGCCGGGCGGCCGGAGGCCTGGTCCTCGGCGCCGCCGTCGCCACCAAACTGATGCCCGCCGTCGTCCTGCCCGGCGCGCTGTCCGGGGTGCGCCGGGTCCGCGACGCGGCCGCCGTCCTGGTCCCCGCCGCTGCCTTCACCCTGCTCGCCTACCTGCCCTACGTCCTCCTCTCGCACGACTCCGTCCTCGGCTACCTCGGCGGCTACGTGGACGAGGAGGGCTACGACGACCCCTCCGCCGGCTCCCGCTACGCCCTGCTCCGCCTCCTCCTGCCCGACAGCTGGGCGCTCCCGGTGCTCCTCGCCGCCATGGCGGGCGTGTCCCTGTACGTGATGCGGCGCGGCGACCCCCGGCGCCCGTGGAGCGGCGCCCTCCTGGTCACCGGGTGGGCCTTCGCGCTCCTCACCCCCGGCTACTCCTGGTACGCCCTGCTCCTGATCGCCCTCGTGGCCCTGGACGGACGCTGGGAATGGCTCGGCGTCGCCCTCGCGGGCGCGGCCGTCTACCTCCTCGCACCGGTCTTCGGCCACCGGCCGGCGCTGAGCGCAACCGCGTACGGCGCCGCGGTCCTCGTCATCCTGGCGGCCCCGGCGGTCCGGCGGCGGGGGGGGGGGGGGGGGGGGGGGGGGGGGGGGGGGGGGGGGGGGGGGGGGGGGGGGGGGGGGGGGGGGGGGGGGGGGGGGGGGGGGGGGGGGGGG